>CADEDO010000001.1:0-31975 GCA_902826115.1 uncultured Nitrosomonas sp.
ATTCTTACTTGGTAGCGCATATCTGATCGCTGAATTTCTGAGTAAGCTCTAATTAGGCTTTTCCAATGATCGAATTATCTGAGAAGATGCTTGTTTTTTGCTGTTTAATAAATTAAATCATGCCATACCCATATCCCGCCGAAATCAAGAATTCTCGAGTGATGGTTTTCATTGATGGCGAGAACCTTGCTATTCGCTATGCTAACCTTCTGGGAGAAAATAAACCATTCGATCATGTGCAATTCGAGAAAGATATTTACGTCTGGTCTCCATTGCTTGATCTGAGCTCGCATTTAACGGTGAACACTGTACGACGATATTACTACTCTTCAGTGCGTGGCGATGAAAATAGGCGTATTAGTATTCACGAAAAACTTAATGGACTCGGCATTCAATCTCCTCGCGTTTTTCCAAAAAATAAAACTAGGGGCTCAAAGCAAGTTGATATATCTCTGTCAGTAGAAATGCTATCCCATGCCCACTACGGAAACTATGACGCGGCTGTTCTTGTTGCAGGTGATGAAGACTATATTCCACTTGTGGAAGCTGTTAAAGCGCAGGGAAAGCAAGTATTTATTTGGTTTGTAAAAGATGGTCTCAGTCCCGCATTGCGTCGTAGTGCAGACTACTACTTCGATCTTGGAGAGATACTGTTAAATAAAGATGCTCGGCGTTATATGCTTTAGCTTTAGCTTTAGCCTTACGAATAAACAGATTTACGAATAATTTCGCTTGTTTTCATTCAAATTGCAAGCAATACAAAAAAAGAACAAGCCCGCATCTGATTCACCAACAAAAAACCCCGGATTACCGGGGTTTTTTGTTGATTGAAGCTCGATTACTGAGGCACAATGTTTGAAGCTTGTTTGCCTTTAGGGCCTGTCGTTACGTCGAAGGTAACGCGTTGTGCTTCACGCAATGATTTGAAACCGCTGCTGTTGATTGCAGAGAAATGTGCAAATAAATCTTCTCCCCCGCCATCTGGAGTGATAAAACCGAAACCTTTAGAGTCGTTAAACCATTTCACAACGCCTGTTGCCATATTTATTTCCTTAATAATTAATAATTTAGTGCATCTATGAGAATCCATAGTGGCCATCGAATATCAAGGAAAAAGGTCAACTATAAGCATCACATTTCACGACTTGAATCCAAAAGACATGAATAAGATATACGTTTTTTTAAAAAGTTCAAGCATTTATTGATGGTTCTGCACAAAAAGTTTGATAATTTACATTTATCGACTTACGCAGAGCTTCCTGGAAAATTTATTTGGAAGCAATGAGTGCCTGATATTTAACTTGTAATTGTTCTTTGCTCTCGACCATTTCCGGATTTATGATAATACAATCCACTGGACATACTTCGACACATTGCGGTTCATTATAATGACCTACACATTCAGTACATAAACTTGGATTGATCTGATAAATTTCTTCACCTTGCGAAATGGCGCCATTAGGGCACTCGGGTTCGCAAACATCACAGTTGATACATTCGTCGGTAATGATTAATGCCATGCTGTCCTCAATTCTGTTTTGCTAATTTTTCGCGCAATTTTTTGGCTACTAGAGGATGCACAAAAGCATCTGCATTGCCCCCCAGCGACGCAATCTCGCGCACCATGGTTGCCGAGATGAACATATATTGTTCGGACGGCGTCATGAATAAGGTTTCCACATCGGGATACATGCAGCGGTTCATCCCCGCCATCTGAAATTCATATTCAAAATCCGATGCAGCGCGCAGACCGCGCAAAATAATGCGCGCATTCTGTTGCTGCAGGAAATTCATCAATAAACCCGAAAATGCCATAATCTGAACATTCGAGCAATCGGATAACGCCTGCTGCGCCATTTCCACTCTTTCTTCCAATGTGAAAAAAGGTTTCTTACCGCTGCTGACCGCTACCGCCACGACCACCTGATCAAACAAGCGCGAAGCACGTCGAACGAGATCTTCATGTCCGCGCGTGATGGGATCAAATGTACCCGGGTAAATCACTTTATTCATTCGACTTCAACTCCAGCAACTGATAGTGAACTGCCCCCGCTTTTGCGCTACGTTTCACAATCCATTGTTGATCGGGAATCCAGGCACCTCTACTTTCGGCATAAACCAGTCCATCGAATTTCATATGAGCCGGCAGCTTCGGCAATAGTTCTGGCAAACACTCGAGGCGATAAGGCGGATCGAGAAAAATCACGTCAAATTTTCTTGCATCAGAAGCCAGAAAATTCAGCGCATTCATCAACAATAACTCCACTTGTGCAGCTTGTAATTTTTGCTTGTTTTCTTGCAATGCTCTATGAATTTTTGCATCGGCATCAATCATTACCACGGATTCCGCTCCGCGGGATGCAGCTTCAAAACCAAGTGCACCACTACCGGCAAATAAATCGAGGCAATTCAGACCACTCAAATCTTGTCCGAGCCAATTAAAAACGGTCTCACGTATTCTATCGGGAGTAGGTCTTAAATCAGGCAAATCCGGAAAAGTGATTATTCGACTGCGCCACTGACCACCAATGATACGAACTTTTCCTTGTTTGATAGCCATACACTAAAATCGCTATTACTCAACGGAACCGACAATCACAGCCACCATGCCTTCAGGCTGAATGCGGCGTTGAAATGCCTGCTTGATCTGATCTGTGGTAACAGCTTCAACAGCGGCTAAATAATCAGTCAAATAAGTCAGCGGTAAATTATAAAAACCGATCATGGCAAGAAAACTTAGTATTTTACTATTGCTATCTATTCTCAGAGGAAATCCACCAATGATATTTTGCTTGGCGGCAATCAATTCATCTTCGGTTGGTCCTCCGCTCACAAACTCCTTGAGCACTTTCTGGGTTAACGCAAAGGCTTCCTCAGATTGTTCTTTTTTTGTCTGCAAGCCTATTTGAAACGGCCCCTGCTCTTTATAAGGAGAAAAAGAACTATACACGCTATAAGCCAATCCACGCTGCTGGCGAACTTCTTCCATCAAGCGTGAAACAAATCCACCGCCACCCAATATGTGATTTCCGACCAGTAGAGGAAAATAATCGGGATCACCTCGACGCAAGCCAGGATAAGCAAGCTGAATGTGACTTTGTGTCGCAGGATGAGGAATTCTCTTGGTTTCTGCCTTGGGAATTTGCACGACCGGTATCTCAGTTGTTTGCTGACCGACCGGAAGCTGCTTCGTCAATGATTCCGCAATTACGATAGCTTCTGATTGATTAACATCACCGATAATTACAATGATTGCGTTCTTGGCGACATAGTAAGCGCGGTAGAAGCTCAGCAAATTTTCACGCTTGAGCGCATTGACTGTATCAATCTCACCCAAATCATCTAATCCATAGGGATGATCGCCATAGAGCATTTTCATTAAAGCATGATCGGCAATGTGATCCGGTTTAGTGCTCGATTCTTTGATACTCAATGCTATCCTGGCTTTCTCACGTGCCAATACAGCTTGAGGAAATTCGGGAGATTGGATGATGCGTGCAAAAATATCCAGTGCTTGTTTACGCTCGCGTTCGCTGCTTAGGGTACGCAAAGCCATGCCGGCACGGTCCCGATCAAAATGACTGTTCAGTTGCGCACCCACATCAGCCAGTGCCGTGGCAATCTGATCTTCCGACAAACCGCCTGCACCTAAGCTGAGCAAGTGCCGCACCAGATTGGCATTACCTGATTTATCAGCGCTATCCATGCTACTGCCTGCAGCAAATTCGACACTGATATCCAGCATTGGCAAATCATGGCTTTCAACAAAATAGACACGCGCACCAGCAGATGTCTGCCAATGCTGTATGGGCAATGAAGCCAGTGTCCATTGAGAATAAGCGCTAATCAGCAAAACAAATATGAAACGTGTTATTTGCACCAAGACCTCCTACTGTTCATCAAGATTGAATACGCGCTAATTGATTAACCGCTATTGCGCAGACCCGCAGTCACGCCATTAATGGTTAGATGGATGGAGCGCTTCACTTCATCGCTATCTTCACCCGATCGATAGCGACGCAGCAATTCCACTTGCAGATGATTGAGCGGATCGATATATGGAGTTCTATTGCGAATGCTGCGGGCTAATGTTGGATTATCTTGCAGCAACTCAGTATTGCCTGTAACCGCGAATAGCCATTTTTTGCTTCTTTCCCATTCTTCTTGGATACGCCCAAAAATTTGCTCACGCAACTCAACGTCATTCACCAATTCTGCATAGCGCGAAGCAATACCCATATCTGTTTTAGACAGCACCATGTCCATATTCGACAATAAAGTCTGCATGAAAGGCCAGTTCTTGTACATTTCTTGCAACAAAGCCAATCCTTGCCCTGCCTGATCTTCGCGATTCACAAAAGCCTCCACCGCCTGGCCAAAACCATACCAGCCAGGCAACATCATGCGACTCAAACTCCAACTGAATACCCATGGAATAGCGCGTAAATCTTCAATCGCATCGGAATTTTTTCTTGAGGGCGGTCGGCTGCCAATATGCAGTCCGGCCATTTCCCGAATCGGTGTGGATTCCAGAAAAAATTCTTTAAATCCCGGCGTTTCGTATACCAAATCACGGTAAGCTGCAAAAGAAGAGGATGCAAGCATTTCCATGGCCGGATAATAACGATCTGCATTAGCGCCGATCGTATCGTGACTCAGCAAGGTAGCTTCAATCGTTGCGGCAACCAGTGTTTCAAGATTGCGCCGACCGATTTCAGGCTCGGCGTATTTACTGCTGATAACCTCGCCTTGCTCGGTTACACGTATCTGACCATTCACACTGCCAGGCGGCTGGGCCAGAATACTCTGGTAACTGGGACCGCCTCCGCGCCCCACTGTGCCACCACGTCCATGAAATAAGCGAAGCTCAATCTTGTGTTTGGCAAAAACCTTGGTGAGCTCGATTTCAGCTTTATAAATTTCCCAATTGGAAGTGATAAAACCACCATCCTTGTTACTATCCGAATAGCCCAGCATGACTTCCTGCACATTGCCGCGTGAATTCAGCAGCTGGCGATAATAGGGCAGCGAAAATAGCTGATCCATGATCACGCTACAGCTACGCAGATCTGTGATGGTTTCAAATAATGGAATGATATTGAGATGTAATTGAGGATCCCTTCCTGTTTGCAACAGGCCTACCTCCTGCAGCATGAGGGCAACTTCCAGTATGTTGATAATACCGGTTGTCATGGAAATAATATAATTGGGCATCGCCGCGAGCCCAAATCGATGGTGAATTTCTGCCGCGCACTGCAATATGCGCATCTCGGATTGCGCCATTTCGGAAAAATCAGCAAAGGAAGTCTGCACAGGGCGCGCTTGGCTAATGGCTGTCAACAGCCGTTTGATCCGTTCCGCTTCATCCAACTGCAGATAACCCGCCTGATGCAAATTGCGCTCAAATAACTCGGCTACTACCTGCTCATGAATTTTACTGTGCTGGCGCATGTCCAACGGTGCCAGATAAAAACCAAACACATCCACTGCGCGCCGCAGATTGCGTAAAGCACCGCGTGCCACCCAATGCGATTTATGCTGAATTAATGAGTGGATGATGATATCGAGATCGTGCACAAATTCTGCGCTATTCTTATAAGGCTTAGAAAATTCCGCCGCATTCTGTTGCGTGCGTATATGCCCCAATTGCTGGCTGGTAGCGCTCAGTCTTTCGCCAATACTGAGGAAGATACGTCGATATGGTTCGTCAGATCGATTGGGAATATCCGGGGCAGTAGCGACTAAGGCTTTCACTTCATCACTGACTTGCACCAGACTTTCGGTCAGGCTCATTGAACGGCCAATCTTGCGCACTTCATCCAGGTAAAAGTCCAAAACGACCGATGATTGACGCTCAACGGCACGCAGCATGACTTCATGCGTCACGAAGGGATTGCCATCACGATCGCCGCCAATCCAACTACCAATCCGCAAGAAAGAAGCAACATAAGGAACATCTTTCTTCAAGCGACGCTCGAGCAAGTCCTCAATTTTTGCATAGATATAAGGAATCTCTGTCAGAAAAGTATAGCTGTAATAAGCCAAACCATTTTCTATTTCATCATAGACAGATAAGCGAGTGGGACGCAGCATGCGAGTTTGCCATAAAACCTGGATGGTGGCGCGCAAGCCTTCTTCATTGTGACGCAATTCATTCGGCGTGAGCTCGGTGCGCGCGCGTTCTTTCAACAAGCGTTCAATGGCTAGCTGACAATCCAGGATACTTCTGCGCTGAACCTCGGTAGGGTGTGCTGTTAATACCGGTGAAATAACCGCTTTTTTAAAGAAATCGGCCAGAACACCAGGCTCTTTTCTATTTTCCAGCACACGTTCGAGCGCCAGCGTGACACTCCCAGCCTGCGGCGGCGATTTTGCGCGCAAATGCGCACGCCGACGCCGGTTATGATGTACATCCTCAGCAATATTGGAAAGCAATGAGAAATAACTAAATGCGCGCACAACCGGCAATGAATCTTTATCACTCAACTGGTTGAGTATCGCATCTAGCTCCTGACGCGCCTTGGGATCTTGATCTCGATGAAAGCGAATCGCCGTCTGGCGTATATTTTCGACTAATTCAAAAGCATGATCCCCTTCCTGCTCACGTAACGTGTCACCCAGCATACGTCCTAGAAAACGAATATCTTCACGCAGCGGCAAATCTTTGTCATTCTCTGAATCAACAGTACTCATGGTCTTACGCACCTACGATAAAAAATGAATAAAGCGCGCACTCGCCACAAGCCAAGTCAGCACCGGCCATGCTAGAATGATCACTATTAAGAACTTTTTGTAATTTTTTCATTTTATATTAATGCCCAACTCACTTTTATCTCCCCAGAAAATCGTCATTGCATCACGCGAAAGCCTGCTTGCTATGTGGCAAGCCAAGTTCATTCAGAAATGTTTAGGCGAATTATACCCCCAAACTGAAATCAGCATACTCGGGATGACAACACGTGGCGATCAGATACTGGATCAGTCTTTATCAAAAATAGGCGGGAAGGGCCTGTTCATTAAGGAATTAGAGCAGGCTCTGGAAGATGGTCGCGCAGATATCGCCGTTCATTCCATGAAAGATATGCCCATGAATGTTCCCGAAGGATTCAAACTGGCCGCCATTACCGAGCGGGAAGATCCTCGCGATGCGTTTGTATCCAATCAGTATACAAGTTTACAAGAGCTACCAGAAGGCAGCATCGTTGGCACATCCAGTCTGCGGCGCGAAAGCCAATTGCGTGCCCAGTTTCCTCATCTCAAGGTACAACCTTTGCGAGGCAATGTGCAAACGCGATTGCGCAAACTCGATGAAGGACAATATGCGGCTATCATTTTGGCCGCAGCAGGCTTAAAACGACTTGGATTATCTGATCGCATCACAGCGCTTCTGGATCCTGAACAAAGTTTGCCGGCCGTAGGTCAAGGTGCTCTAGGGATTGAATGCCGCGCAGATCGTGACGATTTGGTTCAACTTTTACAGCCATTACATCACATGGAAACTGCCTATTGCGTTGAAGCTGAACGATCCATGAGTCGCGTATTGGGCGGCAGCTGCCAAGTCCCGCTGGGCGCGTTTGCTGAAATAATTGATGGAACGCTTCAATTACGTGGTTTCGTCGCTCAACCAGACGGCACGCGCATTGTTAGCGATGCATTAAATGGCAAACCGGAAACCGGCATCAAAATGGGACAGGAATTGGCTGAAAAACTAATAAAACAAGGCGCCGATGAAATCTTGGCGAGCTTGGTTCCTGCTGAAGGTTGGAAATAATATTGCCCACAAGCCAATCACTCACCGGAATTAGTATTCTGGTGACTCGCCCGGCCCATCAATCTGCATTTCTCGCAGAAGGTATTCGAGCTATGGACGGCAATCCCATTTTATTTCCCGTATTGGAAATAACCGATGTCACCGATCTGAGTTCTTTGATCGCTTTGATAAATCGCCTAGATGAGTTTGACTGGGCAATATTTGTCAGTCCCAATGCAGTTAATAAGGCAATGCCACTCATCAACGAGCGGCGCTCATTACCCGTGCAGTTGAAATTCGCCGCAGTCGGCAAAGGTAGTGCAGATACTTTAAAACAGCATGGTATTGAGCAAGTACTCATACCAACAGAACATTTTGATAGTGAAGCATTACTTAAGCGCGAAGAATTAAAAAACATGACTGGTCAACGTGTGGTTATTTTTCGTGGCAATGGCGGCAGGCAATTGATGGGTGAAACCTTGACGCAGCGCGGTGCTATCGTGGAATATGCGGAATGTTACCAACGTGGCAAACCAAACATCGATACGGCACCATTATTAACGGCTTGGTCGCAAGGTCAGATCCAAGCCGTGATCATCACCAGTAGTGAGGGATTACATAATTTATTTGACATAATAGGTAAGCTTGGCCAACAATTGCTGAAGTCGACACCAATTTTCACAGTGCATGAGCGCATCGCTCAAACGGCAAGAGAGATGGGATTGGAAAAAATTGTGAAAGCATCCTCTACGGGAGATGAGGGTTTGCTAGAAAGCCTACAAGCGTATTTTAAGGGTAATCAAACTCGAGCAACCTAAAGAATAAAGATATGGAAGAAAGCACTCAAATCAAGACTCAATCAGAGCATTCCATCACACCGCTTCTACCAGCCATGGCTGGCATCAACAGCATTTGCACTCTGTGGTTCAACAACATTACTAACTATCGATCCTACCGCAACGAGGAGACTATATGAAACTAATACTTTGGCTATTGGCGCTGTTTACTGCTGCCGTAGCTATCACACTTGCCGCTAAATATACGACAGGGCATGCTTTATTGGTAATGCCACCTTACCAACTAGAACTATCCATGGAACATTTCATCCTGGGAACGATAGTTGCCTTTTTTGCTTTCTACCTATTGGTTCGGTTTATCCTGGGCATATTGGGATTCAATCGGAAATACCGCCATAAAAAAACAGACGATATGCTGTTATCAGGACTAAAAGCCTATTTTGAAGGCGACTATGTCAAAGCCAGAAAACATGCTTCTGTTGCATTGAAGCTATCCGATTCATCAATCGCTACCGCCATTAGCGCAGTGATTGCAGCTCGTTCAGCAAACCAGCTTGATGAGACCACCCTACGTGATGAGTACTTAAGCTCAGCGATGAGAAAAGCACCTGATGAAGAATCGCTGTGTCTGATCACCAAGGCTGAAATCTTACTGAGTGACGGTCATTATCAAGCAGCGCTCGAAACCTTGCAATCTTTATATGCTAAAGGTGGTTTACAGCCTTCCGCAGCTTTGCAGCTTGAGCTGAAAGCTCAACAACAGGCTAATAATTGGGATGCCGTCCTGGAATTGACTGAAATGCTTGCAAAACGCGACTCAACCAATAAAGCATTGATCAAAAAATTAAGACAAGATACCCAATTGGAAAATATCAAAAGCAAAGCCACTGATCTACAATCACTCAACCAGTATTGGCAGCATATACCTCCAGTGGATAAAATGGATAGCAAACTGACCGTTGCAGCCACACGCGCATATATTACGTTGGGAAGTTGCACAACAGCACATAAAATCATCGAGCAAAATGTAACCACCACATGGGATGCCGAATTAATTGAGCTGTACGCAGAATGCTTGGATTATCATGTAAACAGGCAAATCGAGTGCGCTGAGGTATGGCTAAAATCACAACCCAATAACGCTCAATTACTGCTGACATTGGGCAAATTATGTACACATTGTGAGCTTTGGGGCAAAGCGCAAAATTATTTGGAAGCCAGCTTATCGGTTGAACCCGGGCACAAAGCGCATTTTGCTTTGGCGCAACTAAATGAAAAACTAGGCAAGCATGAATTGGCCATGACTCACTATAATAAGGGGCTTGAATTAACCCTTAAAAAGCTGAGCTGAAAAAATGACTCACTTTCTGGAACTCAGGGATTACTGGTCGAAGGCGTAAACACATCCGAAAAGAAAGCATCTCTGGGTAAATGACACTGGGTTATGAAATCATGATAAGCAGCCTTTACCATAACAGGAACGCCGCAAGCATAAACCTGATGCATTTCTAAACTGAGAAAATCGTGCATCACGGCTTGGTGCACGAGACCGGTTCTTCCCTGCCAGTTGTCGCTCGGTAAAGGTTCAGACAACACCGGGATAAAAGTAAAATTATCGTGTTCGCGTTGCCATTTGTCGGCCAAGTCAGCTAAATATAAATCGGATTTTGTGCGAGCCCCCCAGTAAAGCGTCATGTTTCTTTTGCGATGACGACCACCTTCTTGATGAAAAACATGCTCCAGTATACTTTTTATTGGCGCAAACCCTGTACCGCTGGCTAAAAAGATAATCGAACACTCTTCAGGAGTATCGCGCAAGAAAAATGAACCCAGAGGACCGGTAAAACGCAGCATGTCCTTTACTTTCATGTTTGTGAATACATGTTCAGTAAACACGCCGCCTGGATAATTACGTGCATGCAACTCCAGATACTCATCATCGTGAGGCGCATTCGCCAGGGAAAAACTACGACGCTTCCCATCCTTGAGCAAAATATCGATGTATTGACCTGCAAGGAACTGCAATCGTTGATTGGTCGGGAGTTTTAAGGAAATGACCATCACATCAGGTGCAACCAGCTCCAGCTTGTGCACTCGACAGGGTAGCGTTTTAATTTCAATATCCTTGGTTGCACTGATTTCATGACATTCAATCACAAGATCAGTGAGCGGAGAGGCACAACAAAATAATGCTTTACCAACTTGTTTCTCATCCGCAGTAAGCGTTTCTTCATTATGTCGCCCGTAATCCACCGTTCCCTGTATGATTTTGCCTTTACAAATACCGCAGGAACCATTGCGGCAGCCATAAGGCAGTGAGAAGCCTTCACGCAAAGCGGCTTCGAGGATGGTTTCACCAGACTCTACTGTTAAAACGTGCCCACTGGGCTGAATAATGATTTGATGCGGCATTGAGTGGCAGACAAATAAAAAATATGATGATTAGAAATAAGTAGCTTATATGAAAAAGACATTATTGATTGTAGGTTGTGGTGACGTCGCGTTTCGTACTGCCCCCCTTTTACAAACCCGTTACCGAATTCTCGGTTTATATCGCAATTTAGAAAAAGCCAACCATTTACGGGCACATGGCATCATCCCGATTTATGGAGATTTAGACTGTCCAAAGAGCCTTGAGAGACTCGCTGGAATTGCACAACACATCCTGCATTTGGCACCTCCGCCAAACCGCGGATTACGCGATCAGAGAACTACTCATCTACTGTCTGCATTAACCAAACGAACAAAAAAGCACGGCGCGATTTTACCACAACAGCTGGTCTATATCAGTACCAGCGGGGTATACGGTAATTGCAACGGGGCATTCATCGATGAAAGCCACCCTGTTAACCCGGAAAATGACCGAGCGATCCGGCGCGTTGATGCTGAAAAACAAATACGTCTTTGGGCAAGACGCAATCATGTTCTCGCTTCTATTTTGCGCGTGCCGGGAATTTATGCAGCAGACAGATTACCCCTGAAACGCCTTCGAGAGGGTCACCCCACTTTGCTAGATCATGAGGACAACTACACCAATCATATTCACGCTGATGATCTCGCTCGAATCATTTGTACTGCACTGCAGCATGCGAAACCCAGCAGGATTTATCATACCTGCGACGATTCTCAGCTCAAAATGGGCGAATATTTCGATTTGGTGGCAGATCATTTCGATTTGCCTCATCCTCCTCGCATCAGTCGAGATCAGGCCAGAGAACGCATATCCCCCAGCATGTTTTCGTTCATGAAAGAATCCCGGCGACTAAAAAATTTACGCATGAAAAAAGAATTGGGCGTCAATTTATTGTACCCAACGGTTCTCGAAGGTGTTAAAGCAGCTCAAATAAACCATCAATAAACGCTGAAACCAGGGATGCGCATGAATATCAAGGGACTGCAAATAGATACTGAGGTACTGCTGAGTTTCATAGGCTCGTGAAAATAATTCATACGGTATGCGATCATTACTTAAGAAAAAATTTGTTTTTACAATTTCTTGATCACTGTTTATTTGTTAAGCCTCGGCTAATTGTGGCAAACTTCGCAGCTAAACACATTAAGGGTAGAAAAACTCGTGTCCCCATATGAACTTTTCATCGGTTTACGTTATACGCGTGCCAAAAAACGCAATCATTTCATCTCGTTTATTTCATTGATCTCTTTAATGGGCATCACTTTGGGCATGACAGCTCTTATCACGGTCATGTCGGTCATGAACGGTTTTCAAAAAGAAGTGCGCACCCGAATTCTGGGCGTTGCTTCACATGTTCAGATAGGCAGCTTGCACGGCAATTTGAGTCATTGGCAACAAACCGCAGAAGAAGCCGCAAAACATCCAATCGTCGAAGCCGCTGCACCTTATGTCACCGCACAAGGCATGCTGTCGCATAATCAAGTGGTTCAGGGAGTCATGGTGCGCGGCATTCTGCCGACGATGGAAGACAAGGTAGCCGATTTTGCAAAAATGATGGTCAGTGGTGAGCTGGATAATCTGGCGCCAGGAGAATTCGGCATTGTCATTGGCATGGAATTGGCGCGCACCATGGGTACTTTCTTGGGCGATAAGATTGTTCTGATTTCCCCACAAGGACAAGTCACTCCCGCCGGTATTCTACCCAGACTGAAACAATTTACCGTAGTTGGCATCTTTGAAGTGGGGCATTTTGAATATGACTCCGGATTGGTGCTGATTCATATGTTTGATGCCCAAAAACTGTATCGCATGGAAAACGATGATGTTTCCGGAGTACGCTTAAAGCTGAAGGATTTGTTTCAAGCCCCGCAAGTGGTAACAGAATTGCCTGCCATGCTATCGATTGACAGCTACATCAGTGATTGGACAAAACAGCATGCCAATTATTTTCGCGCCATCCAGATTGAAAAACGCATGTTGTCATTGATTCTTGCATTGATTATCGCCGTCGCAGCATTCAATATCGTCTCCACATTAGTCATGGCTGTGACTGACAAGCAATCGGACATTGCCATTTTGCGCACACTCGGGGCAAGTCCGCGCAGCATTATGAAAATATTCATCGTTCAGGGGACATTCATCGGTGTGTTCGGAACCATTCTGGGGGTTGCCGGCGGTACATTGCTAGCCTATAACGTGGGTGATGTGGTTGCATTTATCGAATGGTTGCTCAACGTGCAATTTCTATCGCGCGAAGTATATTACATCAGCACGATTCCATCCGACCCACAGATGGCCGACATTACAACCGTTGCCATCACTTCGTTTGTTTTGAGCTTACTGGCTACCATTTATCCCAGTTATCGCGCATCCAAAGTAAATCCAGCAGAGGCGCTGCGCTATGAATAATGCGGTCATTTCCTGCCACAATCTTTTTAAACAGTTTTCCCAAGGGGATCTAGCGGTTCCCGTGTTAAAGGGGGTTAATCTCACACTGGCCAAAGGCGACATGCTGTCGATTGTCGGCGCTTCCGGTTCGGGCAAAAGCACTTTACTGCATGTGCTGGGAGGATTGGATGCGCCCACTAGCGGCGAAATCAAGATTCTTGGGCACGATATTGCCAAAATCAATGAAGAAGAAAGGTGCCGATTGCGCAATGGCTCTCTCGGTTTTATTTACCAGTTTCATCACTTACTGCCAGAATTCACGGCATTGGAGAATGTAGCCATGCCGCTGCTGATCCGCCGCCTGTCTAAACAGGAAGCATTCGATCGGTCAGCAGAAATTTTACAGCAAGTCGGCTTGAGTCATCGCCTGACCCATACGCCAGGCGAATTATCCGGCGGCGAGCGGCAGCGTGCTGCGGTTGCGCGTGCACTGGTAACACAGCCAGCGTGTATTCTGGCAGATGAGCCAACAGGCAATCTTGACCGCCATACGGCTGAAGCCGTCTTTGATCTAATGCTGGAATTGAATCATAAAGTCAATGCAAGTCTGATCATCGTCACCCACGATGCACGATTAGCCAATCGCGCTCAGCATGTCATGCAATTAATTGATGGCGTTTTATGTGACATTCCCAGTGCGCAATGATTGATCGAGCCATTCCTGTCGTGGACACATTACTGACCATTCATTCATTTTTATAGTCTGCTTATGCGTACTTTATTTACGTACATTATGGTTTTTCCCCGGCGCAGCGTCTTCGTGCTGATTGCATTGCTGATTGCCGGTATCGCGGAAGGATTGAGTTTAACGGCATTGCTCCCGCTCTTGTCGATTGCAGTGGGCGAATCGAGTGGATCCAATGAATCCAGTATCGGCAAGTTCATGGAAAAAGCATTGCAAGATATCGGCATTGAACCCTCGCTGGATACCATTCTGGTAATTATTGTAGGCGGCATGTTTTTCAAAGGGATCGTTCTTTTGCTGGCCAATCGCCAGGTAGGCTATACCGTCGCACATGTCGCAACTGCATTGCGTCTGGATCTCATCGAGGCTTTACTCGCCAGTCGCTGGCAATATTATTTGCGCCAGCCCGTTGGCTCATTGGCCAACTCGATTGCTTCAGAAGCTTATCGGGCAGCGAATGGTTTCGAGCATAGCGTGAATGTGTTGGCATTAGCCATCCAGGTATTGGTCTATGCCATCGTAGCATTATTCATTTCCTGGCAAGCGACATTGGCTTCGTTATTTATCGGCCTGGTTTTATTGATTGCTTTGAATCGCTTAGTAACTGCAACGCGGCGCGCGGGCACCAAGCAGACTCACTTACTGCGCAACTTGCTAACCTACTTATCCGATGTACTCAGTTCAGTGAAGTCGCTCAAAGCCATGGCACGCGATAACGTAGCCGATGCCATTCTGCGCGAGCAAACGCAGCAACTGGAAAAAGCCACGCGCCGCGAAGTCATGAACAGAGCAGCCTTAACCGCTCTCCAGGAGCCTATTCTTGCCGCTCTGACAGCCAGCGGCTTGTATCTAGCCCTCGTAATCTGGGCATTGTCCTTGCCGGAAGTCATGGTAATGGTTTTTTTGCTTACGCGTATCCTGGGATTATTGAACAAAACCCAGCGCAGACATCAGCAATTGGCCGCGCAAGAAAGTGCTTATTGGGCTTTGCGTAAAGCGGCGGAAGATGCGCGCGCTGAGGCGGAAAGAGCAACCGGAACTTTGCAGCCTACATTGCAAAAAGGCATTACACTGCAACATGTAAAATTTGACTATGGCCATAAAACCATTTTTAAAGATTTGAATATCGAAATACCGATCAACTCGTTTACCGCAGTCATGGGACCATCGGGTGTGGGTAAAAGCACGTTGCTGGATTTACTCTGTGGATTGACTGAACCGCAAGCAGGCGAAATCCAGATCGATGGCATCTCGCTGCATGACATCAATTTACGCCAATGGCGCCATATGATCGGTTATGTATCGCAAGATACTATTTTATTGCATGACACGGTAATGAATAACATTCTGGTCGGAGAACCGTCACTGACGGTCGAAGATGCCGAGCACGCATTGCGCCAGGCCGGTGCATGGGATTTTGTCAGTGCTTTGCCGGAGGGATTACAAACGCTCGTCGGTGAACGAGGTGGATTGCTGTCCGGCGGACAACGTCAGCGTATCGCCATCGCACGCGCACTGGCTCATAATCCAGCGTTTCTGATTCTAGATGAGCCAACCAGTGCACTGGATCCGGAAAGCGAGCGCACCATCTGCGAAACACTGCAAAAATTGTCACAAAATCTGACCATTGTTGCCGTCTCTCACCAGCCAGCCGTCATCAATGCAGCAGATCGTGTGTTCATCCTATCGAATGGAGAGGCGGAGTTGTTGTCGCATGCGGCCGATATGCACTCATAATTGCACTTCAGCTAAATAACATGTCAAGGCGCACACCGTTAACAAAACCGCGTCTCCAGTGCATGATTTAGCACTATAATTCACCACAGCGAACTGCTTTGATGATGAAACAATAGTAAGCAGTTAACGCATAACCATAAGGAGTAATCAGTGATGAAAAAAAGTAGAACACTCAATTTGTTGTGCTTGGCAGCGGCCTTGGCTTTTGTATTATCAGCCTGCTCAACCACACAAAAGGTCACCAATTCCGCCAGAACAGCCACTGAGCAATTGCTCATCAGCGAAGCAGTGACGCGCAGCCTTCCCAAGCAGATTGATCTGCCTTTCCCGATCCCACGCGGCGCCGTCGTTAAGCTCGATGTCACTGGATTGACTGCGGATAAGGACATGGCCAAAGGCGTGATTGCAGGCTGGCTGGGAATGCTCGGATATACGGTTCAGGATGGACCTGAAAATGCCTCTCACCGCATTAATATCCTATTAGATTCTTTGGGAACGGAAGTGGGCAGTACGTTCTTTGGCATTCCTCCCGTACAGGCTTCACTGATACCGATTTCATTACCCGAATTAGCGCTGTATAAAGCGGAGCATCAAAGTGGCTATGCAAGATTCCATTTAGATGTGTTTGAAATGCCATCCGGTCGATTTGTGGGATCATCTTCACCATTTCTTGCCGACACTTTTTATAATGCCTATACGGTTCTATTTTTATTCAGTTTCAACAGAACTGATCTGACTTCACCACCACGGATAGGCACATTCCGCAAGCCGTTGATGTAAAGCTGCGCTTGATCTAGTAACTGGAAATGCAGGCTGCAGATGCGCTAAAACATCTCAGCATGGCTCCGCGCACACGAAGAGGCTTCGTATGCGCCGCGAGCTATCATAGGGCGTAACAGATATTTGGGCGATATGGCCGATAAGCTGTTCATGATTGGCAGCATGATGCACCGGAGCAAACACGCTGCTAACACGAATGGGACCAAAAATACCGCTTACCCAACCATTCTCCAAAATAAATGGACGAAAATTGGATTGATGTTCGCTTTCAAAGCGATCGTTAAAATAATCTACTAATTGTTGTAAAGACATAGCTGCTTCGTCAGTTAAGAGTGACATAGTTCTCACAAATGTTAGCGGGCTTGCACTGCATCACTGGTTCGATTGTGATGGTTAGGAAACAAATCCAGACGGCGTGGCTTAATAAACACTTCATCGCCTTTCACCAGCCGCAATTCCCGGAAACGCTCCTTACTGATTTCAACCTGAATAGGTGTTGTATCCACGTCATTTTTGCGTACCAGTTCCAATCTCACGATCGGTCCCACGGAAAGAACATGAACAACCAATGCGGCTAATACAGCTTCTCCGTTACGCGTGCGCTCAACTTCAATTTCATGGGGACGCACGTAAGCAACGGCGGTCAATTCCTCAGCTTCGGGATGATCAGGCGCATCCACTTCGATATCGCCAATCCAGGCACGCCCACGATGCAACCGGCTATGAAACAGGTTCACATTGCCGAGAAATTCATAAACGAATGGACTGGCGGGTTGTTCATATACTTCATCCGGTGTGCCAATTTGTTCAATACGACCTTCATTCATGACTACCACCCGATCAGCAACTTCGAGCGCTTCTTCCTGATCATGCGTGACAAACACGCTGGTGATATGCATATCATCGTGCAGTCTGCGCAGCCAGGAACGCAATTCTTTGCGCACCTTGGCATCCAACGCACCAAAAGGTTCGTCCAACAATAATACTTTCGGTTCCACTGCCAGCGCCCTTGCCAAGGCAATACGCTGGCGCTGGCCTCCGGAGAGTTGATGTGGGTATCGATCTGCCAGCCAGTCCAGTTGTACCAGATGTAGCAATTTCATGACGCGGTCGCGTATTTCCGCTTCAGCGGGGCGAAATTTCTTAGGGCGCACACGCAAACCAAACGCAACATTCTCAAAAATGGTCATATTGCGAAATAGCGCGTAGTGCTGAAACACAAACCCGACTTGACGTTCGCGCACATGTTGATCGGTGGCATCTTCGCCATGAAATAGCACTTGCCCACTGTCAGCGGTCTCAAGCCCCGCGATCACGCGTAGCAAGGTGGTTTTTCCAGAGCCCGAAGGGCCCAGCAATGCCAGCAATTCACCGGAGTGCACTTGTAAATTCACATCATGCAGTGCTGTGAAACTGCCAAACTGTTTTGATAGATTAAGGACTTCTATGCTCATTCGTGACCTCGTTGTTTTTGATGTTGTTTGTTCCTGGCTTCGATCAATGTTTTCAATGCCAGTGTCACCAGTGCCAGTAACGCCAGCAACGAAGCCACTGCAAAAGCGGCTGCGAAGTTATATTCGTTGTAAAGGATTTCGACATGAAGTGGCAGGGTGTTGGTGCTGCCGCGAATATGACCCGATACCACGGAGACCGCGCCGAATTCGCCCATAGCGCGTGCATTACAAAGGATGGCGCCATACAGCAAGCCCCATTTGATATTGGGCAGCGTCACATGATAAAAGGTCTGCCAGCCGCTCGCGCCCAGCACCACAGCCGCTTCCTCCTCCTCGGTACCCTGCGCCTGCATCAATGGAATCAGCTCCCGTGCAATAAACGGCACCGTCACGAAAACAGTCGCTAACACTATGCCGGGTACCGCAAATATGATTTTCAGATCATGTTCCGCCAGCCACGGGCCTAACCAGCCCTGCAAACCAAACACCAGCACATAGATCAACCCAGAAACCACCGGTGATACAGAAAAAGGCAAATCGATTAATGTAATCAATAAATTCTTGCCACGAAATTCAAATTTCGCAATAGCCCAGGCAGCCGCAACACCGAATACCAGATTCAAAGGCACTGCAATCGCTGCAACCGTCAGCGTCAACTTGATTGCAGACAAGGCGTCGGGATGGGTGATTGCAGCCAGATACACATCACTGCCTTTTTTCAGTGCCTCATAAAAAACTGAAATGAGTGGAATAAACAGGAACAAGGTTAGAAACATCAGCGCCAACCCGATCAGCGACCAACGCACCCAGGCGGGTTCTTGCGTAGCTCGTTCTTTACGCGCCGCAGGAGACAAGGGAAAAGTAATTGTCGTTGTCATCGTCATCACCTCATGACTCAATACTGCGGCGTCGACTCCACCATTGCAGTAGATTAATAATTAACAACAGGATAAAAGAAATCACCAGCATCACAACCGATAAGGCCGTGGCACCCGCATAGTCATATTGTTCCAGTTTGGTAATGATCAGTAGCGGGGTGATTTCTGAAATCATCGGCATATTTCCGGCAATGAAAATGACCGATCCATACTCACCGATTGCCCGTGCAAACGCGAGCGCAAAACCTGTCATCAAAGCTGGAAAGAGCGCCGGAAAAATGACGCGAGTGAAAGTTTGCCAGCGATTGGCGCCCAGTGTGGCGGCAGCTTCTTCCAGTTCCGATTCGATGTCCTCAAGTACCGGTTGTACGGTTCGCACCACGAATGGCAAACCGATAAAAGTAAGCGCTACAAAAATCCCCAAGGGTGTAAAAGCCACTTTGAATCCCATAGGTTCCAAAAATTGACCGATCCAGCCATTGCCTGCATATAGCGCTGTCAAGGCAATACCGGCTACTGCCGTTGGCAGGGCGAAAGGTAGATCCACCAATGCATCGACTAATTTTTTTCCTGGAAAGTGATAACGCACCAATACCCAGGCGACCAACAAACCGAATACGGCATTGACCAAAGCGGCCGCAAACGAAGCGCCAAAGGTCAATCGGTATGAAGCCATCACGCGTGGCGTAGTCACGATGGTCCAAAATTCCAGCCAGGTCAATTCGGCAGTTCGGATAAATGCTGCGGACAATGGAATCAATACGATTAAGCTCAAATACAGCAGCGTAAATCCGAGCGCCAGATTAAATCCGGGCAAAATACTGTGTTGCTTGAAAGTACTCAATATATAACTCCTGCCAAATTCATTTTGTTTACGTATGGATTAAGTCGGTATGAACATTGCTCTATATTGTTATTTTGGGCGCAATCCATTCGATGGCGTATGCTGGCTTGCTGAGTAAATTTCCTTGTAGGTAATCTGCATTCGCCTGTCTGGCAGCAACTAATTGCTCGGGTGTTTCTATATCTCTCACCAGCAGGCTCGCACCCAAGCTGTGAATGGTATCCACCAGTGCATTGATGGTTTCATGACGCACGAGATCAACCGCCTCAATGCGCACGATATCCGGATATAAACTGCCCAGCTCTATCATCCAGTCACTGCGGGTACCGCTATAATCCGCTGCAATTTGGTAGCCGCGAGAACGGTAATTGGTAATGACATGTTGCAGCAGCTTCCAATTACGATTGACAATAGGCGGAATTTCAATCACCACACGTGAAGTTTTCACTCCGATCAAGTCGAGAAAATTTTCAAATGCACGGCCATGATCATCTTTTACGCTTTCCAACAGGCGCGGGTGAACATCGACAAATAAGCTGCCCAATTTGGAAGGATTATTAAAATAATAGTTAAGCGCGTGAACTGCGCGGCATAACCGATCCAGATCAACCAGTTGCTCATCTTTTGAAGCCAGCGAAAAAACCTGCCAAGGCCAGAGTGCAATACCGTCGTCAGATTTAGAACGAACATAGGCTGCGTGCCCGGTAGTTTTGCCTTGAGTCAAACTAAAAACAGGTTGAAAAACGCTGGTCAATTGGCACTGATAAAAATGTCCGCTGATCCAGCCATCACTGCCTCGCTCCAATGAATAGTCGGTTGCTGATTGAATGAGCTCAAACTCATCCTTAACAAAAAAGGTATTATTTGCTGATGCATTCATGGAATGACTCCCACATAAGTTTGTATTGCTATCGACTACCATCGACAGCGCCTATGGCTTTAACAATGGCATACCCTAGGATCACTGTCTGCTGCGCGTAGATTTCATTAGTGAAATCTACGCATTGAATCTCTGGCCTTACAAAAACTGCTGCAACAACCCTCTATGTCCGATTCCTGTTTATTCAGTAGCTTATGTTTCAACTCATTGACCGAGCGATGGCAAAAAACTAACGGGATTCCGTTGCGACTGGCTTTTTCCTTGACCGAGTTAGCCAAACTGTGACTGACATAATCGCAAACTAAAACCACCAATTCTGTCTCGTTGGGAAATGAGCGTTTGGTAAATCCTTTCTTGCGGCCACTCCAGTGCTCGACACGCGCACCATGCTGGGTGGAAACGAGATGCTTGAATGAGGTGACATAATCGCCACCCACAATGAGAACCGTCATATTTAATCCTTTAATGGCAGTAGCGCACGTCGGTGTGCTACTGCGTGACATGATTACTGCAAGTAAATCTGATCAAATGTGCCGCCATCGGCAAAGTGAACTTTGTGGGCATTTTTCCAACCGCCAAAGGCATCATCGATTTTGAATAACTCGATTTTGGGAAATTTGCTGGCATGTTTCTCGGCAACTTTTGCATCCGTTGGGCGGTAGAAGTGCTTGGCCGCGATCTCTTGGCCTTCTTCTGAATAGAGGTACTGGAGATAGGCTTCAGCGACTTGGCGTGTGCCTTTTTTGTCGACAACTTTATCGACGATCGCAACCGGCGGTTCGGCAAGAATACTCAGTGACGGTATGACCACTTCAAATTTATCCGCACCATATTCCTTGATAGCCAGGAAAGCTTCGTTTTCCCAGGAAATCAGCACATCACCTACGCCACGTTCCACGAAAGTGGTGGTTGAGCCTCTTGCTCCGGAATCAAGCACGGGCACATTTTTGTAGATATTGCTGACAAAATCTTTGGCTTTATCTTCACCATAGCGTTGTTTGCCAAACTGCCAGGCCGCCAGAAAATTCCACTGCGCCCCACCGGAAGTTTTTGGGTTGGGTGTAATGACCGCCATACCAGGACGCGCCAGATCACCCCAGTCTTTTATGCCTTTGGGATTGCCCTTGCGAACCAGAAAAATGATCGTCGAGGTATAGGGCGTGCTATTCAATGCCAAACGCTTTTGCCAATCTTCCGGAAGCAATTTGGCTTTTTCAGCGATCGCATTGATATCGCTCGCCAAAGCCAGAGTAACCACATCCGCTTCCAAGCCGTCAATCACTGAGCGCGCCTGTTTGCCGGAACCGCCGTGAGATTGTTGAATAGTGACTTTCTCGTTATTTTTTGCTTGCCAATGCTCGGCAAAAGCAGCATTAAACTCGCTGTATAGTTCTCGCGTTGGATCATAAGAAACATTGAGTAATGTTTTGCCAGCGGTTGCATGACTTCCAATCATTAAGCTTGCTGTAAAAATAGTTATGTTTAACCATTTATTCGTATTCATGTTTTACTCCTTGGGTGTAATGAGTTTGAATTATTTAAAAGCTCTAATGGATACTTCAGCATAGAAAAAATTTGAACTATCCGCCATTTCTCCCAATGCCGCTTGCTGCCTATTTTTCACGAATTCGCCATTCATGAAGTGTGAGTACCCGATAGTCGTGTCGACCAGCGGAGCCAGCTTATAGTTGATGCGCGCGTTGATGGATTGCCCGATAAAATCTCCGCTCTCGCCGGTAACATCCCGGTTGAAGGCATTAGGGGTCGAAACATTCAACAAATTGTTGAATCGGTCTTTATCGCTGGCCAGCCAGAACCAGCTGTAACCGCCGTCAATGGATACATCCTGATGTGGCGAGAATTCGAACACCAGCTTGGGTGCCTTGACGTTTTCCATAACGAGATAATCATCGGGTGACCAGGGGCGGGCAAATCCAAAGAACCGTTCGAAACGGTTGTCGACATTGTCATTGGGATCGCGATCACCGCTCACAAAGCTATAAAAAGCGCTGAGCCGTGGCTTCCAGTCGTGCTTGACGGTATAGCCGACTTCCAGCAAATAGGACCAGGCCGATTTTTTCCGTCCGTTATCCTGGCCGAACTGGTAAATCGCACCAAAATCGAAATCGATGCTGGTATTGGGCACGACACCGTAGGCACGAATGGAAGGCGCATAGATATCCCGTTCAGCCTGACGACCATCCCGGCCATCCTGCTTCAGGCCCATGAAATAAGGCTGTATTGTCATTACATCAGACCATTTACGCCAATGTGCTACAGCACCATAAAACCATTGGCCTTTGTTGCGGCCATCAAACTCGTTGATGTCGCGGATAACCGGCTGCATTCCCCAAGCATCGAATTCCCAATCGTTGGCTTCTTGTCCGAAGGTGACACGGAAGCCTTCGAAATTGTTGGAGGTGTTACGCCACTGGTTGTTGCCGAGCAAACGGCGATCCACTGCTTCCCAAGCCATGCGTCCTCCTCGAATTCTGAGGGGCCGATTATTTCCTAAATCATCCTTCCCTAAAGCATCCTTGAAATACAATTCACCATACGTCTGAATCAGCTCAAAAGGATTCCAGTCGCGATTGTCTCTCGGAAATTGGCTGTTATAACCACGTGCATCTTCAAACTCGACCGCCATGCGAAAAGGGTCGAGAATATTCCGGATGCCGACATAACCGCGTGTTCGTAACAACACCGGATGATCCGTTAACAGGCTGTTGCGCCGAATATCGTTATCACGCAATTCATATCGCACTCGGTAATCCAGACCCACATCCAACCAATCGAGATCCTTGAAAGCATCGATTCCCGTTTTGGCCAGATTGCGCACATAACGGGGTGGATCTGATTCGGGATGCGTGCCATAACTACGGGCGCGTTGGAAATAAGTGGTCTTCTTAGCCACTTCTGGTGCTGAAGCTTGAGCAACTGGTTGCGGTATCGATTGCTGCTTAGGTTTGATTGCCCATTTGAATGAATCACTTCCATCCGCTTGAGCGACTTGCTGAATACTCGATTGGATGGAATGAGACGTTGTCGGCAAGGTACTGTCAGTTGACGCTCGTGGAGAACTAACAAGTAGTGCGCCTATAACCACAGCATATAAAAAATTTCCAAAAAACTTCACTATATTCTCCTAAGCGACCCTCCGGTCATCCGGTGGAGTCAATAAAATTTTTTAGTCTTTCACCTTCCATGTTATAGATCGGTGTTTTTTTAATGTAACTTATTGAACTAATGATATTTATCACGACCTCAAAGCTTTCCGTCCAGATCCGTTGTGGTTTAAGCGAATTTTCTCCCGACACTCTATCTGGACCACTTTTCTTTGGTGAATGATGATTTCGACGGATCCATATTCGATACTGGTAACAGCACGCAGAATTTCCTGAACAATGTCTGCAGGTATCCGTTTGGCGGCACGTTCTGTTGCAATAATGTTTGTTTCTGAATTGATATCGGCATCCACTTCCATCACCTAACTGGGTAAAAATATTAATGGAAGCGAAAGATAGCATCCCTTCTATATAAATAAAAATAATATTTAGTTAGATAAATATATCTATTAGTTATATATAGCCGCATTGGGCTAGAACTCTATTGAGTGTTGAATGGCACGCTGTATCAACAAAGCACAGGAGGGGAAAAACTTGATTCAGATCAAATTAATAAATGCAAAGCCTAGTACCAGTTAACACACAACCATGCTGTCCCGCATCGGGGAGGTTAAGGCTGCTAGGCTAGTTCGGTTCTAATTCTCGCTATGCGCGCTTCGCGCACTTTAGAACGAATGGTGATGGGCAAATCTGCTAAATCTCGGAACTTCTGACTAAGTTCGGTTGCAATTGCACCGGCATCTACACTTTTAGCAGCCAAAAATGCTCTTTGCAAATGCTTGGCTTGAGGATAAGGTTTTGCTACATACCCGGGGCGTCCATGGAAATCGCAAGCGCAGGCTTGCAGAAATTCATTGAATCTACCAGGTTTGCGATAAGCATCTACCGCCTGTAGCATATCGGCGATAGTTGCTGGCTTGAGTTCCTCTGCTCGATGAACATTACCGTGATAGCGAGCAACCAATAACGAGAGATCGCGGGAATCCTTAGGTACCCGGATTCGTTCACATAGATCCTGAGTCAATAGGATACTGCGTTCTTCATGACCGATATGGCGGGGCCATTCATCAGGAGGAGTCGTTCCTTTGCCCAAATCGTGCATCAGCGTTGCAAAACGAACCGCCAGTGAATAATGCTTGGTTGCGGCATAATCAATAGCCAGCATGATATGAACACCCGTATCGATTTCGGGGTGTGCATGCGCTGGCTGAGGAACACCAAACAACACGTCAACTTCTGGCAGAATACGCGCCAAAGCGCCACATTCACGCAGTATGTAGAACATGCGAGAAGGATTGCTTTCCATCAATCCTCGCGAAAGTTCTTGCCAGACACGCTCCGGTACCAATGCATCGACTTCGCCGTTATGCACCATGTCACTCATCAGTTTCAGTGTTTCCGGAGCAACATGAAAACCAAAGCGCGCAGCAAAACGCGCAGCTCGAAGAATACGTACCGGGTCTTCCGAAAACGCAGGACTCACATGACGCAATATGCCAGCTTCCAGATCAGCCACACCATTAAAAGGATCGATAATATTGCCGGCTTCATCTTTGGCAATCGAATTAATTGTGAGATCACGTCGAGCCAAATCCTCTTGCAGAGTAACTTGAGGAGAAGTAAATACTTCAAACCCTTTGTATCCGAGAGAAATTTTTCGTTCAGTACGAGCCAGTGCATACTGCTCATGGGTTTGAGGATGAAGAAAAACCGGGAAATCTTTACCAACAGGTCGATAACCGAGTTGCACCATTTCTTTCGGTGACGCACCGACGACTACATAGTCATGGTCTTGGACAGGTAATCCCAGCAGTTCATCTCGAACGGAACCGCCCACTAGATAAGTTTTCAATGGCTTGGCCTAAGGAATGAAAAATTAGGCATGATCATCAGTTGATGATGTTCATTTAGAGGCTGGGAAGACAGAGTAACCAGTCTACGTCTACCCAGCCTCAGAGATCTTTCAACTGAATCGGTTACAGTTGCCTATCAAGCACAACCAATTTAATCCGAATTACTTCTTGCTGACAAAATCAACCAGTTTCTGATATGTAAACAAATAATCTTGCGCTGCCAAAGGTGTGTGACATTGTACGCAATTCAGGTCGTTACTTTTCGCAGAACCGTCAGGGTTGTAAACAGCAAACCCCCAATCACCGGTACGATTTTCTTTGGGAAATGCCGCATCCCAATTATTTCTGTTTTCCATCACGGCAACTGCCGCCAGTGAATCAATTTCAAAAACACCATCACTGCCTGAGACTGGCTTGCCATCAGCATCTTTCTTGGGATTGTATATTTCCATAATGATGACAGATCCAGAGGCGCTTTTTTTACCTTGAGTATAGCTGGAAACCGCCGCATCATTGGCATACAACTTAGCAACCTGAGTTTGATTGGCACGATTCATGGTTGCATATTTCGTAAAGGTTTTTTCGTAACCGTCTGGAAATTTAACGTGCTCAGGATCTCCACCGGCATATGCATAGAGCGGGGCTATGGCAAGGACGGCAGCTATCGTTTTTAAAGTATATTTCATGCATTTCTCCTTCTTAGAATGATTCTCGATAAAACCTATCATGGATGCTTATCATACCGTATTAACCAACAAATTTTGATAGGTTAGTAAATGTTGTTGGAAATCCCTCTAAATACTCAGGGAAAGCTATCAGTAGCGCGACAAGTAAGCTTTATAAATGCGATTTCTAAAATTCTCGACTCGTTGCTATCTGTTACTGAATACATCTCAATGATGAATTTCACATATTAATAAATCACTTAACTATCAACCCAGATATAACTGGCATGAGCATGATTCAACATCACTGAAGCCGAACGCGGTAATGCCGTAAATAAGTTATTCCGAAAATTTACTCTTCACGAAGAGTGTGCAATTTTAAATGCAAACCAAGCTGATGATGAATTTTCTCAAAGGCAGTCATACCCATTCAAATGAATAGCAATTTTTGTAAACTGAGGCGCCAATGGATCCATGCTCGATAGTCACTGATGTTCGTTCAATTTTTTCTCTACCTGATGCAGTCATTAGGATTAATGACTTGATAGATTCAGGAGATGCAGCCAACGCAGAATTAGAACGGGCAATTCTGAATGATCCAGCATTAACAGCAAAATTATTAAAGTTTGCAAACAGTTCATACTTTGGATTATCAGGCAAGGTAGAAACCGTTTTACGGGCAATTTCCATTATCGGGCATAAAGAATTGCGCAATCTGGTGATTGCATCATCAGTCACGTCTACCTTTAAAGGTATTCCCTCTGATTTGGTGGATATGGATACCTTCTGGCATCACAGTGTCACTTGTGGTGTAGCTGCTCGCTTATTGGCGTGCAGTGTTGACAGTAGAGAGCGCTTTTTCATTGCTGGATTGCTGCATGGTGTAGGCCGATTAATTCTGTTCAGTCAGTATCCTAAGGAATCGGCAAAGGTACTGAATTCCATGAGTCAAGGTGAAGATGCAGCAATCCAAGCAGAGCTTAAAATCTTTGGTTTTACCCATGCGCAATTAGGTGCTGAACTACTGAAGCAATGGCGATTACCGCCTAATATTTGGAAGATGGTTGAATTGCAACTGGATCCAATGAAGGATGAAACTCATCAATATGATGCTTGCACGCTTTGCGCCGCCGTCAATATTGCTAATTTTATCTATCCTTGCACGAATCAACGAACAAATCCCGATAAAAAAATACCTAACCATGCATTCAAAGCGTGGAGTCTTCTTGGTTTATCGCCTGAGCTAATCGAATCGGTCATCACAGTGGCAAGATTACAAATCATCGAAGTGCTCAATATCATCAGATAAGGATTAATCATCAAAAGATGATTCTTGATTACTTTCTGTTCATAAAAAAATGACAAAAGCATGTGTACTGCCATGCAAATAAAGGCTAAGCTGCAATACTCATTGAGAATATGCACTCCCCACGCTCATTGACAATCTGCATGATTATTAGAGATTGCCAAGCATTATCGATAATCCACTGACGATAAATGCTGACAGCAACAGGATACGCGTACGATTGGTAACCGGGCGAACTTCAAACCATTTGAAAAGTAAAATGCCACTGCCGATACTTGCGCCAATAGCAACCAGCAGACCGATTAAATGAAGGGCTGGCTGGTGCGGTAAAAAGCGAAAAAATGCCGCGTTCACCACCAAGGATATCGGAAAGTGAATCAGGAATATGGAATAAGAAGCGCGCCCCAGATAGGATAAAAAGGCTGGCACATATCTGCTTTCCAAGACGTTAAAATATTTCGCCATTCCCAGTATCATCATGACACTGCCAGCTACCGCTATGCGCGAACGAAAATCAATGGCGAGGGCTAAAACAATTAATATAATCAGCATAAGTACCCATAAAAGACGATACGGGCTCACGGAAGTCCAATAAATTAAAACCCCTAAACCGTAGGAACCAAAAAAATATAAAGCCGTTTCATTCCAATAACTGTCGCGGTTAAAGAAAAATAAAGAAATGATTGTTAAGCTCAAAATAAAAATGAGACTTACTTTTTGCACACTGGGATGATGAGTCTGGATCTGATGAGAAATCCATAACGCCAAAACCATCAGTGCATATAACTGGAAATCAACAGCAACGTACCAGATGCCTGCCGACAATACCTCTTGATTGAGCAGGTCATGCAATAACAGAATATGCGCCAGCATTTGAAAGACATTGGGCGCAGCAGGAATAGAGGCATGATTCATCCACATCCTGGCCAGCGCTGCACAACCGATGGCCAGAGTCAAAGCGACAAGATACGGTGTAATCAACCTCAGGTAACGTTTCTGGATCAATCGGAAAGGGTGTGTAATCTGTGATAAGCCTTGCGGTGCAAGTTTTGCAGCGGATAAATAACCAGCAATGACGAAAAAAATCTGTACGGCTAACCGACCATGTTCACGTAGCCAATCTATTAAAACCGGAATTAACGGATAGGCGATATCCGACATCGGTCCATAAATAGATAAATGATGAGTAACTATTAGTAAGCAGCAGGCGGCTTTTAAAGCATCAATCAATGGCATTCTTGAGGATTGATCAACTTGCATATTTCTGTTAATGAACGGTCCAGGGCAATTAAAATGAATTCAAATATAATGACGCAAAGCGTCTTTTTTTAAAGACTAGCATGACGATTCATTAAAGTCTGCTATTTAGACGGCTTAATATGGGATAGTTTATTGTCATAGTAATAACTCGGAGACATAAAATTTCTGATACCCATCACAATCTTTTCAACTTAGCAGCAAAAGTGGGTGAATGTCTTGCACAACGCGGCTGGATGCTGGTGACGGCTGAGTCATGCACTGGTGGTTGGCTAGGCCAAGCGGTTACCGCCGTAGCAGGGAGTTCGGCCTGGTATGAAAGGGGATTTGTTACTTATAGCAATATTTCTAAATGTGAAATGCTGAGTGTCCGGCAAGTCACATTGGATTACTATGGCGCCGTTTCCATACACACTGCACAGGAAATGGTCCTAGGCGCCCTTAAACACAGCCATGCTCAAATTGGTGTATCCATTACAGGCATTGCCGGTCCCGATGGGGGCACTACGGAAAAACCGGTAGGGACCGTTTGCTTTGCATGGGCAACCAAAGAGGGCCGGGTGTGGCAAGAGACAAAACACTTTAACGGCAATCGTGAAACCATTCGGCAGTTGTCAGTGGCTACAGCTTTGCATGGAATACTGCATTTATTAGAAAATACAGTGGCTGTAGCCTAATCTCAAATCAGATATACAGCTAGTGAACGGTTGATTGCTGGCTGGTTTGGCTGATAATGCGATCGCAATAAGCAATGGCAATGGCTGAAAACAAGAAAGTCATGTGAATACCTGTTTGAGCGAGCAGCGTTTTTTCGTCATAAGCACTTGCATTGATAAAAGTCTTTAACAAGTGTATCGAAGAAATTCCGATAATAGCCGTTGCCAGTTTGACCTTTAGCACTGAAGCATTCACATGCGACAGCCATTCGGGTTGATCGGGATGCCCCTCCAAATTCATACGCGAAACAAAGGTCTCGTAACCACCAATGATTACCATGATCAGCAGATTTGAAATCATTACCACATCGATCAGGCCTAGGACGACTAACATGATAGCTGTTTCAGTGAGCTTGACGGGTCTTTCGGCGCCTTTAATCGTAACCGTATCGAGAATATGCTGTAATGCATTCTGATTTCCCATAACGGCACCGATCAAGTCTGACAATTCAACCCAGAAGTGAAATACATAGACGCACTGTGCCAATACCAAACCCAAATATAAAGGTAATTGTAACCAGCGGGTCAGAAAGAGAAAATGCGCCATAGTTGAGATTTTCTTAGCGTCCCTTTGCTCAGATTTTTTTTCCATATCATTCATATTAGTTTCAAAGTTTAATCAATTTTCACAAAAAGGGTAATTTTACTCTTGATGAGAAACCTTATTGAGTGTGTTTAAAAATAAAGGGTATCCAGAGATACCCTTTAACCACATGCACGCTTCCTGGCGCAGTCAGCAATGCAGAGTAATCATAAAAGATTGAGTGGATGCTCGGAAAGTTAATGACAAACCGACCCTGTGCGCATTACTCAGTATCCCTGGCAAGTCTTTCCAGGGATACTGAGACCTCAATCAGATCAAATAATGGCAAAATCTGCTGCTGTTAAGCTTGGCGCTCCCGTTAATGCTGCAAATGTCACCCGGACACCGACACCACTGCCATCAGCATCATAATAAAGGTTCCCATTGGCGGTATCGTAAATCAGATAATCATTGCTATCCAGAGCCACTGCGCCCGGCCCCGCAACCAGCGTATCGGGGGCGATAGCACCTGTTGCAGTAAATTTGGCAAAAATAGCATTTTCCAACCTGATCGTATCATCAACGATATTGAAATCAGTCAGCGTATCGACATTGGTCACTGCATTCAACGCAGTGTTAAACACAAAGAAGTCAGTTCCGGTACCTCCTGAAATGATATCGGAACCAGCAGCGCCATTTAAAATATCGTTACCCGAACTACCATTAATAGTATTGTTTCTACCATTTCCGGTGATCGAATTATTTAACGAGTTACCAATCCCAGTGGTTGCTGTGCCTGCTAATTGAAGATTCTCGGTGTTAGCACTCAGTGTATGCGTTGCCAGGTAGCTGATCACCAGATCGGTACCACCCCCTGCAGCTTCCGTATAGGTGTCACCGGCATTCTCAACAAGGTAAATATCATTGCCTGCTCCACCCGTCATACTGTCATTGCCTTCGCCAGCATTAAAAGTATCGTTACCTGCATTTCCGGTCAGCGTATCGGCAAATTGCGTACCCTGCAGAATATCGTTACCAGTAGTACCGCTGATTGCGATCGGCGCTGGCGCTGCGCTTTCATTATCAATGATGGAAGCCGTTGCTGAAGCTGTACCGATGGTGGCATTGACAGCACCGCTTAAGTTGAAGGTAAAGTTCTCAAGTGCTTCCGCGATGATGTCATCATTCAATGAAACACGCACAGATTTAGACACTTCGCCGGGAATGAACGTCAAAGTACCTGACACATGTCCATAGTCCGTGCCACTGGCAGCAGTTCCTGCTGAGGTACTAAAGTTTACGCGCGCACCACCAATGCTAGGAGCCGACAGCGTGACCAAAAAGTCAGCGTAACCTTTATCCTCCGACGCAGCAACATTAGCCACAGTCAATGTGGGCGAGGCAACTGCGGCATTATCATTACCGGCAATCACAACATGCGCACGCGCATCTCCTAAAGTAGCGCCAACGGGATTTGTGAGTGCCACGTCAAAAAGCTCCGCACTTTCAGCTAAGGCATCGTTCAACAACCCGAAAGTAACCGTTCTAGCCGTCTCACCCGGTGCAAATGCGACCGTGCCAATTTGGAGATTACGAAAATCCGTGTTATTTGCTGCCGTTACATTCTGTCCGGTAACATTGACCCTAACACCGCTAATGCTAGGCTTATCAAGAATGATTGTGACGGTGGCCGTTTGATCAGTTTCATCTACCACTGCATCGGTAATCCTTGCAACAGGCACACCGGTGGGTGCATCATTATCGATAATGGTAGCGAGCGCTGAGGCATCGGCTATGGTGGCGTTGACACTGGCTGAGAATAAATCCAACTCAAAATTCTCAATCGCTTCCGCAATGGAGCCAT
>CADEDO010000001.1:32075-225271 GCA_902826115.1 uncultured Nitrosomonas sp.
TGGCTTCATCCACGATAAAGTCGTTGATCGTGACAACCGGCGTGCCGGAGGGCGCGTCATTATCGATAATTGTCCCCAGTGCCGAGGCATCAACAATGGTGGCATTGGCGCTGGCTGAGAATAAATCCAACTCAAAATTCTCAATCGCTTCCGCAATGGAGCCATTCGACATCGTGACCCGTACGGTCTTAACTGTCTCTCCCGGTGCAAAATTCAAGGTTCCCGAGGTAAATACAAAATCCTGACTGCTGCTATATGTTGCAGTATTCACGTCTGTTTGGTAACCAACGCTGACAGGATTGATATTCGGTGCGTCCAGGCGTACCTGAAAATCCGCATACGCTTGCGATTCATCGACAAATATATCATCGACGGAAATCCTCGAATTGCTCACCGGCGCTGCATCATTCTCAAATATGATCGCTGTACCAATATTATCCAGCGTGGTGGCATTGGTGATCGCCGACAATGCCAGGTTGAATGCCTCAGAGGCTTCAAACGCGGCATCATTGGTCAGCGTGACTTTCACTGTCTTGACGGTCTCGCCAGGCGCAAAACTTAACGAACCGTTCTTAGCCACAAAATCTGTGCCAGCCACGGCTGTGCCATTTTGCGTGGCATAGTTCATCGAAACCACGCTGGTGGATGGGCGATCCAGGGCAATGACAAAAGTAGCTTCCTTGCTGGCTTCATCCACGATAAAGTCGTTGATCGTGACAACCGGCGTGCCGGAGGGCGCATCGTTATCGTAAATTGTCCCCAGTGCCGAGGCATCAACAATGGTGGCATTGACGCTGGCTGAGAATAAATCCAATTCAAAATTCTCAATCGCTTCGGCGATTGCATTATTCGTAATAGAAACGCTGACAGTTTTAGACACTTCACCAGGATTAAAGGTTAAGGTTCCCGAGGTAAATACAAAATCCTGACTGCTGCTATAAGTTGCAGTATTCACGTCTGTTTGATAACTAACGGTAATAGGATTGATATCAGCCACATCCAATCTGACAGTAAAAATCGCATTGGCATTAGTTTCATCTACAAAAACATCATCTACTAAAATATTACTCATTATTTCTCCCTGTTCTTGATTAAGTATTCATTTTATTGATCACAAACTAATTGATCTGAGTTTGATTCCTAGCACAAAAATTGTACTTAATTTTTAACATGGCAACCATCATGTAAATGCAAATTGAGGGTAAGTTTTTTCCTGTTTTGTGCCTAAACTTTTCCTACAATCTAATCAAACAAATGTTACCAAGTCATTGCAAGAAATTCTTTAATAGAGATTAAGCGATAAGAATTACAAGCAGTTAGGCAGTGCTTGAAGGATGGGTGCCATGCAAAAACTATTTGTATATTTTCGATTTAACGCTGAGCGCGGCTGCGCGGGCGGGATAGAAAGGCCATGCCTATGATTCGCTGTACTTGCACTATTTTTCTATGCGGAAGAATGATACTTAGGCAGTCATTCAATCAAGACAGCATGACCTAATCTACTACTGGATTACATCTTAGCTAAAACTTCTGCGATCGTTTGTCCCATGAGGGATGGGGTTGGGCAAATCGTGACGCCAAGCTCTTTCAGGATCGCCACTTTTTCCGCAGCGCTTTCGCCGGCGGATGAAATAATCGCGCCTGCGTGTCCCATGCGCCGCCCTTCCGGTGCTGTCAATCCGGCAATATAGGCAACCAGCGGCTTGCTCATATTCTCCTTGGCAAATTTCCCTGCCTCCACTTCCTGTGGACCGCCTATTTCGCCGATCATCAGCGCTACTTTGGTTTCAGGATCTTGTTCCAATTTTTCCAGAATATCACGGTGTGAGCTGCCGGGAATCGGATCGCCACCAATGCCTACCGAGGTTGAGATTCCAATGCCCAGCAAGCGCATTTGATCGGCGGCTTCATAACCCAATGTGCCAGAGCGGCCGACAACACCGACATTGCCACGGACATAAATATGCCCAGGCATAATACCCAGCATGGCACGACCCGGACTGATGGTACCCGCGCAGTTAGGTCCCGTCAGCATCATGCGCTCTTCCTTGGGGAAACGGCGCAGAAAATTCTTCACCGTCATCATGTCTTGCGTCGGTATGCCATCGGTGATGGATACGCAAAATTTGATGCCGGCATCGGCGGCTTCCATGATGGAGTCTGCGGCAAATGCGGGCGGCACAAACACAATACTGGCTTCCGCTCCGACCTGATCGACAGCTTCTTCAACGGTATTAAATACCGGCAATCCCAAATGCGTTTGCCCGCCTTTACCGGGGGTAACACCGCCAACCACATTGGAACCATAGTCAATCATTTCCTGTGCATGGAAAGTGCCAATTCTTCCGGTAAAACCTTGCACAATAATTCGTGTCTTTTCATTGATTAATATCGCCACTTTGTACTCCTAGGCTCTTTGTGCGACGATTTCGTTGCGTGCGCGGACTACTTTTTCCGCAGCATCCGCTAACGTATCGGCTGTAATAATCGGCAGGCCGCTATCCGCAATAATACGGCGGCCTTCTTCTACGTTGGTTCCCGACAAACGCACCACCAAAGGCAGTTTCATGTCGATGTTTCTAACCGCTTGCACAACGCCTTCAGCGATCCAGTCGCAGCGATTGATACCGGCGAAAATATTGACCAGCATGGCTTTGACATTCGCATCGGCCAGCACCAGACGAAAAGCTTTTTCAGTACGTTCCGCTGAGGCACCACCGCCCACATCGAGAAAGTTGGCGGGCTCGCCACCGGCCAGTTTGATCATGTCCATGGTTGCCATAGCCAGACCGGCGCCATTGATCATGCAGCCGATATCGCCATCCAATCCAACATAGCTTAAACCGGCTTCTGCTGCGGCGACTTCGCGGTTGTCCACTTGCGTGTTGTCACGTAATTCTGCAATGCGGTGGCGACGGAATAGCGCGTTTTCGTCAAATACCATTTTTGCATCCAGCGCGACGATTTCGTTGTTGGCAGTCAACACGAGCGGATTAACTTCCAGGATGTTGGCATCCAGATCACGCAGCGCACGATAACAGCCTTTGATGGTTTTGACGGCATGATTGAGTTGTGCCGGATCAATATTCAAGGCAAAAGCCATTTTTCTCGCCTGAAAATCCTGCAATCCTACTGCCGGTTCGATATAAATCTTGACGATCGCTTCCGGGTTAGTGACAGCCAATTTCTCAATTTCCATGCCGCCCTGTGCTGAGCCAATCATGATGACGCGCTCGCTGGTTCGGTCAATCATGAACGATAAATACATTTCCTTGGCAATGTTGGTTCCGGCCTCAACATACAGCCTGGAACAGATTTTTCCGGCCGGCCCGGTTTGATGCGTCACCAGATTTTTACCCAGCAACTCTTCAGCTGCTTTTTCGACTTCTGCATGAGTTCTGCAAACTTTAATCCCGCCGGCTTTACCACGCGCACCGGAATGAATTTGCGCTTTGACGACCCATACATCGCCTTCAATTTCTCTTGCGCGCTGTACGGCTTCCACTACGCTGTAGGCAAGACCGCCTTCAGCAATTTTGACGCCGTATTCTGACAAGATCTCTTTTGCTTGATATTCATGAATATTCAATTCAATTTCCTCAACAATCGCATTAAATACAATTCGTTCATTTTAATTTTATAAATCAACAAACCATAAAGACAAAGGCCGCTGAATGCGGCCTTATCCATTGATTAATTTTTTGCTGCAATAGCTTCCGCTACTTTGACTACATTATTGGCCATTCTTTCCGATGCCGCATCGATTAAACGACCATCCAGCGCAGCAGCGCCTTTCCCTTGCGCGGCAGCTTCTTTGAGCGCTGCCAGAATGCGCTTGGCTTTCTCAATTTCACGGGCAGGCGGTGTGAATACATCATTCGCCAATTCAATTTGAGTGGGATGAATCGCCCATTTTCCTTCGCAACCCAATGCGGCGGCCCGTTTTGCAGCTAATACATAACCATCCGGGTCCTTGATATCGCCAAATGGACCATCAATTGGACGCAGTCCATACGCACGGCAAGCCACGATCATTCGACTGATAGCAAAGTGCCATTGATCACCCGGATAATCAGGATTCAGGCCGCCGATATTGGTGGTTCTGGCACGATTACTGGCCGCATAGTCAGCAACACCAAAATGCAATGCTTCCAGTCGACCCAAGGCGCCATTCCGTGCAATGTCTTCCACGTTAGCCATTCCCAAAGCAGTCTCTATCAATGCTTCCAAACCAATCCTGTTTTTCAGGCCTTGCTGCATTTCGAGTTGAGTCACCATGGCTTGTACCATGTAAATATCCGCATACACGCCGGCTTTAGGAATGAGCAGGGTATCGATCTTGCTTCCGGCTTGTTCCACCAGATCCACGACATCGCGCACCATATACTGAGTATCCAGTCCGTTAATGCGAACTGAAACCGTAATGCCGTGGCCTTTCCAGTCCAAATCATTGAGCGCTTCAATGATATTCTTACGCGCCTGGATTTTGTCATCCGGTGCTACGGCATCTTCCAGATCCAGAAAAACAAAGTCTACGCCGCTATTCAGTGCTTTCTCAAACATTCCCGGGCTGGAACCTGGAACTGCCAATTCGCAGCGTTGTACCCGCTGAACGGTGGTTTCATATAGCGTGTGACTCATTTTTCCTCCAGAATTAATAAATAGTTACAGTCATCAATAAGGGCCAATGTGATTGGTCCGATGAGCTACTTGTTTTTAGTGTTATGTCACCTTATTTACGCTCGGTAATAAGCACGGTGTTAAGGTATTCTTTATATAGCGATTTAACAACGCAGGTAATTGGGGTGAGGTGATCAGTTAGAATGAGTAGTTCAATACTTCGTGTTTTTAAGACTAAATATTCAGCGAATTATATCTATTTTCAGTGAATTTATCTACTGATGACCTCTTCTTGTCTGAAATGATGAAGTCGCCAGGCTTTGAATTGTTCAATCAGCCACCAGGAAGAAAGCTGACCATGAATCCGTTAATCGTTGGACAACGGTAAATCCGGACATGTCGCCCGATAAGGCTCTCCCGCCATAAATTGGTGCCACTCCGCCCGAGTCAAATTACGATTGGCAATACGGCAAGCGCGTTCTTTCCATGAATCGAAATGTGATCGGATCAATGGGCGAAAAGTCATATTCCAAATGCGAACAGTGTTGTCATCACCGCCAGAAACCAGGATCTTGCCATCAGCACTTAAAGCAACGCTCAGTATCGCATCGCCGTGGCCGATGAGGGGCGAACCCAGTGGTTGGCGGGTAATCACATCCCATAATCGGACGGTGTTGTCGTCACTGCCGGAAACCAGTGTCAGACCATCTGCACTCATCGCTACGCTTCGGATAGCGCTGGTATGGCCGGTCAATGGCGGTCCAAGCGGCTGGCCGATGGCTACGTCCCATAGGCGAATGGTCTTGTCTACACTGCTTGAAGCCAAGATCTTGCCATCAGGACTTAAGGCCACACTGCGCACAACGCCGGTGTGACCAATTAGAGGAGGGCCGAGTGGTTTTTGGGTGACTACGTCCCATAACTGAATCGTTTTATCGCCACTGCCAGAAGCCAAAATCTTGCCGTCAGCACTCAAGGATACGCTCCATACAGTGCCATTATTGATCAGAGGCGACCCCATCGGCTGGAGCGTGGCCACATCCCACAGACGAATGGTGTTGTCGTCGCTGCTGGATGCCAAGATCTTACCATCGGCACTTAATGCTACGCTCAAGACAGCACTGGTAGATCCGGTGAGCGGTAGTCCAAGTGGCTGGCGGGTGGCTACATCCCATAAGCGGATAGTTTTATCGCCGCTGCCGGAAGCTAATAATTTGCCGTCGGCACTCAAGGCCACGCTCGCTACGGCGCCAGTGTGACCGGTAATGGGTGGTCCGAGTGACTGTTGTGTGATTGCATCTCGTAAATGAATGGTTTTGTCATCGCTGCCGGAAGCGAGAACCTTGCCGTTGGCACTCAGTGCGACACTCAATACAGAGCTGGCATGGTCGGTAAGAGGCAGTCCGAATGGTGGGCGAGTCGTCGCATCCCATAAGAGAATAGTGCTGTCTTCACTACCGGAAGCCAAAGTTTTGCCATCGCCACTCAAGGCCACACTGAATACGGCGCTCGTATGGACGGTAAGGGGGGATCCGAGCGGCTGATGGGTGGTTAAATCCCACAAACGAATGGTGTTGTCCCCACTGCCAGAAGCTAAGGTCTTGCCATCGGCACTTAACGCTATACTCAAGACGGTGCCATTATGGCCAATGAAGGGAGATCCGATCGGCTGGCGAGTGGCGACATCCCACACTATGATGGTGCTGTCTTTACTACCGGAGGCTAGCATTGTGCCGTCCGAACTCAATGCGATACTTCGCACGGGGCCACTATGCCCGATGAACGGCGATCCGAGCGATTGGCGAGTGGCGACATCCCATAACAGGATGGTTTTGTCTGCACCGCCAGAAACCAAGGTTTTGCCATCAGCACTCAAAGTCACACTACGCACGGGTCCGGCATGGCCGGTGAGGGGTGATCCGAGCGGTTGGCGAGTGACCGTATCCCATAAAATAATGGTTCCATCTTCACTTCCGGAGGCGAGGATCCTGCCATCGCCACTCAAAGCGACGCTGACCACGGAGCCAGTATGACCGCGGAGAGGTGATCCGAGCGGTTGACGGGTTGTCACATCCCACAACATGACGGTATTGTCGCCACTGCCGGAAGCCAGAATCTTGCCGTCAGGACTCAAAGCCACGCTCCACACCGAACCGGCATGACCGGTAAGGGGTAATCCGAGCGGTTGATGAGTAATTGCATTCCACAAAATAATCGTATTATCCGCACTACCCGAGGCTAATATTTTGCCATCCGCACTTAAGGCTACGCTGCGAACGCTGCCGGCATGACCACGCAAGTAAGTCGTCGGATGCGTACTCTGTTCCAAAACATTGAGCAGCACACTTTCGCTCTCGGATCGGTCATCAATTTCAAGCGCCTCCACACTGAGCAGCATGGACAAATCCAGTTGCTTGATATGATTCAGTGCTGAGGCTTCCAGGCTACGCAAGGTAGCCAGTCGCGTTTGTTGAATTGCCCATGCAGCGGCTCCTACGGCGCCAACAAAGGTTAAAGCCAGCATCATCGTCAGCCAGCGAAATCGCCGAATGGTCCGGGCTTGCTCTTTTGCACGTATCTGTCCAGCTTGTGTGAGTCGTTGTTGCTCGGCCAATATTTTTTCTTGTTCGAGTGCATATTGCCGCCGAGCTTCCTGTTCTCGTATTTCTTCATCTCGATGCGCTAAGCTGGCATCCAGAAAAGCCATTGCTTGCGTAAAGCCTGCATAGTAACGATGCGCCCAAGTTTCATTAGGCTGTTCTTTGGCTCGCCAATCCAGCGCCACTTGCAAATCCGGGTCTTGCCAAAGTCCGGCCCGGCCTGCTTTATGCAGCATCGAAGTCTCAGCCAGACGATGATAGATCTGAGCCGATTGAGCTTCTGCATCCGCCCATGCCATCAGCCGCTGCCAAACCCTCATTAGACTCTCATGCGAAATGTCGATCACTGTTTCAGCCCCCAATGGTTCTCCTGCCGGCGGCATTAAAAAAGAACGGCTCGGCGTGCGGAATACATCAATCACCACTATAATTTCCGCCGCCGTGGCATCGGTTAATGCACACAATGTACTCAGAGTGGTCGGACGTCTGACGCCGCGCGAATCGGTCGCTTTATCAGTCAGTGCTCTAAAGATCTTCTCGCAGAGCTGTTGCTTTCTTTCGGTGTCGAGTTCTGCATAGGCTTTTTCGGCATGCTGATCTAGCGCATGCGCCATGGTTCCGATAGCTTCGTAGTGTGGTAGATCCAACATACCTGCACCGCCCCCCTGGAATTTCCAGCGTGCCCAGGTACGATTCAGAGCGTGTTGCAGAATCGATAATTGATCGGGATTATCGCCGACGTCATTGACCAGGCGCGTCAATAAAACCGGTGAAATCTCCGCCCCACTCACGCCGATAGGTCCGCTGATCGCTGCACGACGCTCTTCACGGGTCATGCGCGGGACCAGATATTGACCGGCATTGATGGCCTCGGCCAAACCGGGAAATTGCGCGCAATCACCCAGAAAGTCTGAGCGCATCGTTAGCACGATGTAGATCGGATAAGTATTTTGCTGCTTGGCTTCCAGCAACAGATTGACAAAGGCGGTGGCTTCCTCACTGGCACTATAGATAGCGTCTTGCTGACCGGTTCTAAGCTGGCGGTAACGAAACAGTTCTTCAAACTGATCCACCACCACCAGCAAATTGACATCCTCATCCAACTGCGCTTGCTGATAAATATCGATCAATCCCAACTTGCTCATGCGCAACGTAGTGTCAATGATTTCGGTGAGTGTCAGGCCCTTGGCTGCATAATCACGAAATAAAACCCCTTCTCTGGCAAGCTCGTTAGCCAGCGCCCGTAGCGGATCACTGCCCGGGCGAAACTGAGCGATACGCCATGCCGTACCGGCTGAAGCCATCAAGCCGCCATGCAAAGCCGGACGTAATCCGCAATTCACCAACGAAGATTTGCCGCTGCCAGAGTTACCAACTACGGCTAAGAAACGAGTGGCGGCCAGTTTATCGACAATCGCATCCACTTGACTTTCGCGACCGAAGAACAAGTGTTCTTCATCTTCGCGAAATGGTCTCAGGCCTGGAAAAGGGTTGGTGTAAGCTGCCCTGTTAACTGACGTGCTCATGCTTTGGCTTCCGCCGCTTGCATCGCTCGCATGAAGGCGTCCATTCCTAACGTTGAAAAAGCGTCTATTCCATTAATCAGATTGGGTTCGTCCATATCGATCAAGTCTTCTTTATCCGCGGTTTTGGGTTCAGCCAGATAGGTAAAGTTAGCAAATATAGGTTTGCCATCGCGATAGCCGGGCATTTTTTTTAGTTCGTTGTCGATGGTTCGCTTCCATGCTTCACTTCCGGTGCCATAAAAAAGAATCACGGCATCGCAGTTACTCATCAATTGTCGATGCGCTTCGCGCACCGCGGTCGCATCGCCTTCAAACGCCGGCAAGGAAACTTCGTAGCCCTGTTCACGCAAATATTTGCGGACCGGGACCGTTGCTTTGCGGTCTTTCTCGTTACAGATCAAGTAAATCAATTTGGCTTTGTCAGCGGCAGCAGTCAATTTCTCTGGCAGTTTGATTTCAGGTTGCTCCAATTTCTTCAGCGTAATATGTATTGAAGCTTTGAGTGCTTCGATATCGCCCGTGATCAGGTCCGCCCCCAATTGAACTTCAGCATCCTGATGGAGTGCCTCGATAAATGCTTGCTGCGCTGCTTGTCCAGAGGCAGTGCCTTCAGGCAGCCAAATGACGCGCGGCAGTCCACTGTGCTTGCTTTTTCCAACAGCGAGCTCATTTTGCAATACCACCACCGATTTCTGGCCGGGACCATCGGGTACAGCTCCATAGCCCGTACCCACCAGATGAATGGCTAGTTGACTGCGCGCCAACAGACGCTCTACAGTAGCAATATAATCTGCTTCCTCACGCGGTAATTGCTGATCCGGCAACACGGTATAACCATGGCATCGCAAATCGCTTTCCAGAATTTCCCTGGCCTCTTTCCGGTCATAACTGCACTCAGCCAGATAGATGGTTGCTTTGGGTGGAGTATGTGAATCAGCATGCTTGCCATTCACATCATCATCGATCGCCAGTCGTTTGAGTAATTGCGAAATATCCCAGGCTAATTTTCCAATTTTGCGATTGTAATCCTGCGCAAATTTCTCTCCGTAAGCAGGATCCAGCTCAAGCGGCGTACCGTCTTCCAAGCTGAAAAACTCATATCCTAGGACATCCTTAATCGCAGAAGGCAATACTTCCTGGGTATCAACCGGTGTTTTCATCACCTTGAAAACTCTGGCCTTATTGTCAATTACAACGCCACCATTTTGTTTGGCGCGCTCACAGAATTCGTGGGCTTCCCGGGTACACCATTCGGAATTGAGATAACGCGGTGTCAGGACTGATACGAGCACCGCAGTATGGGCAAACTGATCAATAATTTCATTAGCAAAAGCATCGTTGCCCTGTAATTTATCGTCGCGCCAAATCTTGGCTGTCTGACCTAAGCGCATGCTTAGGAGCGCATCGAGGGAAGCGTGAAAGCGACTGACCCATCCCTTTTCTGCAGGACTCAGTGGTTGATTATCGATATGTGCGTAGCTGATGAAAAGGTCTTTCCTAAAATGAGCCATACCGCTTCCTTCGAATCATTTCAATGTTCGTTCCATTAGGTTACGTCGGTTTTCATTCCTCTTGCCTCATGATCTTCAATCATGCAGTGTCGATCAAGCTGATCGAGAATCAAGATAATACAAGCGTTCCAGCAGGAAAATCTCGAACGACTATAGTGGTAGCTGTAAATCGTTCAATATCGCGCCAGCCATGCAATCTGAAAATTTTGTTTTTGTTTCTGGTTTACTTTCGCGAGATACAAACAAGCCCATGATTGACCTTTGAACGGCGCTGTATCGCAACTATCCTAGGTGAATACCATTATAAGTCATCATAGTAGGTACAGCAATTTCTATCAGTAAGCGATTCCGCCACTGAATGTGGCTGTTTGCGCGCCATTTTGATTGATCGGCTGGTTATGATGGCAGTTAATGTAAATTTCTTGTGTCGTGACCAGTCGCGGCATGACTAACTAGGCTAGTTGCCAAGGAATCGCAACTAATTCCTACTGAAAGCGCGCTGACTCATTAGAGTCGTACACAAGCTTCAGCAACCATTGATAATTTTCGATATTTGGCAATCCATTCAAGCGGTATGGGAGCCAGTGAATTATTGGGTTGCGATGTTTGCGCAGCAATGATGGCGCCCAGCATGATCGCACGTCCGCAACTATCCCCGCCAATACGGATGTTTTCTTCGATCGCGGTACGATAATCAGGCGCATGTTGTGCAATATGCATAATAATCGGCATGCCTTCCAACACATGACAAGCTGAACCGAAGCGGTTGGCAATGGCTTGACTATCCAGTGCATGAGTTTGCATGGCTTCTTCAATCCGCATTGCCAGTTTTTCCCCAGCCAACGGCAATGCCGAGGTCATTGCTTGCGTAACCGATTGTCCATTTAACAATTCAAACAAAACACCGGCTGCAAACTGTGCGGCGGCAACGGCAGTATCATTATGATTGGTTAAGCGCACAACCTGCTCTATTTTTCTGGATAGTGCTGATTGTGGACCGACATGAGTCGCAACTACGCTCGGTATCGTTGCCAAAGCTGCAAACTGATCGTCATCAGTACCGGAGATTTCTGGAAACTCTTCTGGCTTGAGTGGCAATAAAGTAAGCAATGTCTGGCGAGTGGGCGAATCGATGTAGCCCACATACGCACCTCCAGGACCAAAATGATTGCGGTATTCCATTTGATATTCGATGCGTTTAAATTGACCATGATGTGCGTGATGCCGCAGCATCAGCAAGCATAGCTCGCCATATCCGGATGAATCTCCTGCTATCTTACTGCCATGCGCAAAATAGCCTTTGGTATTGGCATAATCATTTGCATCAGGTTGCAGAAAAACCAGCCCCCTGGTTTGCTCTATTTGCGCAATGCGTTCGGGATCATAAAGCCAATGCAGACCTAATGCAGCGGAATCAGCGATCAATGCGCCTAACACCGCTGCCACACGAGGCTCAAACCGGATACTTGAATTCATCATATTGTCAGAAGATTTGTGTGTTATTTAATGTCGACTTCGTCGGGTATTCTGCGTGCTTCTTCTTCCAGCATGATCGGTATACCATCTTTGATTGAAAATGCGAGTCGGTCAGGTTTGCAAATCAATTCCTTATCGTCTTTTTTGTAGATGAGAGGGCCTTTACACAGTGGGCAAACCAAAATATCCAGTAATCTTGCATCCATAATTTTCCTTATTAATGATTTATTATGCGGACGGGTTATTTTATAACTTACTGAGGATGTCATCCAACTGATCCAGACTACTATAGTGGATCACAATATTACCCTGTCCATTTTTTTTCGGTTTAATATCCACCTGCGCACCCAGTCGTTCGGATACATCTTCCTGTAATCGCAACAGATCCCTATCGGGTTTTTTAATCTTTTTGGTACTTGGATGCTCAATCTGGTTAACCAGCTTCTCCGTTTCGCGCACGGAAAGTTGTTTCTGTGCGATCAGATTGGCCATTTTAATTTGTTCTGCTGGCGCCAGTGTCAGGATTGCACGCCCATGCCCCATTTCTATTTTGCCTTGCATCATCAATTCCTGCACTGGCGCGGATAGATTGAGCAAGCGCAATAAATTGGAGATGGTGCTGCGCGAATTGCCTAGGGCTTCGCCGGCCGTTTGATGAGTCATGCCGAATTCATTGATCAAGCGCTGAATGCCCATGGCTTCTTCCAGTGGATTCAGATTTTCGCGCTGAATATTTTCAATCAATGACATGGCCAGTGCGGATTCATCGGCTACTTTTCGTATCAATGCGGGCACTTCGTTTAGCCCTGCCAATTGCGCCGCCCGCCATCTTCTCTCACCGGCAATGATTTCGTATTGATCGTCGCTGATAGGACGCACCAGAATGGGTTGCATGACCCCTTGCGCTTTGATCGATTCGGCCAATTCCGCCAAAGCCACTTGATCCATATTGGTTCTGGGTTGATATTTGCCAGGCTGCAGCTTGGATATTTCCAGATTTTGCAACGACTCATCAGAAATATCGACGCTTCCATTGCGCGACAATAAAGCATCCAGTCCTCTCCCTAGCCCTTTTTGTTTTACCATCTTATGGATTCCTTAATTTTGCCACTGAGTTTTCAGTCTTTCATCAATGCGTCAAGCATTGAGAATTTCCTTTGCCAATTCGAGATATGCCTGCGCACCTTTGGATTGCCCGTCGTGATACAGGACCGGCAATCCGAATCCCGGCGCTTCCGCCAGACGGACATTGCGTGGAATAACCGTGCGATACACCTTATCACCGAAGTGCTTCTGCAATTGATCTGAAACCTGCTGTGCAAGGATACTGCGCGGATCGAACATGGTGCGCAGCAAGCCTTCGATGCGCAAATCGGGATTAAAATTGCTGCGCACTTTTTTGATGGTATTGACCAGATCGCTGAGTCCTTCCAGTGCATAATATTCGCATTGCATCGGGATCATGACCGCCTGAGCCGCACATAAGCCGTTGAGCGTTAACAGATTCAGAGCCGGCGGGCAATCAATTAAAATATAATCATATTCGTGTTGAATGGGTTCAATTGCAGCTTTCAGGCGCGCTTCCCGTTGCGAAAAATCGACCATTTCCACTTCAGCTCCGGCCAAATCACGGTTGGCTGGCAGCAAATCATATTTACCCTGCGCACTGACTATGCGCGCAGTTTGTATCGATTCATCGCCCAACAACACATGGTAGACCGTGATTTTAACTGTTTGTTTGTTGGTACCGCTGCCCATGGTTGCATTGGCCTGTGGATCGAGATCAATCAGCAACACACGCTTGCCGGCAACAGCCAGACTGGCAGCCAGATTGACACTGGTTGTGGTTTTGCCAACACCACCTTTTTGATTGGTAATGGCGAGAATTTTAGTCACGGTATTAGCTCCTGTATTCATCAAACTGAATCAAAGCTGCGATATATTTTATTTCAGGTTGTCAATTTTTTAATAATGATCAGCTGTCGAGCTGCATTCAATCCTGGCACAGTCAACGTTACGATGTTTTCAATGCTGAAAGGCGCACGCACTTGCTGGAGCTCAGCATCAGAGCAACTTGCTTTCATTGCGACCCAGCAGCCGCCATCTTCATTTCCTGCCATGAGTGACTGGGTCAATTGGATAAAATCACCCAGATCAGAAAATGCACGAGTGATGATAGTATCCACTGTGTGCTCTGCATGAATATCTTCAATTCGTTTTGCAATCACCGTGACATTCTGCAACGCCAGTTCAATTTTGACCTGCTGCAAAAAGGAAGCTTTTTTTTGATTGCTTTCAACTAACGACACCTGCCAATCCGGCCTTGCCAGCGCCAGCGGGATGCCTGGCAGACCCGCACCGCTGCCCACATCAATGATGTTTGGCCCCTGGATATGAGGCAGCACGGCCAAACTATCCATCACATGTTGATAGAGCATGTCTTGCGGATTTCTGATGGCGGTCAGATTATGAATCTTGTTCCATTTCTCAATACGCAACAAATATTGCTGAATCAATTCATCCAGCGATCTCGCTTGTTGCGGGAAATCATAACCCAGCGCCTGCAGGCTTTGCGAAATTTGCGCTAACAAACTCATGCGCTTTGTTTTTTGTCATTAGCGCCCAATCCGCGCTTTAAATGCACCAAAAGCAATGAGATGGCAGCGGGGGTCACACCAGAAATTCTGGAAGCCTGACCAATCGTTTCCGGTTTGTGTTGATTTAGTTTTTGTAGCACCTCATTGGAAAGCCCTTTCACGACTGCATAGTCGATATCAGTAGGCAACAGTGTGCTTTCATATTGCGCCTGACGGGCAACTTCTTCCTGCTGGCGCTGAATATATCCATGATACTTGGCCTGAATTTCAACTTGCTCTGCCACCTGTGCATTGGCTACTGGCAATCCTGCTCCCGGTAATGTCATCAGTGTGGCGTAGGTCACATCCGGACGGCGCAATAACTCGGTTAAAGTATATTCTCGCTCAATCCCCTTTCCCAAAACGCGCATCGCTTCTTGTTCAGGGAGTGTACCCGGAAATAGTCGAATTGAATTGAGACGCTGCTGCTCTTTTTCTATGGCTTCCTGTTTCTCCGTAAATGCAGCCCAACGCATATCATCCACCAAACCAAGTTGCCTGCCCATTTCCGTCAAACGCAGATCAGCATTGTCTTCGCGCAATTGCAACCGATATTCCGCGCGACTGGTAAACATTCGATAAGGCTCTGTTACACCGGAAGTCACCAGATCATCTACCAGAACGCCTAAATAGGCCTCATTTCTTTTCGGCAACCATGCTTCCTTCTCCTGAATTTTCAGTGCAGCATTCACACCAGCTAGTAGCCCTTGTGCAGCGGCTTCTTCATAACCAGTGGTGCCATTGATTTGTCCGGCAAAAAACAAATTCTCGATGGTTTTGGTTTCCAACGAGCGCTTCAGATTACGCGGATCAAAGTAGTCGTATTCGATCGCATAGCCTGGCCGTGTAATATGCGCATTTTCCAGCCCTTCTATGGAATGAATCAATTTAACCTGGACTTCAAACGGCAAACTGGTTGATATTCCATTGGGGTATATCTCATTCGTGCCCAATCCTTCCGGTTCGAGAAAAATGGAATGTGATTCTCTGGCGGAAAAGCGCACTACTTTGTCTTCTATCGACGGGCAATAACGCGGACCAATCCCTTCAATTTTTCCTGTGTACAAAGGAGAATCCACCAAACCATCGCGAATAATATCGTGCGTGGTCGAGTTGGTGCTGGTGATCCAGCAGGATATCTGTTGTGGGTGCTGAATGTTAGCACCGACGAATGAAAAGACTGGTGTAGGTTGATCCCCAGGCTGCTCCAACAGCTTTGTATAATCCATGCTCCGGCCATCAATGCGCGGCGGCGTTCCTGTCTTTAGCCGCCCTGCAGGAAACTCCATTTCACGCAATCTGTGCGCCAGCGTTATGGATGGCGGGTCGCCAGCCCTGCCTGCCTTGAAATTGGTTTTGCCGATATGTGCCAATCCTGCCAGGAAAGTGCCAACGGTTAAAATCACTGCACGTGCATAAATTTTGATATTCAGTTGGGTGACCACGCCAGTGACGCGATCTTGCTCAATGATCAAGTCATCCACTGCCTGCTGCATAATCGATAAATTAGCTTGATTCTCAATGCGCCTGCGAATTGCCTGCCGATAAAGAACACGATCCGCTTGTGCGCGCGTCGCTCTGACAGCAGGACCTTTGCTTGAATTGAGAACACGAAACTGAATACCCGCTTCATCGGCAGCCATCCCCATAGCGCCGCCCAGCGCATCAATTTCCTTCACCAGATGACTTTTTCCAATGCCACCGATGGATGGATTGCATGACATTTGACCAATCGTTTCGATATTGTGCGTGAGCAACAATGTTTTGTGCCCCATACGTGCAGCCGCCAACGCCGCCTCAGTGCCCGCATGCCCTCCACCGACAACAATAATTTCAAATTCTGTGTGATTGCTCATAATGCTCAAGCCTACGATATTCTTAGAATAACTAATAGTTTTACTGGTGGGAAGGATAACAAACAGAGATGTTTCACGTGAAACCTTTTGGCAACCATCGCTGACAAAAGGCGTGATCTACAAGATGTAATTATAGGTGGTGTAGAATAATCAGCGCAAGTTTATGCGCTGTTTTTTAGTGGCAAACCAGAAGTATCTTAGCATGAATCCGGCAAAAGGCACGCCAAGCTAGCAACAGATTCTGTAAAAAAGTGATGCAATAGATTCCGCTCTCAGGCAGAACTGCCAGAATCGAAGAAAAACCACTTGCGAGCTTAAAACTACCGAGGAGGTCAGGATTGCCTTAACCGCCAAACGATCGTTGAATATGGCGCGTTTTGAGAGGTCATTTTTTCATGTCTCTTGAATCAAATGCTTGATACGATATTGGCCCAAAGTATTAATCATCCACTCGATTTAGCTCCCAGACAATTATTTAAGCAGAAACTCTGCTCGATTGCCTTTTTGCTGTTCACTCTGTTCAGATTCATGGCTACCCACGACAAAAATACGCTCATCCGGGATCTGACCATTCTCGATTAGCCAATTACGCGCAGCGATAGCGCGACGTTCGGCCAACTCGGCCAGATCATTGTCGTTAATTTGAGTATTTGCCAACATCAACTGCTCCATCTCAGCATCCGGCAAACTTTTAGTCAGTCCAATAGCATTTTTAGGTTTGTCGAAAGATTCTTTTTTGTAAGCTAGTTCAAGATACTTGCTATATTCTTCCGGAGTTAATGTAACGTCCGCGATACCTCCGCTAGCAATGCCTTTCTTGGTTTGTTCCGCAAGTTTTTGCGCTTTCACCTTGTTTTGCAGGATAGCGAGCTTGAGTCCCTCATGATCTGCCTCAGCATCGATATGACCGGAAATTTCCAACTTGAGCGATGGGCGATCTGTTAGTACTTCAGCCAAAGCCTGCAGGCGCTTCGATGATTCTTCATCAATATCAGCGAAGCCGGGGGTAAAGATAACTTCGGACAATTCTTCCCCACCACCCAGCACCGAACCCAATAATGCAAAAGGCGAAGTAATGGCTTTTGTGATCAGATTGGTAAATGCAGTAAAAATAATGTCGCCGAGGTTAAATTGTGGATCATTAATGGATCCTTTGAGTGGCAAATGGATATCGATTTCACCGCGCCGGTTTTTGAGTAGCGTAAGAGCAAGATTCAGCGGGAGAGAAACCGCATTCTCGCTTTCGATCTGATCACCCAGCGTAAATTGATCCAAAAAGATTTTATTTTCTGCAGTGAGTGCGCCATTTTCTACATGATAATAAACATCAGCTGAGAGCTTCCCTTTTTCAATAGCGTAGCCTATATACTTTGCCGAATAGGGACTGAAAGGCGGGAGTTCAATATCTTTAACTGTCGTCACAAGATCCAGGAAAAGCTCTGAACTGAATGGATCAATGGTTCCTTTGATTTCCAGCGGCGCTGTTTTATCGAGCGCGCCGTGGATATCTATTTTTCCCGATTTTCCAGGGTACAACGGACCAATCTGGCCAGAAAGTCCCGTCAGATTAGCGCGATAATTGGGTTTGACAAAACGGTCATTGAAATTGATATTGCCATGGTGCAAAAGAATTTTGCCGATATAAACGGGCAGCGCTTCTTTGCCTTGATTGGCTGGCAGGCTATTCGCTGATTCAGCTCCGGCGCTGGGCGATATAACCGATGCCGGCGTTGGTGCAGGCTCTACCGATTTCTCTTGCTGAACTATTTGCTTGAGATTGAGATTTCCATCCGGCATCAAGGTCACTCGAGCGTAAAAGTCGCTCAAATTGATGGTTTTGACGTCTACACGCAGCGGTTCATTAACAAAATTCAGATCATTGATATCCAGTTTCTTCCAGCGCAGCAGATCATGAGCATCTTTAGGATCAAATACGTTGAAATTGGCCAGTTTTCCTTGACCATTCACTTGAATTTTCAGAGGCTCGCCGTTAGCTTTGATATTTCCTTCAAAAGAAATATCGCCGCTGGTCAATAGCGCAGTTAGTTTATCGCCGGCCCAGCCTTGCAAGGACACCAAATCGACCGAATTCAGATTTAACGCTAAATCCGTTGCCAGAGGCGCCCATGCCAATGAGCCATCCACTTTAATGTGGCCGCGTTGGTTAACCTGCGCTTGCAACGCCAAATTGAGCGGCTTAATGCCGTTCAAGTCGATGCTATCCAGCGTGATATCCAATGAATCCACAATCATCGGCGTAATTTTTTTCAGCGTAAGATCTTCATAGCGCAGCGAGGCTGCCTTGAATTTTATGCGCTTGATTTGTGTTGTCCAAGGGGCATTATTTTTAGCAGCGTGAGCAGAAGAAGCATGATTCTTCTGCTCACGAACCAGCTCAGATTCACGTTTTTGGTCCGATTCCCTTTCAGCTATTTTGATATCGCTGTCGGATCGTGAAGGTTTTCTGGAGGGAATCGGAACAATTGCTGGCTTAGCAATCGCTTTGGCGGTCGCTTGAGATTTGCTGTTAGCAACAGGCTTTTGAGCATCCGATGATTGTGTTGTCGATTGTGCTTGTGTCGTATTGAATAGCTGCGCTAAATCAATGCTGCCACTGGCGTCTCGCCGCAAAGTGGAGCTTAATCGATCCAACGTAATCTCTCCCAATGCTACCTGTCGTGATGGAGTGTTGACTTGCAGGTTGTCGACGGCAAGCTGCGCTAGCGATAGTGCCGGTTCCTTTTCACCTTCACGCGTTAACGCAATTTGATTCATCTGCAGTTTGATTTGCGATGGTTTCTTGCCAGTCAAATCGACTTGCGTCAGCTCAATGCCCAATTGTTTCAAATTAGCTTGGTAGGGAGCTTGCACTGCGGTGTTTTTGATTCCAAGTTGCCGCAGTGTCGATTGTCCTGTTAAGGAAATATCAGGTGCTTTGTCTGGCGCTTGAGTAAATGTAATCAGCAGATCACTATCGAAATGACCTGAAAGCAGTTTGATCCCTTCGGGTAAAGGGGCATATTGATCAAACTGAGTTAAATCGAATTTATCGAGCTTTAAAGCCAGCGTTGCTTCCTGATTATCCGTAAAAGGCCGCAACTTACCTTCCAGAGACAGCGATGAGCCGTTAATTTTTGCGCTGAAATGAGGCTCTATCCAGTTGGTCAGCGCACTCTGGAAATTGGCAATGATCGGAATGCCCAGATTGATTTCAGAAATTTGATGCTCTGCCTTCATGGGCCGATCAATAAAATCAAACTGCCCGCCTTGAATAGTAATATTGCTGACGGAGAAAAAACTGCCAGTATCTCTGGGTGTCTCTTCTTGTTCTTCAGACTGACTAAATTGTGCTATCAAATCTGAAATATTCAATTGATCTTTAGTTTCCCGCACCAAGCGCAGTTTGGGATCCGACAGTGAAAACGCTGTAATGACAGGAGCACGCTGTTTGATCGATTCTATGCTCATATCAACATACAACCTGCTAAAGGAAAAGAGCGTCTCATTGGATTGCTGAGCATCTGCTGTTTCGCCTATGCGAAAACCATGCACAGCTAATTCCAGCGTATGCGGCTTGATTTCAATGGAAGCAACGGTAACAGGGCGCTTCAGGAGTTCAGATAGGCGTATCTCCAGCTGAGATTTTGCATAACCGGGTAACCAAAAGTAGCTGAGCGCTGCTAGCAGGGCAATCAGCGCAAAGACAATGCCGAGACTGATACTGAGACGTTTATAGCGAGAAACGCGAGGCTGTTCGGTCGTGGTCATAACAGTGCCCTTTATTGTCTGCAATGGATTAGCGGGATACTCAAAACATGTTAGAACAATGAACTGTGGTAATTGTTTTCAGTATGAGCAATTCAGGCGCTGCCTAAATTCGATAAAAAAGCAATCGACTGAATAGCTCATAACCAATATTCAACTCAAAGCAATTGAATTGCGAATATTAATAATGTGAACTGGTTGTTTTTAAGCTGATTAATTCAACTTCAAAAATCAGAGTGGCATTTGGTGGAATAACATTACCCGCGCCTCTATCGCCATACGCCATGGATGGAGGAATAATCAGCGTACGCTGTCCCCCCACTTTCATGCCGTTCACGCCTTGATCCCAGCCCTTGATTACGCGCCCTGCACCTAGCATGAATGAAAAAGGATCTTTGCGATCAAATGAGCTATCAAATTTTTTGCCTTTTTTATCGGGTGCATTTTCATCATACAACCAGCCGGTATAATGAACATTCACTGTTTTGCCAATTTCAGCTTCTTCGCCGGTTCCTACCTTGATGTCAATTTTCTGAAGCTGGGCGCTATCGGCAGCAGCATGCTCTTTATAAGCAAAGGTAACTTGCGGCAGCATAGCAAGAACTAACAGAATAATACTTACATTAAACAGATTTTTTATATTAGGCATAATTTCCTCGAGAAAAAATTAAATTCGGTTAATGCTAACGATCAACTCTCAGGTATTATAACCGTTAAGGTCCGTTCGTCATTAGCAACTATTTTATTCGATTATCGATACTTACGGGCTGATTACGCAGTATTGAGCAGCGTAATTTCTCTATTTTTAACGTATTTTTGATACATTAAAATGTATGCAATCATTTGAGCCGCAGGAAAATGATCAAAATGAACAGCCATCGCTGAATAATCAAGCAGCCGATCTATTATGCTTGCATGATTCACCATTTGTCCGCGCCATGTACCTGGGCGCCGGATTTCTGGCGCTATTGCTGGGCGCACTGGGAGCAGTGTTGCCGGTTCTGCCTACCACGCCATTTGTGTTACTGGCAGCCGCTTGCTTTGCGCGCGGCTCGGAACATTTTCATCGTAAATTATTGGAAAATAGAATAGCGGGTCCCATTATCTACGAATGGTACATGCATCGCAGTATTCCCCGCCGTGTCAAACACTGGGTCTATTGTCTGATGGCATTGTCATTTGGCAGCTCGCTGCTTATCGTGCCGGAGCTTTGGCAGAAACTGGTGCTGGTGGTGATTGGCAGTATTTTAGCCTTTTATATTTGGCGCATTCCGGTTAGAGAACTCTCAGGTAAATAAAGCATCCTTTTTCAGTTCCCGTCTCTAGTACTATTATTCGGAATAGTCGATCGACTGTCATTCCTCGCTGCAAAATTGTCATCTTTCAGCTCCTCAGATTTAGTCATTAGCATGCATAATTCATTGACATTTCTTACAGTTATTATCGGATTAATCTGACGCTAAGCGCCTATTTGCGGGTGATTCCCTCCGCTGTTTGCCCGATCAATATATCTTCTTCTTATTTAAAATAACGCAAAATAAAAACATTATGAATTCAGGTTTAAAGCCTGCCTTTCAATAACCACTACCCCAAGAAAGTGAGTCAGTTATGAGAATAAACGAGCCGGTTACCCAAAGAGACATGGGTATGAACGACAACTGTGAGATCATTTCCACCACCAATTTAAAGGGTGCGCTCATATCCGCCAATGAAGATTTCATTCGAATGAGCGGATACTCCTGGGCGGAGCTCGAGAATAAAAATCACAACATCATTCGTCATCCCGATGTGCCTCCTGAAGCCTACGCCATGCTGTGGGAAGCGCTCAAAGCGGGCAATCCGTGGATGGGAATGGTTAAAAATCGTAATAAAAATGGCGACCACTACTGGGTCGATGCTTTTGCCAGCCCTCAGTTTGAGAATGGCAAAATCACCGGCTTCCAGTCCGTTCGGGTAAAACCTGAAAAAGCCTGGGTGGATCGTGCGGAAAAGCTGTATGCCAGGATCATGTCTAAAAAGTCAGTCGATGATAAGCGCCGCTCGACAATGGATCCGGTGCAATTAACTCGCTTTCCGCTCAGTTTAACCGCAAAAATTGCTCTCATCGTATCCGGCGCTTTTGCATTGGTGTTTGCCGGCCTCGCGCTGACTGGGCAAGTAGCCCTGCCGCTGGCTTTCACAGCTTTTATCGTAGGCAGTTTAATCAGCTCCATAGGCATCTATTCCATGCTCAGCGGATTACGGAATTTGGTTGCCAAATCGGAAAAGATTGCCAATGATCCGTTAGCGAGATATGTGTATACCGGAAGAACCGACGAATTGGGTCAGTTGGAATATGTGCAAATCTTTCAGAATGCAAAGCTACGCACCATTATCGGTCGTGTCAGGGAATCTTCCACCGCACTGGAGCAAGTGACTGTGAACATCATGCAAAGTAGCATGGATCTTGGCAGCCGCACAGAAAGTCAAGTTTCCAGTCTGGAACAAACCGCTGCCAGCATGGAAGAAATTAACTCGACTGTGCAGCAGAATGTCGACAATGTAAAACAGACCAATCAGTTGGTGCAGGAAACACGCAAACAAGCTGAAAGAAGTGGCGATGTTGTCTCCACCACTATGCGCGCTATGACCGATATCAATGAAAGTAGTAAAAAGATTGCGGAAATTACCAATGTCATTGACGAAATTGCCTTCCAGACCAATCTTTTGGCACTGAATGCCGCTGTGGAAGCTGCAAGAGCAGGCGAGCAAGGGCGAGGTTTTGCCGTGGTCGCTAATGAGGTGCGGAGTCTGGCAGGACGCAGCGCCGAGTCTGCCAAGCAGATTAAAGATCTAATCAATGACAGTGTTTCCAAGGTCGAAAGTGGTACGCAATTGGTTAATCAGTCGGCTGAATCGCTGAAAATGATCAATGAAAGCGTCAAAAAAATTGCCGGTATCGTCACTGAGAATTCTCAATCTTTTCAAGAACAAGCCAACGGCATTGAGCAGATCAATCAAGCAATCACACAAATCGACGAATCTACCCAGCAAAATGGGCAGTTAGTGGAGCAGCTCACTACAAATGCCAACACCATGAACCAAAAAACCCGCATGTTATCCACTTTGGTGGATTTATTTAAAGCAGAAGGTAAATAAGTCCGTGCGCACGGTTGAATCTGAGTTCAAAGGAAAATAAGTAAGCTACGATTCTATTCATTATTTTTCGACTAGCATGTAAATTTTCTCATTTTTAATTTCAGCCTATAAAGTTTCTGTGCAAATTCATCTATAATCCTATTTAATGATGAAATGCTAAAGTATTTATATGACTGAAAAAGAAAAAATACCTGAATTTGATTTTGAAGAGTGGTCCAAAATAGCGCAACAGGATCCCGAGAAATTTGAGGCCATGCGCCGACAATTACTCAATAATCTGATAGAGCAATCGCCCGCTCATTTAAAACAACGGATGATCGGTTTGCAGTGGCAAGTGGATCAAATCCGTAATCAAGCCGATAACCCCATGGCGGCTTGCTTACAGATTTCTCAAAAAATGTGGAATCATGTGCTGGGAGAAAACGGCTTATTGAACACGCTGCGCGAACCCAAAACAATACTCAATGCTTTAAATAATGCACAAACGGCAACAGTACTCTCATTTGAAAAGTATAAAGCCAGCAAAAAAGATTAGTCTGCAAGCAACTCCCAAACCAATATATCTCATATCCGATTGCTTCACTTACCCTCCTGTTCGATTGGCGCATGGTTCGATTCACCAAGAAAAAAACGCTCAGTGATGTCGATGTTGTGATCAGCGAGCAAGAGGGAGTGCGCTCACTCCATTTGGGAGGTAGCATGATACAAAGCGCGATGCGCATTGCTGCGCCCAATGAGCTGGAATTGGTGTATACGCAATGCATGATGGGATTCTTATTGTTTCATCCAGTATCTGCGCATATTTTGATGGTTGGCTTGGGTGGCGGTTCATTGGCAAAATTTGTTTATCACCAGTTGCCTGAAACAAAAACCACGGTGATTGAGATTAACCCACAAGTCATCAGCGCAGCCACACATTATTTTGCCTTGCCCGAAACCGATGAGCGCCTTGAGGTCATTCTTGCTGATGGTGCGCAGTACATCGCTGATCATCCAGACAGCACTGATATTTTGATCGTCGATGGTTTCGATGATGGGCTCCAGATTCAATCTTTATGCAGCCAAGACTTCTATGATCATGCACGCCAGGTTTTGTGCAAAGACGGCATGCTGGTCGTGAACCTGTTGAGCCGGGACAAAAACCTCGACACCTATATTCAGCGAATTAGCGATAGCTTCCACGGGCATATTGTTGCCATGATGTCCGATATGCGCGGTAATTTAATTGTGTTTGCGTTTAAGCATAGCCCTGGAAAAGTGGCCTGGAAAGTCTTGAAAACCAGAGCGCAAAAGCTGGAAGCAACGTATGGTTTGCCATTTACTGACATGGTATCCAAATTACGAAAATATAATGATTGCTATCACACTTACCTGGAAATTTGAACGATGAGTTTCCAGCAATTCCTACAGGGAATCTTAAATTTCCTGTCATGGGATTAGTTAACTCAGGGGCTATATAGAAAATGGCGTCTGTGCTAAAGTTTAGCTTTTATGATACTAAAAAATAGGTTGAAAAATGGATTACAGTTACGAATCTGAGCACACAAAGTTTATGCGTGAATTGCTTGAGAAAAACCCTCAATTGGAAGAAAAACGGATGGCTGCGCGCGGCGTATGGTGGGATAAAAAACTCGATAAAGAAGAGCAAAAACGCTTTAATGAAGCAAATGATCCCATGAAACCGTATGTTTATTTCGGTGGATAAGTTTTGACGATCCGCCGAGTGATTCAACGGATCTGCAAGATAAGATAATGCATTAACGATCCAACCCGGTTACAGCTCGCCAGTTTCTCAAGGAGAATCATGTGATGAGAATGTTGACAGTGTGTTTCGCGATATTCTGCTTGTCGGCGTGTATTCATCTCATCGAATCGACGCATGACAAACCCCAACGCCACGAAGAAAAGCTGGCAGGAGAACATTCCGCGCTTGCAAGTTGCGTCACCAATAAATTGCAATCGGATAGCCGGTCGTTTATGCGCATCCTGCAATTTAGAAACCGCAAATTTTCAGACCGGGATATTTCAGAAATCCGTGCCTTTGATACGCGTTATCTAGCTAATATCTACCCTAGCAATTCTCCTACAAACCCAGATGCTGTCGTGAATCCAGCAAGCCCGAACCCGGAAATCCTGCCGTATGCGCATAGGAACATGAAAAATGAAACCGTGCACGCATTCATTTTGACCCTGACGAAACTGGATGACGCCACGGTCAATGCAAACCTTAAGGGCGATCAATTCCTCGGCGACATTGCCTGGAAAGCCTTGCAATCATGTACAGGCAAATGACTTTATTCGCTAGAGAAGCGCTGATTAATTCAACGAACGTGATGAAGGGCGAGGCGCACGGAACGCAACAACCGAGACATATCAATCTGATAGGCGAGGGAGTGAGTACCGCGCAACGAAGCAATTCGCTCGTGCAGTCAATTAATCAGCGCTTCCCTAGTTATTATTTCCGGATTTCGCCAGCAATACGTCCATTGCACGCGTGCTGAGTATCCGTTTCAGAAATCCAAACAAATAAGTTGGAAATGTCACATAGTAGCGGGGCTGCGGTTTGGGCGCTTCCAGCGCATGAATCACCCGCTTCAGCACGGCTTCGGGCGGCAAAGTAAAAGGAACCGCCGGCCCTTGCTTGTTAAGGCGCTTCAATACACCTTCATATTTCTCACGATGAAAACTGTTTTCGACGTCGATAAATTTTGCCAGCGCCTTGACTGCATTCATGCGGAATTGACTGGCAATCGGTCCCGGCTCAATCAGGCTCACATGAATATTGCTGCCTCGTAATTCCAGGCGCAGCGTATCACTCAATCCTTCAATGGCATATTTGGAAGCATTATAGGCGCCGCGAAATGGCAGAGAAACCAAGCCCAGCACCGAACTGTTCTGGATAATGCGCCCATAACCCTGACGGCGCATGACTGGCACCACAAGATTAGTCAATTCCTGCCAACCAAACACATTGGTTTCGAATTGTTCACGCAAGGCATCGCGGCTCAAATCTTCCACGGCACCGGGCAAGCCATAGGCGCCATTATTGAATAGCGCATACAATTCACCATCTGTACGCCGCATGACTTCCTCAAAAGCAAAATTGATCGAATTGGAATCGGTTAAATTCAGGTGAAAGCTCTCCAGACCTTCAGCCAGCAACATTTCGACACTATCGCGTCTCCTTGCAGTGGCAAACACCCGATAACCGCGTGCATGCAATCCTTTGGCAACACAGTAGCCAATCCCGCTAGAACATCCAGTGATTAATATGGTTTTTTTCATCTGATTCGATTAACCTGTAAAAACGTAATTTTGCTTTTCAGCATTTCCGGTCGCTTGACAGTAATTTTGGTGCAAAGATAGCATGCACGCATGATACTAACCTTTCTAAACTAGAAAATAACACAAGAAAAGATCCTCAATGGCAAAAATTTTATTCCGACTGCATGGCGTTCCCGATGATGAAGCAGACGACGTGCGCGAGCTATTAGCTAATCATGGCATTGATTTTTATGAAACATCAGCCGGGAATTGGGGTGTTTCAATGCCGGCTATCTGGCTGATAAATGAAGATCAGTTTGAGAAAGCGCGCGCATTATTGGATACCTATCAAAATGAACGCACACATAGAATGCGCGCAGAATATGCCCGCCTGGAACGGGAAGGAAAAAATAAGACTTTTATCGATGCCGTTAAACAAAATCCTGCCCATTTCCTGATTCACTTAGCGCTTGCCGCGCTGGTCATATATTTGTCTATCAAATTAGTGCTTGATTTGGCAGGATAAAAATATGAATGCTTTTCATGCCGATGATATTGATTGATTCGAATTTAAATTGCACCTGAAGAGATGGTGCAGCAGAGATGTGCAAACATCACCCTTCATCCAGCAATGCCCCCACCAGCTTAGCTTCGATTTCCTGATATTGCGGATTATTATTACGGGCGACAGATGGCTCCTGCCAAGCAGGATTCTGACGCAAAGTGCTGGTCAGTTTTTTCCAGTTGTCAGGTAATTTCTCGCTATCGGCTTTGTCCACGTGCAAAGCATCCTGAGCCGCATGGCCGCGGTGCATCAGTTTCTTCAGCAAGTGTTTTTGGCGCAGATACAAGATTTGCACAGTGGCTTCATCGGCGCATTGCCACTGTGTGCCTTTGACGGTGGCCTTGATTTCATCGCCGTAGCGCTTGAAAGTGGACCAGCCAGCGCCGGCGATGGCGCCCAGTGCGCTGGCCGCACCCAGGCTCATGCCGCCCACCATCAGGTCAATGCCGGCACCGGCTGCGGCACCCTTGGCCGCAGCACTACCTACGTCCAGACCGTAGGCTTTGAGTATGCCGGGCGCAAAAATATCCAGTTGCCAATGACCGTTACTGACCGGTATTTTCTGAATGGCAACATCTTTATCGGAAAAATTGAAAATCGATAATAAATCGTTGAGACAATGCTGCTCGGCTTTTCTGACAAAATCATGCAGCCGGTCTTCAATCAACGAATGAGCGATCAGATTATGTTGCGTTGATTTGGTTTCGCGATAGCAAGCAACGTTGACAATCAACTCGGTCACGCGTTTGGCGCCAGATAAGCACAATTGATTCCATAACTTGGCACGGAAATCGATCAGCTTTTGCAGCGGCGTGTAATGGGACTCGACCAGCGTTTGGATTTTCTGATACAAGCGCTTTTCCGCCTCAAAAGTAAACGCAACCGTATCAAATTCAAGCGTCGCGTGCATGTGGTAGCCTGCCAGGTGTTGCCGCCACTTCGCCAGTTCCTGATTGTGCTCGGCGATAAAGTTAAACACTGGAATGATCGGTTTGGCGGATTGCGTCAGGATGTCCAGTTCGAGGCGATATTTTTCCAGAAAAGGCTCGCGCACATCAATGATGTATAAAAGAATGTCGCTACGCAATACTTGTCGAATGACTTTGGCTTCCTGCTCCAGTGGGTCATTGACGGAAACATGCGTGATGAAATGTTCCAGTATTTGCGCCGGTGTCAGCGGCTTTAATTTGGTTTGCAGCTTTTTGATATGCGCAAACAAAGCCCTGGAATCCTCCAATCCCGGTGTGTCATACAAATTCAGAATCGGCTCGTTGTCAGCCGCGATGGTCGCCTGTTCGACATGGCGCGTGGTGCCCGCAGCGTCTTCAATGACACCAAATTCTGTGCTGCGCAACATGGTGCGAATCAGCGATGTTTTACCCGTGTTGGTATGTCCGACGACGGCAATATTCAACAACGGAAGCGCATTCGGTTGATGAGGACGATGAGGGTTTTTTACGATCATGGTTTATTGGGTAATGACATGTTCTGCGGGAATACCACAGGCTTCCGCCAGACGAAACCAAGCAATTTCACGTGCGTTGGTGACAGGCGCTGATGGCTTGCTCAAAAGGATCAGCCAGGGTTTTTCGCTGGTGTGATCGACCAAATCTTTAATCAGGCGCTGCACGCCGCGATCGGGCAAGCGATGCGCGGCCACGCCCAGCAATAATGGAGTCTTGAGGTGCTTGATCAACGCAATGGCTTCATCGTGAGTGTCCTGATCAATGATGTTCAAACGGCAAGTCACGGTTTCTGGCCAATGAGTAGCATCATCCAGTTCAATGCCAAAAGCCTGCGCATTCGACGGAATCGCATTGTTTTCCGGTGGGAGCACCACCTCGGCAGGCTTGATACCGGCATGCGGATCGGCATCAATGACCTTGGCCTGAACTTCTCGCGCCATCAGGCGTTGACGTAATTCAATGTAATAAGGCAAATAGAGATCCAGCCTGAAGCGGCGCTCACTCCAGCGCTGCATCACCATGGATAAGCCGAGTAGCAGAATGCGCGGCAAAACCCCATAAACCAACAATGCACCCATTAAAAAGGTTGCCCAGGCAGTGCGCGTTGCGGCATCCTGCCTGGCGACACCCACCCGGCTGGCAACCGTTTGCGGGTCATTGGGTATGGTTAAGCCCAGATATTCCAGCGGCGTGCCCAAAATTTGCGTGAGTCTCGGTAGGCTGCTATCGGGCAGCAGCGTGGTCCCCCAGATGAAATTGTATTGCTTGGCCAGCATCAGCAATATCAGCAACACCATGCCAGCGCTTAAATAGGTTAACCAGAATTTATGCGTCAACACGCTGACGCGCCACTTGCCGACATCACCGGTTAAGCAGCTTTCCCACCAGGCACGCGAGGCAAGCGAAGCCATCGTGGGGTCTTTCTTTTGTCGATAAGGCAGCCAACTGGCCAATTGCGCGGCAATGCCGGTGCTCAAGCTTTGTAAATTGAGCGTAACGCCGGTGATCCACAACAACAATGAAATGGTATTGAATCCCAGCAGCACGGCAAGTAGCCAGTAAATATTCAAAGTAGACGATTCACTGACTGCCTGACTCGCTGCCAGGCCGCCCAAAATTGCAGCAGCGCCTAGGCAAATCCGATTTACACGGACAGATTGTTTCTGAGGTTGCTGCAACGCATCTTCCAGCGCATTATCGTGAATTAAAAGATTGGCACGCGTGACCAGCCGACGCATGAAATCCGAGTAGTTGAAGTCACTGACGGGTTGCCCCGACATCTCTTTGATGCTGGCATACGATAATTCTTCCGCTTTACTGGACTCAATTTTGCGCAATTGCTCAATTCGCACCAAATCGGCGAATTTATATTTGTTTACTGACATTCTGCGACCCATTCCAGAAGAATGAAGGTTAAGGGCTTAAAGTGGGTGATATATGTTTTGTTCACAGCGATTAACGGAAACAATCTAGCTTTTCAGCAGAAAATTTACTGCAAAACACGCTAAAATTCGTTATCAGATCATTCAAAAAATTATGGCAGGAAAATTTCATGAAGCCGGTTGCAATTTTTAGACATCTGCCCATTGAAGGGCCAGGGTATTTTGCCACATTTCTCGACAACAATCATATCCCGTGGCGGCTAATTAAAATCGATGCAGGAGAATCCCCGCCAACCAATATCGATGAATTTAGCGGCTTAGTGTTTATGGGCGGGCCGATGAGCGTCAATGATGACTTGCCCTGGATCGAATCTTCGCTGACGTTGATCCGCCAGGCGGTGGCAGCAGATATGCCGGTGTTGGGGCATTGCCTGGGGGGACAACTGATGGCCAAGGCATTGGGAGGGATCATCAGCGCCAATCCGGTCAAGGAAATGGGCTGGGGCGAAGTCAACGTGCCGGATAATCCGGTTGCCCGCTCCTGGTTTGATGACCTAACCACTTTCCAATCATTTCACTGGCATGGCGAAGCTTTCAGCATCCCGCAAGGCGCCACCTGCATCCTATCCAGCCCGTATTGCGAAAATCAAGCCTTCGCGATGGGCATGCACCTGGGCATGCAATGCCACGTGGAAATGACCGAACGCCTGGTTATTGATTGGTGCAGCGTAGCAGCTGAAGAACTCGCCACCCTGGACGGACCATCCGTGCAAACCATTGCCGAGATTGAAAAGAATCTGCCTGAGCGCGTGACAGCGCTCAATGCAGTGGCAGAACGATTGTATTTAAAATGGATTATTAACTTGAAAAAGTAGACAGCTTCGCAAAATGCTTTATTCATAATGCGTCCACAGCCGCAATACTTTTACAATTTTTTCTTTTTCCAACACTTGATAAACAAGCCTGTGTTGGATGTTGATGCGACGAGAATAAGTGCCCGACAAATCGCCCACTACTTTTTCATAAGGAGGTGGATTTTGATATGGATCATTACGAATGACATTGAGCAACGCGAGCGCTTAACAGCGCATCAGCGTTCGGCGGCGTCCGCAATCAGCTATTCGATGGGGGACGAACATAACACCCGGAAACCGACACTGAAATTGCGAAAGCTCTGAGGGTCGCCGCCACGCGCCGACGCATGCGCGCGGCCCGGAGAATTGCCCCAGGAACCACCGCGCACCACGCGGGCGTCGCTCGAACTCAAGGAAATATCGCTCGGCTGATAATATAAATTCAGACACCACTCCCAGATATTCCCCGCCATATCATCCACCCCGAACGGGCTGCGACCCAGCGGATATAAGCCTACCGCAACCGTACGCCCAATGCCTGCCTCATCACTGTTTGCACGCTGTTCATTCCACTCACCCTGCCACGGGTAATCCTGCTGCGTGCCCCCGAAGGCAGCCCATTGCCATTGCCATTCCGTGGGCAAACAAATGTCCAGATTGAGTCTGGCGCTCAGCCAGCGGCAGTAAGCCAGCGCATCGTACCAAGAGACATTAATCGCCGGGTAATTGGCAAAAAACCAAAGCGGGGGACCGGGTTCCTCCTCCCTCGGCCGATCCCTCCACCAGGCTGAATTGCTATAACCATCCTTAGCATTGAGAAAGGCGCAGTATTGCGCCCAGGTGACCGGGTAGCGGGCCAGGCGAAACGGTGGCACCGTGAAGTGTTCTTGGGATTCAGTTTTCAAGGTAACTTCACCGGCCGGTATGTTTATCCACACAATATCGGGCAGCCCCTTCTCATTCAATCCAGCACCGCGCCGTGGATCACCCAACTGATTGAGGCGCAAGCCGATTTCTTCCCGGCGGTGATGCGATGTATCGTCTGTGCTCAGCTCGTCAAGCAGTGCGAGCGGTTCCGGGGTAAGAAAGTGACGCAGGGACTCGAGCAATTGGGGTTCGAGCACCCGCCAGGTCGCGATGCCCGAATCAGAAAAATCCGCAGCGGGCGCAGGCGATGCAAGGTGGTTCAGCTTGCGCAACGCTTCAATGGCAGGCTTTTGCCGTTCCCAGCCCCACTTCAAGGCAGGCTGGCGCTGAGCTTGATCCCAGTCCCGCGCTGCCTGCTCGGCTTGACGACGCAGCGCCAGATCCGCTGCATAGCGTGCGTACCAATCCTTGAAACGCTCCCAATGGCTGAACACAGCCTCATGTCCCACTGCATAAACAGCCGGTTGTTCGTTGCTGCCTTCCCGGCTGACCAGGATGCGCTTGTCGACCAGTTGCTGAGCCAAAATCAAAGTAGCTTCAGGCAGATCACCCTTGACTGCACGGCGGCGCACCACAGCCAGCGCAACACTCGATTCATTATCGCACTGCTCCACGCTGGCGATGGCCAGAAACAAACGTGAAATGGCCTCCTCATCCAATACTTTCGCATCTTGCTTAAGCGCTTCCTTAGCCTGCGTAACCGCTTGTTCAGCCAAACTGTTGATCGCACCGGCAACGCCTCCCATAGCGGTGTAAGCTGTTTCGGTCAGCGCATCGCTATCCTTTCTGTCATATAACAAGGATAAAGCAAACTCAACCAACGCCAATGCGCCCGGACCTGATCCAGTGTCATCCAGAATGCGTTGCACCAAGCGGTGTGAGATAGTCAGTTCCGCTGCCCGGGCTGGACCGGTGATCATTTTTTCCAATGCTGCCGGCCCCGGGATGGCAACCGGAAAATGCCCCGAACGCAGTAACGCGATGCAGGCTTCATCTTGCGGCCATTGCTCGTAAAAGTCGGAACGCATCGCGATCACCACTCGCACCAGCGGACACTCCACCGCAGCCGTCAGCAACTTGAAGAAGTTGCTCCGTGCAGCATCTTCCACTTTACTGGTAAATACTTCTTCAAATTGATCTACGAACAGCAGAAGCTGGACGGCTGCGCCAGCTTGCTCCAGCGCAGCGCTCACCACAGCGGCAATATCGGCTGGATGCGTTCGCAGCCGCTGCATCAGATCCGGCACACGCCAGTTTTAGTCTGGAAATGATTTGCTCAAGGCAGCCGCCAGGGGCTGGAACGGATCATCGCCCAATTCGCGCGGGGAAAAACTGACTGAAATCCAGCGGACACCCCCTGCGATAGAGCTCTCCGTAAGGGCTGGAATCAGCCCTGCGTATACCAATGAGGATTTACCCGAGCCCGAAGGCCCGATCACCGCAAGAAAGCGCTCGCTGCGGGCAACGAGACGTTCAGCCAATGCTTCGATTTCAGCATCACGACCGAAGAATCGATCTGACTCGAGGGTCAGAAAAGCGCGTAAGCCCGGGTATGGTCGACCCTCGATGCGTTTGGGTGGAAGTTTGTCTTGTCGTTGAGAATAATGATGCGATAGGGTTTTCAGAATATGTACCTGCAGATCTCCTGGAGCTTGGAAGATTGCAGATCGCGCATTTTGCATGACGCGCTGCCGGAACGATTCGATCCGTTCTGGCGGGTTCTCTTGAGTACCTGCATCGTGGAATCGATTCAGAATCACGTCATCGTCTTTAATGAAGATAAATGTCGGCAGCTTATGTTTACGCGCCTGCTGGTATTCAAGCTCGGTAATGGAAAAGGATTCACCGGGAGGAATAAATCCGTAACGGCGACCGATAATTCCGATATAGAGATCACACCCCGCCACATCATCCAAGCAACTCTCACGCACGCTGCGCTCGTCAGCATCATAACTCTCGACAACGATATAATCACCAGCTAAAGACCTTCGAACGGCTTCACGCTCAGGACCCAGATCGTTCAATGTCGATGAAAGATAAACTCGCATGGTCAATCAGAACACAAAGGAATAGTTGGATCATAGACGAAGGTCGCCTGAAAATTTCTCAAAATAGATGGTTGTGAAATAATCACTGAAATGATGAGATTTGAGAAAATGAAAAAATAAACATACTTTTGATGCAGTGAAATATACGCAGGGCACTGCATGAAATCAATTTGTATCAATCCAGCATATGTTCTCCCAACAGCAATCTCAAAAATTTCTCGCGCGTAGCACTCGACGAATCGCGATAGAGCTTGTATTTCGCATGCTGCTCCGGTTGCTGCGGATTGATTTCGATGCCCCATAACGGGGCCAGGGTCATCGGCAAATTGGAATAACGCACATCCACCAGCACATTCGGCTGTTCCGGACGAATCGCCAGCAATCCTGCGGAGAAATGGCTGAAACGGGCAATATCGTTAGCCAATACGGATGAGGCGGGTACAGTGCGCAAATCACGTTCCATGATAAATTTCTCGATGGATTCTCCGGGATAAATGCGCGGCTCGGAAAACAAGCCAATCCGGATCGCATCCACGTGCAGCTTGCCGTCAAATTCATATACCGAGCGCCATAGCACCAGATTGGCGAGTGTTGGCTTGACCAGTAATGTTTCCGCGCGGTGACCTCTCTCAGCAATCAGTGCTTCGGCCATGGTTTCCGCGCGTTGCAGTTGCGTCCAGCCGAATGACATATAGGCCGCAGCCAGCAACAGGCCAATACGAGCCGCTGTATGGGTATATTTCTTGAAGGCGATCATTCCAGCAATCAGCAGGATCAATGTAAACGCCGGATCCAGCACTGAAATGGTATTCCATGCAACACGCGCATCACTCAAGGGCCATAGCAGATGCGTACCGTAACTGGTAAAAGCATCCAGCACACCGCTCAAACAATAACCCAACAAAGCAAACCAATACAGACGGGCGAAGGGCAAGCGTTTGCGCAAAAAAGGCCATAGCAACAGCGCCGCTATCAAGGCACCCAGCGGCACAAAAAATAGCGAATGCGTGAAATGGCGATGAAACTCGATATTCAATAGCGGATCATTTGATGATTGAATCAGAATGTCTAAGTCCGCAACGATACCGGCAAAAAAACCAATACCGGTGGCAAGGCGTGTTTCCTGCTGTTTGGCACCCGACTGTGCCATGGTGGCGCCGAGTAATCCCTGGGTCAATAAATCCATAGTTGTTATAGTTCTTAAATAAAAGATGTACCGGGACTAACACTGGCTATAAGCGTTAGTCCTTGAATGGATGACAATCGGAGCGATAATCAAGTCGTCCTCCATATTAATTACACAATCCCAAATTTTGCGATGGATTATCCAATTCAAAAACAATATTTCCATTTTGTGATAACTCAGGAGCAAATCGCAGTGATGCCCAATATTCGCTAACGTTACCATCCTGATTAATCACAGTGACTCTTGGAATATGCAGACGGAGATTATCATCCACTAGAGAACTGGTTCGAACACACCCATCTTTTTCCACGACCACACCTGTCAATTGACTACATTGATCTTCTTTATTTCCTCCAACCACATTGCCCCCTCCTGTAGGAGCTGGCGTATTCTCTTTGCATTGAAGATTACCTTTAATTTTGTTCTGCTGGATTTCAATACTGGCGGTATTCTGAAAAACCTGCACACTACCTCCTACTTGGTTACGCAATGCTTTGAATGGCGACGCGTTGCTCTCGAATTGGATATCGCCATCAATGATGCTGTCGCTGATGACGCTGCCTCCTCCTTGCTTCAACTGAACTGATCCGCCAATCCTGGAATTGTCCAGGATATTAATTTGTTGTGAATTATCAGCCTGGATATTACCGATCACTACTATTTTCTGGGCGACCAGTGTTGCATTATTTTCAATCTTGACGCTGCCTAAAACTCGCGTGCTATCCAAACTACAGCTCGCATTACTGGGCACCAGCAAATTATCGACCGTGGTAACACCAAGACTACTATTACAAATTGTTTCTTCAGCAACTGCCGTGGTGGTCAGCATGATCAATACAAAACCAAGAAGTTTTGAATGGCTATTGAGGATAAATCTATACATAGTTTTTAACTCCTTACAAAATAAGTGCATTTAATGTCTATATGCAATGATAACAAGAATGTCAGAGACTGAATCAGTTTAGTTTTTGGCACAATTTGAGAATCATAAAATGGGTGGAATCTGAGAGCACTAAGCATAGAAAACCATCACCATTGAAATCGATCACAATCAAGATTGTGGTCTTCTTGCAAGATAGTGCTAAACTTTACAATCGAATATGATGAATCTCCGAATCTCCTTCAGACGATTCATTGATCTCATGCCATCTGCTGTGAAACTTATCAATTAAAAAAATGGGCAGATATCTTAGCACCTTGCTGCTGGCTCTCGCTGGTTTGATGATAGTCGCTGCAATAGCTCTCTACGCATTGCGCAATCCGCTATTGGAAACACTAATCAGCAATCAGTTGCATAAACAGGGCATTCCGCTGCAATCATTGGGAGCGCTCGAGATTTCTCCCCATCGCTTTCGATTGCAGGATCTGGCAGCAGGTGCGCGCCAAGAACTGCGCGTTGGAAACATTCTCGCGACTTGGGATCTATTGGATTTGCTCATGGGAAAGCCGCTCTCGATTGAAATAAGCGGCTTGCAGATCAAGCTTGATCTCAGTGACGAACATCCGCTTTGGAATTCTCTGCAAACCCAGGCACCATCGGCACGAGAAGGAAATGGCGTGATACTCCCGTGGTTGCCCATCTTATCCTTACGCGACTCAGCCATTCATCTGCATTCATCGGCGGGTGATTTGACGGTGACTTTGTCAGGTGACATTGCACAGCGTCCAGCAGATACACAGGCAATCCGTTTCAGTGCTTTAGGTTCGGGTTCACTGGGTCAAATTCAAATCCTGTTGACCGCAACCCTGGGTGCCCAAGGAAATATGCAGGGCAAGATCATTATCCCGGAGGGTAGACTACACTGGCCTGAAGCAAACATTGCCCGCTTTGCAGGTGAAACCACTTTTGTATTCACGGCAATGCGCCCACAGAAGATTCATGCCGAATTTGAGTTATTTGATGTCAATTTATCAGATAAAGAACCACTAAAACCCGCTTCTGAGCAAACAGCTCAAGATTTAAAAGCACAATCGCTGCCCAACCTAATTGCTGACCGAATTACCTTCACGGGAAATATTGACAGAGCCACTGACGCTTGGAATGGAACGCTGGATTTGGGTGTAACCGGTATTCAAGTCGCCGCCGGGTCGTTGCATATCCAGCAGGGATCGCTTTCCCTGCCGATGCAAATGAATTCTGACCAGCATAGCGGGCGCTTGGGGTTACGCAATCCAGCGCAGGTTAAAGTTGGCAAGATGAATCCGATTGATACGCTGAATTTCAAACATTCTCTCGGAATTTCAATCCCTCAGGCAGATTTTGCATGGACGAAGCACTCGCAAGGCCTAGCGTTGAAGCATGATATTACAGTGATTCCGACAACCTTCACCTTGCTGGCAACACAAGAAAAATCATCACCGCTGGAAGTGCAGATTCAACCGGGCAAAATGACCCTGCATGGAAAACTCGATGCAAATAAGCAGTACCAGGGGCAATTTGCCATCCAGGATGCGGCTGTTTTACTGCCTCAATCACACGTGCAATTGCAGGATATTTCCGCCCATCTTCATCTGGGTGCAACGGCCGCAGAGAGCACAGCCGAATTCGCCATTGGTCAACTGCAACATCTGGTCCCTGAGCCCTTGTTTAAACCATTTTCCTTCTCCGGTGACCTGAAGCCTCAATCCATGGAAGGAAAACCGACTGCGTATATATTGAATGGTGTCGGCGGCATGCCGGGATTGTCTTATATCAAACTGACCGGTCGACATACGCCGGATAGCGGAAACGGAATGCTCAAGCTAGCGATGACTCCGTTAAACTTTGCACCGCATAAGTTGCAGCCGGAAGCGCTATCCTCCGCGCTTGCGTCGCTGGAAGAGGTCACCGGAGTAGTCAGCGCGAGCGCGCAAATCAAGTGGTCCAAGCAGGGCATTCGCAGTAGTGGCGCGGTTGTGGAGGTAAAAAATTTATCGCTCACCCATGAAACCGGCAAAATCAGCGATTTGAATGTCGCGCTGAATTTAAACAATTTACTACCACTCAGTAGCCTGCCTCAGCAGACTATCAAGATTCGAAGCATTGATGCAGGAATTCCACTGGAAAATCTACTGGTATCGTACCAAATTGCAAGCGCAGACTTGCCGCGCATCATCCTTGAGAAAGCGCAATTTTCCGTGATGGATGGTCTCGTATCGCTAACACCCGCCGTCATTGATCCCTCCGCTGCGCGCTCCAATCTGTTAGTGCATGTGGACAATATCGATCTTGCGGCCTTTTTCGAGTTGATTCAGGTTGAAGGGCTGACAGGGACGGGACATCTCGATGGTCATATTCCAATCAAGCTCGAAGGTGAACAGATCACGATCAGTGATAGTCTCCTGACTGCAAGAGCGCCGGGCATTCTGCGCTTCAAATCGGATAAGGCGTCACAATTGCTTGCAGGTGCAGGAGAAGAAATGAATCTGCTGCTACAGGCCATACAGGATTTTCACTACACCGAATTGTCATTGAGTTTGGATAAATCGGCAAAGCAGGATCTGATCGCTAAACTTTCTTTGCTGGGAAAAAATCCAAATGTTAAGGCAGGGCAGGTTTTTCGCTTGAATATCAAACTTGAGAGTAATATTGATAAACTACTGACGCCCATTCGTCAGGGCTACCATTTATCCAATGATCTTCTGCGCAGCTCATTCAGGTTACATTAAGTGTTGGCGAACTAAAGTACAGACATAGAAACCTGTTATGCTCATTACCGATTTCCATGGAAACACGACACGGGAAATCAATTAGAAAAGGAGTGCAATCATGCGCAACATTGATCGAATGACCCATACCACCATCGTCATAGCATTGCTGATTCTTTGCTGCTTGGTGATCACTGCGTGTGCGCCCACCGTGAAAGTGGAAACACCTCAGGAACCGATCACGATCAACTTGAATATCAAGCTGGATGCAGATATTCGCGTGAAGCTGGAAGAAGAAGCCAAGAAAGATATTGCTGCCAATCCAGGCATTTTTTAATACTCATTTCATTCGATAAGGAGAAATCTATGCGGAGTATCTCAAAGCTAGTCGTTACAAAGCCCTTATTGGGAATGATGAATGCCATCTTGTTGGCACTATCGCTCTGCGCATCTTTCGCCTGGGCAGATAATCTGGAGAGTTTGCGGGCATCCGGGGCAATTGGCGAAAGCCATACTGGCTATGTATTTGCAAGAGACCCCGCAGTCCGGGCGGAAGCCGACGCAATTAACGCCAAACGCAAGATCATTTACCAGGAAAAAGCCGCCGCACAAGGCATTAGCATTGACCAGGTAGGCAAAGTGTATGCGGAAGAAATATTCAAGAAAGTACCCGCAGGGACCTGGATTCAAATCAATGGGCAATGGATAAAGAAATAATGAACCACTCCTCCCCAAATATCCTCGGATATTTTATTCTTTTGTAAACCAGATATCGCCATACCAAGCAGTCGCCGTAGCGCCTGTATTGTCTGTGTCGGTCATGATGGCCACGGCATCGACACGGCCGGGTTCCTCACCAAATGCCAGTCGATAATCCGCCCGGACATCCCGACGTTCGCTGATCCATTGACCGATTCGCTCAGGACCTGATTCGATTGCGATCATGTGGGCTTGATCGGTAAAAGCATTGGGCCAGCGGCTGCCCACCGGCTGGTGATTGGACCACACGTAATTGATAGCACGCGTACGCCAAAAAAGGACCCCGCCAGAAAATATGACATACACCCTGGCCGGATAATCATCGCCTGCGCGGGTGCGCTCGTTGTTGCCAGTTAATAGACCCTTTATCTTCCATGTCCAGTTCAGTATTGGCGTTTTGTTCAAATCGACGCTGACTTCGCGATAACGCCCGGAAGCAGCAGCGTTGCTATCAGCCCGCAGGGCAAGCTGCCCATGCGTATTTTCCAAAGCATAGTGCGTTTCTCCCACAAAAGACTTTTTCTGCCAATCATTCAGATCACCCAACGAAAAATGAGCAATATCGACGCGCGCATCACCCGCCCACGATAGCGCTGGCAGCCAAATGGCCGCACAAAGTAATAATTTCTTCATACTGTTTTGTCCTGTCAATGATTACAAACGGTGAATCATGCTCCCTGCTCGGGCAAAATTACCGAACATCCCTAGTTTGCTCGAATGATTCATAGATGATAACGCTTGTCTGCCATCACTTGTCGCTAGTTGCTTTCCGCATTAAATTAAAAAACTGTCATGGTATTGAATATGCAATACTGATCTGCATGGTTGCTTGGGTCAATGAAACGCAGATCGGGCATCTTTCACTATCGAGAGGAACGCACTAGGCATGCCAAGCGAAAATCGTCTTCTGATCGTTGTGCGATGCGTAAGTGATTTTCGATGCAAGCGCCCACTTTGCAAAATAAACTGGATACGGTGAAATAACACATCTGACCAGTCATTTCCCAATCTAAGGAGGCAACATGACATTTCACATTTTCCATATGAATGAAGTGTACTCAAACGCGGATGGATCTGTTCAATTCATTGAGTTTGTAGGAGAAGCCGATAGTCAGCACGAATGGGCGGGACATTCGATCACCTCGAGCAATGGCACGACCCCGAAAACTTACCAGTTCAATACCAATCTACCCAATGCGGCAACTAATGGTAAGTCGGTATTGCTAGCAACCCAAGGATTTGCCAATTTGAGTATTGTCACGCCCGATTTCATCATACCGGACAGGTTCTTGTTTACGACCAATGGTACCGTGAGTTTCCCAGGAATGTTTGGTGGCAGCATCAGTTATGCGGAATTACCCATCGATGGCAATCGATCGCTCAATCGTGATGGCTCAACTGGAATCAATTCCCCTACAAATTTTGCCGGAAACACCAGTACTGTACAGAGCAATGCTATCTTAGGAACAGACAATCCGGACCATCTCGCAGGCACGGCAGGAGTCGATATCATCGTGGCTGCCGGTGGCCAAGACACGCTGGATGGTAAAGAAGGCAATGACACACTGAATGGCGGCGCGAGTGTCGATACTGCAATCTACAGCCAAAATCTTGCAAGCTATTTGTTCTCCGCTGCAGCCAACGTTTTCAGCATTTCCGGTCCGGATGGCAGCGATACGCTATCTGATATCGAGCGCCTGCAATTCTCAGATAAAACGCTCGCTATTGATCTTGGTGCCGGGCAAGCAGCCAGCAATACAGTTCGAATCATCGGCGCGGCGCTCGATGCGGCGACCATTCAGGAACACCCAGATTATGTAGGTATCGGCCTGGATTTATTCGATTCTGGACTAAGCATGCTGGAAGTTTCTCAGCTTGTAGTCGATGCGCTGGGTGATCTTAGCAATGAGCTGTTTGTGGATACGGTTTATCAGAATATAGCGGGCTTTGCGCCTCCACCTTCAGAACAAGCTTTTTATGTGGCATTGCTAGAAGGCAATGGCGGGGCGTTGACCCAGGCACAGATGCTCGAGTTCGCTGCCAATTCTGAAATCAATGCAACAAACATCGACCTCGTCGGATTGCAGCAAAGTGGAGTCGTATTTGCTTAATCGGTCTGTTGTGTGCTCAATGGAAGATATTTTTGCAACCATTGAGTCAAGTTGATTTTAACTGAGAGTACTTCAGGGCTTTTATTCAGAACCCTTGAATCACTGATATCAACGATAGTCGATTGTATTGATGCTGATCAATGGAGAAATCCATCATTTCAGCTAATTTAAGAATAGGTCTTTTATTCTAATAACAGAGTGCTATCATTTCAGTGTCGGTGAAATTTTTGTTGCATTTCTTAAACTGATGCGCAATTCATCTTGCTTGGCAAGAAAGTGGTAAGGAGACAATCCATGACAGCCTTTCTGAACAGCAAACACTTCGCAGCCGCTTCCAGCGCTGAGCAGCAGTCCCTTACAAATTCATTAGACCAAATACTCAACAACGATTATCACGGCAGCTTGTTTGTGATGCTGGGGCAGTATCAGCGCATTCTGGCAGACAATCATCAAAGAAAATATTGGCCAGATATTCATAAAAAACTGGATACGCTTTTCAAATGTGGCACTCCGGAGGCGATCAGCGGTCCGATGATCGGCATTCCTGTTTCCATACGGGATAGCGATTATTTTAAAGCATCGGCACAATTAATTGGTCAAGAGCGCCGTTCGCTGATGGCAAGCATCGAATGGATGGCAACTGCCTGGAATGCCACCTATGCGGATACCGGTTTATGGATGGGCAAAACGTTTGAACCGGTATCACGTGAGAAGGTCGCCCAAAAAACCCGCAACAATGCTCAGGTGATGGCTGGCTATGATCCTAAAACCACCCGTATCGGGCGCAACTTTTTCCGTGAACCACCTGATCCCAATGCAGTGCAGGCGATTGGATTGCCAGTCCTGACCCAATTATGGAAATTGAAAGACCGTCCGATGCATCCCGGCACGACTGGCTTTGATTGCGAGCTGCTAGCAGACAATCTGGACAAGGAAAAAAACATACCTTATAGCAAAACGGGCGGCTATTTTCTGTGCAATCTGGGCGCATCGGTGGTACCTGAAATGAATGACAAGCTGGTATATCAACTCAATTACCGCTGGCCCGATCTCGGTCCGGTTTATCCCATGACACGTCTGGTCGACGAGCTGGTACGCATCGACACGGGCATTTATCTGGGCCAATTGGTATTCGCCACACGTCATTACAGTATGGGTGACTTTACCTTGCCAAGCGGTCAAACAATATCCATCGGTGACGCCTATCCATACAGCTCTTTGATCGATAATATCAAACGCATGCTGCCGCTGGGTCTATCCGGGGATAGCAATCCCTATGGCTACCAGAATAACGGCTTCTTTCTGATGGTAGATCCCGCTTATGCTCATGCATTTTATGCAGAGGATGCATTCCCGCAACTGCGCCCGCGCCGGGGTGAAAGCGGATTCAAGGAGCTTGGCTATGATCAGACGCCCGTTTCAGCAAACCCAGACACTGCCTCAACAAAGACCACAAGGCCCCAATATTGGCCCGATCTTGCCGATTGGATTGATGGTTGGAAACAAGACGAGGCACTAAACCATAAATTCACCACATTCATTCTGGAAGAATCCCCCAAGGGCACTGAAGATGGCGACGTGACTGAAATGCTGCAGAAAGGGGAATCCATTTTGCAAATGCTGCAACGGATCAGCGGCGAAATTTCTGCACAGAGCAATCCGCAAGATCATTTGAAATACTTTGAAAAACTCAATCGCTTATTCCGGCGTGGAGTCGCTCCCACCGTAGAAAAAGGCTTGTTCCAGGGGCATGGTGCGCGCGGCTATAACACGCGCACCGATAGCAATGAAGAAACCAATTGCTACAACGACACAAGGCGCACGACCGGTTTTGACTACTATCACGGCGCCACGCTCAATTTACATTGCGGCTTTGGCGAAACATTTTGTCCTGACCCCAATGTCAAACCCGATGACGCGCGCCTCTTTCCCAGCCTATTTTCCGAGCAGATACTAGCGAATCACGCACCCAATGCACTTAACATGATGTGGCACAGCATTGGCAAATATATATTTCCATGGGCTGGCAAATCCTATGAAAAAATTTCAGGCAAAAAATTGAGCATGCTGCTCGACGAAAGCGATGATTTAGCTGAGCGCTATCCCGAACGCGTGCAAGCACTCAAAACCCACTTAGCCAGTGCTCCTCATTACGCCTTGGTCGAGAAAAACCGTAAACATTACTGGGAAACTGAGGGGGTTTATGCCGCGCACTTGAAAAGCGGCGCCTGGGACAAAGGCATGTCGGACGAAGACAAAGTATTCTGGGAAAACGAAGCGGCATCTCACTGGGTAGATGGAGCCAATATACAAGACAAACGCATCGTCGCTGCCGATCCCTTGATGCGCATCGTGGATATGAATTACCGCATTCCGGATGCATCGTTACAAGCCATATCGGCGGCTGGTCCATCGCCTTTTGCACGGCAGGGCTATATTTTCCTTGGCGCCGACGGACGGAAATCGATTTTACCCATGAATAATGGCATCAACAAAAAGAAAACCGTGTTCCAATTTCATTATCGTTTTCCCATGATCGGCGGCCCTACCCCAATCGGCTTCTGCCTCGATGAAATCGTGGAGATTGCTGATGGTCTGTATTTGGGGCAACTGATTTATTCGACAGCACTGAGCAAACCATTTCATTCATCCGTCGATCCTGCAGAGTACCAATATCAGCTGTTTGGCTACTTTTTATTATTGGATGATGCCTGGCAATATCACAGACTGGCGATAGGACTGGACACATTGATTGAATCATAGCGGAGGCAATGATGAGTAATGACAGACTAAATCGAGGTGGCATCCACATCGACCTTGAGCACGGAACGATCGATACCGCTGCACTCAGCGATCAAGTTCCCATTTTTCCCATTCCCAATACCACGCCTGGCCAAATCAAAACGCTGCAAGACCTCGCGCTCAGTGACATCAATCTCAGCGATTTTCCAGTGGTGCAGGCATGGCGCAATCAACTGTTCGATCCGAAATGGATTCCGGAAATTTGTGATGAATTGCCCCGCTTGATGACTGAGTTTCTCCGTCAGCCCCAGCACGCAATGCTTCCGCCCACCACACGTCGTGCACAAGCGCTCAAATATGTCTTTTGCAACAAGACACCGCTGGTGAGAAAAACTGATTTGCTCCCAGGACAAACCACCACCAGCTTTATCGGACCCGTCTTATATATGGAAATGAGTGGCTACTGCATCTGGCCTGAATTGGAAACCATTTCCAATCGACCGCAAAATCCATTTAATATCAAACCGGAAGTAGCCAAGCGGCTGAACGAAGAAATTTTTCCGTATTGGTTGGAACGGCGCACAGTACAAGAAGTTGCGCGCTACAGTGATTACGACGCGGCGAACTACGTCAACGACAAGCGCGACGTAGTGGATGGCGGCCTTTATCAGAGCAAGCCCTCCATCGACCCGCCGCTTAAAAAGCGCGCGGGTGAAACACCCAAATGCCAGGAATTGTTTGAGCGAGTCGCTTTTTATCTGTCCGATAAAGCCACCGCCGTATCACACACCACACCGGATTTTGCCCGAGTGCTCAAATTTGGTTTTAATGGTTTGATCGCTCAATTGCAGAAGGACATAGATACCGGCGCTGCGGATACGCCGGAAAAAATTGAGTTTGCACGCAGTGTCATCACGGTTTATGAAGGCGCCAACAACTATGCCAAGCATCTGGCCGATGCCGCTGATAAAGCAGGCAATATCGAACTTGCCCGCATCTGCCGCAAAGTTCCGGCAAACCCAGCAGACACGCTGGCAGAGGCAATGACGGCGATCTGGATTTGCTACCATTTGTTATTGCAGGAAAACACCAATTTTGGCCTATCCCCTGGTCGCCTGGATCAAACGCTGAATGAATACTATCTGCGCGATTGGCAGCAACAGCCCGACCAGGCAGCACAAGCTGCCTACACGCGCCGCGCCGTCGAACTGATGTGCCACTTCTTTCTGCGTTGTTCGGATCATGTACCGCTGTCACCTGAGAGCGCGGAAGTGTTGTTTGCCGGCAGCGGTTCCAATCAGGCGCTCACTGTTGGCGGCACACGCTTTGAGAATGGCAAAACGGTCGATGCCGTCAACGACATGACCTACATCATTCTGAAAGCCACCGAGATGCTGGCTATCCGCGATCCGAATGTGCATGCCCGCTATCATAAAGATCTGCATCACCGCGCAGCGGATGGCAGTCCTCTGGGAATTGGTGAGATATCCCCTTATCTGAAGCGCATTTGCCAGGTCAATCTGGTTACCCGCGCAACCCCTGCACTGCATGGCGATGTGCCGGTAATTCGCAGCATGGCAAACTACTACGCCAAACATGATCACGTCGGTGCGGAAGAAGCGCTGGCCGATGCACATGATTATGCATCCATTGGCTGCATCGAACAAAATGCCGACCACAAGCATTATGGCCACACCGGCTCCACCTTGCTGGTGTTACCGGCTGTCCTGGAGCTGGCCATGTTCGGCGGCAAGCATCGCAGCGACGGCATCGGTAAAGAGGATCCCAATTTGTTTTACGATAAACCTGCGTATACTTCACTGCCATTGACGGAGATGAAGTCAATGCAGGACTTCATCGATGGCTTCCGTTTTCAACTGGATGAAATGGCGCGGCATTGCGTGCAATTCAATAATTATCTGGGACGCACTTTGGAAAAAGTGCGCCCTTCTCCGTTCCTGTCCGGCCTATTCGAGGGACCCACCAATAAACCCGGGGAAAGCGGCGCAAAATTCCGCGACCTCTCTTCCGGCGGAGCCAAATATAACTCATCGGGAGTCGCCATTATCGGTCTCGCCGATGTCATTGATTCCTTCTGTGTGATTGACGCATTGATATTTGGAGGAAAAATGTCGGCACACGAGCTGATTGCGGTATTGAATTGCAATTTCGATCCCGATCGATTAAGCGGCAATAATGCGCGCAGTGTCGTGCAAAACCTGCTGAGTCGGATTCAAGCGCAATTGACTGGTCGTACGGAAACCGGCGCTGTGACAATAACACCAGAACGTCTATTGGAATGTGTTCACCTGATACGACGCGCACCCAAATATGGCGCGGGCGTCGATCAAACGCCGGGCGGATTGTATAACAATGCCACGGCGGTTAAATACACTCACTTATTGACCCGGATGATCCAAGAGGTGTTTTTCAAATATCGTACCCATCGCGGCGGACGGTACCTGACCGGGTATTGGAGCATGACCAATCATGCGGGTTTTGGCATGCTCAGCAGAGCCACGCCCAATGGGCGGGTTGACAAAGCCTCTTTTGCCAGCGGCATTACTCCCTGTCCGGGTATCGTCAAAGCCAATGGGGATCCGGTGATGTTGCTTGACCACATGCTATCGGTAACCAGTGTCGATGCGGATACCGTGCAGAATGGCTATACCTACAATCTCAGCCTGACACCACGCGGCAAAGCATATTTTGAAGAAGATACTGAATTGTTTGCCACGCATATGAAAACGTTTATGGATCAGGACGGCGTATTGGTGCAGTTATGCGTTACCTCCATTGAGGACTTTATCGCGGCGAATGCTGCAGCCACATCGGCGAGCAAGGCGGGAGCGGGCGAAGCCGAACAGAAGGCACTGGCTCCTTACAAAGATTTGATGATTCGCGTTGCGGGCTATTCGGCCTACTACGTCACGTTGAGTCCGTTGATGCGGCAAGAAATTATCGATCGTGCCAACTTTGATATGAAAAGCGGTGTCGAGCAGCACGAAATTTCAGGAGCATAACTATGCACGCAACCATTCCCGCACTCCCTCAAGGCATCCTGTATATTTTAAAATCCGGCCTGCAACGGGGCGAAGCCACCGGCAGTCTCGCTGGATTGTTCAATCGAGTGGAAGGCAGATTATTAGCCGCGGGCATGGCGGTACTGATCAAACTCGGTTTTGGCTTTCTGACTGCTCCGGGCATGAGCGAATCCAAGGCCCAAAAAGCACAGCGTTTTTTTGAAGACAACTTTATAATCCAGGATCCAAGCGCTAAAGACGGTGTTCGGTATTATCAAGGAAAAATCCTGATCCGCACCCGCAAACCAGAAGACGACATGAACGTTTTGATACAATTTTGTCCTGATCCGGAAGCGCTCTATATATCAACACCTTTTGGTCGACAACTGAATCCAGCGGCCATCGTCACCACCGCTGCCATCAACGAAGCCGAGGCAGAACAGATTGAGCATGATCCCGACAAAGTCGACTTGGTGATTCGCTTTAAAGACACTCAGGCTATTCTGGGATTGGCTGAACGGCCCGATGCCGATGTTGTGCAATTATTGCTGGAGAATCTGGTGCAAATTACCGGCAATTTCGGTCATATGTTTAAATTTGGCGCGATTGGTAAAAACATCCAATTAGCCATGCAGGATTTTCTTGAAACATGAACGATAAAGGGTTGATTTTCGACATCAAGCGGGATTGCAGCGAAGATGGCCCCGGTATTCGCACCACTGTTTTCTTCAAGGGATGCCCGCTTGCCTGCATTTGGTGCCAGAATCCCGAAGGAAAAGCCGCCCACCCTGAAACAGATAGTCATGGCAAACAGATTGGCACTTGGTATACGGTGGATGAATTGATGTACCGACTGTTGCAAGATAAACCTTTTTTCACATCAACCGGCGGTGGCGTCACTCTCTCAGGTGGCGAAGCTACCCTGCAAATGGATTTTGCCAGCCAATTATTGCAAGCACTGAAGCGCGAGGGCATTCACACCGCCATAGAAACCAGTGGTTTCTTTGACTATGCACATTTCAAAGACAAGCTGCTGCCGTGGCTCGATTTAATTTATTACGATATCAAGCTGATCGACGATGAAGCCAGCAAGCAATACTGCGGGCAATCCAATCAACGCATTCTGGATAATTTTTGTCGATTATTGACCGATGCGCACATTCCGATTATACCGAGAATTCCGCTAATTCCAGGCATTACTACGACAGAAGAGAATCTACGCGGCATTGCCGCATTTCTTGATAAACATGGCGTCAAATCTTGCGCTCTGATGCCTTATAACCCGCTATGGAGTGACAAGCTGCGGAAACTGGGCTTGACACCTCTCTATCAACACTCAGGCTTTATGACGCCAGCCGAGCAAGCTGCCTGTGCCCGTCATTTTACTAAACCTCACTCATCCAGTTAAAGGGGAAAATCGTGCAAATAGACTTTCATCATGCAACGACTTATGTACTCGCGCGTCTTGCCGGTTTTGAGCACCCTGAGGCAAACATCATCGCTTATTCCGCGCAGTATGTTGACGATGCAACCAATTCAGGCATTATTGTCTTTACCAATCATGCCATGTACAACCACACTCGCTCCGCGCATAAAACCGTGGATTATAGAAATTTCAAGGAACTGGCTAATCATCTGGTCTGGATACCGTTTCATTTTTTACCCGGCAATAATAACCGTCCAGCGGACGATAATTCGGCTGGTGATTTTGATGAGAAAATCATCTGCACACCGGATAGCCCGGTTGCACGAGATATGGTCAGTGCCTGCATCATGAACAAAAATAGCCCATATGGCTTGCATCGACTGGGTATTACCATGCATGTCTATGCCGATACCTGGGCTCATCAGGGCTTTGCTGGCGTCAATCATAAAACTAACGATATCAGCAAGCTTGACGATGAGGACAATCCAGGCGATTCCCTGTCATCAAGATTAAAAACATACTTTGGCGATAAGTTCGACAGCATCGCCAGCAAACTGGTCGGCGATACCTTACCACTGGGTCATGGTGCAGCATTGTCTTATCCAGACCGCCCTTACTTGAATTGGAGCTACAAAGATCATCATAAAATCAAAGTAACTAGAGATAATCCTACGGACTTTATAGAAGCATCCGACAAAATGTGTATGGCTATGCAACGTTTTCTACTTGGCAATCCCAGCGCAAATGTTCCAGGTTTATTGGATAAACATAAATATAAAATTGAGCAATTATTCCGAGATATTCGGGAAGAAGATGGGGAAAAAAGGCACGCAATATGGCTGAACCATATTTCAAACGGTTATTTTGATTTTTTGCCGGTCAATTTAACTTATATTGATAAGGGAGTGGGTTCCTGGAAATATGAGGCACTCGGCACTACTCAAAATACCGATGATAAAAACGAGAAATATGGATATAGTCCTCTGTTCTTGAAAAGCAATTGGAAGCTATTCCATGATGCGCTGCAGGCACACCGATTCTATGTCATCCATGATCTGCTTCCGCAATACGGCATTTGTGTCGCTTAGCGTTTGGCTAAATCGGCTTCAGGATATGGGCAAAATCAATCATTTTTTGTTTCCACAGATCGACAGGGAGCCTCTAGCGCTTGGGGCATATCACCCCACGCCAATGAGCGATAATCAAAACCATTTTTGATGGTTGGCTTGATGATGTCAAAAAAGGGCGATATATCGAAATCGCGAGGCGTATACAAGCTGTGATGGCGTATGTGATAGATTTCTGCGTAGCAATCCGCGTGCACCGGATCATTTGACCAAGTGCGCTCAATCTCCGGCAATATGGGATAGCGCACTGACTCGAAGGCTTGTGCAATCAGCGTAGAACAGATCGCGCGGGTTGGGTCTCCACTACCAAGCGCTAACAAGCGTCTGCGGAATCTGGTAGGAACCGGCGCTGTGGGTAAAAGGTACCGCAATAGGTCGAAAATATTCTTGAGATCATATTGCTGCCCTAGACGTGCAATCACATAATCCACAACCCGTTTGCGATCCTCATCGCTCAAACCGACAGGACGGCAAATCCGTGTATGCATTTGCGCATAGTTCGCAAGCGTTATTGCGCGAACACCGTCTTTCAGATCGGCTTCCACCAGAACTAGCGGCAGCTCCCAAGGTGAACCGTTAGGTAGTGCATTACCGATGAACATGGCTGCATGCGACCAAGTAGATTGGGTGAGATATTTGATGGCCACACTGACGCGCGTGTTACCTTCGATCAGTAGCACATCACCTGGCTGCAGGTTGGCCAACAACTGTTCTTGACTGACTGTTGCCACCTGGGTGCTTTGCCGAACCGGCTTGGTCAGAAAATGCGCCAGTCCTCGACCTACTAGCTCAGTTACCTGCCCCATGAATGCCCTCTGATTAAGTAGACATCCATGCGTGTTGGCTCAAGCGAGCATGTAAATCAAATGGTACAGTAATGCAGAAGTACATAGCATGAATAAAAGTTATTCGATAAGATCAATCCTTATTATATATGTGTCTACAATACGTTTTGTAATGAGTTACCGAATATTTTATGATGAATGAACATGTGCTCCATTTAGTGGTATTTTTAATTTCTGCTTTGGTAGTCACTATTTGCGTGGTGGTGCATTACGAAGCCCTGCGTTTTCTTAGTCGCACGGTGGGCATACACGTACATAAACGCATTGGTGTGCTCATTGTGATGCTTGGACTACTGCTGGCGCACATACTGGAAATTATTATATTCGCTCTGGGCTATCTGCTGATTCAGCACGGTATCGGATGGGGACATATATCCGGTATTGATGAGGGCGGCTTTCTTGATTTTATTTATTACTCATCCGTTGTCTATACGACCGTTGGATTTGGTGACCTAGTGCCGGTTGGAATGATCCGCATATTGACGGCTGCCGAGGGATTGTCAGGATTGTCAATGATCACCTGGTCGGCGTCTTTTACTTTTTTGGCAATGCAACGATTCTGGCCACATCCGTTAACCAAATCTGATCACGATGCTAGAGATTAATCCATGGTATCGCGTTCACTCTTATCGTTTCCACAAACTCGAATTTGATCTGGCGGTTCTTGTACAAACCAAAGAACCGCCAGATCAACTTGTAATCAAGTGATTATTTTAAGCTACTCAGACCTTCGTTCAACTTGGTTTTACAGTGCTCTTCTTTACCACCCAGGTCAAGCATACCAGCCGCTCTTAAACATTCGTTATATTCAAATAGCAAGTCGCTCTTTTTTTGCGCCATTTCGATTGATGCTGAAAGTTGCTTGACTTGTTGAGTCACATTTTTCAAGTCGATATTTGCAACTGCGACGCCAATGCCATCCACACTGGCTTTGGTCGCATCCATTTTTTGCAATGACTCCCGGTTTACTTTATTGACCTGCTCAGCAAACACTTGTGCAGCCTTGCCGGAATAACTTCTTAATTCATCGACATTCTGTTGCGTGATCACAGCCAGTTTTTCTTCATAATTTTTGAGTTCGCCTTGAACAAAGCTATTAATGCCATTTTTGAAGTTATCCAGAGAACTATCAATCTCCTGTTTGAATACTTGCATCTTCTTTTCTACCAATTGATTAACATCATCATCCAGACGCTTCACAATCGTGTCCGATATTTTCTCAAGGGGAGGGCGAGATTCAATAATTTGTGTTCTTGCTTCATTCAACGTGGACTTAATTTCATCAGCCAGCATTTTTTGCTTGCTTTCCATTTGGTTGAGTGCATTTTTCTCATTCTCGGAAATGAGCCACGAGGTCAAAATAAGATCTTTCTTCTGCTCTTTGCCCAAACCTTGAATTAATTCATCCAGAATTTTGGCAGAAACTTCTTTATTCGCAATATCATTCATGTGGCCCAGATGCGCGGAATTCAATAATTGTTGCAGATTCCCGTGCAATTCATTGACGTTGGCATCTGCTCTGCCCATCGCCGTCGCTTGTCGATGCAGCTCGTAAGGCAAATAAACCAGCGTTAAAATCAAGCAAACAACATAAGCGGAAAATCGCCAATTCCTGACTTTCAGGAAAAGGCTAGCAACAAATAAAGCAATAATTAAAATGACAGAAGGCGCTAGAATTGATACCAAATCCAGCCAACTTCTTCCTGTCAGCGCATCCAAGGAAAGTATATTTAATACTTTAGCTATAAACTCATTCATCCATTACTCCCAATATGACCAAAAAGTGCATTAACGTAAAACAATCTTGTTTATTTCTTAATAAGGTTGTGCAAAATACTGATAATTTATCACGGTATAGTGAATCGATTGTATAAACTTTGTACTTGATAATCACGAGCGATGATTAAATCAGATTATTATCATCAATAAATTCATAGGATTAGAAAAGAAATTGCAAACCGCATATATCAGTCACCCCGATTGCCTCAAGCATGACATGGGAATATATCACCCAGAATGCCCGCAGCGACTGGTCGCCATTGAAAATGAACTAAAAGCCTCCGGTTTACTGTCAGTGCTGCAATGCTATGATGCGCCGTTAGCCAGTGTAGAGCAGCTGGCGCGAGCGCATACTCAGAGTTATATTGAAAGTGTCCATCAAGCTGCACCGCGTACAGGATTGATTGCGCTTGATCCCGATACCACCATGAATCCGTTTACGCTGAATGCGGCATTACGCGCAGCCGGCGCTGTCGTGCTGGCAACCGAGTTGGTGCTGTCAGGCAAAGTCGATAATGCTTTTTGTGCTATTCGCCCTCCCGGTCATCATGCAGAATCCGATCGCGCCATGGGCTTCTGCGTGTTTAACAATATAGCGGTGGGCGTAGCACACGCCATCCATGCTTATCAGTTGCAACGAGTGGCCATTTTGGATTTTGACGTGCACCACGGCAATGGCAGCGAAGAAATTTTTCGGGATAATCCACATGTCATGCTGTGCTCAACGTTCCAGCATCCTTTTTATCCTTATTGCGGTGCTGATAGCGGCAATCCCCGCATGATCAATGTACCCTTGCAACGGGGTTCAGATGGAGTGGTTTTTCGCAAGGCCGTAACCAACGATTGGTTGCCTGCATTGGATACATTCAAGCCCGAAATGATTTTTGTATCGGCCGGATTCGATGCGCATAAGGATGATGACATGGCGCAATTACAATTTTGTGATAATGATTATGTCTGGATCACTGAACAAATCAAGGCGCTGGCTAATCAACATGCTGGTGGGCGGATTGTATCCGCGCTCGAGGGTGGGTATGAGTTAAAATCTTTGGGACGCTGTGCGACGGCGCATATCAGAGTGCTGAATACGAACTGAAAGCCTGTGTCACATTTGCGGAACTATCCCCTGCAATGCTTGGAACAGCAAGCGAAAGCTTTTCGGTGGCTTATCAGCCGCTTTTTCCTTGTGTGCATTGCGGATTAATAAACGCAAATGTTGCAAGTCGGCCGTAGGATATTTTTGCGCAAATTCAGTCAATGCATTGTCATCGGTTAGCAGACGCTCACGCCAGCGTTCAAGTTGGTGCAGTCGGGCAGTTTGGTGCAGGGATGTTTTTTGCCAGGAATCCAGTTTTTCCTGAATTGGCAGCACATCAATCGTGCGCATCAATTTGCCAATATACTGCATTTGTCGGCGACGAGCGCCATGTTTATTCATGGGACGCGCAAGATGAATGGCATCCAGCAAAATTTCCGGCAAATCAAACTCGTTTAATTTCTTTGGATCAAGCTCCACCAGCTGCTCACCGATTTCTTGCAAAGCGTGCATGTCCTTCTTGCGCTTTGTTTTGCTCGGCGCATCATCCTGTTTGATATCGTATTCTGGGTTATTTTGCACGGTAACCTGTGTAATGCAGTGTCGAGAAGCTGCTATCATAGCGCTTTCGATGCATGTTATTCCATTCGATTTGTTTTTTGTGACTGAAAAACTGCTTTTTTAAATTCCAGATTAAATTTTCTGCCAACTAGTCTATGAATACTCTATCTGTTTCTAACTCTCGATTTTCTTACCCACTGAGCACACTGCAACAAATTGCCCGTGATATTTTGAAGCATGCCCAGCAGGGTGGTGCCACTGCTTGCGAAACCAACGTTTCCGATGGTTTTGGTCAAACAGTAACCGTGCGGCAAAGTGCTGTTGAAACGATCGAATATCATCGTGACAAAGGGTTGTCAGTGACCGTTTACATCGGACAAAAACGCGGGAATGCCAGCACTTCGGATTTTTCACCACAGGCCATCAGCGATACCGTTGCAGCTGCATTATCCATAGCGCGCTATACCGCTGATGATGACTGTGCCGGATTGGCGGATGCAGAGTTGCTAGCACAGGATTATCCGCAACTGGATTTGTACTACCCATGGGAGCTATCGGTTGAGGAGGTCATTGAATTAGCCAAGCAATGCGAACAGGCCGCTTATGCAGTCGATAAGCGCATTACTAACTCAGAAGGCGCCACAGTTTCCGTCAGTGAATCCCAATTTATCTACGCCAACAGCCTGGGATTTATGGGAGGGTATCCGCTGTCGCGCCACAGCATCAGTTGCGCCATGATTGCTGAGCAAGGCGATAGCAAACAACGCGATTATTGGTATAGCGTGGCACGCGATGCCGTCGATCTGGAAACCGCCGCAAGCATCGGACAGAAAGCCGGTGCACGCAGTGCTGCGCGCCTAGGTGCCAGAAAAATTCCAACCTGTGAAGCGCCGGTATTATTTGAAGCACCCATTGCATCCAGCTTGATCGGACATTTTGCTTCTGCCGTGAGTGGTGGCAATCTGTATCGCAAATCCTCTTTCTTGCTGGATAGTATCGGTCAGCAGGTTTTTGCACCGGATATTCAAATCCTCGAATTGCCGCATATACACAAAGGTCTTGCCAGTGGTGCATTTGATGATGATGGCGTCACTACTGTCGCACGCAAGGTGGTTGAGAATGGCATTGTGCAAGGCTATTTTTTGGGGAGTTATTCCGCACGCAAACTGGGCATGCGCACGACCGGAAACGCCGGTGGTACACATAATCTGATCATGCAAAATGCAGCACCTATGGATTTCAATGCATTGTTGAAGAAAATGGGCACAGGCCTTTTGGTAACCGAATTATTGGGACATGGCATCAACGCTGTCACCGGGGATTATTCGCGTGGCGCATCAGGTTATTGGGTAGAAAAGGGAGAAATTGCCTATCCAGTAGAAGAAATCACGATTGCGGGCAATTTGCAGAAAATGTTCCAAGGAATACAAGCAATTGGCAACGATATCATCGTGCACGGGTCCAAACAGTGTGGGTCTGTTTTAATAGATCGCATGACTATTGCCGGTGGTTAGTCATCTGATTTCATGGCTATTTTTATAATTACACATCGATAATCTTGAAATACCTTCGGGAATCATTCAGATGGATACTATTTCTTTTTCAGTATGAAAATAAATTCATCCGCACTTTCTGACATAGATAGCAATTCATTCCCGGTCTGATCAGCAAAAACCTGGAAATCGATCACGGAGCCAGGATCAGTTGCGATAATTCTCAGTGTTTGTCCTCTGATCATTCCAGCGAGCGATTGTTTAGTTCGCAAAATGGGAAGGGGGCAAACCAAACCGCGCGCATCCAGTTCTTTATCAATGTGCATTTTCTGACAGCGGAATTTTCTAAGACCTACTCTGTGTAATAAGCAAAAGCTTCAAGGGTATCGATATTGAAGAATGGATCATGCACATGCAATGTCATACTTCTTGCATGCTGACTAACCGTGGGTGCGAATCACCAAGCATTCCATTTTTTGCCGGGATAAGTTTTGACAAGCATTACGTGCCTGATTTTCCTGCAATCCCACTAGCCGTGCCCGATATAGCTTGCGCTTGCTGACTTCTACTTCGGTAATCACCACTGAGCCCGGTATCCAGCGGGTAGCCGCCTGAGCCTGAGCTTGCGCTCGATCATGCGCATGATAAGAGCCAATCTGAATTTCCCAATTTTTATTTTTCGGCAAAACCATTTTTTTTGTTTCAGCACGGGATTCGGCTTGAGCCATTTTTGTTGTCGCAGCAGGCTCCACAATTTTTTTCGGTAAGGAAGCCGGTGCACTGGCCTTTTGCACAACAGGGGACACACGGGTATTACGAACATTATCGGTATTGCTGGTCAATTGAGCGCTTGCAACACTTCCGTTAAAGCTACGATCCAGCAATTGCGCCATTTGTTGATCGCGCGCAGCGGCCGTCGATCCACCCATCACAACCGCAATTACGCGACGGTTACCGCGTTTTGCAGAGGTAGCAACATTGAATCCGGAGGCTCGAATAAAGCCGGTTTTAAGTCCATCCACACCATCAGTATTGCGCACCATCCGGTTATGACTATTATAAGTGGTTCCTTTGTAACTGAAAGATTGAGTCGAGAAGTAATGGTAGTGCTGAGGAAAGTCCTTCATCAGCCGCGTGGATAGTGTCACCAGATCCCGAGCGGTGGTTTTTTGTTCGTTATTGGGCAAACCGGAAGCATTGCGAAAAATCGTGGAGTGCATTCCCAACTTGCGGGCTTTATCCGTCATCATACGACCAAAATTGGCTTCGGTATTACCCAATGCTTCAGCAACTACTGCCGCCACATCATTGGCTGAACGGACAATTAACGCCGGAATCGCATCACGCACGCTGAGCATGTCACCAGCTTGAAGATTAATATTAGTCGCTGGCATGGAAGCGGCATGAGACGATACATGCATTTGAGTATCCAACGTTATTTTTCGCTGCCCTAACGCCTCAAACAACATGTAAAGCGTCATCATTTTGGTCAAAGAAGCGGGATAACGGCTGGCATCCGCGTGAGATTCGTGCAGCACTGCACCAGTATCGGCATCTACGACGATGGAGGCATGACGATTATTGGCCTGCGCTGGATTTCCCAGAAAGATCGATAGCCATATCGCAAAAACAAAAAATCCTTTTTTCTTTGCACGTTTCAAAGCAGTCATTTTCCCGAATAATTCCATAATTAAAATAAAGCTTAATTTTTTAGAATACTACTATCTTTAAGGCCATTTTCATACAAATGTAATTTCTTATAAATAAGGAATAGAGGAATTAAATCACCTTAAATCTCATAAAATCAATTTGTAATTGATCAAATCTAAAAGATTATTGAACGTGAAACATGAAGTTTTAACTCTGTCATTACATAGGTATCGAATTTGCATCTTGGATTCATCTGGTCAGAATGCATGTATAGAAAATTATTCTGAGCCAAATAGGTAAGAACAAAAGCATAGCTACTTATTGTTCTTTGCAGCGCTCAAACAAGCCCCTTTAAAAAATCAGCAACACAGAACTGAACTTGTAGTGGTCTTTTTATGAATTAAAAATTGTGAGCAAGGAAGCGTCGATCAGCTCAATACGAAAATCATTAAAAATTAAGCCGATTCATTCTCTTCTGTTATTCTAGAAAATGAATCGGCTTCCTATAGCACAAAGTCACACGCCGTGAAAATACCGCGGCAAAATAATCACATCAGAAATTAAGAAATAAATTAACTCCCAGAATATGGATCATTTGATCTGCGCGCAGGTTATGTGGTCTATTGATATATTGATTCATATAGCCAATCTCAGTGGTAGCAAATTGGTTCCATTTGTAAGCCAATCCTACAAACCCTCTGTTTTGATCAAAACCATTTGTAATCCAGCCGGCATGCGGAGTTGTCATATTGATAAATAACTCATCTTGCACGACAAAGCTTAGATTAGGAGAGATAAAAGGCATGGGAACAGCCAGTTTTATTAACTGACGGAATCGATGTGCAACCGCATTGGGACCTGGGTCTGGAACCATATGATCAAAAAAGCGTTGCTCAAAACGACTACGCCAAGTTAAGCGGCCAAATGAGAAATTATCAGCCCATAAAGCTTGCTGCCAGATGCGATGCTCATCATACGGATGTGCGCCAGAAAGTGGCTGAGCTGTTGGAGCCCAAGCATAACCCAACCACACAGTCAATTTGTCCGTTACCGCATAACCCAAACCAGGGCGAATCAGGGATTGAGTAAATTGGGAAGAATCATTCCCAAAACGCCCCTGTCCTTCAATCCAATATCTGAATTTTTTTAATTCTGGGTTATTAGGGTTAAGAGGAGCAAAACTACCTAGTGCTGTAATATTTCCCCATGTTTGGAAATCCTCATCAACTCTCTCTGCAACCGCAGCATTACTAATAAGCAATCCAAGCGCAGCTAGCAAAATAGAAATATTTATTTTTTTAAACATGCAATCTCCCTTCCAAAAATTGAACTCTGTAAAATTGTTCGCCAAATCTGTCTTAATAAGCAATATATTATGCACAACGATTCACATTTAATTCACATTGATATGAAGTTGTTAATAATTGCTCGCCATGTTTTCCTTCAAAATAACACGTCATTCTTTCACTAAAAGAATGATAGCGTTCATATTTCGCTGCCGCGCAGCGTAGCACAGCAAATGTCAAGAAAGTGTCAAGAAACGAACCAGTGAATTGAATAAAACAGCCAATTGCTATTGAGTAAGCAAGTGAAAAAATGATGATCGGTCGGATGCCAAAAACCATCCCAAGATTAAGCATCATCCGAAGCCAATCCGGCTGGATTGATAAGTACTTTCAAACATTTGATTGACAAATTATTGTAACACTAGGTATGGTTGATCTTCTAAAGATGAGGTTGGATTAAAATATTATAAAAATAATTTATTAAGTAACTGAGTTTTAGACTGAGTTTAAAAGAATTTCTCGTATTTATTGAAGAATTAAAAAATTGGAGCTAGGAAATGAAGAAATTAAATTTTGCGTTAACGGCATCAGCACTATTGGTATTAGTCGGTTGTGGTGGCGGTAGAGACTATACGCCTCCTGCAGATGCCACCGGAGAAAAAATATTCAGCTCGGCTTGTACAGAATGCCACAAACCTCTCAGTGCTAATGTCGCAATGATACTGAGTGAAAACGTTGCCAACAAAGAAGCCATTATCAAGAAGTTTCAAGGAGGCAGTATGCGAATGCCCGCTTTCAAAAATATTCAAGGTGAATCGGCCGATCGCTTAGCCGATTATGTTTTAGCGAATAGCCAAGTCAAGTAATCTTACTTGGGGAATCTGAAATAAAATTCCCCAAGTAAGCAATCATTAACGGCGCACTGGATAAATTTTATGTTGCTGAGCAGTACGTCGATATTTATCAAAAACTCTGCAAATGCTAATAATGAGTAACTGCCCTTTCGGTGTCACAGTAATCTCATCATTATCTAAGGCAATTAAGCCTTCCTGTTCATATACTAAGAGTTCTGTTAATTCGGTAGCGAAGTAATATTTAAATTCAATTGGAAAGAAGGTTTCCATTGATTCGAACGAAAGTATCGATTGACAAATCAGAGCTTGCATCACTGAACGTCTTATTAAATCATCTGCACTCAATTCTATGCCGTGCATAATGGGAAGAATATTGTGCTCCAGTTTGTTATAGTATTGCAAAAAATCACAATGATTCTGATTTAACGTTGGACCAATGCTGCCAACTGCTGAAATACCCAATGCAATACGATAGCAATCAGGATAAATTGAATAGCCTTGCAAACTATAATGCAGCCTGCCCTGGCGCTGCGCAATGACTAATGAATCTTCACGCTTGGCAAAAAGATTCATGCCAATATGGGTGTAACCGGCATTGGTTAGCCGACTAATAGCCAGCAACATCATCGCAATAACAGTTTCAGTATCTGGCAAATCCTCTCGATTAAAATCGTATTGTGGTTTTAATTTTCCAAACAGACAAAGATAATTTAATAAATTAATTTGATTGGGATGAGTGGAAATAATTTTTTCCAAAGTATCTTCAAATGTCTCCATACTTTGTTTAGGTAATCCATAAGTCAATTCAATCTTAATCGATTTAAAACCAGCCTGTTGAGCACTACAAATAGTACTTAATGTAGCCTCTTCAGTTTGAATGCAGCAAATAGATTGCTGTACTTGATGCGCAAAATCCTGAACACCAATAATTGCGCAGTTAAAGCCCATTTCTTTTAGAGCAGCCATCGAATGATTATTTATTTGCCTAGAATCAATCTCTATACAAAAATCCCCCTCTTTTATTAAGTTAAAATTTTTCTGAATTTCATTCATCACACTACTTAATTGAGAGTGATTAAGAAATGTAGGTATCCCACCACCCAAATATAATTGCTCAACTCTAGGATCATCTTTAAATAATTGACCCTGAAGTCTTATTTCAAGTGCTAAATATTCAAGATATTTATTTATACTGTCATAATCGTCAGTAATAAACTGATTAGAAGGACAATAAAAGCAAGCCGAGCGACAAAAAGGAATATGCACATATAACGATAACGGTCGACGAGCATAGACAGTCCTGCGATGACCCAACCAAGCAGAATAGGTATGCGCATCAAACGCTTCAACAAAGAAATCTGTTCTCGGATAGAGACGATAATCGTTATGGTAATACTCAAAACGACGAATAAGATCCGAATTAATAGCCAGCAAGCCAGATGACAATTGTGAATACACTGAGATATCGCCTTTATTTGTGGAGACTGCGGTTAAAAGAATTTAAATTAATAAAATCGTGACATCATTCTCGTTATTCGACTGGCTTACACAATAGCAATGGCTAGCAATAGCTAAATTGAAAAAGAATGCCCACTTCCTCTAGCAATATGGGTAGAATTGTGGGCAAATCGAAAAAAATAGCTTTGATTCAGATCAATTAAACAGCGTTGAATTGAAATTTCTTGCATTTGGATAAAATTTTGTCTTTAGAAACTTCACCACATAATCATCTTGATATTTCGCACATTAAGTCAAGCTGCGCGACTTGCAGTTTGCGCGAATTGTGCTTGCCTGTTGGTCTCAATGAACAGGAAATTCAGATTCTAGGTGATGTGGTAAGTCATAAACGAAAGATTCAACGTGGTGGATATCTGCACCATACAGGCACGAAGTTTCAATCACTATTTGCTATTCGTAGTGGTTTTTTAAAAACTTGTGTGCTTGAAGAAGATGGACGGCAGCAAGTGACTGGATTTCATATGACTGGAGAATTACTAGGTTTAGATGCTATCAGCACAGAAATTCATACTTGTGATGCCATTGCGCTTGAAGATAGCGAAGTATGCGAAATTCCTTTTTTGAAACTGGAAGAGATTAGTCGCGTCATTCCCTCGTTAATGCGACATTTTCACAAAATAATGAGTCGTGAAATAGTTAGAGATCATGGCGTTATGCTATTGCTGGGCAGTATGAAAGCTGAAGAGCGATTAGCAAGTTTTCTACTGAATTTATCTCGTCGATTCCTAGCGCGTGGTTATTCCGAATGCGATTTTAATCTGCGCATGACCCGTGAAGAAATTGGCAGCTATCTTGGTCTTAAGCTAGAAACCGTCAGCCGCGCATTCTCTAAACTGCAAGAAGAAAATATTATTACTGTTGATAATAAGCACATACAAATAAATGATATCGCTCGCTTAAGAATGAAAATGGGAAACACCTCTTGTGTTACTTAGTAATAATAGATGTCGTTTAGTATTGAGAATAATTCCGCTTTGCTCCCTTTTAAATTAAAATAGTTCTCCATATAAATATCTTAAACAATATTCAATTCCACATAGCATTCATGTTGGCTTGAGTAAGTATCGGAAAATGCTATAATATGAAAATAATTTGATTCCAATCTAATCGAAATTTAAATAGTTTTGTTTTAGGTTTTAGAATTAAATTAAATTCACACATTTGTTTCATAATAACTTAACTATTTGCATAGCAAATTGACTGAAACAAATGGAGGCTCAATCCTGAAGGAGAATTTATGGCAGTAACTATGCGGCAAATGCTAGAGGCGGGTGTTCATTTTGGTCACCAAACTCGCTTCTGGAATCCTAAAATGGCTCCGTACATCTTTGGCCATCGCAATAAAATCCACATTATTAATCTTGAAAATACCCTAATAATGTATGAAGAGGCGATGAAATATGTGCGGCAATTATCAGCAAACAAAGGGGTCATCTTATTTGTTGGTACCAAGCGGCAAGCACGTGATATTGTCCGCGAGGAGGCATCGCGCTGCGGATCACCCTATGTAGATCAGCGCTGGTTAGGCGGAATGCTGACCAACTTCAAAACTATCAAACAATCCATTAAGCGTTTACAAGATATGGAAGTGATGGTTCAAGACGGAACGCTTGGAAAATTAGTAAAAAAAGAAGCTCTTGATCTACAAAGAGAGTTAGATAAATTAAATAGTAGCTTGGGTGGCATCAAGGACATGAAAGGTCTTCCTGATGCATTATTTGTAATAGATGTAGGATATCAGAAAGGCGCTATTACAGAAGCCAGAAAATTGGGCATTCCAGTTATTGGTGTGGTCGATACCAATCATAATCCAGAGGGACTGCAATACATCATTCCAGGAAACGATGATTCAAGTCGCGCAATACGACTGTATGCTCGCGGTGTAGCTGATGCCATTCTGGAAGGACGTAATCAGGCTATTCAGGAAATTATTGAGATGAGTACTTCAGAAGCCGAATGAAATAATTCATTATTTTGATATTCACAACAAATTAGACTAGATGTAAATCGTTTACCCTGATTTATAAGACAGTTTGTCGATAAATTATTTAATGTTGGAAAAAAGTATTCAAATGAAATTACTAATCATCATTAAATAATTTCTCGCTTTATTATCAATAAATTGATTACGACAAACAGATTCCTAGCATAGTAAACGTTTACATCCCATTCTCAAACTAATTTTATCTGGAGTAAATATGGTAGACATTACCGCAGGTATGGTAAAAGAACTGCGCGAAATGACAGGACTTGGCATGATGGAATGCAAGAAAGCCTTAACGGAAACCAATGGTGATATGAAAGCAGCTGAAGATCTGCTGAGAATCAAAAGTGGCGCTAAAGCAAGTAAGGCAGCCGGGCGAATAGCAGCTGAAGGTGTTGTTGGTGCATATATTTCGACAGATAGTCAGCAGGGTGCATTGGTTGAAGTTAATTGCGAAACAGATTTTGTTGCCAAGAACGATGATTTTATAAACTTCGCCAAAAATCTGGCAGAACTCGTTGCCACAAAAAATTTAACAGATATCTCAGCATTAAGTGATGCATCACTACCCTGCGGTGAAACTGTAGAATCAACTCGCAAAGCCCTCATCATGAAGCTGGGTGAAAACATCAGTATTCGTCGGTGTGGACGTCATACCACACAAGGCCGATTGGCCTCTTATCTTCATGGCACTAAGATTGGTGTAATGGTAGATTATGCAGGAGGCGATGAAACACTCGGTAAAGATATAGCCATGCATATTGCCGCCAGCAAGCCCATGTGCGTCTCTAAAGAACAGGTTTCAGCAGATGTATTAGAACACGAACGTCAAATTTTCAATGCACAAGCAGCGGAAAGTGGTAAACCAGCAAATATCATCGAAAAAATGGTAGACGGACGAATCGCAAAATATCTAGCTGAAATAACACTGTTAGGACAGCCCTTCGTGAAAGATCCAGAGCAAACCGTCGAAAAACTTCTATCGAACAAATCTGCTAAGGTCAATGATTTCACTATGTTTATAGTGGGTGAAGGTATAGAAAAAAAATCAGAGAATTTTGCTGAAGAAGTAAAAGCACAGATGGAACAAGTAAAATAATACAACTACAAACGCTTTGACTTATTATCAATGACCACTACTGCCTATAAACGTATATTATTAAAACTATCCGGCGAAGCCCTGATGGGCGAAGATAGATATGGTATTAATCAGGCTGTAATGGGAAGAATTGTTGCTGAAATTGAAGAGATCAGCAAATTAGGTATCGAAATAGCCATAGTTGTAGGCGGAGGAAATATTTTCCGCGGCATGAAATCGGCTAATGACGGGCTCGAACGTGTTACAGCAGACTATATGGGGATGTTAGCTACTGTAATGAATGCACTAGCACTTCAAGACGCAATGAAACAAGTTGGATTGGTACCACGGATACAATCTGCTTTGCGTATTGAGCAAGTTGTTGAACCCTATATCCGTGGACGCGCAATACGCTATCTGAAAGACGGCAGAGTAGTCATTTTTGCAGCCGGAACTGGTAATCCTTTTTTCACGACAGACACAGCCGCTGCCCTGCGTGGCATGGAAATGAATGTGGACATCATGCTCAAAGCAACTAAGGTAGATGGTATTTACACCAGTGACCCTCAAATCAACCCAGATGCAACTCGTTTCCATAAGTTATCTTTTGATGAAGCGATTGCAAAGAATTTACAGGTCATGGATGCAACAGCATTAACCTTATGTCGCGATCAGAAATTACCATTGAATGTGTTTAGCATTTTCAAAGAAGGTGCTCTTAAACGCATAGTGACTGGAGAAGATGAAGGAACTTTAGTAACAGTTTAATCCAACAATAATATTTTGGAATCTCTTGAAACAAAGATGCAAAAGGGATAAAGGTTATGATTGCTGATGTAAAAAAATCTGCGGAACAAAAAATGCAGAAAAGCTTAGAAGCATTAAAAGTAGATTTAAGTAAAGTCAGAAGTGGGCGCGCCCACACCGGTTTTCTAGACCACGTCACTGTTGATTATTATGGTGCTCCAACACCCATTAACCAAGTAGCCAATATCAATTTGATTGATGCACGGACAATTGGCGTTATTCCTTGGGAAAAGAAGATGGCGAACGCAATTGAAAAAGCAATTCGTGAATCAGATTTAGGATTAAATCCGATGTCTGTTGGCGAAACAATTCGCGTACCGATGCCGGCACTTACCGAGGAGCGGCGGCGCGATCTGATTAAAGTAGTAAAACAGGAAGCTGAAGCAGTACGTATCGCAATGCGCAATATTCGTAGAGATGCAAACGCACAATTAAAAGAACTGCTAAAGACTAAAGAAATATCTGAAGATGATGAGCGTCGCGGTCAAGATGAAATTCAGAAGCTAACTGACCGTTACATCATTGAAATAGATAAAGTTATACAAGTTAAAGAAGCCGAGCTGATGGCTGTTTGATATGCCTCAAGGCCAGAGTTCAACACGCGAGATACCTGAAACAGGTTTAATACCCAAACATATCGCTATTATCATGGATGGTAATGGTCGATGGGCGCGGAAGCGCATGCTACCTCGCGTTGCTGGACATCAACAAGGCGTCGAAACTGTTCGCGGGGTTATAAAAGCTTGCATAGAACGAAATATCGAATTTTTGACTTTGTTTGCTTTTAGTAGTGAAAACTGGCGCCGCCCAGCTGACGAAATCTCCTTTCTGATGCAACTCTTTGTGGGCGCATTAGAACAAGAAATTAACAAGCTTCACGAAAATGGCATTCGCTTTAAAGTCATTGGAGATTTATCGAAGTTTGAACCCAAGATAATAGAATTCATTCATAAAGGCGAGCAATTAACTGCTAATAATACACGCCTGACATTTACCGTAGCCGCCAATTATGGAGGGCGCTGGGATATCATGCAGGCTATGCGCAAAATGATGGCGCAATCAACTGGCGAGTTACCGCTTAGTTTTGAAGAAGAAAATCTGACACAATATCTTTCAATGAATTATGCACCTGAACCCGATTTATTTATTCGTACAGGTGGAGAATGTCGAGTTAGTAATTTTCTATTATGGCAGCTTGCATATACTGAGCTGTATTTTACAAAAAAATTGTGGCCGGATTTTGATGAACATGAACTCGAGCTTGCCATTCAATCTTATCAACAAAGGGAACGTAGATTTGGTCGTACCAGTGAACAACTGCAAGTGGCGCTTTCAGCTAAAAGATAAAAAGATAAAAAGATCAATTTAAATGCTTAAAGCTCGCATACTCACCGCAATTATCATTCTGCCTTTATTTCTCTCTGCACTATTCTATCTACAAGACATTTTTTGGGCCGCATTTTTACTGATACTGACTGTTGTCGGGGCACGTGAGTGGAGCAATCTGGCTCAATTCTCAGTTAAAAATACCATCATTTTCATGCTGCTAACAGGATTAGTTGGTGGAGAATTATTACTATTGTTAAGCGAATCAGTAAAAATTAATGCTTACTCATCGAACCTGATAAGTCTGTATATACTATCTTTTGCTTTTTGGATCATAGCTGCGCCACTATATCTAAAGCAGCTTTATACTGTTAAAAACCCATTACTTTGGATGTTAATTGGCTGGATACTATTGCTACCAACCTGTCTGGCTCTCTATCAGTTGCGCGCGATTAATCCATTACTCTTGCTGGGTTTCATGGCAACTATCTGGATTTCAGATACTGCAGCCTACTTTACCGGAAGAGCATTCGGTAAACACAAGCTTGCCTATACAATCAGTCCGAATAAAACATGGGAAGGCGTCGCTGGCGCTTTAATTGCTGTGGTTCTGTATGGCTTAGCCTGGAATTTTTGGCTGATTGAAGAATCGTTAATCATCACTTTAGTGCCCCTACTGATAATAATGGCCATTTTAGGTGTAGTCGGAGATCTTTACGAATCACTGATAAAACGCCAGGCCGGCGTTAAAGATAGCGGCAATATTTTACCTGGACACGGCGGAATTTTAGATCGAATTGACGCCTTAACTTCTGCACTTCCATTTGCCATCTTGGCATTATTAATTTTTTATTCACCTTCAATATGACAGCTAACCGCAAAATAACAATACTCGGTTCTACCGGAAGTATTGGAGAAAGTACGCTAGACGTAGTGAATCGTCATCCGGATCGTTTCCAAGTATTTGCACTGACTGCTAATAAAAATGTCACAAAAATGTTATCTCAATGCCAGCGCTTTCAACCTCGATATGCGGTTATGCTGAATAGCGAAAGCGCCGAGCAATTATCTAAAGCAATACAAGCGGCAAACATTAATACTGAGGTACTCTCGGGGATTGAGTCATTAGAAAAAGTAGCGTCACACCCTGAAGTGGATGCAGTCATGGCGGCCATCGTCGGTGCTGCTGGGATTCGCCCAACATTCGCTGCAGCTCGTACAGGGAAACTGGTATTACTTGCCAATAAAGAAACATTAGTAATGGCCGGACGGATTTTCATGGATCTGGTCAAGCAGCACAACGCCACTCTACTACCCATCGACAGCGAGCATAATGCGATTTATCAATCATTGCCGCATCATTTCAATGGAAATTTAACCACAGTTGGTGTTAGCCGCATCCTACTAACTGCCTCAGGCGGTCCATTTCGTTGCTCACCCGTAACCGCATTGGAAAAAGTCACTCCGGAACAAGCTTGTGCACATCCAAACTGGGATATGGGGCAAAAGATTTCTGTTGATTCAGCGACTATGATGAATAAAGGATTAGAAGTTATAGAAGCCCATTGGCTGTTTGATGCGGCACCCGAAAAAATTCAAGTCGTCATACACCCACAAAGTGTCATCCACTCTATGGTTGCTTATGTGGATGGCTCAGTCATTGCACAATTAGGCAATCCTGATATGCGTACTCCCATAGCGCATGCCATGGGCTATCCGGATAGGATTGACAGCGGAGTTTCAGCTTTAGACATGTTCAAAATCGCTCATTTAGATTTTGAAGAGCCTGATTTTAAGAAATTCCCATGTCTACGCTTAGCTTATCAAGCGCTCGCAACCGGCGGCAATATGCCAGCAGTGCTTAATGCCGCCAACGAAATAGCGGTAGAATCATTTCTAACCCAACGCATACCATTCACCGCAATTCCCGCCATGATTGAACACACTATGCAGTCGGTCAAAGCAGAAGAAATGACTACCTTAGAGGATGTACTGAAAACAGACGCTATTGCGCGCGATATTGCACATGATTGGCTCACAAGCCTGCAATAATGCAAATCACTAAAATCTTCTAAGGTTAGCTATAATGCCATTTTTCATTATGCAACTATTGAGTGTTAATTCAACTCAGAGATGAAATAATAAGTTTTGTGCAGTTAAAATCGCTACGCCTATTTATTTCTTGTACAATGGTCTGATATGACAATCACTTACACTATCATCTCTTTCATTATTGCCTTAGGCATCCTTATCACGTTTCATGAGTTTGGGCACTATTTAGTTGCCCGTTGGAGCGGCGTAAAAGTATTACGATTCTGTATTGGTTTTGGTCAACCTATTTTCCGCAGACGTTGGGGCAAAGATCAAACTGAATGGGTCATTGCAGCGATTCCTTTGGGCGGCTATGTCAAAATGCTGGATGAAAATGAAGGTAAAGTAGCTATTGAAGACCTGCCTCGCTCCTTTAACCGACAACCGGTAGCACGCCGCTTTGCAATCGTGGCAGCAGGTCCTATCGCCAATTTCTTATTAGCGATTGTTTTGTACTGGTTTTTATTTATATTGGGCGTACACGGAATGAAACCTGTGTTAGGACCTGTTGAACCATCGACAGCTGCCGCCTACGCTAAATTTGAAGCGGGAGAAACCATAGTCAGTATTGAAAATGAGGCCGTGGCAAGCTGGCAGGATGCGCGCTGGACTTTATTGAGATACGCCATCGATCAATCGAGCAATGTAAAAATACAAACCATCAACAAGAACGGTGAAATTAATTGGCGACAATTAGACTTGAGCAACATCGATCCGGATAAATTGAATGAGAATTTTCTGGGCATTATCGGCTTAAATAGCTATCAACCTACCATCAAGCCAGTCATTGGCCAAGTCATGCCTGATGGTGTAGGCTATAAGGCGGGTTTGCTGATCGGAGATGAAATTTTAACTGCCAATGATACTGAGATCCAAACCTGGATGGATTTTGTACAAGTAATACGCTCAAGTCCGGGCCACCTATTAGAACTGGAAATCTTACGTAACAATCAAATTACATCACTGACCATTACACCTGAAACAGCAACTGAAAATGGTAAACAAATCGGGAAAATTGGCATTGCGCCCGTCGTTAATCAAGCAGAATTTGATGAATTACTGGTTACAGTAAGTTATCCACCGGCAAAAGCCATTCATAAAGCCATTGAGAAGACATGGGAAACAACCATTCTTACCCTGCAAATGCTCTCTAAAATGATTATGGGGGACGTATCATGGAAAAATGTAAGCGGCCCCATTTCAATTGCTGATTATGCAGGTCAATCGGCTCAAATGGGTTTAGCATCGTATCTGGCATTTCTTGCGCTCATCAGTGTCAGTATTGGCGTTCTCAATTTACTACCTATACCGGTGCTTGATGGTGGTCATTTAATGTACTATCTCATAGAAATTATCAGAGGGAACCCTCTGCCTGAGAAAACCATACTAATTGGCCAAAGGATAGGCATGGCAATGCTATTTACACTGATGACTTTTGCTATCTATAACGATATCAATCGGCTTATTACTGGTTAGATAATGAAATTCAGGCATCTTGTTGCACTTGTTAGTTTCATCTGTACTTTTCCATCCTGGGCCAGTGACACTTTCGTAGTTAAAGACATTCGTATTGAAGGGATACAGCGTACCGAAGCAGGTACTGTATTTAGTTATCTTCCCGTAAAAGTAGGCGATACGCTGGACGAAGCAAAAGCAACGGAAGCCATCAAAGCACTCTATGCAACCGGATTCTTTAAGGATGTAAAATTAAAATCCGAGGATGGAATTCTAATTGTACAAGTTGATGAACGTCCGGCGATTGCACAAATTAGTATTAATGGTGCAAAAGAATTTGAAAAAGACAAACTTCTGGAAGGCTTGAAACAAGCAGGTATCTCGGAATCGCGGATTTTCAGCCGCTCACTATTAGAAAGAGCGGAACAAGAATTAAAGCGCCAATATATCAGTCGTGGCAAATACGCTGTCACAATCACAACCACCACAACTCCGCTAGAACGTAATCGCGTTGGCATTAATTTTGATATTAATGAAGGTCGTACGGCCAGGATCAAGAAAATCAATTTCGTAGGTAACGAGAAATTTAACGATAATGAGTTACGTGGTTTATTTGTTCTCAGGAAACCCGATCTGTTATCTTGGTTCACCAAAAATGATCAATATTCAAAACAAAAGTTATCTGCTGATTTAGAAACGCTACGATCTTATTATCTTGATCGAGGCTATCTTGAGTTTAATATTGAATCCACTCAAGTATCGATAACACCAGATATGCGTGATATCTATATCACCATCAACCTTACTGAGGGTGCTCAATATACTGTTTCCGATATCAAAGTCGCTGGCGAGCCCTTATTGCCAGAAGAAGAAATACGCAAATTGATATTATTGAAGACAGGAGCCGTATTTGCACGTCAGAAATTAACCGAATCTGTAAAACTAATCACCGATCGATTAGGGGATGAGGGGTATGCATTTGCAAATATCAATGCAGCGCCGGAAATGGATCATGAGAATCGACAAGCGGCCTTCACTTTTTTTATCGACCCAGGTCGACGTGTGTATGTAAGGCGCATCAATATAACCGGCAATGATCGCACGCGCGACGAAGTGATTCGACGAGAATTTCGACAAATGGAGGGAGCATGGCATTCCACTAAAAATATTAATCTCTCCAAACAAAGGGTTGACAGATTATTCTTCTTTAATAGTGTCAATGTAGAAACGCCCGCTGTTCCTAATAAAACTGATCAGGTTGACATCAACGTCAAAGTGGAAGAGAGACCAACCGGGGCTATTATGTTTGGCGCGGGTTACTCTGATCGGCAAGGCCTGATATTGAATGGCTCGGTATCTCAGAACAATATTTTTGGTACAGGCAACTTTTTCAGTCTTGATGTAAATACAGGCGCTATCAATAAAACCTATGCAGCATCATTTACCAATCCCTACTTTACTGTCAATGGCGTAAGTCTTGGATTTGATGTCTACAAACGTGACTTAGATACGCGAGCATTATCTAGAGTTGGTACATTCAAGACCGAAACTGTCGGTGCAGGCATACGACTAGGCATACCTATTGCAGAAAATGATATCGTATCGTTAGGTTTGGCCGCTGAAAATACGGCATTGAGTGTTTTTAAAGATAGTCCCAACCGTAATATAAATTTTCTTTGTGAATTCGGGGGAAATTGCCCAGATGGTCAAGCCGTTTTACCACAAAAAATATCTACCAATAATTTTCCACTCACATTAAGTTGGGCGCGGGATAGACGGGATAGCGCTATTTGGACTACGTCTGGAACGACGCACCGGTTGTTTGGTGAGGTCAGTGTACCCGGTGGGGATTTGGATTATTATAAAATTAGCTATCATCAAAAATGGTTCTTTCCAATTACCGATTTCTTCACCTTGATGTTAAATGGAGAAGCTGGATACGCTGATGGCTATAGCGGGAATACACTACCCTTTTTCAAAAACTTCTTTGCTGGGGGTAACAATTCTGTCAGGGGTTATGATCTAAATTCTTTAGGTCCACGAGATGTCAATATTAGTACTAATTCTAGGTTGTTTGCAGTAGGCGCCAGTAAACGTGTCGTCGGAAATATAGAGTTGATGTTTCCGGTCCCATTCATGAAAGATGATCGATCATTACGCCTTAGTTTGTTTGTCGATGGCGGTACAACATTTAACAGATTCGATACTGTCACTAAAGTAGATAGTTCTGGTAAGACCGTTGAAGTTCCTGGTTTTGGTGATCTCATGCGCTATTCGACTGGTATCGCTCTCACCTGGGTATCTCCGATGGGGCCGCTAAAAGTCAGTATTGCACAACCATTAAATGATCAACCCAGTGACAATTTGCAGAGATTCCAATTTATGTTTGGACAACAATTCTAATTTAGCTGAAATCACTCTCAGTGAATATATTGAAACCTATCTACATACAACAACGAAATATCGTAATAGGTATTATGCTCATTGTATGCACGCATGTTGCTTTTGCGTCTGTTGCAAGTGATATCAAGATTGGGGTTGTCAATACAGAAAAGATATTGCGTGAGTCAGTGCCAGGCATTCAAGCACAAAAGAAAATTGAACAAGAATTTATGCCACGGGATGAAGATATCAAGAAAATGGCAATTCAAGCTAAGTCGCTACAAGATAAGCTTGAAAAAGATAGTACTCCTCTGACGGAAACAGAACGACGTAACTTAGAAAGAATCCTGGCCAATCTCAGTCGTGAATATCAGCGTGCACAAAGACAGATGCGGGAAGACTTGAGTGTTCGTCAAAACGAAGAATACAGTCTTATTCTGGAACGCACCAATAAAGCCATTAACAAAATCGCTGAAAAAGAGAAATATGATCTGATATTGCAACTCCAGGACTCGGTATACAGAAGTCAGCGCATTGATATCACTGATAAAGTAATTAAAGCGCTGGAGAATGAATAACCTGCCATTAGGAAAACAGGCATACCAGTAATTAATCGAGAGTTATCTTGGATTAAAAGGAAAATTGAATGAATACCATGAACATCCACGACATTTTGAAATACTTACCGCATCGCTATCCGATTCTATTAGTAGATAGAGTGCTTTCTTACGAGTTAGGTAAAGATATTGTTGCGCTAAAAAATGTCTCCATCAACGAACCATTCTTTTCAGGTCATTTTCCACATCATCCCGTCATGCCGGGTGTATTGATTGTTGAGGCCTTGGCCCAAGCGGCCGCTATTCTGACGATGAAAACAGAGAATGTCGTCAACAATGATAATATGATTTATTATTTTGTCGGCATTGATGGGGTGCGTTTCAAAAAACCCGTCATGGCAGGTGATCAGCTCATTCTCAAAGTTACCATAGAGCGACAAATCAAAGGTTTATGGAAATACTCCGCTCGAGCGGAAGTTGATGAGCAACTGGTAACCGAAGCAACCTTAATGTGTGCAGCTAGAACCTTATAATTTTTAAGCAATAAACATTTCCGTTGAAAGTATTTTATCAAGCGGAAAATTCATACGTGGATACTTCCTATCGCAATGTATCGATTGGCGGTGTTGATGAAGCAGGCAGAGGGCCATTGGCCGGGCCGGTATTTGCAGCGTGTGTCGTGTTAGATACAGCTTACAAAATAGATGGGTTGGCTGATTCGAAAAAACTGAGTGAGAAAAAACGTAACGAACTCACCATGGCTATCAAAAAATATGCCAGAGCATGGTCTGTCGCTTCCGCCTCAGTAATAGAAATTGATCAGTTAAATATTTTGCAAGCTAGCTTACTGGCAATGAAAAGAGCGGTAGAAAGCTTACCTTTCGCACCTGATATGATACTGGTTGATGGGAATCAGCGTCCGCACTTAAATTGTCCAACACGCACCATCATCAAAGGCGATAGCCTGGTTCCTGCAATCTCAGCCGCATCAATCTTAGCGAAAACAGCGCGCGATGCCGAAATGCATAGACTGCATCAGCTTTTTCCACTATATGGATTTGATCAACACAAAGGATATCCGACCAAGGATCACCTCAGCGCATTGCATCGGCATGGAGTCAGTGCGATACACCGGCAAAGTTTTGCGCCTGTAAAAGCATTAAAAGACAGTGAATTCTCAGCTACTAATCCATGAAAATATACTATACAAAGCCATACCGATCACTTTTTAGCTAATGTAAATGAGGCTGTTTTACGCATCATAAGGAGATTGTTGACTTTATGCGTATAATGCCCAATGTTCAATTTAGCTCAGAAGCCCAATAATAGCTCTGATTGTTATGATTTTTTTAATTTCTGATTATTACTAAAATAAGGATAGCTCCTATGCGCATCGAAAAAAATACTGTGGTTTCACTCAACTACGAATTATCAGATTCAGAAGGAAATGTTCTGGAGAAAACCCAAACACCGATTAGTTATTTGCATGGTGGCTATGGCGGTATTTTTCCTTTGGTGGAAGAAGCGCTGCATGAAATGGAGATTGGTCATTCTTGTTCTATTTCGATGGAACCGGAAAATACTTTCGGTGAATACGATGAAGAGCTGATTCGCGTTGAACCACGCAGCTCCTTTCCTGACAATGTCGCTGTGGGCATGCATTTTGAAGGGGGAGCGGAAGGCTCGGACGATATCATCGTATACACCGTTACAGAGATTGTTGACGATACCGTCATCGTGGATGGCAATCATCCTTTTGCCGGCATGGCACTCAATTTCTCCTGCACGGTAACTGGGGTTCGTCCCGCCACACCGGAAGAAATTTCGCATCAACATGTGCATGGTGCACACGATCACGATCATTGATCCCATTTTGTATCCACACGCCTGAAAAATCAGCTTTTGCTTTTCTTATCAATCGCTTTCTTCAATACGTATAACTGTTCCAATGCCTGTCTAGGGCTGAGTTCATCCGGTGTCAGGTGCTGTAACATGGCAATCACTGGATGTTCTGCTGGCATCTCTTCTTCCGGTTCTGAAACGGAAGAAGAAAACAAATCCAGTTGAGATGCCTTATTTACACTTTCCTGCTCCAGTTTAATCAGGTGTTTTCTGGCCAATTTAATTACAGGTTCAGGAACTCCCGCCAACGCAGCGACTTGTAGGCCATAGCTCTGGCTGGCCGGACCTGCGGTCACTTTATGCAGAAAAACAATACGGTGCTTATACTCCACGGCATCCAGGTGCACATTCTGGATTTGCTTAAACTCTTCAGCCAGTTTAGTGAGTTCAAAGTAATGTGTCGCAAAAAGCGTAAAGCTGCGATTCTTATTCACCAAATGTCGGGCAATGGCAAATGCCAATGCCAATCCATCAAAAGTCGAGGTACCGCGCCCAATTTCATCCATGAGCACTAGGCTATGTGCGGTGGCGTTATGCAGAATGTTCGCCGTTTCTGTCATTTCCACCATAAACGTTGAACGCCCGCTGGCGAGATCATCTGCCGCACCAATTCGGGTAAAAATCTGATCCAATATACCAATGCACACTTTTTTTGCGGGCACATAACTGCCGCAATGCGCCAACAAAGCAATGAGTGCAATCTGCCGCATATAAGTTGATTTACCACCCATGTTGGGACCGGTAATCATCAACATTTGCGGCTTGCCAGTTTGTTCTGCACCCAATTGGACATCGTTGGCCACAAAATTCTCTACCTGATTTTCCACCACTGGGTGACGCCCCGTTTCAATGGTAAAAATAGCTTCATCAGATAAGAGAGGAGCGACATAGTCAAGTGCTTGCGCTCGCTCAGCAAATGCACACAAGACATCGATTTCAGCCACACTCGCGGCCATTTTCTGTAGTGCGTGGATATGCGGTAACAGCGCCACCAATAATTTATCATATAAAAATTTTTCACGCGCCAATGCCCGATCCTGTGCAGACAAAGCTTTATCTTCGAAAGCTTTCAGTTCCGGCGTGATATAGCGCTCGGCGCTTTTCAATGTCTGTCTGCGTCGGTAATCATCGGGAATCTTGTCGCTGTGTGCATGCGTGACTTCGATATAAAAACCATGCACACGATTGTATTCCACCTTTAGATTAGGAATGCCGGTGCGCTCTTTTTCACGAATCTCAAGCTGCAACAAGAACTCACCACAATTATTTTGTAACGCACGTAATTCATCCAGCTCAGCATCGTAACCATTGGCAATCACATTGCCTTCGCGCAAAACCACGCCAGGTTCTTCCAGCAGCGATTGATTCAATAACTCAACCAATGCAGGTTCCACCTGCATGCTCTCTATCAACTGAAGCATTCTCTCGCTGCAACCATCCGCAATCGCCTGAATGATTTCTGGCAATCGTCTTAAACTGTCACGCAGGCCAGAGAGATCTCTCGGTCGTGCAGATTTAAGGGCAATGCGCGCAGTGATTCGCTCGACGTCGACAATTTGACGCAGCAGACGCTGTGCAGTCGAGAAACTATTCTGCCCATTGTCTCCGATCAATGCGGTAACGCTATCCAGTCGTTTCTGTATCGCTGCCCGATCACGTAATGGATGATGCAGCCAGACTTGCAGCAAACGACTACCCATGTTGGTAGAACAAGTATCCAATAATGACAATAATGTGGGCGACCTTTCGCCGCGAAGGGTTTCAGAAATTTCCAGATTCCGACGAGTCGCTGCATCCATGCGCACATAGATACTGTCATGTTCAGCTTGTAATGAAGCGATATGCAGCGCAACAGACCCTTGCGTCAGGCGGGTGTATTCCAATAATGCACCAGCAGCGCAGATTGCCATCGATAAATCCTCGCAACCAAAACCAGACAGATCATGCGTTTCAAACTGTCGAGTCAACTGACTGATCGCGCTATCCAGATCAAATTGCCATAATGGCAGCCGCTTTAATGCCCATTGCTTGCCTTGCAATTCAGGCAATGCCAATGATTCTGGTACAAGAATTTCCGAAGGCTGCAGGCGTTCCAGCTCACTGAGCAAATTTTGCGGCAATGTCTCCATAACGCGTAATTGCCCTGCAGCAAGATTTAACCAGGCTAACCCCAGCAGTGATTCATGCATCCATAAAGCCAGCAATATGCAATCGCGCTTATCCTCTAGCAACACTGCATCAGTCAACGTTCCCGGCGTGATAATGCGAGTGACTTCGCGCGCAACAGGCCCTTTGCTGGTAGCCGGATCTCCCACTTGCTCACAGATAGCGATAGACTCGCCCGCCTTGACCAGTTTAGCCAGATACTGCTCGGCAGCGTGATACGGCACGCCTGCCATTTTAATCGGCTCCCCGGCTGAAGCACCACGTTGGGTTAAAGTAATTCCCAATAGCTTGGCCGCTCTTTCCGCATCCTCAAAAAACAGCTCATAAAAATCCCCCATACGGTAAAACATGAGCATGTCAGAATGCTGTGCTTTGATGCGCAAATATTGCTGCATCATCGGCGTATGCTGGTCTTTTTGAGCTTTCATGGATTCTGCAAAAGATTATTTTGGGTTGAAGATACCATTATCATGATGAATTATGTGGTGATCCAACATTTAGCACTTAAACATAAAAGCACGCTGAGGGGTAGTTATTAGTAACTTAAAGGGACCGGAATAAAATCCCTATCGACAAATTTGGCACCGGCTCTTCGTCTCTGGCACGTCTGAAGCATAATTCAATTGATAAATTGAAGATCGGATCGCGCAATCGCACAAACGATTATCAGAATAAAACAGATTCTCAGTTGTTACCAATGAGGTTGAAACGCAGGAGCGACTGGAATCCCTATGCAATCTGGGTGCGATATCATCCAAGACTACTAGATTTCCAGACCGTTACCCGCAAAAGGACTTGTTCATCACCGCAATTCTGCGTTTTGTATCGCATCGCTATTGCAGATAAATCGAACCATCGTTAATTTGCCCAAAAACGGTATAGGGCAAAGCAACCGTATCCAATGCACCGGATAGCGCCAAATCAATGAATATGAGCTGCGGTACCGACCCAAACCACAGCGCCGTCCGTGACGGTTTGCCACGCAGAATGCAAATATCGTAAGCAACCCCGCTATAAACTCGCGGTATCGCTTCACAGGAAGTTCTGGCTTGCTTAAGATTGTACTTTGCCACCGAATCACCTCGGATTACCGTATTGACAGTACCGCACCCCAGGAGCAACAACGCGACCAAACAGGCGAATTTATTTCTAAATTGAATTTTCATTTGCTTAATTCAATTTCTTCCCCACCCAATCCACTACACTGATAAGCGCGGCAGGGAGTTGTTCCGGTTGTGTACCACCCGCCTGGGCCATATCCGGTCGTCCGCCACCTTTACCACCGACTTGCTGGGCAACAAAATTCACCAATTCACCGGCTTTGATCTGACTGATCAAATCGGCACTGACACCCGCAATCAGTGTTATTTTCCCATCTTCAACCGCGCTGAGTACGATGACACAGGTTTTCAGCTTGTCTTTGAGTTGATCAAGGGTTTCACGCAGAGTCTTGGCATCGGCATTTTCCACATTGGCAGCTAACACCTTAATGCCTTTTATTTCCTGTGCTTGCACAACCAGATCATCACCTTGTGAACTGGCGAGTTTGGTTTTTAAACGCATCAGTTCTTTTTCGGTTTGCCGCACATTGTCGATAATCTGCGCTATTTTTTGCGTCACTTCTTGCGGATTGGTTTTTAGGCTCTGAGATATTTCCAGTAATTGCGCCTCGCGCTGCTGGATATATTCGACCGCTGCTTTTCCGGTAACTGCTTCAACTCTTCGTATGCCAGCGGCCACGCCCGATTCCGTGACAATCTTAAAGAAACCGATTTGCCCTATTTGTGACACATGCGTACCACCACACAACTCAGTGGAAAACTCACCCATTCCAATCACACGCACGACATCCGAATATTTTTCACCGAACAAAGCCATGGCACCGCGCTTAATCGCATCGTCATATTTCATGGTTTCCGAAGCAACAACCCAGTTGTGTCTGATCTGGTCGTTAACTAAACGTTCTGTTTCGCGTATTTCATCGGCAGTCATGGGCGCATTATGGGAAAAATCAAAGCGCGCGCGATTGGGATCCACCAGCGAGCCTTTTTGCGTTACATGAGTACCAAGTACTTTGCGCAGTGCGGCATGCAGCAGATGAGTGGCAGAGTGATTATTCGCAGTACTGGTACGGCTAAGTGGATTGACCTTGGCCAGCACGGTATCTTTGATCACCAAGCGACCGCTACTTAACAGCCCTTTATGGCCAAATACCCCAGCTTGTATTTTTTGGGTATCCGTCACTGCGAAGGTGCCATTGGCTGCGAGCAATTCGCCGCTATCGCCGACTTGCCCACCGGATTCGGCATAAAAAGGCGTTTGATCCAGAACAACCATCGCTTCATCGCCCGCTTCGATAAAATTGACCGGACTGCCTTGTTTATAAATGGCTAATACCTGCCCTTCATGTTGCAACGCTTCATAGCCATAGAAAGTGGTTTGACTACCGTTATATTCGATCCCTTCCTGCATGGTGAATTTGTTGGCCGCGCGTGCTTGCTCACGCTGGCGCGCCATGGCTTGCTCAAAACCGGCATGATCAACGGTAATGCCGCGCTCGCGCGCGATGTCGGCGGTCAGATCCAGCGGGAAACCGAAGGTATCGTAAAGTCGAAAAGCCGTTTCTCCATCAAGCACTGTCACTTTCTGACCTAAAGCAGTCTCCAGAACCTGCATGCCATGTTCCAGTGTTTCGGCAAAACGCTCTTCTTCCTGCTGCAAAACCGCTGCAACACGTGCCTTGGCCGCTACCAGCTCAGGATAGGCTTGCCCCATCACCTGACTTAGATCTTCTACCAATTGATAAAAGAACGGTTGCTTTTGTCCCAACCGATAACCATGACGAATGGCACGACGTATGATGCGTCGCAATACATAGCCGCGTCCCTCACTGCCTGGAATGACGCCATCGGTAATCAGAAATGAACAGGCACGAATATGATCGGCAATGACTTTTAAGGAATTGTCTGCGAGATTTTTTGTGTGGGTAGCCCGTGCAGCAGCTTGAATCAGGCTTTGGAACAAATCGATTTCATAATTACTGTGAACCTGCTGCATAACTGCAGAAATGCGCTCCAATCCCATACCGGTGTCAACCGAAGGTTTGGGAAGCGGGTGTAGTGTGCCCGCACTGTCACGGTTGTACTGCATAAACACCAGATTCCAGATTTCAATGTAGCGATCGCCATCCGCATCGGCAGAGCCGGGGGGACCTCCCTTCACATCCGGGCCATGATCATAAAAAATCTCAGAGCAGGGGCCACAAGGACCGGTGTCTCCCATTTGCCAGAAATTATCCGTGGTAGCAATCCGAACCACTCGCGATGCATCGACACCAATTTCATTCAGCCAGATATCCGCCGCTTCATCATCTTCCGCATACACGGTTATCCATAATTTTTCACGTGGAATTTTGAGTGATGCGGTAAGAAATTCCCAAGCAAATTGAATGGCATTTCGCTTAAAGTAATCGCCAAAGCTAAAATTTCCCAGCATTTCAAAAAAAGTATGATGCCGCGCGGTATAGCCGACATTTTCCAGATCATTGTGCTTGCCACCGGCCCGCACACACCGCTGCGAGCTGACCGCACGCACATAAGGTCTGGTGTCTTGACCGAGGAAAACATCTTTGAATTGCACCATACCTGCGTTAGTGAACAATAAAGTGGGGTCATTGTTGGGCACCAGCGGACTGGACGCCACGATGGTGTGGCCATGAGATTGAAAGAATTCAAGAAATTTTTGTCTTATTTCGCTACTTTTCATATTTTTTGCTGCAACTCGTATCGTTCTAGTTCAATCACTGTCAAACCCACTGCTTCGCCTTTGACGATGGCCAGGCTGTTGACTTTAGCTCGAATAGTGATTTCTTCGTTCATTTTGGGTAAATCGGATTCCGTCAAAATCATAATCTCCCCGCTACTGTCTTCTAATATATAGGATTTTAGATTGACCAACGGCAAGCGTGTAGGGTTTTTTGCAATCCCTTTCAGCTTCACTTCTTTACCATCAAAATTGACGGGGGATTCATTAATTTCTTGAATGGCTACTATGTCATCAGCACTGGCATGACTGCCGATGCATAGCATGACCACAAATAGTATCTGCACCAGCAATTGCTTCATTGATTATCCTCACCGGCCTGTGAAAAAACCTGCTGTATCACTTCAATCGAAAAACCTCTGTTCATCATGAACCTCATTTGCTTGCCACGCTCTTCTCTATTACTAGGTGATAGGCCGAATTTTTTTTGCCAAATGCGCACAGCTGCCTCCAGCTCTGTCTCTTTAAGAGACGGTATTATGCTGTGAATCAAATGTTCATCAATACCTTTTTCTTTGAGTTCATGGAGAATGCGTCTGTTACCGAACCGGGCTCTGCGAGTACGTACAATTTGCTCAACAACGCGCTCAGCTGATAACAAGCCTCTTCGCTCCAACTGATCTAACACGCTAGACAAGTCTTCTGACGGCAATGAGCGGGCGTGAACAGATAATTTTTGCTCCAGTTCCAAGCGCGAATATTCGCGTTGCGCCAGATATCGCAAGGCGCGTATTTCCAGAGGCGACCGTGCGTCCACAAAACTATTTCTCTTTATCTATTTTTTCTTTTTCGGTTTTCTCTTTTGCAGGCTTGGCTTGATCAGCGATACCTACAATTGACCGAATCTTTTGTTCAATTTCCTGCGCGATGTTTTTGTGTTCTTTCAGGTATTCACGCACATTATCTTTGCCCTGGCCGATTTTCTCACCGTTATAAGCATACCAGGCACCTGATTTATCGATCAGTTTGTGTAATACGCCCAATTCAATGATTTCACTTTCACGGGAAATACCTTCGCCATACAGAATATCGAAATCTGCTTGCTTGAACGGTGGCGCTATTTTATTTTTAACCACTTTCACACGCGTTTCATTACCAATCGTCTCTTCGCCTTTTTTGATTGAACCGGTGCGACGAATATCAAGGCGTACCGAAGCATAAAATTTTAATGCGTTACCCCCTGTCGTGGTTTCAGGATTGCCGAACATGACGCCGATTTTCATGCGAATCTGATTAATGAAAATAACCATAGTATTACTGCGCTTGATATTGGCCGTTAGTTTGCGTAGCGCTTGCGACATCAATCGTGCTTGCAATCCCATTTGAGGATCGCCCATATCGCCCTCGATTTCAGCACGTGGCGTAAGTGCCGCCACGGAATCCACGACAATGATGTCGACGGAACCGGAACGCACCAGCATGTCAGCTATTTCCAGGGCTTGCTCGCCATTATCCGGTTGGGATATCAGCAAATCCTTGACATTAACGCCAATTTTCTGTGCGTACTGGGGATCCAAGGCATGTTCCGCATCAATAAAAGCGGCGGTTCCACCCAACTTTTGCATTTCCGCAATGACTTGTAATGTCAGTGTGGTTTTTCCAGAAGATTCAGGGCCGTAAATCTCGATAATCCGACCCCGTGGCAGCCCTCCTACGCCCAACGCTATATCAAGCCCCAGCGAACCGGTAGAAACCACTTGTATATCATAGGCGACATCATTAGCGCCCAATCGCATGATTGAACCTTTACCAAACTGTTTTTCGATTTGGGCTAGAGCAACATCAAGCGCTTTACTTCTGTTTTCGTCCATGATTTTTCCTGTTAAGAGTCAATCAAATTATCGCATAACCTGCACTGCATAAACGTAACTTGCTACGAAATCGTTTAATTTCACAAAAATTACCATAGTAAAAAACTCGAGTATCTAGCTTGCCTGCGATATAATTGCATGATGTCGTTGAAGTGGCAGACATAATTTCGTCACTGCAATCAGTGAATTTTAATTGGTAATAGAAGGAGAATAACTATCCGAGTCATTTTATTAGGCGGCCCTGGTGCTGGGAAAGGTACTCAGGCCAATTATATTAAGGAACATTTTGGTATTCCACAAATTTCAACTGGAGACATGCTGCGCAGCGCTGTTAAAGCAGGCACTGAATTAGGTGTGATGGCCAAAAAAATTATGGATGCCGGCGGGTTAGTTTCTGATGAAATTATCATTAATTTAGTCAAAGAGCGGATTGCGCAACCTGACTGTACCAATGGTTTTTTGTTTGATGGTTTTCCACGGACTATCCCGCAAGCTGATGCTATGAAAGCAGCCGGTGTACCCATTGATTTTGTGGTCGAGATCGATGTCGCAGACGCTGAAATTGTTAAGCGCATGTCAGGCCGCAGAGTACACACCGCATCGGGGCGCACATATCATATCGATTTCAATCCACCCAAAGTGGATGGCAAGGATGATGTTACTGGCGAGCCGCTGATACAACGTGATGACGATCAGGAAGAAACTGTCAGAAAACGATTGGAAGTCTACCATGAGCAAACCGAACCCCTAATCGACTATTATTCAAAGTGGTCCGTTAGCGGCGGAAATGATGCACCTCGCTATACCAAAATTGCCGGTGTAGGTACGGTTGAAGAAATACGTGATCAAATTTTCGCAGCATTGAAATAATTCAACCAACCTTATTATTTATTGGTTCATGTCACACAGAATTCGAAACTCAGGATAGCGATGAGCCGCGCCTGAGTTTTTGTATGTATAAATTAGTAGACAACAAAGAATTACTTACCATTTGATTAATCAGGAGAAAAATATGGCAATTAAAAATGCATTTTATGCCCAGTCCGGCGGCGTTACGGCTGTAATCAACGCTTCTGCTGCAGGCGTCCTCGAAACAGCACGTCAACATTCCGATAAAATCGGCAATATCTATGCAGGCCGCAACGGAATCATCGGTGCACTGACCGAGGATTTGATCGACACCAACGCTGAATCGGCAGCAGCTATTGCCGCGCTACGTCATACCCCGTCCGGTGCTTTTGGCTCTTGTCGCTACAAATTAAAAAGCTTGGAACAAAATCGGCGTGAATACGAACGTCTGATTGAAATATTTAAAGCACATAATATCGGGTATTTCTTTTATAACGGCGGCGGTGATTCTGCAGATACTTGCCTCAAGGTTTCACAATTAGCTGACACACTGGGTTATCCGATTCAAGCGATCCACGTTCCCAAAACGGTTGATAACGATTTGCCTATTACCGATTGCTGCCCGGGTTTTGGCTCAGTGGCTAAATATATTGCAGTTTCCACCCGCGAAGCGAGCTTTGATGTGGCTAGCATGGCGAAGACATCAACCAAAGTTTTCATTCTGGAAGTCATGGGTCGGCACGCTGGATGGATTGCAGCGGCAGGCGGATTGGCCTCAAGTCCAGATTGCGAAATTCCAGTCGTCATTCTGTTTCCGGAAATTACATTCAACAAAGAGAAGTTTCTTGCCAAAGTTGATCGCTATGTCAAGGAATATGGGTATTGCTCAGTCGTAGTATCAGAAGGGGTTAAAGGAGAGGACGGTAATTTCCTTTCAGATCAGGGGTTGCGCGATGCTTTTGGTCACGCTCAATTGGGCGGTGTTGCGCCAGTAGTGGCAAACATCATCAAAGATGGTTTGGGATTGAAGTATCACTGGGGTGTCGCTGATTATCTGCAACGCGCTGCACGTCACATCGCTTCTAAAACTGATGTGGAACAAGCTTATGCAATGGGTAAGGCTGCTGTGGAATATGCCATCGCAGGGCACAATTCAGTAATGCCCACAATTGTCCGCGAATCGAATTCACCTTATCGCTGGAAGGTAGGCATGGCTCAGCTTGCGAATGTTGCCAATGTTGAAAAAATGATGCCGGCTGATTTTATTAGTGAAGATGGATTTGGTATTAGCCAGGCATGCCGCGAATATCTGGCGCCACTCATCGAAGGTGAAGATTATCCACCTTATAAAGATGGATTGCCTGATTATGTCCGACTCAAAAATATTGCAGTTGCAAAAAAATTGGATGAATTCAAAATTTAAGAACCATTTAGATTGTAAATGCTTTAGTGTTGTAATGAAGTCAAACGATGCTAACCCAAGTCTTAACTGCAATCTAAAATTCATTAATATTTGATGCATTCTAGCAACAAGAACATATAAAATACGTTCTGATTTAATTTAGGTTTTGAACAAGTGTTTAATAATGTGGAATTTTTAGGCCAAGATTCTGCATATGATTTTGTGTGGTCTGACTTTAATTGGAGTTCTTTATGGCTAATGGTTTAATTATCGCGATTGGTAGTGCGATTATAGCCCTGATATTCAGTGGCATATGGATTAGGGGTATCTATATTCAATCGACTGGTAACCAGCGCATGCAAGAAATTGCTACCGCTATACAAGAGGGTGCATCTGCATACCTGAAACGCCAGTACATGACGATCGGCGTCGTGGGTCTCGTTTTATTTTTTGCTCTGTGGATAGCACTTAGCTGGGATACAGCCGTTGGCTTTGCTTTAGGGGCTTTCCTCTCTGGAGCCGCCGGTTTTCTAGGTATGAATGTGTCAGTACAGTCAAATGTACGCACTGCTCAGGCCGCCACTGTCGGATTGAATGAAGCGCTAGCCATTGCTTTCCGTGGTGGTGCAGTAACGGGCATGCTGGTTGTGGGTTTAGGCTTACTGGGTGTTGCCGGATATTGCGCCATGTTGTTTGATGGTGCCGATCCTAATCAATCGGTCAGCGATGTTATCAAACCTTTAATCGGCTTCGCATTTGGCGGATCGTTGATTTCTATTTTTGCTCGTTTAGGTGGCGGTATTTTCACTAAAGGTGCGGACGTAGGGGCTGATCTGGTTGGAAAAGTAGAAGCCGGAATTCCAGAAGATGATCCACGTAATCCTGCAGTTATTGCTGATAATGTGGGTGATAATGTGGGTGACTGTGCAGGTATGGCTGCCGATCTGTTTGAAACCTACGCGGTAACGATCATTGCAACCATGATTCTGGGCGCGCTACTGTTTTCAACTAATGCTCTTGACGCGGTGATTTATCCATTAATGTTGGGTGCTGTTTCCATCATCGCATCGATTATTGGCTGTTACTATGTCAAGATGCGCGAAGGTGGCAAGATCATGAACGCACTGTATCGTGGATTGGCTGTAGCTGGCGGTATCGCTTTATTTGCTTATCTTCCTGTCACTGTATGGTTTATGGGCGACATGTCGCTGACCATTGATGGTACAGAAGTGGCTGGTGGTATGCTGGTTATGCGTATATTCCTGGCGGCAACGATTGGTCTGGTACTCACAGGATTGATGGTTGTCATTACTGAGTACTACACATCAACAGATTTTCCTCCTGTCCAACATGTTGCGGAAGCTTCAACTACAGGGCATGCAACCAATATTATTGCTGGTTTGGGTGTTTCAATGCGTGCAACGGCAGCACCTGTGCTGGCTGTTTGTATCAGTATTTTAATAGCCTATTCATTAGCTGGCTTATACGGCATCGCTATTGCAGCAACTGCGATGTTATCCATGACAGGTATTATCGTTGCACTGGATGCTTATGGTCCAATTACTGATAATGCTGGCGGAATTGCTGAAATGTCTGAAATGCCTGATTCAGTGCGCGCGATTACCGACCCTTTGGATGCTGTTGGTAACACCACAAAAGCTGTAACCAAAGGCTATGCAATCGGTTCTGCTGGCTTGGCTGCTTTGGTATTGTTTGCCGACTACACACATGCGCTTGAACATGCCGGACATTCAATCACTTTTGACTTATCCAATCACATGGTCATTATCGGCCTGTTTATTGGCGGTATGATTCCCTATTTATTTGGCGCCATGTCGATGGAAGCGGTTGGGCGTGCTGCCGGATCTGTGGTGATTGAGGTTCGTCGCCAGTTCAAGGAAATTCCTGGCATTATGGAAGGTACAGCCAAACCTGACTATTCACGTGCAGTGGATATGCTGACCCAAGCAGCTATTAAAGAAATGATGGTTCCTTCGTTATTGCCTGTATTGATCCCTTTGTTAGTGGGCGTGATTTTAGGCCCGCAAGCTTTAGGTGGCGTATTGATGGGTTCTATCGTTACCGGTCTGTTTGTTGCAATCTCCATGACCACCGGTGGTGGCGCTTGGGATAATGCAAAGAAATATATCGAAGATGGACACTTTGGTGGCAAAGGCAGCGATGCTCATAAAGCATCGGTTACGGGTGATACCGTTGGCGATCCTTACAAAGACACCGCTGGTCCAGCGATCAATCCATTAATCAAGATTATTAACATTGTGGCATTATTGATTATTCCACTCTTGTAATAAATCTCACTTAAGGATTTGAAAAAGCACATCAGAAAACTGATGTGCTTTTTTATTATTTCTTGCAAACATCAGAAGTTTGATGCTACGTAAGAATAGAATTTAAACTAAAAATTGCCACGAACATTCTCAACCATTTCGGTTAGCTTTGCCATATCGAGAATATGTATCTCATGATCTTGTTGCAGAATTACCTGCTCTCTCTCCAGATCAGCCAATTCTCGCGATACCGTTTCACGCACCGTACCAATAAGACTGGCTAAATCCGCCTGAATCGGAGCGGGTGAAATAACAACTCTATTAGCTTCCATCGGATGTTTTTTTGCAAGACGCAGTAACTCAGCATATATTCGATTGCGCACATTCAAGGTACTGGATTCAAAAACACGCTCCGTCAGTCGACGAATTTGATCCGTTAATCGCTGCAAAATAGCAAGTGCAATCTGTCGATTATTAAAAATAAGCTCCTGAAAAGCCAGTGATGAAATAGATGCCACCAATGAGCTGGTTTCAGCAACAACCGTTGCCGAGCGAGATTGACCATCAATAGCAGTCAATTCACCAAATATCTCCCCAGCGGGCAAATAACACAGGATGACTTCCTTGCCGGACATCGAATAAAAAGTTACACGCATCTCACCTTGTGTAATAAAAAAGACGCTGTTTGAGTCAGCATGATACCTAACAATCTCTTCACCTTCCTCATAGCGATGCCAGTGACAGAATTGCGCAATCGCCTCCAGATCTGCCAAAGATAAGCTTTTAAATTCCTTGATGTTCGAAAGCATAGCAATAGTGCGATCAAATGGGATAGTTGTTGTGCCCATTAATGACATTGTCCATTTTGTATTCTTGTTAAACTTTTCCTCATCTGTTCAGATACTCATTTCACTACTCACACCAACATACGTTGGAATAATATCTTCCATTGTACATGCCAGTAAAGCAATATTCCTTCTGCCTAGTTGCGCAATGCATATGTCCCGCGTATGCATCATTACTGTCACTAGCGAGTTGTAATAGCTCTTCCATTGAATACTGTTCCGAATGTGTAATAATCTTACTAGAAGTAAGTAATTGAACACTACCGTCTTTTTTAGCAATGAGAATAGCTGATACGTCATTCAATTTTATAGTTGTTTCAACTTCTTTAGTTAGTAGATCATGAGGAAATTCTTGTATGCTACTATCAACAAATGTTGTGATAGGAACCTTAACTAACAATAACTTGGTGATTAAGATCAAAGCAAAGACTGCTAGTATCATCGAAATAATAATGCCGCCAATTCCAAAATTTCTTTTTGTAAAGATTGATTCAAACATGCCTATCTCCTTTAAAAATTAAAAGTAAGCCGAGCAAATACTGTGCGATCAGGGAAATAACGAACCCGAATAGGTTCAGATGAATAAAAATGGGGTTGCCTATAATCGAAATCTTGATCGAAAAGATTTCGAGCTTCGATACTGATCAACCCTCTTCTACTGGGCAATCGATATCCACCAGTTATGTCAACTAAAAAGAAACTACTAAGACCTTCATATTTTAATCCGGAAATCAGATCATTTTCTGGATTAAAAGAATCTGATCTTTTCACGTTCTGTCTAACAATAGTACCAACTAAACTAGCAAATAATCCATTAGGACTAAAGTAATTTAGGCTAAGTGGAATTGAGAGTGTTTCTGTGCGGTAAGGCTCAAACCCAATTTCTTCATTTTTCTTACGGTTAAATTTTTCATACTGGACTTCCGCCCTTACTGCCCAGTTTGGATCAAGCAACCAATATAAGTACATTCGATAAAGCTGTTCGTCGGACTTATCTAGAAACGTAGAATTAAAAGCTGGCACTTTCAAATCCCGTTCTGATGCTTCAATACCATGATATATATTTTTTGTAATCTTGGTATCTAAACCAACTCCCTTACGTTGAGACCTGCTTCCTGTTGGATCATCAAAAATCTGAATGAAGCCGGCGACTTGCGTTGGTTCGATTGTTTGTCTCGCAGTCGATTCAGCTGTTGCAGTTTCAAACCAGGCCAGACGCAACCGTGCATTACTAGTGATATCCCATTGCAAGCCCAGTTTTGGATAGATCTCATTGAAATCCAAATTCTTATTTAGCAAATTATCACTAGCGCTATGCGAATTATAGCTAAAGCCAAGTGTTGGGGTTATATTTCCAGGAAAATTCCAGTTTGAATAAAAATAAACCTTATCATGCTGTTGGGCTGATTCTGAGGTACCACAAGTAAAAGGAAATGGACATCTCCCTGATTTGAATTGCAGGCTACTCGCTGTATCACCTCTATAAACGCCTCCTCCGATAACAAAATTAAAAAAATTCTCTCGAAATAAATATTGTGCCTCTACTTGATAATTTTTGTTTCGATCTGAATTAACCCGAGATCCAGCAGGAGCCAATGAAATATCCCGATCCACATATATCGTCGATACAATAAATTCTTGCCGTGGCGACAATGCATATCGTGCACCTATACGCGCTGTATCCTGCTCTAATTCTTGTCTACTGGTATTTCGATTTTCGCTTATACCACGATAGTCTTGCGACAGATCGCCATTTTCTCCATCCCGTCGGCGCAATTCGGCTTGAACATTTAATTTAGGTGTTAGCGCATACTGTACAAATGCAGTATAGACATTTTGCTTTTGATCATTATTTTGACGAAAACCATCTGATTGGAAATGATATTGTCCCAAACTAACTGAAGCACGATCATACATCGCTGATAGCACCGCCTCATTTCCAAAGGTACTATTACCACCAGCAATACCCGAAGCTACCAATTGAGGTTTGTTGCGTTCCATTAGCGGCGTAAATTCGTTAAAACCTGCTGCTGATGGGCCTGTGCCAGTAATAATATTGAGATCAGCAACGGTTAAATGAGGTTGTACCGGATTTACATTGATGGGTTGCAAAAGCTGAGCTTGTAGTAATTCGCTGACTCGAGCATCTTCATGGCGCGGAATATTGATATATGCATCGGACTGAAATCTGTGTGCCGAGTGATTGCCGGGATCGAGACTTAGTGATTTTGCTGTCTCTATCAAAGCACGTTTTTCAAAACCCAGATTATCAAAAATCCTTGCCAGACTGGAACCACGCGCAGCTTCATCTCGATCGAGTAACAAGTTGGAACGATACACCGCGCGATTATTGTTCAGTTCAATTGATTTTTGTATATCCTGCAAAGCTTCTATTGGGCGGTTCTGGGTTTGTTTTTGAATGGCATCATAAAACCAGGGTGTGGGATCTTTGGGGTCACGCTCTTTGGCAAGTTCGAATTGAGTGCTGGAAAGTGAATATCGCTTTTCCTCAAAATAAGCTTTGCCCAGATAGCTTCGGATCAGCGAGTTACCTGGATCCAAGCTGGCGGCAATTTCCAATTCTATGCGGCCGTCTTCAAGATTGCCTTCGCGAATCAGGGCAAGCCCCAAACCAAGTCGCGGCATTGGATCGGCTTGATCCAGTGCAATCGCATGATAAAAATTATCTTTTGCAGTCTGGATATCAATTTGTAATAAGTGCGCAAAGCCTAATAAAGTTTGAGTCTTACTTAAGCCTGGATCCAAATTTACTGCATACAGTGCCGCATCCAGCGCATGATCGAGATCGCCCAGCGACATCTGCAATTCCGCTAGCCTTGCCCACGCCAGCACATTCTTCGCATCCAGCGCGATCACTTTTTTTACGCTATCTAGTGCTGCTTCAATCTCAAAATGAGCTTGCTGGGTATACGACAGAGCCAGATACGCAGCAGCGGAATCTGGATTTTGTGTAACTGCTTTGTTCGCAAAAACCAGCGCCTGGTCCTTATCATTTTGCACTACAGCAATGATGGCAAGCAGTGCATATGCATCGCTGTTATCGGGTTCAAGTTCCAACACTTGCTTAATCTTGCTTTTGGATTCGTCAACCTGACCAACTGTTAGCGAATGACCTGCCTGTTGGATCAAAACACTTAGTTCCGCCTCTTTCTGATTTGTATCACGTAGCCAATAATCTGAGATGGCAGGATAATACAGCGCCCATTGCGCCGCGTCGGTCGGACGTATGATAATTTCTTTACGCGGTGCTTGGTCCTTGACGGTTACGGCAGCTTCATGATCATTAAGGACAATGTTACCAAGATCATTACTCGCCGATACTCTGCCTTCATAAACCACGACTTTTGCAGTGTCGCCATTCAGACCGACAAAAAATTCTGTCCCTTCTACGCTTGCATTGACAAAGGGTGTTCTTACTTTAAAGGGCCTGGGAGTACGTGTGATGATGTGAATCGCACCTTCGAATAAATCCAGTAGAGAAGTACTTTTTTCTTCTTGCAGTTCAGGAAATGTAACGCTTGTCTTTTGATCAAGACGCAGCATACTTTCGTTGTTTAATCGCAAGGCTGCTCGACTTTGTGAGCGAGCACGAATCATATCGCCTGCGCAAAGTGTTGTGTTCAGACTCACTGACTGCCAGATGGTTTGTTGGGCTCGACGCAATTCGATGATGCCTTGTATTGATACAATTCTTGCGACTTCCAATTTACAAGTCGTTGCTGCATACGAAATTTCTATATGCGCTACCCAACAAATCACTGTGGTTACAGTGAATATTGCTATCGAAAGCTTTCTTTGAAAAAAATAAATCGTATCTGCACAGCATATCTTCATTATTAATCTTTCTTTGCTTTCACCAGCTCAAGTAGCAAGCACTGATTTACTATTAATATGCCAAAAAGGATCAAATATTAAATAACTTGAATCGCAAGCTAATAATTATACGAAATAGATGACCCTGTAGATAGCTAGAGAATTTGATATTTATCAAATAAATTAAAAGATTAGTTTATAAACCATCTTTTTGTATGTGAGAAAAATCACATATACCTTCCTAAATTCTGTATCTCCTTATTTAAAAAGAGATTTTGTGATAGATATCCTAATTATTTAGTATCAATTCTCGAAATAGACCAAGGATCTCCCGGTGGGTCGTCTTTGTATCGTAAACACAACGAAAGAAAGAATTGTGCCGGACCATCTGTAGGAAAAATCTTAAGAATTTCTTGAAAGCCTTGAATAGCATCAGTCCATCTTTGAGATTGATAAGCGCTCAAGGCGTGTTTAAAGGTTTCACATAACCATAATTGCTCTTTATTGGCTGATTGCCGATAAGTGATGAGTTCAAATAGTTTTACTGGTTTTTTTCTTCCGGGCAATAAAAACTTTCCCAATGAGCGCATCAGAAAATCATCCAATCCATCAATGACTTCTTCTGACAGTAGGATGCGCGTTTTGAGCGTTTTATTTGCTCCCTGAATTCGATTGGCCGTATTTACCACATCGCCAGTCACTCTATAGGTGGCATCTCTTTTGCTTAAAGACATATCTCCATAATGCAAGCCAATTCTGGTTGGAAAGGGCGGGGTATTCGATTCATTAAAATGCTCAATGGCATTTTTTAAACTCAATGCTGCTAAGCAAGCCTGTAGTCGCATGGTTGAATTTGTAGGCTTATTAATCAATTTGAGGCATAGGCGCACAACTGAATTGACTGGCTTATTTACCCATATGGAAAGCGATGAGTCACCCGTGGTATCCATGACCCTACCAGCATGCTGAATGATTGCATTTCTTAATTCAACGCGATAATTAATCATCAACTTTTCCAGACTGGAGGGATCGATCAATTCAGATAATGTCGTGTAGCCCTCAATATCCGTAGTAAGGCAAGGGCCAGAAAATCTTCCGTTGTTATTTTTGATAATCTCATCCAGATCATCGTCAGGTCTGGAATTACCAATAAAATTTTCAAGTGTAAAAATTTTTATTATCCAAGCCAGCATTAAAGCCAATATAACCTGTAATACCGGAGTAATTACCGGCAAAAAAATTACCGTCTCTTTGAAAAAATAATGTGCAATAAAGAGGTATATCAATGTGATACTGATACCTAGAGCAATCGCTTTCTTAGAAGAAAATATCAGTAGCATCGCTCCCATCGTATAACCCAGCACAAATAGGATAACCAAATTGTTTAAAAGCGGCAGAGGACTCACAGGCTTGTCTTCCAACAAATTGGCAAAAGCCGTCGCAGCAATTTCCACACCACTAATAAACAAACCATCTGGATTCGAGAATACCGTATGATAATCGTCACGAATGATGTCTTGCTCAGATTGAGTAGCTCCTGAAAAACCAACGAAAACAACCTTATTTTTGAAATCTACCGTCTCTAGTCGTTTATCTGCAACACGCTCTTCATTGAGCTGTAATGCCTGATAATAAGGTATGGTCGTAACACTACGCGGTGGTCCGTAGAAATTTAAATAATGCTTTTCAGGTCCTGAATAAACATTCAGCAATGAATTGATGTTGTGTTTCTCAGCGAGCGTCAAATTTGAATCCTGACTGAGTTCAGCATTTATCTTCCGCATTATTTGAGGGTCATTGACAAACCGATGGCGCAATTTAAAGATCAAATCTTCGACATCAATTTCATGGGTATGTACAGGCAATTGCGCCGCAAATACTGGATCCACTCTGTCCAATAATCGAACAAAGGCATCATAGATAGGTAAGGTAAAAATTTGTAGCACAATGACTGGCACCGTTGGCATATCGCCTGCGCTCGCTTTAAAAGTCCAATAATCATTCACTCTCTCAGCTTTGGGTAATGGAAAGGGTCCTTGTGCTTTAATCGAATCCACAATCATCGGTAGCAGCTGAGTAGAACCTTCTTGAAGAATTCGGTGATGGGCTTGCCCATGATCGGAGGGCAAATTCGTGTCTTGAAAAACCAGCCGCTCAACCAAAACAACATTACCTGCCAATTTCATTGCGTGCGCAAGTTTTTCATCATTTTCCGAGATAGCGCTGGGGGTATCAAAAATAAGATCAAAAATGATGACGCGCGCACCGGCCTCTGTGAGCTTATCAATCAAGCGTGCGTGCAAATCGCGTGGCCACAATCGAGGAGCGATCGGTAATCCCAAATGATTCGCGGAAGGCTGGTCAATTGCGATAACGATCACATCATCAGGCGCTGGTACCGCTCCACGTAAATGAAACAACCATTCCAAACCAAATTTTTCTTCAAGTGCCAACCCAAGTGGTGATAAATGCAGAAAAACGCCCAATAAACCGATGAGGCTGCCTAACAGAAACTGTTTAAACCATTTTGTCATGTCGGGTTGTATATACAGGCTGCCGTTAACTAGAATTGCCAAATAGCATTGGTGCTAAGCGGCTTTCATTATAATGACAGTGAAGAATATTTTCACAGTACCGGTTGCACAGGCTCATTTACATCAGTGGCTTAGTACATGCCCAAAGATACGATCAATATTAATAGCGGTAGGCTTAAAATGTACCTCTGATGCCTGCGACGATCGCTCGGCCTGATAGGGGGGCAAACTCTTTTAGAAAAGAACTATGCACGCGTATATCGCTGTCCAGCAAATTTCTCCCTTGCAGGAAAAGCGTATAATTTAGGGACGTAGCCAGTTTCATGTGATAGCCCATTTCAACATTCATCAGTGTGTAGCCGCTGGTTTCAGTTTCTAGCACAGCAACTCGATCCTGGCGAGTAACCCGTGTCATGCTAATATTGGCTAGCCAGGCATTGTTCTTGAAATCCAGATCAAAACCAAAGCGTTGCGGCGTCAAGCGTGGAATATTGTCATTGTCTTTTAGCTTGCCATAGACAATGTCGGTGAATAATCGCAAATTCAGCATATCGGGTACTAGCGCAACACGCGCCTCAGCCTCCAGACCATAAAATTGCGCACGCGTTTGAGCAAAATCCTGAACCAGAAAAGAGCCGCTGACATCCAGATTCCCTTCATCATTGACTCTATCAGCCAGACCATCTGCATTACCATCACGACTTTGCTGAAAAATATAATCATTGATAAGGTTATAAAAAAAGTTAACTTTTCCGGTGATCGTACCTTGGGTTCTTTGCAACGCGATATCAAAGTTGTTGGAAGTCTCTTTGACCAGCGCTTGATTTCCTTGCTCAAAAGTATTAGTAGCCACATGAATGCCGTCGGCATACAGAGCAACCGTATTGGGTGCTCGTTGTCCACGCGTAGCGGTTAGATCAATCTGATAGCCATTCATCCATTTCCAGGCACCGCCTGCGGAAACGCTGTACAGATTAAAATCACGCGCTTGCAGCATGGTTCCTTGCGGATTATGCGCCATATGCTCAAAGCGCCCTCCCATTTCAAACTGCCAACGCTGCCAATTGCGCTTTTCAAGCATAAATAATCCGGCCGATTGCGACAAACTGGATGGTACAAAAGCCTCTTCTCCTTGGGCTGAAAAATCGCGATTTTGCAATTGCACACCCATGACACCTTGCCAATTTGCGATCGGTGCATGAACTAATTCGGCCCGACCTTCTAGCTCATTATTTCTGAATCGGGAGGCTATTTCCCCGCTTTGTTCAATCTCATTATGCTTGTAATCATTGTAATTAAATCGCATTTTGAGCTGCTGAAATCCTGTCAGCGGATTATCCAAATCGCCAGCCAAACTGTAGCGCGTCTGACCCATATTGATTTTTGCACCTTCAGGACCGGGAATGCCATAAAAATTATCCAATTTGGCAACAGACAGACCGATAAAACCACGTTCGCCGATATAAGCGCTACCCACTGATAAATTACTTGAATCAATCGCGCTATTTCTGACGAAACCAACATCACTGCCCGGATCATTGACATTGGCAGGCCCGGGAATATGCACGTCATTGGTTTTTCTTTTTGCGCCTTCAATATTCCAAGACACTGCACCCAAGCTTCCAGAGGCATTAAGAGCGCCGTTACGTTCTTCCAAAGCAGAATTGAAGCGGCCTTCAAAGTGAGCTTGTGGCGTCTTAAACAAACGGTCAGGAATCCGATCATTGACAACATTAACCACTCCGCCGGACACGCCACTGCCATACAGCAGTGTGGATGGTCCACGCAGAATCTCGATGCGCGAAGCGTTCAAGGTTTCTGTCGCAACTGCGTGATCCGGGCTAATGATTGACAAATCGCCCGTACCAATACCATTTTCCAATACCTGTACGCGCGGCCCATCCTGACCTCGAATAATGGGGCGGCCCGCACCTGGTCCAAAGCTACTTGACGTGATGCCCAATTCATGGGATAGCGTGTCACCCAGATTGCTTTCACGATTGCGCTTTAGACGTTCGCCTTGCACGACATTATCCGCTTTAAATCCTGCTGGTTCGGAGGAACTATCCGTAGGTGCGGTAATAACAACGCTGGGCAATTCAATATTTTTTTTAGTACCTTGTGCATAAGTATTCGTTATACCCAATAAAAAAAATATCCAGGTGAGCGCAGCCACGTCGATCCGTTTGCCTTTATTCAACCAGCTCGGATTAGTGACACTGTGATCAAAACAATTCATGCAACCCTTTCAAATTAAATCAGATGCTTGCTCAGCAATTCAGTTACATTTTATGCAGCTCATTACCCATAAAAATGCAATGAATCAAGGCAATCCAGCGATAGCACAAAGATTCACTCTGTTTATGGTTAAAAACTTAAATGATTAGAAATTGACAGGGGGGTGCGCGGGAATAATATGGAAAGGAATCGTTGTCTAAGTGATGTCCATTCGCCAATGAAAACCAGCGCTGACGTTGCGCTGAATGACTCAGAAACAGCCCTGAGACGATCAAAATGATACTTAATGCCGTGAATGCCAGACAGTCAAGACAGATTTCATCACGATCCGCATCATCGTCATTTTCCGCTTCAGTGATATCCAGCGCATCCACCTGAGCAAAATGCGTGAAAGCATGAGCCATCAAAAAGACCGGCACAGATAATAACGCGAACACTAAAATCAGAAAAAAGCTCTTGCGTATCATTAATGATTTAAATCGGTTTGATAGCCATAAAAGATTGACTCATTCCTGACATTGCAGATTATTAACCACTGTGAGTGCAAAGGCTTTTTATAGCGTTAATTCAATTTCTTGGAAATGCGGCGAGTTGATAAGCAGTGTAGTTGAATGAACATGCTGTTGCAATCGAATTAATTATTAAAATTAAATAAATACATTATTCATCAACGAGATGCAGGTAGATTTGCATCCATAAATGCTCCCAAAGACTTTATCCAGGCCGGTTGCATAAATATAAAACCGATATTGTGTCCTCCCTCCAGGGACAAAAACTGTTTGGGTGCGGAAGCAGCCTGAAACAATTGCTGACCATGCTCGAACGGGATAATCTCATCTTCGGGACTATGTGCGATAAATACCGGACAAGTGACCGATTGCAGCGATTCCAGCGTATTGTAATGAAAGCGCGTTATCCATCGCACTGGCAAAAAAGGATAAATTTGCGCGGCCAGATTGGGAACGGAAGTGAAAGTAGATGCCAGCACCAACAATCCGGGTTTTTCCCGCGCAGCCAACCAAGCTGCGACAGCTCCTCCCAACGATTCACCGAACAGTATTATCCGCTCTGGTGATATGTTTTGAATCTCCGTCAAATAACGCCAGCCCGCCTGCGCATCCAAATAGGTGCCTGATTCAGAGGGCACTCCGCTGCTTTGGCCATAGCCACGATAATCGAATAACAAGGTGTTATAGCCAAGCCGCTTAAACATGCTCAAATAATTAATGCGCTGCGAAATATTTCCGGCATTGCCATGAAAAAACAGCACAGTACCCTTGGCATCAGGCACCGACACCCACCAGCCATGCAGTCTTTCGCCGTCGGCTGTCGCCATGTTAACCGATGTATAGTCCAATCCGATTGCACTGGGCTTATTACTAATTTCCTGCTCAATCTCTGGAAAATAAATTAGACGGGATTGGCCAGCGTACACAAGAAAAACCACAATCAGATAGACAACAACAAGCGTAATCAATAGATTAAACAGCATGCGCATGGCTCAATGGATCAGGGTTGCTTCAGTTCAATCACAATATCTGCTCCCAGACTGCCTGTGGTAAATGCAGATTCACTGAATTTTGGAAAGCCGACATGTTGCTCTGGATTATTAGACAAACCAAAAGGCTCTTCCGGCAACATATTCCAGCGCAATTTCAATTTACGGTTCGCATCTTGATCGTGATAGGCAGCCACCGCATAAGTGCCAGGCTGGTCAAGATTCATGCAGATCTTTTGTTGGCCTTCAGCCGCCGGAATACGCACAGTGCGCTTGCGTCCCTTTTTAAATAGAAAATTATCCGGATCATCGTACAAACCAACGTTTAAAACACCGCCAGCCCCCACACCATTTACTGTCACTCTGATTTGCGCCAAATTGGCATTGCAGGCATCCGGCACTTCATGAGGTTTGATTTTAAATGATTCAGCCGCGGCATGCGGAATCGCAATCAATAGGCCTAATACAAGTACCCAAGGAAGTTGAGCAATTCGTTTGAAATACAGAGATCTTTTATTGCATGGTAAAGTATTCATTGAATCAAGAATTATCATAAATCGTTGTCAAAAAATTAAATTTTTCATCAGTCTGATTGACATCAGACCAGCTCTCACCATAAAACACAAAACTTATCGAATTGACTGGTGGCGTAATGATACTCAGGTAACTCAGCAAGAAACTGGTATGATGTCCTCCAACTCCAAACCAATCCGTCAGAATAGCTTATTGGATGTTACCCGCATTATTGTATCGACATCTTTATTAAAAATCGCCATGCAACATGTTCATCTGAAAACCACCGTACCCTTGCAAGGCAAGGTACTTCTGGCTGAAGATAATCCTATCAATCAGCAGGTCGCGCGCGCCATGCTGGAAAAGCTAGGATTACAAATAACATTGGCTGAAAATGGTCAGGAAGCTATTGATCTGGTAGAAAAAGATCATTTTGACTTGATTCTAATGGACATCCAAATGCCCATCATGGATGGGCATACAGCCACTATGAAAATTAGGCAATCTCCCGATAATCTTCGGCATATTCCCATCATTGCCCTGACTGCCAATGCAATGCCCAGCGATCGGCAAAAATGCCTGGATGCCGGCATGAATGATTTTCTATCCAAGCCATTTACGCTGGCTCAATTACAAACCATGTTAGAACACTGGCTAGCGGTTGCGAAACATAACCGGCATACATCCAACAACTCCGGTTCAATGCATGAAAACTTCTCTTCCCGTGATGCTATTATCAATTTAAGTACATTAAATCGATTGCGCGAATTAGATCCGGAGAATGGTACAGGCATTCTGAAAAAACTGATTTCAATCTATCTGTCCTATGCGCCGTCCTATGCATCACAAATCGAAAAAGCCATACAAACTGCGGATCATCTTGCTCTCAATAAAGCGGCACATACTTTTAAATCCAGCACAGCTAATGTGGGAGCAGAAGCACTGGCTGGCATATGTCAGAAATTAGAAGACTATGGAAGGAATAATCAAATGGACGCAGCATCAAAACTGCTACCCAGCATGCAGCAGGAGTTTCAACAAGTCACGATCGCACTTGAAGCGCTGTTAGTAAACAATAATCTACAAAAATAACGTCGCATCGGGTAAGTAATCATTCGATCAATTCAATCAGGGAAATAGCATGCGGGAAGTTGTTATTTTAAGCGGTGTGCGCACGGCGATCGGCGATTACGGAGGCGCACTGAAAGATATCGCTCCCACGGAATTAGCAGCTAAAACCGTGCGCGAAGCGGTCGTGCGCGCACAAATTGACCCCGATGAAGTTGGGCATCTGATTTTTGGCAATGTCATCCACGGAGAAGCGCGCGATATGTACCTGGCGCGCGTTGCCTGTATCAATGGAGGCTTGCCTCAGCACACCTCGGCGCTCACAGTCAATCGATTGTGCGGCAGTGGCTTGCAGGCCATTATTTCAGCCAGTCAGAATATTTTACTCAATGACACCGATATCGCCGTCGCCGGTGGTGCCGAGTCGATGAGCCGCGGCGGCTATTTGTTACCTGCACTCCGCTGGGGTCAACGGATGAATGACGGCAGCACTGTCGACATGATGGTCGGTGCATTAACCGACCCTTTTGACAACGTGCACATGGGCATCACCGCTGAAAATATTGCCGCTAAATGGCAGATCAGTCGTGAAGCACAAGACCAATTTGCGGCAGAAAGCCATCGGCGCGCATTGCATGCCATTAAAAGCGGGTACTTTAAGTCACAAATATTGCCAATTGAAATCACTGCGCGTAAAGAAACGAGCATTTTTGATACCGATGAACATCCTCGCGAAAATACTCGCATTGAAAGTCTGGCTAAATTAAAACCGGTTTTTCACAAACAGGGCTCCGTCACTGCGGGCAATGCTTCTGGAATCAATGATAGTGCAGCTGCATTAGTATTAATGGAAAGTCATGCCGCAGAAAAACGCAATTTAAAACCCATGGCACGACTGGTTGCCTATGGACATGCCGGAGTTGACCCAAAATTTATGGGCATCGGCCCTGTGCCTGCAGTTCAGAATGCACTGCGGCGCGCCAATCTAAAAATAGCCGATCTGGACGTTATTGAATCCAATGAAGCCTTTGCTGTACAAGCCTGTGCCGTTGCTAAAGAATTGCATTTTGATCCAGAAAAAACCAATCCCAATGGCGGCGCTGTCGCATTAGGTCACCCCATCGGTGCAACCGGCAGCATTCTGACTATTAAAGCAATCTACGAACTGCACCGCAAAGGTGGACGTTATGCTTTGGTAACGATGTGCATAGGCGGTGGCCAGGGTATTGCAGCAATATTTGAACGACTTTAAACCCATCAACGCACTGCCAAAGTTAAGGTAAATGCGGTCTAGCGCTTGACAAGTATTTTCAGGTGCGTATGGTTCATTTATTCATCCACTCATTCAATGACACCTATGCGATATTTAATTTTACTGTTGCTATTGCTAATTTCTTTACCCGCGACTTCGGCAGAGATTGAAGCTGAAGCAAAAGCTGAAATCCGTCGGTTAGAAAAAATGATGACTCGAGTTCAGCAAGAATCACAATCGACCTATCAGCAATTTTTGATGACCCAAGAATTGCGCCGCAACGAAATGTCAGAATCACCCACTTTAACGCCTACTATTCCGACTGGAAAAAGTATACCTGTTCCCAACTACCAGGATTTGAATCGACTCAGACTGGAAAAGCAGGAGCGCATTGAGAAATATACTGCAGATCTGGACCGCCTCTATGCACGCTATAAAGCACTAGAGAACGAAAGAGAAGCGTTATATGAACAAATTAAGAGCTTGGAACAAAAACCTGTTGAAGAATAAGTAATTTTGCAAGGTTAACCTAGATGAATTAATACCTCAATAAGTTATTGGTTACTTTCAAAATTCTTGTACCAGATATCATAAATCTCGTCTGGCCATAATGATTTTATCCAAACAATCACATCATCAACCTGCTGTTCGGTTAATTTACCTTCCCACGCCGGCATGGATCCAATGTCTGGGGGAGTACCTTTCAGAATAGTTTTCTTCAAAACCTCTGTTGAGTGATGCCAGGCATGTGCCGAGCCATCCAATGGCGGCGGTGGGTATTTACCATCAGCGCCGGGTTTGCGCCACTCAGGCGTCGCTTGCCCATTCAATCCATGACAACCAGCGCAATTGGCAACATAAACACTTTCGCCCCGCTTGATTTGTGCCATATCAAAATTTCGCACGACCAAGCCGGTTTTACCATCAACTTGATGTTGCCCCGATAAGGCTCCCAGTGACATTGAATCACCGCACGCCGTTATCAGGACAGCTATTAGGACTAGTAATAGAACATTAGATTTTGTCATGAAAAACCAAAATTTTTACTTCAAACGCATCACAGAAGTGCTCTTTTCAGATTCTGGCTTAACCGACTCAACTGATTCTGCTTTATTGGCATAGGGATCATAACGTTTATAAATGGTCGTATCCTTACGTTCCTCATCACGTTCCTTGATCAAAAGTACATTATAGGGATCAACCCGCCCACTTTCCATGCCAGGGGTTCCGTGCGGCATATCAGGCACAGCCAACCCAACGGCTTTGGGTTTTTCTTTGAGTAACCGCAAGATATCCTCTGCCGGTACATGTCCCTCAATGGCATATCCATTAATCAAAGCGGTATGGCATGAACCCAGTGAATTGGAAATTCCCGATTTTTTTCTGATCTCTTTATTTCCAACATCATGCGTATTGACGGTAAAACCGTTATCACGCATATGATCTACCCATTTTGCGCAGCACCCGCAGGTTGGACTTTTGTAAACCTCAACGGTTGCCGTGGCAACCACTTGCGAGGTCACAATCAGCAGACCGACAGCAATCAACGATCTCGCTACTAGGGTACTTACTCGTATTTTCATTTTTTCTCCACAGTTATTGTTCCACGCATCTTCTTAAAATGACCAGGTAATGGGCAGGCAAAATCAACGATTCCCGCATTGACAAACTGCCACACCAGCTCTTTTTGCTCACCAGGTTCCAGTTGCAATAAATGCACATCCGTCTGATTCATTTCAGGATACTGACGTCTTAATTTCGCAATTTTTTTTAACTCAACCATCGAGCCGATCAGCATTTCGTGTTTCCTATTGCCGCCATTTTTTACAACAAACCGGACCGTCTCGCCTTCCCTCACCGTAAGCTCGGAAGGCAAAAACATATTATCCACTTGCGTGAGCTTAATAGTACGCGACACTTTTTCCGAATCGCCTGGTTTGCTGATGTCAGCTTTTACTTCTACATTGGATTGGTTTGTATTCGAATTGCTATTGGTCGAAAACAAGACCAAGGTTACAAATGGTATAATTACAAAGAACCTGTTCATAGGATTCTCCCAAAGAATTATTCCTGAACCTGTTATCCATCATTATTTAGAATCTATCTATGCTAAATTGTTCCATTCCTTTTGTCTAATATTCTGCCCTACGATCCAACCAGCCTCTCCGATCAAAAATAAATACTCTTTTTCTAACCAGGTGCAGAAATCATGCAAAAAAAAGATCTCTACAATACCAACAAACTCCAGAAACGCCTAAGGCGGCAAGTTGGAACAGCGATTGCTGACTTTAACATGATCGAAGCCGGTGATCGGATCATGGTGTGCCTATCCGGTGGCAAGGATAGTTATGCATTGTTGGATATTTTGCGCAATTTGCAAGCACATGCACCTTTAGAATTTGAGTTGATCGCAGTTAATCTGGATCAGAAGCAACCCGGTTTTCCCGAACAAGTGCTACCGGAATATCTGACCACCATTGGCATGCCCTTTCGTATCGTTGAACAAGATACCTATAGTGTTGTAAAGCGTGTCATCGCAGAGGGAAAAACTACCTGCAGCCTTTGCTCGCGGCTACGTCGTGGGGTGTTATATCGTGTGGCAAGTGAATTAGGGGCAACCAAGATTGCGCTAGGCCACCATCGAGATGACATTCTGGAAACCTTTTTTCTGAACATGTTTTATGGCGGAAAGCTTAAAGCCATGCCGCCCAAACTGGTTAGTGATAATGGACAACATATCGTTATCCGACCGCTGGCATACTGCAAGGAAAAAGATCTGGCCGCTTACGCTGATATTGCAAATTTCCCCATCATTCCATGTAATCTGTGCGGATCACAAAAAAACCTGCAGCGCCAGGTTATCAAAGAAATGATGCAGCAATGGGACAAAAAATTTCCGGGCCGATTGGAAACCATGTTCCGCTCCCTGCAAAATATCCAGTTATCACATCTCGCCGATACTTCCCGTTATGATTTTTTTCATCTGAAAGCGCAGGGCCAACCGGTGATAGATGGTGATACCGCATTTGACGAAGAAGTATTCGAACCAACCATTGAAGAAATGCTGATACCCGACTCTGATGAGGCTGACGACAGTCGCCTTGCATCGGGATAAATTAATCAAGATTTCTGCGCGGAGCAGGGGGTATCGATTTGAATGTCACCGCAACCAAACCAGCAAACAGGATATAAATCACCGTTAAAACCCCTTCCGGTAGCGTATAGAACATGATTTTATGAAGCCATTGCTGAATAAAGCTATGGTTCGTCTCAACCTGGCGCAATGAATTCTCCCATGCGGTTAATGGGCAGACGACACCCAATAAAGATTCGGCGACAACCCATAAAATTGCCGCCAGATGCAAATAACGGAACCAACGATTTCTTACAAACGTGCACTTCAGCCATGCACCCAGCCAGATAACCGGCAAGCTCCCAACCACAAACACGACATAACAAAAATGAACTATTAGCACAAGATCAGCTGATGACATCATAACTCGATACGCGCATTAACGATCATCCATGCGGCTATTGGTGTCGATTGGAAAATGCAGATTTATCCGCTTAGCAAGTTGCATGAAACAAAAATCATCTTTTTTTCAGATAGCATTTTTAATTCACTCAACTTGCTGTTCATTGGTTTTAGCCAATTAATAATCGCCCCATCCTGGGTGAATTCGCAAATCACTCCTAATGAGCTTTACACCGTTGACAGTTTTTGCGATAGCTATCGCTCTATCCATCTGATCTCGGGTATAAACAAGGCCGCTCAGCTCCACCACCCCTTTTATCGTTCTGACATTGATTTCGAAAGGCCGCAGTGAAAGATCATCGATAATTGCTTCATGAACCTTGGTGGTAATGACCATATCGTTGTAGCGTTCATTGTTTTCGACTTGCTCAGGCGTTGATGCGCAACCCGATAAAAAAACTATTTGAATAATGAAAAAGAATGCAATGAAGCAGTTATTAAAATTTGTCATGTTAAGCTCTCCCAAATGATTAACGGAAAAATATCCTTCGTTACATTTGATTAAAGGCTCTTGCTTTAAGCTACCTTCAATACGTGATTCACATCCGAAATTCACAGTATTATTAAATTTTCGTAAATATCCGAATACGGTATTGCAAGGACAGAGTAGCTCACATGTACGCATGCTGTACAAAGCATTCCATTCCTATTGGTTATATTACATGATTATCGCTGACAGAGAATATTTTGATGGCTGCAAACACTGCATAACACTACAGGATCAGTGTCAATCTCTCGGAACGAGAGAAGAAGGGCTTGAATTAATTGTTGCCCAGAAGAAACTAAGCATTCCACTCAGTTTCTTCTCGTACTGCCCACTACAATCAGTGGGTGTCGTCAACCGGCTTGTTTTGCTTGCCCGGCTTGTGCTTGCTCCTTCAATAGCGGAAGCACGATACTTTCCATTTTTTTCATATTGACGCGTCCCAGATAGGTATCAGCAATTTTTCCGGAGCGATCAATCACCACTGTATAAGGTAATGCAGATTGGCGATTCCCTGCAGCTTCCAATAATGACCAGGTACTCATGCTTCCGACTAAAACCGGATAGTTGATGCCAAATTCCTCACTGAACATTTTTACCTTATCAGCTTGATCAATCGCAATGCCTACAATTACCAATCCCTGATCGCGATATTTTTTCTGTGCTTCGATGAATTCAGGAATTTCCTCACGACAGGGCGTACACCAAGTCGCCCAGAAATTCACCACGATCACTTTACCCAGCCATTGCGAAACAAGCTGATTTTCTCCCTGAATATCGGGCAAACTGGCAGCAAGAAGTGTTTGCGCGCCTTGTTGGCTTTCTTCGCTTGAAAGGGCGGGTTGCAAGCCTCCCATCAATTGGGACCGCAGCATAAAACCGGTGGTTATTGCAAACGCCGCCAATGCTAAATAGATTAAAAGTTGTTTCAATTTTGCCATCGTAAATCCTTTAAATGAAGCGATGTGTGAGGTGACTTACTGTTATTAGATCAATACCGCATTCAACACGGTGAGAAAATCATTTTTATTGAGGAAACCAATGATTTTGATATCGGGAACGTCATTACCCTGACGGTCAATGAACAAAATTCCAGGCGGGCCAAACAATTTAAAACGCTTGAGGAGTGCCGCGTCGTCGGGGGTTCCATCGGTAACATCAATTTGCAGCAGGACAACATCTTTCAAGCGGGATTGCACTTTGGCATCTGACAGTGTGAAGCGCTCCATTTCTTTGCAGGAAACGCACCAATCGGCATAAAACTTGATCATGATATATTTATCTTGGGAGTCACGAATCACCTGATCCAATTCCGCAACGGATTTCACTCGCTGGAAAGGTAAAGTTGCATTTGAAGAAATGGCCATTTCCCCTTTATCCGCAGTATTTGCACTGGCTAAACCGATTTTTGAAAGCGGTTGCAATACATCACGGCTACCCGACAAAACACCGATCAACAAGGCAACGCCAACGAGCAGCGCAATCACTCCGACACCTTTCAGGAATTTTTGCATACCTGATGATCTTTCCGGCAATGGATCAATGGCTTGCAAATAAATGGCAGAAATGATCAGCAAGGCTGCCCACAATAACATGTGCATCACGTCATTAATGACCGGAGAAATCAACCAGATGGCGACACCCAGCAACAATACGCCAAAAAATCGCTTGATCGACTCCATCCATGCACCAGCTTTAGGCAGTAATGCCCCAGCGGATGTTCCCAATAACAACAAGGGCACACCCATGCCCAATGCCATCACAAACAACGCAGAGCCGCCCAAAACCACATCACGGGTTTGGCTGATATACAGTAATGCGCCCGCCAGAGGTGCCGCGACACAGGGTCCGACTATCAAGGCAGATAATGCACCCATGCCAAACACACTGACCAAATGGCCGCCTTTCAAATGCCCGGCTTCCTCAGACAATTTGGATTGCAGCGAACCGGGGAGTTGCAGTTCGTAAAAACCAAACATGGAAAACGACAACAATACAAAGATCACGGCAAATGTTCCCAATACCCACGCGTTTTGCAGCGCCGCGGACAGCATCGCACCGGATAATCCAGCGGCTACGCCCGCCAAAGCATAAGTAATCGCCATCCCCATGACATACGCCAGTGCCAGGGTAAATCCATGACCTTTGGTAACATGTTTGCCGCGATTGGCAATGATTCCCGACAAAATCGGGAACATCGGAAATACACACGGTGTAAATGCGAGCAGAAGGCCAATACCGAAAAATCCGGTCAAGATCAGCCAGAAATCGCCGGTTTGAAACATCTGATCAATTTTATAAGCCTCGGTTTCAATGGCAGGCGCTTTAGCGGGCATTTTGAACAACTCAGCCGTCGCATCAAAACCTGCGGCAGTGGCTTGGCCACTCACGGCTTCTGCCACAGCGCCAATTGCGGCAGCCGTCATGGCTGGCAATGTCAGATCGACGGCTTTGTTGATCGGTGCATAGCACACACCAACCGGCTCATTACATCCCTGATAGGTGGCAGCCAGCGTCAAAGGCTGTTCGCTGGCGGGGTCTTCGCGTTTTAATGTGATAATCGCCTGAATCGGACTGTAATAAACTTCAGTCTGGCCAAACGTCATGTCTTCTTTCATTTTACCCGGCGGCAAAGTAATTTTTTCAATCACCATACCGGACTGTTTCGACTCAAAAACGATTTTATCGCGATACAGGTAATAATCCTTTGCAGGTGTCAGATTGGCAATCAGCGTATTGCCGTCACGCACCTCCACCGACAGCTTAAATGCTTCATCCGGCGGTAAAAGTTCCTGTTGATTGCTTTGACCCAGATTGATGCCCAGTCCCTGCAATTTTGAAAACAGATTGAAAGAGCCACTTTCCTGTGCAAATACGTTTGCACTGGCCAGGCATAATATGAGTAATAGATATTGGAATAAGCGCATCGGTATTCAGTATGATTTAATCAGGTAGTTGTGTTTCAGCGGCGATCCACTGCAAATAAGCGGGCAATCCGCCCATTATTGGGACCATAATCACTTCAGGCAGTTCATAAGGATGCATCATCTTTATCAACTGTTCAACCCGCTCATAGTGCTGCCGCTGGGTTTTAATCAAAACCGGTATTTCTTCAGCCGATTCAATTTTACCCTGCCAGCGATACATCGAAGTACACGCACCCAGCACATTGACGCACGCTGCCAAATGTTGATCCAGTAACGTTTCAACCAAGGCCACAGCACCTTGTTTATCGGGAAAATGAGTAATGACAAGTATTGGTTCCATCGCCGCCATCGGGATCAATTATAAAACTAAGTGAGTGCGAGAAAATTCATTTTAACCTGCTTATGCTATAAATTCTCGTAGGTTGTATTGTATGGATCCTTTTTGCCGAGCTCAGCCCATGATTTCACACTGGGCTTACTGCACCAAGAAGCATATACTTTAGAAAAATAATCTCATTAAAAAGGACATCAACAAATGAAACGATTATTTGGATTAATTGAAATCCTTTCTATCCTATTTCCCATCATCATCTTCAGCGCCTACATCATCATGGATGAAGGCGATCAATTCACTTCCGAGCATTACATGGTGACTGCGCTGAGCGCCATCCCGTTTGGTTTTGCCTTAATGGTCAAATTCCTGATGTCGGGAGTGGATAAGGAAGAAAAAACCGATAAGGAGTAATTCACCATCAAAGTCGATTAAGCTTCTATCAGTGTGCCTTGTGAACCCTCGCAAGCACGCTGATAAGCCAACCCGGCCACGGCCAGATCTCCCAAAGCAAGCCCACGAAAAACAAACGCCGTTCGCTCGTCATCAGCACATCGGCCAGACATACTGCCAGTTACCAAACCCGTCAGATCACCGCCCACCAAAGCAGGATCCACCAGTGGTTTGGGCATATTGGCTTCCTGCTCCAGATCATCGACTATGATTCGATCAAATGCGGACATGCTTTCAGTCAGCCACGGCGCGGCCAGATCCGTCATCGTGACAAAAGCACCCGGTTTCAGCCAACGCGCATCCAAAAATGGAAGCAGTTGCGGCGATAGAGTCACTGAAGTGATGATCAAGTCGGCATCGCTGACCGCTTCCTGCGCGGTTTGACTGGCAACGGCCATCAAACCCATTTGTTCAGCACTTCGACACAGTGCATCCCGATTGACCGTTCCACGCCCAAATGCTCGAATCTGCTTTAATGGAAACAAAGCCGCAAAACTCTGCAAGTGACTCTGCGCCTGCACGCCGCAGCCGATAAACGCGGCAATGGCGGCATCCGGCCTGGCAAGCCGCTTGGCAGCCACTGCACTCAATCCCGCTGTACGTACAGCCGTTACCCAGTTTCCATCCAATATAGCGAGTGGCAATCCAGTATGGCTATCCAGCAATGTGACCAGCGAATTGATACTGTGATACCCATGTTCAGGGTTTTCTGGATTCAGCAACAAGGCTTTGACAGCCAAAAATGGAGGATCTTCCGCAGCAGCCAGCGTCGCCATCATATACCGGCCATCCGGAGGTGTAATCACCGCCTTGGGGGCATTCCAAGCTTGCTGCCGGCTTCGGCCTTGCAACAAGTGTTCGATGCTGGCGGCAATCTCTTGCGGAGTCAGTGGCAAAGATTGCAGTAAGTTTTGCGACAAATAGCGGATAACTCGCGGCGCTAAAGTCGCTATTTCTAATCCATCAATCATATTAAGAACCTTGCTGTACCCTGTTCTAAACTATTTCTAAATTCTCTGCCGGAACAAAATTATTTCAAAATTAGTCATATTAATAGTCAACTGCTATAATGTCGCCCCCGCGCCGCAACAACTAACAGCTTATTTTTGAGGAATTATTTTATGTCTCGCCCAATCCGCAACATCGCCATCATTGCTCACGTCGATCATGGTAAAACAACCATGGTTGACAAGCTTTTGCACCAGGCCGGCACTTTTGCCGCACACCAACAAATTTCTGAGCGAGTGATGGACTCGAATGACATTGAGCGTGAACGGGGCATCACCATTTTAGCCAAAAACTGTGCTATTGATTACGAAGGCATCCATATCAACATCGTTGATACCCCAGGCCATGCTGATTTTGGCGGCGAAGTGGAACGCGTTTTGTCCATGGTGGATGGTGTTTTACTGTTAGTGGATGCCGTCGAAGGCCCTATGCCGCAAACCCGCTTTGTCACCAAAAAAGCCCTGGCACTTGGCTTGCGCCCGATTGTCGTGATCAACAAGATTGATCGCCCGGGTGCGCGTGCCGAATGGGTGGTTGATCAAACCTTTGATTTGTTCGACAAACTCGGTGCCAGCGACGAGCAACTCGATTTTCCAGTCGTCTACGCTTCCGCATTGAATGGTTTTGCCACCCTGGATACAGCAAAGCCCAGCAGCGATATGCGCCCATTGTTCGACACCATCGTCAAACATGTTCCTGCCCCGGAAGGCAATCCTGACGAACCATTGCAATTGCAAATCAGCGCATTGGATTACTCCAGTTTTGTCGGGCGCATTGGCATTGGACGCATTCGCCGCGGCAAACTGAGACCCGGTCAGGAAGTCATGGTATTGACCGGCGACAATACGCCTAAGAAAGCCAAAGTAAACCAAGTGCTCGGCTTCCAGGGTCTGGAACGCATTCAAATGAAAGAAGCCTTGGCAGGCGATATCGTGTTGATCAACGGCGTGGAAGAGTTGAGCATCGGCACCACATTGGCGGATGTCGACAAACCGGAAGCCCTGCCTATCCTCTCAGTGGATGAGCCGACATTGACCATGACATTCCAAGTCAATACATCGCCTTTTGCCGGACAGGAAGGTAAATTCGTCACCAGCCGCCAATTGCGCGAGCGTCTGGAAAAAGAACTGCTCACCAATGTCGCGATGCGATTGGAAGAAACCAATGAAACCGATTCATTCCTGATTTCCGGTCGTGGCGAATTACATCTGACCATTTTATTGGAAAATATGCGCCGCGAAGGCTACGAACTGGCCGTTTCGCGCCCGCACGTAGTCATCCGTGAAATCGATGGCGTCAAATGCGAGCCGCTTGAAATGCTGACCGTGGACGTGGAAGAAACCAATCAAGGCGCGGTTATGGAAGCCTTGGGCGCACGCCGAGGTGACTTGCTAGACATGGTGTCGGATGCCAAAGGGCGCGTGCGTCTGGATTACCGCATTCCTGCCCGTGGCTTGATCGGTTTTCAATCGGAATTCATGACCCTGACGCGCGGCACCGGCTTGATGAGTCATGTATTTGACGAATTCGCCCCCATGCGTCCGGAAATTCCACCGCGCAGAAATGGCGTGCTGATTTCCGCCGAAAAAGGCGAAGCCGTTGCTTACGCATTATGGAAATTACAGGAACGCGGGCGCATGTTCGTCAGTCCCGGCGATCGCCTGTATGAAGGCATGGTGATCGGCATCCACAGCCGCGACAATGATCTGGTGGTCAATCCGATCAAAGGCAAGCAACTGACCAACATCCGCGCATCCGGTACTGATGAGGCGGTCACTTTGACACCACCCATCCAGCTCACGCTGGAATCCGCAATTGAATTCATTGCCGATGATGAACTGGTGGAAATCACGCCGAAAACGATCCGTATCCGCAAGCGCTTCCTGCTGGAACATGAACGTAAACGCGCTTCAAGAGTAGCTGCTTAACATCACGTCAAGTGTTCAAACAGTCGAACGGTAAACGATAAAACGTTAATTACGCTCATAGTTTAATCACTATGAGCATAATCAACTTATTCAAGGTTTTCTAGTAATTGAGTCCAGTGATTGACCAATAGCAGCTCAGCAATAAAGCCTTACGGTTTCGCTGATTGAACGGTATCCACCTTAGCCTTACTGTTTTTAAGCAGATTAGGCGGCGGCCCGATTGGTTCAAAGTCTTTCAGCAACGGTACATCATCCCTGTTGACCCAGCGCAGATCCATGTCATAAGTACCATGCGGCCCCCAGCTACCAGTGAATTTTTTGCCATCCGGCGTAAACGTCCAGCACATATCCTCTCCACCGGTATTGACCGCATCGCCGAGATTCAACGGCTGCTGCCATTCACCCTCGGCACTTTGATGTGAAATCCACTCATCATGCCCGCCGCGCGAGCCCAAATCAGTGCGCATGCTGGTAATGATCAAGCTTTTGCCATCCTTGGACAACCCGGTCCAGTGCATATGGTCGCGCTGCGGTGAATTGATCTTCGGCCCCAGGCTTTCCGGCTTCTGCCAAACGCCATCCTTCTTCTCCACTTTCCAGATATCGCTATCCTGCGTTTCGCCCGGCTGATGATAACTGAAGTAAATCAGGCTGTCGGAAGCAATGATCGGACAATGTTCCTCGCCAGTCGACGTATTGATGTTCGGCAACTCGGGCACGTCGTTCCAATTTCTCGCTGATTGCCAGATGCCATCAACTTTCTGCACCACGTACAGATCGCCGGACAGCATATTCCCCGCTTCGTAACGGGTGAAATAAATCACATTGCCATCGTCGGAAAAACTCGGCTCCAGCTCCCAGGCCGAGGTATTGATGTTCGGCCCCACCGTGGGATCAATGCCCGGCCCCAAATGAATCGGAGATTGCCACTCACCGTCGACCTGATGCGACATCCAGATATCGAAACTGTAAGTATCGCCGGGCGACCGGATACTGCCTTCACGGGTCGACACAAAAATCGCCGTCTTGCCGTCGGCACTGTAAGTAATCTCCATCTCCGATCCAGGAGAATTGATTTTCCCGCCAATGCTCTTCGATACCCTCGGATGCTCCGTCGCCGCTCCACTGCCGGAATCGTGCATGCCGGGCATGGCATGGGAAACGCTATGTGCCAAAATGAACGTCATCGATACGGAACAGAGTTTTAGAAAAAGGGGTTTAGCTTTCATGCGCCACCTATCTACATTAGATGATTAATAATAAGATGTTTTCATTATAGCTTTAATTATCTTTATAGCGGTGTTTTTGCCTCCGTTTGTAACAATTTGAATCCACTTCGTTCAAACTATACCCATAGCGGCAATTGAAAATACTTTATATTTCAAAGCCACCATTAATGATGAACTCTTGCAACAATTGATGCGCCTTAATGTTCACCCTAAACGGAGGGAGCGATTTGCCTTCCTGACTTTCAAAATAAGCTTTTGCTCTGCTAGCATCAACTGTGCTTTTTAAGGTATCAAAGCGCCCATATTCATTGATATTTGCTTCTGTCACACCAGTATTCATCATGGCTCTGAGTTTTATCTCATCTATACCCAGTAACAATACTAACTTTTGCATCTCGCCATCTTTAGCGGTAAATCGATACTCGGTAATGTAATCTCTCAAGGTTTTATTAGGGTCAATGCTGATATTGCCACTTTGCACATCATGCAGAAAAATGCTGGCATATTTCTGTTCTTGTTGTGTGAGTGAAGCAAACGATTTATGTAACTCATCCAGGGTAGTCTGCACCTGAGCGCTATCGCCAGTTTTGAGCGTTTTTAAAAACTTCTCAAAGCGCGAGTTCATGTAGTCTGTATCAATCACGCCGGTATCAATTTGGGTTAAATACCCATCAATTTCATACGGCACACTATCATCACCGCCACCAGTACCTCCGCCACTATGGAGTTCTTTGTAACGTAACGCCAAAATCAGGTAAGTATTTTCGTCAAAGGCCAACGTGACTTTTGTTTTGTTCTCTTTAAACTCGTATGTCAGTTGGCTCCAAAGAAAACCTTGTATTTTGGCTGCTGCCAAATAACCATTTAAATCTTTAAAAAACTTAGCAAACTTGCCCCGTTCAGATAAGTCATCTGGTAGCTTTTGAAAATTAGCCACTCCAGCATGAGCAAATAACTCTGCAATTTCTTTAAAAATTGCATTCAGCTTATTCAAATTGCTTTCCAACCGTTGCACAAATAAGGCAATCGGCTTATCACCTGAGTAGAGCTTAACGGCGCGGTTAATATGCTGCTCCATCGTATGTGGTTTGCGATAGTATCGGATCGTACCAAAGGGCTTTTCTATTTCGTTAAATAAACGGTTAGTTCGTGAAAAAGCCTGAATGATGTTTTCGTACTTGATCACCTTATCCAAATACAAAGTATTCAGCCATTTAGAGTCAAACCCTGTCAGCATTTGGTCAACCACAATCAACAAGTTAATTTGTTGCTCCGGGTTCTTGGCGATATGCGCATAAGGTTTTTTGTGCCCCAGTCTGGCGGCAATGTCTTTTTTAAATTTAGCATGGGTGGCAAAGGTAAAATCCTGGCCGAATTTTTGGTTGTAGTCCTCAACAATCTCCAGCAGGCCCGCTGCTTTATCATGCGCAGCGCCATTATTATCAATATTGGGGTCAAACAACGTCGTAATGTTTAAATCGGACTGTGCTTTGATAAGCCGATAATACTCAATCGCCTCTTTAATGCTGCTGGTGGCTAAAATCGCGTGGAATTTACCGTTTTGGCTTAGCGTGACCCAGTGCTCCAAAATATCCTCAACCACTTTTTGTTGATGTTCAATGCGTTCGTATTGCACGGTTGGAATGTCATCTTCTATCCCTTTCACATATTGCCCCGCCTCGTCCACATGCCCAGCCATGCCCACTTTGCGCATATAGTGGTTAAACACTTCTTTTTTCTTGGGGTCAGCCAAGGCTTCCGCTTCGCTGTTTGCCTTGGCTTTTTCAAGCGCCACCGCTTTGCGTAAATCCATGTCTTTGTAGGTCATCACCTTGTAAGGATCAAAGCCCAACACGTTTTTGTCTCTAATGCCATCGGCAATGCTGTAACGGTGCAACTCATCGCCAAACACGGTGGCGGTGGTGTTCATTTGCCGTTGGTTTTCATCGTGTATCGGCGTGCCGGTAAAACCAAAAAACAAGGCATTGCCAAAGGTTTGTTTAATGGTAATCAGCATGTCGCCAAAAGTGGAGCGATGCGCTTCATCTACAATAAACACTATGCGCTTTTTGCGCATTTGCTCAATGTCGTGGGCGCTTAAACCAGCATCATCGTCCCTGATGTTACTCATCTTTTGAATCGAGGTCACAATCAAGGTGTTGGCAGGGTCGTCGCTTTTGAGTTTGGTAACTAAAATACCTGTGTTTTCGGTGGCTTGAACATCTTCATTTTCATCGGCAAAGCCTTGGTATTGCAGCAATGATTGTGTGCCCAGCTCTATCCTGTCCATCAAAAAAATCACCTTGTCGGCGTCTTTTGAGTTAGCAATCAGTTGCGCCGATTTAAAGCTGGTCATGGTTTTGCCAGACCCCGTGGTGTGCCAAATAAAGCCGCCTAGTTGATTGGGTCGGCTCCAATCGGTTTTAGCCACTTTGATGGAGATGGCTCTGGCGGCATAGTATTGATAACTGCGCATCACCTTCAGCACACCATCGGTATCATCCGCCACGGTGTAAAAGCCGATCATTTGGTGCGCCATGGGGATAGACAGAAAATCTCCCGCTATCGCCTTCCAGTCGTTAATTGGCTCGTTGTTAAAATCTGCCCAATGGAAATAAAAGTCTTTGTTAAATTTGCCATCTGGCCCAGGGTTGGCAAAATACACCGTCTCTTGTGGCTCCATCGCCACAAACACCTGCACTAAAGCAAAGATGCCCGTAAACAAACCAGCTTGTGAGTATTTCTCTATTTGGTGATAAGCCTGACTCACCGCCACACCGCTTTTTTTCAGTTCAATGTGAAACACAGGCATGCCGTTAATCAGCAACATTAAATCGCCACGGCGGTCGTTGAGTATCTTGGATTGGCTCTTAAACCTTGGCTGTTGCACAATCTGGTAACGGCTTTGCCCTGCCGCAATCTCGCGGCGGTCATAAATTTTTAGGCTGACTTCTTTACCCAAGTGCAAAGTGTCGGCTGGGTTATCCCGCGTAATTGCCACCGTTTTGCCATTAATAAAGCCGTTAAGTTTAAGCGGCGTGCGTAAGCTGGCAATCTGCTCCAAAATCTGTTGCATCTCGCCATCCGTCAGCAGGGTATCGTTTAAGCGGTCACGCTCGCGATTATTCTCAAATAAAATCTGCGCCCAATTATTCAGCAAATCCGCCTCAGTCCGGTTTTTGAGCACAGCCTTTTCCCACCCTTTATTAAAGAGTTCTGCAATCAAAGCGGCTTCAAATTGCGCTTCAGAGGGGTAGGTCATAGGCTCCAGTTTTCAATTCTCAGGCTATGCACACGCTCGAATTCACATACATTATTAGTCACTAAAGTGGCATCCATTGCCAGTGCATGGCAGGCAATCCACAAATCATTCGCGCCAATCGGTGTGCCAGAAGTTTTAAGCTGGGTAAAATGCACCGCGTAGTGCTGGCAAATTTTTGCATCAATCGCATATTCCACAGAGATGCTCAGCGTAAGCTGTTTAATCTGCTTTTGCACCTGCGCTTTACGCACACTGCGCTCAGCACCTTTTAACAACTCCGCGTAAGTAATAAAAGACATACACAACACATCATCGTCACTGAGCGCATTCACCCGCTCTGCAACCGCGACGGGCTTATTTTTCAGCAAATAAATAATGATATTGGTATCAAGCATATACCTCATAAAGCATCTCTATCTTGCATCGTTTGCGCTGTTGAAACATCCTCTGCCAATGCCTCAATAAAATCATCGTCAAACTGCGTGAGTGCCGCTAGCAAACTATCGCCCCGTTTAGGTTTTATGGGGTGAATCACAAGATCGCCATTCTCCGCACGGCTTATTTCAACTTGCTGAACATCCAATTGAAAAGCCTGCGGAATGCGTACCGCCTGGCTATTGCCATTCATAAACACCCGTGTCGTTAGTGTTTGCATAATGTTGATCTCCCTCAATAAATGTGTGTACTAGTCTGTATGTATTTTAGACAGGGCTAAGCGATAATGCAACGTTACTTTTGCACGGTGTGCTGGATTAAAAATAGAATCAAAAAAACCAACCATTTCCTTAGACAAACATCTTTTCCAAACAGGCTTTTTTGAGATGGCTGAGTTTTTCTAGCTCGGTCTGGTGCAGGTTAATTAAGCTATCAAGATTTTTAAAATAGGTCCCTATTTTCCTTTGCTCGTTTTCTTTCGGGATTTTAATTGGGGTCTTTTTACCGCTATCAATCGTAAATGTTCCCACTGTACCAGTGCCTGCTGAATCTTTGATGTAAGACTGAATTGCATCACCTGTAAATAAATAATAGAAAAAATAGCCATCTAATTTCGTGTCATTTTGGAACCAAATAATGTTTCCATCTTTAAAGTAAATAGGTGTTTCATCAATAATTAAAAACGGTATACCAATCGTTCCAACTCCTGTCACAAGCAAATCTCCAGGTTTTACCTTACCTGACATTGCTGAATACTCGTCATATTTTTCTTTTGTTATATATAAGTATTCATTTACTTCTTCATTTTTGAACGATGCAACTATGTCACGCGCGCGGAGAAAACGAACTCCCGAGCTTGTCCAATCTGATTGATGAATCCTTTTTACGGAAGTTACATTCATCAAATCTCCCAATTTACTTTCTTCCCAAGCCCCCGCAAAACCTTTAAAACGGATTTCGGGCATATCCGCGCCTTTTTTTGGGAACATTTTTTCAAGCATGGCTTTTTTGAGGTGGGTCAGCTTATTGACCTTGGCTTGATGCAAGCTAATCAGCTTGTCGAGGTGTTGGAAGTAACTGCCTATTTGGGTTTGTTCTTTGAAGCTAGGAGCTGCAACTTTAAATTCACTGTACTCTTGTGCATTAACTCCTGGTTGACCTGAACGTTGAGAGGTAAGCCTAATGAACGAATTGTACGAATCAGTTAATGTGCTTTGAAAAATAAACTCTATATCAAATAATGGTTTTATTCTTGCTCTGATCAGAAACCCAGCAAAATAAACCAATCCGTCAGAGTCCTTGTATCTATATGTTTTACCCACACTTGCACCTGTTCGGGCAAATAACAAATCACCCTTTTTCAACTTATAGTTATCAGCTTGATCTAAGTTTGTATCTGGTGATGTAAGTTGATTAGAATTAAATTCTCTTGTTTTGTCGTCAATATCAGTAATTCGAATATATTTATTAATGCCATCAAACTCAATAGCTGCCGCGTTTAGACCATAATCAAAACTTTCAGCTATGTCGCCTAACTTTTCAAGTGCCCACCCTTCACTAAACCCCTTAAACCGAATAGCTGGAACTTTCTTTATTTCAGCCATATTATTCAGCCTTTAAAAACGCTTTAAACTCAGCCAAGCCTTGCATATCAAAGGCGTTACCGGTGAGTTCGTCTATCATGTCAGCAAGTTCGCTCTCTGTGCTGGCTATCTCTTTGGCAACATCGGCATAGGTAATGGCGTATTTATCGGCCAGCGCTTGCACTTGGGTGGTGAGGGTTTGTATCAGCACACTGGGCAGTTGGTGGATTGCGCCAACCAATGGGTGAACCCATTTAAGCTCTAGCAGCTCATGCACTTGTGCATCGCTTAAGCCCTCAATGGTGGCTTTGGTTTTTAGGTGCAGTTGTGCGGTTTCGGCTTTTACTTGTTTTTTGAGTTCTTTTTCTTCAGTGATTAAGGCATCTACTTTGATGGTTTTCGCCTCTATGCTGTCCTCAGCATAAGAAGCGCCTTTTTTTACCTCGGCTTTGAGTTGTTTGGCTTCTTTAGCGATAGCGCTTGCCACAAAGGCATCCATGCCTTCGTTGACGATGTCGCTGGATTTTTCTTCTTCGGTGAGTAAGTCGAGTATTTCTTCTAACTCCGCACCGATTTCCGCCAAGCGGTTTTCTTTGTGCTGGAGTTGTTGCAGGTCATCGTTTAAGTAGGTTTGTTGCACGAGCTCAAACGGTAGTATGTGACCTAGCCAGCCTTCTTGCACTTCTTGCTCTCTACCGTCTTTTTTCTTGGTGACGATATTGGGGTCTACTTGCTTGGTGACAGCAAAGCCTTCGGTTTGGATGATTTCTAAATCCACGGCAATGGTCGCCCAGTGGTCATCCAGCAGCTGATAGGCTTGGTATTGATCAATCAGCGGGATAGGGGCTAAACGGCTGAAAATATCGCAACTCAATACCGTGAGTTGCTTTTGAATATTGAGCGTTTGCATCGGCGTGATTAAGGCTTGCTTGAGATAAGCATTAAAATCAGCAAAAGCGCTGCTAAACTTGCTGGCAAAGGCTTGCACATCGGCATGTTGGGTAATGGCGGCTTTAATATCGGCCACATTGAGCTCAGCGTAATCGCTGGATTTAGCTTTAAACAAGCTGGCTTTTAATGTGGGGAAGGCTTGCCAAAACTCTGCCAGTGCGTGGATTTCACGCTCTGGTATGCCGCCAAACATAGTGGCGTAAATATCCCAGATTTCTGCGGGTTCAGATGAATCGACATAACGTGGAATGTTGAGGTTGTAGTCATTTTCACGAATCTGGTCACGGCTCACTACTTTGGCATATTTGTCTATGGTTTGCCGTGCAATCACGGTGTCGGTGATACGCTTGATGTCTGAGGCTCTAAGCTTGTTGTTTTTTCCGACTTTAATAAAGCCTTTAGACGCATCGACTATCAGCACATCGGTATTGGCGCGTTTTTGTTTGAGCACCATGATGATGGTGGGGATGCCTGTGCCAAAGAAGATATTGGCTGGCAAGCCGATAATCGCATCTATATGATTGGACTCAATCAGTTTTTGGCGAATTTGCCCTTCTTCACCGCCACGGAACAGCACACCATGCGGCAAGACAATGGTCATCATGCCATCGGGTTTTAAGTGGTAGAGATCATGCAGTAAAAAGGCGTAATCGGCTTTGGTTTTGGGCGCCAAGCCAAAACGCGCATAACGCGGATCGGTTTCTTTGTGTTCCGATTCCCATTTTTGTGAGTATGGGGGGTTAGAAACGACGGCATCTAAATACAGCGGGTTGTAGCTGTTGGTGGGATCGCTTTCATCAAAAAACGGCCAGTCGTCCTCCAAAGTATCGCCATTACGGGTGATGATATTGCTTGGCAAAATGCCACGCATGACCAGATTCATACGCGTGAGGTTGTAGGTGTTTTGTTTGAGCTCTTGCGCGTAGTATTTGATATTGTTCTGGTCATCCATATGCTTGGCAACCGATTGACCGATATTGATGAGCAGCGAACCCGACCCACTGGTTGGGTCATAAATCTGTATCTCGGTTTTGTCTTTAACGTGATGCGCGATCAGCTCCGACATCAGCAACGAGACTTCATGCGGAGTATAAAACTCGCCCGCCTTTTTGCCTGCGTTGGCGGCAAACATGCTAATCAGGTATTCATAAATAAAGCCAAGCACGTCGTAATCTTGCTTGCCATCCATTGGGATGTCTTTAATCAATTGAAGCAATTTACTGATAGCACTGGTTTGCGCTTGTGCACTCTCACCGAGTTTACTCAAGCCTGTTTGCAGCGTATCAAAAACGCCATCAAACAACTTTTTGTGAACGGGGTGAATTAGGCGGCTGAAGGCAGAAAGCGCATCGCGCACGTTGGCAACATCGAAGTCTTTGCCTTTTGCAATCCAAGTAGAAAACAGGTTTTCATAGGCAATAAAGTAGCCAATATTGCTTTTTATATATTCAACTGTCTCAGCATCATCTTCTGTTAGCGCTTTGATGTCAGCCTCAGAAAAACCTTCTTTTTTGGCAAACTGTATTTCTTTGTCAGATAAATATTTATAAAAAATGAAGCCTAGAATATAGTCCTTATATTCATTGGCTTCTATTTTTGAACGCATCTGATTAGCCGATTCCCAGATTTTGGCTGCTAATTGTTGTTTATTCATTGGTTAGCTTTGTTCCTGATGTGGTCTTTTTATCATGCGCTTTAAACTAAATTATTTAAGTTTACGATAAAAGCTTAATGTTTCTAAAACCTAGACTCTTTTTGCTCTTTCGTTTTTTATATGCAAACTATTTTTTATTAGTAAATGGATTTTAGTAGTTAAAAAGGGCCCCTAACGAGCCCTTTTTACTAAATAACGAAATTTTCACTTATTCTGTCAGTCAAATTTCACTAACTTGTCCTAAAGTTCATTTATTTTGGCATTCGATACATCTAAATATCAATATTCGTCGCCCGCAGTGCATTCTTCTCAATAAACGCCCGTCGTGGTTCCACCACATCGCCCATCAGGGTGGTGAAGATTTCGTCAGTCAAGATACTGTCTTCGATCTGGGCACGTAGCAGACGGCGGTTTTCCGGGTCCATGGTAGTTTCCCATAGCTGGCTTGGGTTCATTTCTCCCAAGCCTTTGTAGCGCTGCACGTTCACGCCTTTTTTCGCTTCTTCCAGTAGCCATTCGAGTGCGTGCTTGAATTCACTGATGCTTTGCTTTTTCTCTCCGCGTTGCACGTAAGCGCCCTGTCCCAGCAAACCTTCAAATACCTGTGCGGTTTTCTGGATCTGCACATAATCGCCGCTATCCAGGAAATCATTATCCAAATAACTGGTCATCACATTGCCGTGCGACATGCGCATGATTTTCAAACGATAACGCTCATGCAATTCATCATATTCCGCCACGACTTTGATATCTTTTATCCGCGAGGTCAGTCGATCGGCACTGTCAACAGCCGCTTGCTCGCTGCTCAGGTCGACATCGGGTATGCGCAGCAAGGCATGCATCACGTTGGTGTCTATCAGTTGGCTCATGCGCTCGATCACCGCCTCTGACAGGATATATTCATTGGCGATTTTTTCCAGCGTTTCGCCGGTTAGCGGCGGTTTGGTATCGTCGGTATACAGTTCCGCATCAGCCAGTGCCAGACTTAGCATGTGTTGCTTTAACTCATGGTCATCCTTGACGTAGCGTTCCTTTTTGCCATGTTTGATTTTATACAGCGGCGGTTGCGCGATATAAATATGACCGCGCTCGATCAGTTCCGGCATTTGGCGGTAGAAGAAGGTCAGCAGCAGGGTGCGGATATGTGAGCCGTCCACGTCCGCGTCGGTCATGATGATGATGCGGTGATAGCGCAATTTGTCCGGGTTGTATTCATCCTTGCCGATGCCGGTCCCCAGTGCGGTAATCAGGGAAATGATCTCTTGTGAAGAGATCAGTTTATCAAAGCGGGCTTTTTCAACATTCAGGATTTTTCCCTTGAGCGGCATGATGGCCTGGAATTTACGGTCACGCCCTTGTTTAGCGGATCCCCCCGCAGAATCACCTTCCACCAGGTAAAGTTCGCACAGAGCCGGATTTTTTTCCTGGCAATCGGCCAGTTTTCCGGGCAATCCCATGCTGTCCAGCACACCTTTTCTGCGCGTTAATTCACGCGCTTTGCGCGCCGCTTCGCGGGCTCTGGCGGCATCGATGACTTTGTTGCAGATGGTTTTTGCGTCAACCGGGTTTTCCAATAAGAACTCGGACAGCTTTTGCGACACGATTTCTTCCACTACCGGGCGCACTTCCGAGGACACCAGCTTTTCCTTGGTTTGCGAGGAAAATTTGGGTTCAAATAATTTGACGGACAGCACGCACGACAACCCTTCGCGCATGTCGTCGCCCGCCGTTTCAATCTTGGCTTTCTTGGTTAATTCGTTTGCTTCCATGTAGTTGTTCAAGGTGCGCGTCATTGCGGCACGCAAACCGGTCAGATGGGAACCGCCATCCCTTTGCGGAATGTTATTGGTAAAACAAAGCACCTGTTCACTATAGCTATCATTCCATTGCATGGAAACTTCCACGGAAATATTGTCCTTTGTTCCCATGGTGTAAAAAATATTCGGATGAAGCACCGATTTGGAACGGTTGATATATTCGACAAAATTCCTAATGCCGCCGACAAAAGCGAATTTTTCATCCTTGCCGGTGCGCTGATCGATCAGGTGGATTTTTACGCCATTGTTGAGAAAAGAAAGTTCGCGCAAGCGCTTGGCAAAAATATCATAGTGGTATTCGATATTGCCAAAAATTTCCTTACTGGCCAGAAAGTGCACTTCCGTGCCGTGGCGCTCGCTTTCTCCGGTTGCTTCCAGTGGTTTTACCGGAACTCCCATGCGAAATTCCATCTGGTGAATTTTTCCATCGCGGCGAATGGTCAGTTTCAGCCATTCGGATAACGCATTGACGACTGAAACGCCTACACCATGCAAGCCGCCGGAAACTTTATACGAATTATCATCAAATTTACCGCCGGCATGCAGTTCGGTCATGACAATTTCTGCGGCAGAACGCTTGAACTCGTCATCCTGTTTGATGCCCGTCGGAATGCCGCGCCCATTGTCCATTACACTGACTGAATTATCCGGATGCAGAATGACGGTAATATCATCACAATGGCCTGCCAATGCTTCATCAATGGCATTGTCCACGACTTCAAACACCATATGATGCAGACCGGTGCCATCGCTGGTGTCGCCGATATACATGCCTGGCCGCTTACGTACGGCATCCAGGCCTTTTAATATCTTAATACTTTCAGAATCGTAGTCGTTTTGGCTTGTGCTGGTATTGGGTACGTTGCTATTGGGATCACTCATCAGTTAAGGCACTTTATGGTTATGAAGTTTGAATGGCGTGTTTCAACTTTTGGGAATTTTGATTCTCTCCTATCAAGGAATGAATCAAATCCTCATCGGCATAACGATGTATTTAAATTCTTTATTTCCGGGGACGGTGACTAACACACTGCTATTGGCGTTTTCAAAAGCACATTGCACGGTTTCGCTATTTACATTGTTCAATAAATCCAATAAGTAGGTGATGTTCAAGCTGATATCAATCGATTCATGGTCATATTTGATTTCCAGTTCTTCTTGAGCTTCTTCTTGTTCGTTGTTTTTACACAGAATGCATAAATTGTCTTTGCTGACGACTAAACGAACGCCACGGAATTTTTCGCTTTGATTGGAAAGGATCGACACCCTTTGTAGCGCTTGTAAAAAAATTAACCGATCAATTTCAAAGAGTTTATCGTTTTTGGTAGGTATGACGCGATTGTAATCCGGAAACTTACCATCAATGATTTTTGACGTCAGTATGATGTCAGAAAAGGAAAAACGTACTTTGTTTTGAAAATATTCAATCTTTACCGGATCTTCACTATCATTCAGCAATTTTGATAACTCAAACACCGCTTTGCGCGGAAGAATGACTTCCTGCTTTTTCTGGTCGCTTTCTAAATCGGTTGCGATATAAGCAAGCCGATGTCCGTCGGTACCAACCGCAATTAAATGTTTGCTTTCAACCAGTAATAACAACCCATTCAGATAGTAACGAATATCTTGTTGCGCCACTGAAAACTGCACGAGATGCAATAGTTTTTTAAATTCGCTTTGCTTGAGCGTGATGGAGACTTCTGAATCTAGTTCTTGTGCAATTTCAGGAAAATCTTCTGCAGGCAATATCTGCAAGTTGAAGGCACTTTTGCCTGACTTTACCTGAAGATGATCGTCTTGCCGTGTCAATGTGATTTCTGCATTCGATGTCAATGAACGCAAAATGTCCTGAAACTTTTTGGCAGAAACCGTCAAAGAAAAATTTTGATCGGCCGAAGCATCTTTGGCAGCGGCTGTTTTAATTTGTATTTCCAGATCAGTGGTCAAAAAGGTGGTCTTTTCGTTGTCTTGTTGAATTAAGACGTTTGATAGGATGGGTAGTGTTTGGCGACGCTCCACAATTCCTGTCACTGTCTGAAGTGGTTTTAGTAAAGTGTCTCTGTTAGTTTTTAATAAAAGCATTTATATATAAAGTAATAATAATTAGATAATGTCATGAATACTTCTGTATATTTTCTAACATTCCATGAAGATCAACAAGATAGCACCAATTTTTCGTTTGTATGATCGCTGTATAGTTATGGGATAGTTTGTGGATAAAAATTAAGATATTTTTTAAAAGCCAGTTATCCACAATGTATTAGACAGTTGTTAACCTCTTAAAATAAGAATCAGTGCATTGAAATCTCGGCTCACGACAGGATCAGAAATGCGTAATTCGTTAATTTTTCGATAGCCATGCAGCACGGTCGTATGATCCCTTCCACCAAACGCTTCACCTATATCCGGTAGACTCAGAGACGTCAGTTCTTTGGCAATCGCCATCGCCATCTGCCGCGGTCTTGCCACAATGCGGGTACGTTTTTTTGAATACATTTCAGAGACTTTGATTTTATAGTAATCAGCTACGGTTTTCTGAATATTCTCAATGGAGATTTGGCGGCTCTGCACAGCGAGCAAATCTTTTAAGGCTTCTTTGGTCAAATCAAGCGAGATTTCCTGGCCAATAAAGCGCGAAAAAGCCAGTACCCGTTTTAATGCACCCTCCAGTTCACGAACATTGGAGCGGATATGCTTGGCGATGAAGAAAGCGACATTTTCATCCAGCTTGATTCTTTCCAATTCCGCTTTCTTCAACAGAATGGCAACGCGCATTTCCAATTCAGGCGGCTCTACGGCAACAGTTAATCCCCATCCAAAACGGGAAACGAGTCGTTCTTCCAATCCGGAAATTTCTTTGGGATATGAATCACAGGTGATGATGACTTGTTTATGCGTTTCAATCAGCGCGTTAAAAGCGTAGAAAAATTCTTCCTGAGTGCGGTTTTTTCCACCAAAGAACTGCACATCATCCACCAGCAACAGATCAAGAGAGTGATAGTACAGTTTAAACTTATCAAAAGCCTTGTGTTGATAAGCACTGACAACGTCGGAGACATATTTCTCAGCATGTACATAGCGAATTTTTGCTGATTTGTCATTTTCGTGCACATAGTTGCCTATCGCTTGAATCAGGTGTGTCTTGCCCAATCCGACACCGCCATAGATAAACAGCGGGTTATAGGCGGTTCCAGGCGATTCGGCAACTTGGATGGCGCCTGCACGTGCCAGTTGATTGGCTTTCCCCGTCACGAAATTGTCAAAAGTGAAATTGGGATTCAGGCGGCTGGGGTTTTTCTTGGTTGGTGCGTAGGAGGCATTGATTTCGGGTTTGGGTTCCTCCTGCACTTGCACGGGAGCAATGCTGGCCGATGGATTAGCCGTTTCGGTTTGCTCGGCCAGTTTTAAGTGGAACTGGATTTTCTTGGCGAAATAGCTTTGCGCCATGATTTCTATGTGGGTGATGAAATTATCTTTTACCCATTGTGAAACAAAACGATTGGGAGCGATGAGAGTGACTTCATTGTCATTGTTAATCTCCGGATCAATTTGTAATGGCTTGATCCATGTATTAAATTGTTGAGCATTTAATTCTTTTCTAAAATGATCAAGGCAAGATAACCAGAAAGTGTTGAGTGATTGCATAATTTTTTGTTCTTTATCTGTCTGGTTTTGAAAAGCAGTCACAGTGCAATGTTAATGTACAAAAAATATCTGGTCTTATAGTTCTAGGTTGTCTATCAATCGTGTTTTATCTAACCATGCTGCAGCCAATATCACTAAATCATCATCGCCCGTTTGTGCTGGCATCAGTGAGCTGCGTTTTTGGATGCGGATATAATCAACTTTCCAGCCACGCCCGGTCAGATGCTGAGTCGCGTTTTCTTGTAATGATAAAAAATCTTGATGGCCGGAAATGATTTCACGCTTGATCTGAAGCAGTATCTGATAAAGCTGGCAAGCCTCACTGCGTTGCGCTGCATTCAAATATTGATTGCGCGAACTCAGTGCCAGCCCATCGTGTGCGCGAATCGTTTCACCCGCAATGATTTCAACAGGCAAATTGAGTTGTCGTACCATTTCTTGCACAATGTATAACTGCTGATAGTCCTTTTTACCGAAAACTGCAATATCAGGTTGAATAATATTGAATAATTTCAGCACGATCGTTGCTACACCGCGAAAAAAACCTGGACGAAATTCCCCTTCCAAGGTATCCGCAACAGATGGTAATGCTAACAAGAATTCTTGTTTCGTTGGGAAAAGAATTTCTTCATTAGGTGCAAAAACGATATTGACATTCAGTTCTGAAAGCAACCTGCAATCATCATCTAACGTGCGCGGATACCGATTGAAATCCTCATGCGGTAAGAATTGAAGCCGATTGACAAAAATGCTGGCAACTACATTGTCTGTCAACTGTTTCGCTTGCTTGATCAAAGCAAGGTGTCCGGCATGCAAATTTCCCATGGTGGGAACAAAAGCAATCGGCTGCTTACGGCTAAGAATTTTACGTAAGCTGTTAATGTCGTTAAATATTTTCATGCCGATTTGGTCAATCAGAATTCATGTTCTTGGCCAGGAAATTGACCCGTTTTGACGGCAGCAATATAGCTGCTGACCGCTGCCTGAATACTGTCGGCTCCTGACATGAAGTCTTTGACAAAGCGCGGTTTTTTACCCGAATACAGTCCCAGCATGTCATGCAACACTAAAACTTGAGCGGAGCAATGAGGGCCGGCGCCGATACCGATCGTAGGAATGGAAAGCGATTCGGTGATCTTGCTGGCCAGTGTTGCCGGAACCACTTCCATAACCAGTAACCCAGCACCTGCTTTCTCCAGTATTTGGGCATCCTCCAGGAGTTGTTGCGCAGATTGCTGCGAATTTCCTTGAAGTTTATAGCCACCCAACTGATGAATCGATTGAGGAGTCAAGCCAATGTGCGCACAAACGGGAATGCCGCGTTGAGTCAGAAATCGAATCGTATCCGCCATGATTTGACCACCTTCGATTTTGACCATATGCGCCCCTGCAGTCATAATTCTGGCAGCATTCTCGAATGCTTGCTCAGGGGAGATCTGGTAGCTGCCAAACGGCATGTCGGCCATGATGAATGCCTTGCTGGAACCCTGCGCAACACAGCGCGTGTGATAAACCATGTCATCCAACGTCACCGCTAAGGTGGTGCTTTTTCCTTGCAATACATTGCCTAACGAATCACCGACCAGCAAAACTTCAACACCCGCATTTTCCAATACCATTGCAAAAATAGCGTCATAACAAGTCAGAACCGTAAATCTCTCATGGCTCTCAGCCATTTTTTGCAGCGTGGTCTGGGTAATTCTCATCGGGTATAAGGATATTTAATTAATTCTTTGCCATTATCAAAAACTTGCTTCACTTGAAACAAATTACCTAACACAAACAGGAATGTAAAGTGCTGTGCAATTATATCTCGGCAAGCTCATGAAAATGCACTGGGTATATTCAAAGGATATTTCAATATTCAGCACGGATGTCTATTAGGGTAGTGCTTATTATTCTTCGGAATCGTTTTAAAGTATCTACATCCCAGCAATCACCAGACTGCTAAGCAAAGTTCAATCCAATGTGATTTATCACACAGCCAGCCTAAGCGGATAGCGCTATTTTGAATACGCAGTTAATGCTTACATGCGGAGAAATCAGCATGAGGTTGAAAATCCTGACTGCCATGCATGTCTTGCTTGCAGATCATGGTGGCCATTCTGTATGCAAGGTTTTATTTTGGCCACAAACAAACTTAAGGAGTATGTCATGAATACAAAGCAAAAGCCTGCCTGCATTCAGAGTGAAGAGATTGCAGCAGTCGCACAACAAGGCGTCAAACGTGCACTGGCGGCACGTAAACACATGGTTGAATTGTCTTCAGAACAGGCTGCAGATGTTGGTGGTGGACTATATGAATTGTATTTTCCAATTATTGCAGGAGGTATATGGGGTCCTATCGATATTTTCCAACCTTCTATTGAAGTTAATTCCTTCAATATTAATTTGCAACAATATTCATAAGGATTCTTTATGAAAACCGAACCCGAAACACTTTGCCCAAGCGCTCAGCCAAACTGGGAAGGCGCGCAGGTTTTCGCGGTCGTCGGTGGAACGCCAGATAGGCCGGAAACGGCCTATCTGGATCAAGCCCAGCCGGTGACTGATGAATTGCTTGCTATGGCTGCACCTGTTGCACCGGCGGAAGTGTTCCGCTTTTCTGCACCTTGTGCCAAAGGCGCCTGTGCTCATTTTGATGAAGGTGGTCAAAGCTGCCGATTGGCTGAAAAAACGGTTCGTTTAGCACCGGTTGTATTTGAAAAACTCCCCAAATGTGCCATTCGCAATGATTGTCGTTGGTGGAAACAGGAAGGCGTATCGGCTTGTAGGCGCTGTCCGCAGGTTGTAACGGTGAATTACGATCCTTCGCTTGAAATGCGGCAGGCGGCTGATCCTAAGGTTAAATAAATAACCTGCTGATTCATGTGATTTTTCACACAGAAAAATTTCTATAAATCAGTCATTCTGTACTTGGAAATTGATCATTACTTAAAAAATAGTGAAAGCTTTCCAAAGCTGTTGGAAGTTATTTAAACCTTATCTGCGGAAAATGGTAGTCGCACCGCAGGCAAGACTCAATTGAGCGACTACAAATTTTTATTTTAAGGAGAATATGATGAGAGAACTAAATTCACAAGAAATTAATGAGATAGCTGGAGGTAATATTTTCCATGATATCGGTGATTGGTTTATCGGTGTCGGAAATTGGATCGATAGCTGGTGGCCATTCTAAAAAGTAATAGCTTAAAAATTACTTGCAGTTACCTAATACCGCGCCGGCGCGGTATTAGGTTCAATCATTGATCTACAGATATGAATGAGTTAAGTATGGAAAATATGATAAACAAATATTCACTTAAAGTGAATTGATCGTTTGTAAATCATGAGTACTCCATTATTTCGAACGAAAGCCCTAGCTCACCAACAAGATCGCCTGCATGGTGAAATATTGATTGCTCGATCACCAACCATACGACTATTTGTTTCGGTTACTGCTTTATTTGCTATTGCTTTAGTGAGCTTTGCCTTCTGGGGTGAATACACGCGTAAGGAACATGTTGCAGGCTATTTGTCCCCAACACAGGGCATGATCAAGATGTACTCTCCTCAAGTCGGTACTGTACTTATAAAACATGTGGATGAAGGGCAATTGGTCAAGCAGGGAGATGTACTGTTGACGATTTCCAGTGAACGAGCCACTTCTACAACACGAGAAACCCAAGCGGCTATGCTTGCGGAACTCAAGCAACGTCGTGATAGTTTGCGCTTGGAGCAAGGCAAGCAGCAAGAAATTGATGCGCTGACAGGCACCGGTATTGTTGGACGAATTCGTGGATTGGAAACTGAAATCCGTGAAGCGCAAGCACAAATGGCACTCCAATCCAGCCGCGTGACCAGTGCTGAACGTATGGTAGCTCGATATGAAAAATTACTTTTAGAACGTTTCGTTTCCGATGTGGCATTGCAGGAAAAGCAGGATGAATTGATCAGCCAGCGTAATCAGCTTGCGCAATTAAAGCGTAGTATTACCAGTCTGAACCGTGAATTGAGTAGTTCACGAGTAGAGTTATCCACTTCTGGTTTAAAACGCGATAACAACACATCGGCAATCGAACGGCAGATTTCCGAGCTGGAGCAACAGTTAACCGAGACCGATGCGCGACGTAGTATTGTTTTGACGGCACCCGCAGATGGAACAGTAACTACTATATTGGTTGAACTTGGACAAACAGCCAATCCCAATACACCATTACTTTCCATTTTACCTGCAGGTGCTGAATTACAAGCACAATTACTCGTGCCAACAAGAGCAGCAGGTTTTATCAAACCAACTCAGCAAGTTTCATTACGCTATCAAGCCTTTCCTTATCAGCGCTTCGGGCATCATCTGGGAGAGGTCGTTGAAATTGGGCGCACGGTCATTCAGCCTAATGAATCGAGTTTGCCGCTATCCATTCAGGAATCGGTATACCGCGTTACCGTTCGTTTGCCACAGCAAAAAGTTCATGCCTATGGACAGGCGATGCCTTTGCAGGCAGGCATGGTACTCGATGCTGATATTCATATGGATCGGCGCCGTCTGATTGAGTGGGTATTTGATCCTTTACTATCGATTACGGGCCGTATTTAAAAGGTTAAAAATATGCTTAATTTTTCCTTTAGCCATCGTGTGCCAGTGATCTTGCAAACAGAAGCTTCTGAGTGTGGGCTAGCTTGTATTGCCATGATCATTAGCTATCATGGTCACCGCATCGATTTGGCTTCGTTGCGAGCACGCCATGCCGTTTCACCGCGTGGCTCGACCTTGGCTGATTTAATGAAAGTTGCAGGCCAACTCAAATTTTCATCTCGTCCTTTACGGCTTGGTCTAGAAGATTTACCTGAGCTTAAGCTGCCTTGTATGCTGCATTGGGATTTCAATCATTTTGTGGTATTGACACAGGTCCAGGGTAATCGGGTCATACTGCATGATCCCGCCGTCGGTGAGCGTGAAATGCCTTTAGCAGAATTTTCTAAACATTTCACCGGAGTGGCTTTAGAGCTAACCCCTACGAGTGAATTTAAGCCTCGTAACGATATTCGCAAGGTAAAATTGTCAACACTTATCGGTCGTTTGCAGGGATTAGGCGGAACGGTTACGCAGATCCTGATTCTGGCTTTGGTATTGCAGCTTTTCGCCATCCTGGCGCCCTTTTATATGCAATGGGTTGTGGATCAGGCATTGGTTGCACAAGATTATGATCTGGTTACCGTGCTGGGAATTGGGTTTCTACTACTTGCCGTGGTGCAGACCGGTGTGACGGTTTTGCGTGCATGGGTTTTAATGGTGCTGGGGACGACGCTAAATTTACAAATGATCACGAATTTATTTTGTCATTTGATTCGCCTGCCCATGAGCTGGTTTGATAAACGCCATGTCGGCGATATTGTGTCACGTTTTGATTCACTCAATGCTATCCAACGCACCTTAACAACTGGATTTCTGGAAGCATTGATCGATGGTGTTATGGTTATTGTGACTCTTGGCATGATGCTGTTTTACAGTATCAAGCTAGCGCTGATCGCGATTGTTGCTGCTACGATTTATGCCTTGCTGCGTTTTGCCTTATACCGTCCGTTTCGACTTGCTACCGAAGATCAAATTGTTCGAGGTGCTAAACAACAAAGCCATTTCCTTGAAACCATCAGAGGTATGCAAAGCATCAAACTGTTTGCTCATGAATCTCCCCGCACGGCTACTTGGCAAAATCTGACCGTCGATCAGTTCAATGCCGGTATTCGAACCCAGCGTATGGGCATTCTATATCAAGGATTGAATGGTCTTTTGTTTGGAGTGGAGAATATTATTACCATTTGGTTAGGCGCAATGTTGGTTTTGGATACCGCGAACGGCAGTGGTTTTTCGATAGGAATGTTGTTCGCTTTCATTGCTTATAAAACTCAATTTGTACAGCGAGTGGCTGCATTGATTGAAAAAGGGCTGGAATTGCGTATGCTGGGATTGCATACAGAGCGGGTGGGTGATATTGCATTGACACCCGTAGAGCAGTTCGATGAATCAGGTAGTGTCAGTGCGGTTCCCCTCGATGGTCGAATCGAAGTAAAGCAAGTCGCTTTTCGTCATGCAGAAACAGATCCTTTGGTGCTGCAAGATGTCAGTTTCAGTATCCAGGCAGGTGAGTCAGTGGCTATCATAGGACCATCGGGTTGTGGTAAAACAACCCTGGTTAAACTCATGTTAGGGTTGTTACAGCCAACCGCGGGAAGTATTGAAGTCGATGGTGTTCCACTAGCGCGCCTGGGTATTACAAGATATCGCCAAGCAGTGGCTAGTGTCATGCAGGATGATCAGTTATTTGCCGGCTCAATTGCTGAAAATATTTGTTTTTTCGATTCTCAAGTGGATTACAAACGAATTGAGGCCAGTGCCCGGCTAGCAGCAATCCACGAAGATATTGTCGCCATGTCAATGCAATATAATACGTTAGTGGGTGATATGGGAGCTGTTTTGTCAGGTGGTCAGAAGCAGCGCCTGTTACTTGCGCGTGCGCTGTACCGCCAACCCAGCATTCTTTTTCTGGATGAGGCCACCAGCCATTTGGATATTGCAAGAGAACGAAGTGTGAATGAAGCTATCAGTACACTTAAACTGACTCGTATCATTGTGGCGCACCGTCCGGAAACGATAGCCAGCGCAGACAGGGTGATTGTGCTAAATGGTGGAAAAATTGTTAAAGATGCTCCCTCTGAATTATTTGTTCGTCCCTTGGGGTCGATACAATCTTCCGAGAATGAGGAGTCGGTTGCGGTAGCTAGTTAAGATGGATTTTAAGTATTAATTTGTTCCAGCTGTTGTTCATGGCACGCTACCAATAGAGGAGCGATATGACCCAAGCCGGGAATGTGGCAATCCGGTGCAATTTCGAATAGGGGTTTTAGCACGAATGCGCGTTGTGACATGCGCGGGTGCGGCAATGTTAATTTCTCATCATGGCATTGCAAATCATCGTACATCAGTATATCGAGATCCAGCGTACGCGGCGCGTTTAGAGATTCACGCAAGCGTCCGTGCTGCTGTTCAATACTTAGCAACGCATTGAGCAAATCGTGGGGCGTAAGGCGGGTTTCGATCAGGGCTACCGCATTGATAAAATCCGGCTGATCCAATCGGCCGACCGGCGCACTTTTATAAAGTGAAGATTGGCGCACCAAGTCGATGCCAGAAAGTTGCTTTAATTCATCGAATGCCTGCCGCACCTGGGAAATCGGATTTTCCAGATTGCTTCCCAATGCGATGTATGCCTGACTGGTTTGTTTATTCATGGCCAGTAGCGATATTGCTGGATGAGTTTTCCAGATGGTGTGTTTGATCAGATGCAGGTTTTTTGCGCGTGCGTTTTCTCTTACCTTTTTTGGGCGATACTTGCTTGGGCAGCATCGCCTCGCGTTTTTCATTATCTACGGCAAGAAATGTTTTCCACCATTCGCCCAATTCCATGCTTAGTTCACCGCTTTCACAACGCAACAACATGAAATCGTAAGCAGCACGAAAACGCGGATGGGTTATCAAGCGGAATGGCTTGCGTCCGGTGCGGATCTCAAAACGCGGTTGCATGGCCCATATTTCTTGTATGACTGCATCAAAGCGGCGTGGAATAGCGAGTTTTTTGTGTTGTAACGCAAGAATTTCATCCATTGCTCTGAATAAAGCGAGCATTGGTTTCTCCCCGGAAGCCTGGAGGGAATGCCAGGTGGATAGCACTTCATGCCATAACAGGATGGCAAACAAAAACCCGGGCGAGACCGGTTTATTTTGTTTGATGCGCTCATCGGTGTTTCTGAGCGCAACCGTGATGAAGCGTTCACCCAGAGGTTGTTCGAGGATGATATCGAGCATGGGCAAAAGGCCGTGATGCAGGCCTCGCGCTCGCAAATCAATCACGCAAGGTAATGAATGCCCGGACAATAACAGCTTCAACATTTCATCAAACAAGCGGGATGGCGGAACGTTTTGCAATAAAGGCGCCAGATCGCCAATAGGTTTGGCAGTTTCCGCTTCTATCTGCATGTTCAATTTCGAGGCCAATCGAACCGCACGCAACATGCGGATAGGGTCTTCGCGGAAACGTTGTATCGGCTCGCCAATGATGCGCAGCTTTTTCGCTTTGATATCTTCATAACCGTTCAGATAATCAAGAATCTCTTCCTTGGAAGGATCATAAAAAAGCGCATTAATCGTGAAATCGCGGCGCACCGCATCCTCTTCCTGACTGCCAAAAACATTGTCGCGCAATAGGCGGCCGTGCTGGTCGGTCAGCGAGATCGATGCATCTTCATTTTCATCCACGGGTGAATGGCCACGAAAAGTTGATACTTCCACAGTTTCTGAGCCACACATGACATGCACCAGACGGAAGCGTCGGCCAATGATGCGTGACCTGCGAAAAATATGATGCACTTCTTCGGGAGTCGCGTTGGTTGCCACATCGAAATCTTTGGGGGTTAACCCCAGCAATAAATCACGCGCAGCACCTCCGACAATGTAAGCCGAAAACCCCGCCTGTTGCAGGTTGGTCGTGATTTTTAACGCACAAGGACTAATCTGGTTGCGTCGGATGCCATGATGTTTGAACGGAATGATGCTTAGCTTTGCGATGGATTGAGAAACAGGGATCGCTACAGGGGCTTTGCGGCTGAATACTTTGCGAAGAAATTTACGGATCATTGCGAATGGCTGAAGGTATCCAACGTTAGTTATACAACGGGTATCCGTTTTTCATGAGTGTTCAATAGATGATATTCAGTTAAATTATAAAAAAGATGAAGCTAGCCGATAAGCCGGGTTCTGTCTTGGACAGTCATTCCTCTAGATGCACAGTTACCCGTACATTCAAGCAACCTACCCGCAGACTCTGCGAGCAACATCTTCGCCTGCCTATTTGGTCTTGCTCCGGATGGAGGTTACCGCGTTTCACCGTAACTGAATACGCTCGTCTCTGTGGCCCTGTTCCTCACCTCACGGTGGACGGTCGTTAGCCGTCATCCTGCTCTATGGAGCCCGGACTTTCCTCCCCCGCTGTTCGATTGAACAGCAGCAGCGACTGTCTAGCCAGCTTCGTCGGCTATTCTATCAACATATTTCATGACGGAACGGATAATTTGTGACGGGTGACAGATATTAATCTGATCAGATCGACCATTTTCCCCTGCAATGGTGATCGTTTATGGACGGGAAGTTGTTTTTCCTGCGATGTCGACTGCATCGATATCAAGAACTTCTTCGTCCGGTACCACAATGGGTGTTTGTGCAGTTATTACGATTGTTTTCATCTCGGTCGCAGACCATAATCCGCCGATATTTGGCTATCGCCGATGAATGTGCTGACATCAATCTCTCACCAGGAAAAACCATTTTTCAACAACAGGATCTTGGAATGACCTTCCAGAGAAATGATCACGATGATGATCGAGGATGATTTTGTCAAATCCACCGCGTAAGGGAGTCTGAGGAAAACAATATTCCGCAGGTGCTAAGAATTTCGTGATTTCTGTGCTGTCTGCTTGAGATAACGAGCTATTGAATAAAAAATACTGGTTAAAATATCTTAAAGGCAAAGTTTTTTATGCTTGTATTCCTATACGACAATAGAAAGTAAATGTGCCATTACGCGTTATTCCGAAGTAATGGCTAAAATAGAATTCATCACGCAATAATTAATCGCGTGATGAGGTGAGAATTATCGGTTGATGACTCCGCTGTTATCAATATCCGGGATTGATTCGATATCTGAGCCAGTTTCGTTGGGTATAGGTAGCGTTCCTACTAAATGATCGATTTCTGTCATTTCTGTAATAGTAAGGCAAATATTTGAAGGAGAGAATTCTTCTGTGTTTAGTCTCTTGCCTACTTCCCAAATACGTTTAAATCTATTGTTCTGTATCATTTCATTAAAAATTTCGACCACACCACTTGTTGATGGGTTTAGCCCATATCCTACCCAAATTTCACCATCACCGACATAAGCACTGGTATCAATTGGTGCCGATGAAATGGTTGTTGGCATAATTGGATGGAGTTGTCCAGTCGGCAAAGTTTGTACTTGCGGAATAAAAGGTTCGGGGGAAGAATTAATGAGGTCATTTTGATATTTTACCCAGTTTGTTCCACTAAATAGCCATAACTCATCTGGTTTGCTTTTAAGCCTGAATCCCACGAAAACAAGCCCTTCTTTGAAATGATGCTCCTTTGAAATAACGACAAAATGATCTAGGATGACATTGTTATATCTTTCAAGTTCGGCACGCAAAGCAGTTTGTGGAAAACATAGCATTCCGGGAGATGTAAAAACTGTTTTTGTTTCTCCTGCCAGGGTTAATAATGATGCGGTGCACATTAAATAACTTCCGATCAGCAAAATTAATTTTTTTATATGTGTCATTTTAAACTCCTTATCAATATGTTATGGGACTCGAATCCGGCGATAGGTTTGGGTATTTACAGGGGGTGGCAAAGCATAAGTCACTGAGATACTCCCTGTAGTCACTACCCAGGCAGTCACATCTGCAACAGAAACTCCACCAGGATTAGCTGCTTTGACGGCTGCGTACATACCTGCTACATGGGGTGAGGCTTGGGATGTACCTTTCATCGGTTTCGTAGCTGTAGTCGTAGCCCGATCAGAAGAACTAACCGTCGTCGAACTGCTGCCACCTGGAGCAAGGAGGATTGGACCTATAAAACTGGCAGGGTTGCCAATATTTGCTCGGAATATCGGTTTGATTGAAAAATCATACGGTTGATTCTTGATACCTTTAGCGTAATTCTGGCTAACGATATTAGCCAGAATAGCTTGTGCTTGAACAGACATATCAGATGATGGTTTAAATACGTATTACCAGCACTATCAATCTCATAATCGGTATTGTTGATGTTTAAAAATATTTCTACATCAACTGATCCGTTTGCGAAAAGTGAATTTTCGATGACTTCAAGACTACCATCGGCATCAGCTGCCTTGATGCGATATGCATGCGTGACATCTCGGGTAAAAGCTATCGCATTTTTGCTACCTGTCAAAATATGAATTCCGGCTTCGTTCACATAAATACCCATTTGACCAAGGCCATTATTCCAATATCCCGACGATAATGCATTTTGCCCCAATTCATTAAGAACATTCTGAGCTTTATCTTTCAGGGTAGACGTTAACGCTACCCGCTTGCTGGCCATGTCATCGAGTGTTAGCGTATCATCCAAAGTAATGAGGACACGAACAAAGCCTTCGAATTGGCTTCGGAGATCAGGTTTTCATAATCACTGGCATCGTATTGTGCGGCCAGTGATATTGATGAAATAAGAAGAAAAGACAGTAAGAGGAAGTTTCGTAAAATTAATGGATGCCTGATGCCTGATGCCTGATGCCTGATGGTTGTGACTTCGAATGCTTCATGATCATTATTTCCTTAAGAAGTTAAATTTTATTGTTTCTTTTGTATGACTTTGTTTGAGGAAATCCTATGGTAATGGCGTATTTTCAAAAAAGATTACTGATGAAATGAGAACTTATTCTTCATGAAGACACGCTTATAGCCATTGCGTATTGTGTTTTAAAAACAATATAAATCAATGCGGCAAATTGTCGCATTAGGCTGATCAGGTCAGCCTCGAGATTGACAAAAAGCGATACCTATTTTTTATCACACTGACTTATCCCATGTTGCGTATGCTCTGGTTCAACGACAAACTATTGTTTCCTTTCTTATCGATCTGCTTTCTGACACTCATGCTGTTAGCGGGTAATGTGCATGCAAAAAAACCGGCATCGGTGTTTAAAGCCATCGATGCCGCGCGCGCGGCGGTTGAGCGCAGCAAAATGGATGCCACGCAGCGGCAGACGGCTATTGAATACCTGGATGCTGCCCGCGTCGATGAGCAGGAAGTGGAAGCGTTGAATGAGCGATTGAGCGTGTTGCGCGCAGAATCCGCGGATCAGCCCAAGCGCATTGAGCAACTCCAAAAAGCGTTGGCGGCAAACTATGAGCAGGAATTGCTCGAATGGTCCAAACGCATACCGGTCAACGCCGATGGAGACACATTGGAGCAGATTCTGGAGCGGGAGCGAACGGTGGTTGCCGATTTACGCGCGCAAATCGAAACGGCAGGCGAAGAGTTGGCGATGATGCTGTCGCGACCAATGCACACAGAAGATGAAATCGCCTCGTTGCGTCGCCGCATCGAAGAATTATCCCCATCTTTGATCGTTTCCAAGGACGAACCGGCGGCATTGCAAGAAGCGCGGCGCTTGCGCCGGGGTAGCGAGCAACGCCGCTTGGAAGCGCTGCTGGAATTACGTCTGGCGGAGCAGGATACCGCTACGCAGCGTCAGAGCCTGAATGAATTGACCTTGCGCGAATTGCGCTATCGGCTGGGATTGCACGAAAAACGGGTGGCGCACATACAACAGCGCATTACCAGCCGTGGCCGGCGTGAATTGGAGACGCTGGTCGAGCAATTGGAAAAGCGAGAACAGGAGCTGGCGGGCAGTCATCTCATCCTTACCTCCGCTGCGGTGACGAATCGCGTCATTGGTGAAGAATTGGTGCGGCAAAATGAATATTTGTCGCGAGATCGAGCGGCTTTGGCTGATAATGAGCAGGCTCGTGAGCGTATTGCCGTGAATTTACAGGATAGTCGCGTCCGGCTGGATATGGGCAATGCAAATGAGCGCGTTGGCCGCTGGCTGTGGAGTGAGCGGCGGCGCTTGAAGCCATCGCAGAATTTTCAGCAGCGCTTGAAATCGATTCGCGATGATCTGGCCGATTTGCGGATGGAACGGGTGATGTTGAACGAGCAGCAGAGGGATCTGCTCGACATCAGCATGGTGGCGCGGACATTGATTGATGCCCACGTAGAGAAAAATCCGGAACAGATCAATGAAACCAATAAGAATCAATTGCTCCCATTGTTGCAAAAACGGGTGGAGTTGTTGTTTTTGCTGGAATCGTTGCTGCAACGGCGTATTTCCGCGTTGGAACACAGCGAACAAGCCATGCAGGAACAGATCAAAATCAGCAGGGAATTGCAAAAGATGCTGGATCGCCGCCTGTTGTGGATTCCCGGCCATGGTACCGTCGGCAGCGAATGGCTGCAGCGGCTGCCTGAAGGTGTGTATGACTTGATCAAGCCTTCGCGCTACCTCACTGTGATGACGTTGAGCGCGCAGGACTTCCAGCAACGACCGGCGCCATGGATAGCAAGCTTGCTGTTGCTGTTGCTGTTGCTGGCGCTGCGGCGCCGTGCTCCGGGCCGGATTGAAGCAATGGCGACAGATACTTACCAGATTCGCAAGGATAGTTACCAGATTACCGTCAAGGTGCTGGGCTGGACTCTTCTGGCCGCTTTGCCCATACCCGTTGCATTTGCGCTGTCAGGACAATTGTTGCAGGATATCGGTAATCCTGGGCGTTTCAGTCATTCTTTAGGCCAGACCTGCATGTTGATGGTGTTGCCGGTATTGGCGCTGCAGTTGTTACGTTGGACCAGCATGGAACGCGGCCTTGGTCATGCGCATTTTCGTTGGACCAAGCAACGGCGTAGTGCGTTGCGGCGTTGGCTGTCTGTGGCAGTGATCGTGTTCCCGCTGTATTTTGTCAGCTCGCTGGCGTTCATTCGCAAACTTGATTTAGCCATCGATGTGCAGGCGCGGCTGGCAATCGTGCTCATTTGTGTGATACTTGCCTGGATTCTGTGGCGCTTGCTGGATGTTGGCCGGCTCTGGGTGATCCGGGGAGTCGTCAGCGAACCTTCCTCGTTGCGTCAATTCTTGCGCATCCTGCTGCCGCTATCGCTGCTCACGGTTGCTGTGCTTGCACTGACCGGTTACGTCTTTTCAGCGGGTATGATAGTGCAGTCACTGCTGGCCAGCTTCAACGTGATCGTTGTCATTGCAATCGCGCTGGGTATGCTGGCGCGCTGGTTTCTGCTCGGCGAGCGGCGTCTGGCGTTGCGCAGGTTGGAGGAGCGGCGCCAGGCTGCAGTCCAGGCGGCTGAGGAATCCAAGGAAGTCACGCCGGAACCGGACGAGAACATTACGTTGGAACAAGTCAACACCCAAACGCAACGGTTGTTGCGTGTGCTGAGGCTTAGCTTGCTGGCGCTGGGCCTGATCTGGGTATGGGTTGATCTGCTGCCGGCTATTACCCGGCTGGATGAAATCGTTTTATGGCATTTCAGCGAAACCGGTGCCGATGGCGCCACGATTCAGCAACCTGTTACGGTAATGGCGATGCTGCTGGGCATCGTCACCTTGGCGTTGACCACTGCCGGCGCTCGCAACCTGCCGGGATTGATCGAAATCAGCTTGTTATCGCATATCCGCATCGATGCCGCTTCGCGTTATGCCATTACCAGCGTGCTGCGTTACGTGATTGTCATTGGTGGTACGTTGGTGGGACTGGGCTTTCTGGGCATGCGCTGGTCACAATTGCAGTGGATGGCGGCGGCGTTGACGGTCGGCCTTGGATTTGGCTTGCAGGAAATCTTCGCCAATTTTGTATCCGGTATTATTCTGCTGTTCGAGCGGCCATTCAGGGTCGGCGATGTGATTACGGTCGGCGGCTTTTCTGGCCGAGTTACGCGTATCCGTACCCGCGCCACGACCGTTCTTGATTTCGACAACAAGGAGACTGTGATTCCCAATAAAACCTTCATTACCGGCCAACTGACCAACTGGACATTGACCGATACGATCACTCGCGTCGTGATCAAGGTGGGAGTTGCCTATGGCAGTGATGTTGAGGCTGTGCGGTCGATACTGTTACAAGCCGCCATCAGGGATCAGCGGGTGCTGACCGAGCCCGAGCCATCGTGCTGGTTTGTGGGTTTTGGCGCTAACGCGCTCGAGTTTGAATTGCGCGTGTTTGTGAATGCCGTGGGTGATCGGATGGAAGTTCAGAATGCGATCAATACCCGGATTACGGTATCATTCGCCGAGCGAGGCATTGAATTTGCTCCATCGGCGGCTTGATTGTCTGATTGATGTGTACCAGTTTTTACTGGTTGAGAGTATTGCTGTAAGAATATGAAGTTTTTCCGCTATTTGACAAGCATGGCGTTGATCTGGATTAAAGTATCCTCATCCAATTCGCCTGCTTCCGCGCTCAATCGCAATCTTGACATCAGGTAGCTGTGATAGGCCTTAGCCAGATCACGTTTTGCAGAATACATCTGTTGCTGCGCATTGAGGACATCGACTTCCGTTCTGACACCGACTTCTTGCCCGAGAATGGTTGAATCTAATTGGCTTTGACTGGATATTAATGCTTGCTTGAGCGCCTTTACTTGCGCAATGCCATTGGTGACATTGAGATATTGCTGGCGTATTTGCAGTGTGATATTGCGTCGGGCGCTTTCCAGGTCATGTAATGCTCTTTGCTCAAGAGCAAGCATTTCACGGACGCGGGATTGGATAGAAAAGCCTTGAAACAGAGGGATGTTGAGTTGTAATCCGATTGATTTTGACGTGAGATCAATGCCGCGACCCGTGATGGCGCCACCGACACCGGTTTGATCGCTATATTGTGCAACCAAATCCAGGGTCGGATAATGCTGTGCCCAGGCTTTTTTGACTTCCTGATGAGCAATATCATACGCAGCTTGCTGGATTTTTAGCGCAAAGTTTTTATCTTCAGCAACACGTACCCATTCATCCATGCTGCTGTACTGCAAACGAGTCAAATCGGATGCAATTTCCTTGGCACTGACAAGATTTTCAGGAAAGCGATCTATGATGCCTTGCAGAGTGCGCTTCTTGATTTCCAATGCATTACGCGCGGCAATTTCTTGTGAAGTAGTCAAATCATACCGCGCTTCCGCTTCTTTAGTGTCCACAATGGTTGAAACGCCGACTTCAAAATTGCGCTTGGCTTGTTGCAGTTGCCTGAAAATAGCTTGCTTTTGCGCTTCCGCCACTTCCACATCAACTTGTGCATCCAATACATCAAAATAAGCTTGCGATACACGTAGAATCAAATCTTGCGCAGCCACAACAAATTGTGCGTCTGCTTTGTTGACCTCTATTTTCGACTGCGCATAAATAATGAAATTTTCAACCCGGATCAGCGGTTGGGTCGCTGATAGCGTCACGCCCCGACTTTGAATGGTGACTTCCTGCGGATTAATGTTCCCCACGCCCACATTGCTTGCATCCACTTGCTGAACAGTGCGCGTTCCCGATAGCGTGATATTCGGCATCAGTTTGGCCCTGCCTTGCGGTAGCTTTTCCTGCGCAGCTTCATAGGCAGCGCGTGCGGATCGGTACTGAGCATCCTGCGCTAAAGCTTCTTGATAGACACTCATCAAATCCGCAGCTTGTAGAGAAGAAGATCCTACAATGACTAAGAAGAGGATAAAAACCAATTGCGAGATTTTCATTTGATTTTCCGATAGCAGTTCGGAGCTGATGATATTTCAACAATAGGTTGATCGCTGTGATAAATAGCACACACAATTTCTCTAATACTCAAAAGGTAAACCTTGCTGGTTGCAATGCATTGATGAAAGGAGCCGTGCAGGTTTCAAACAACTGAGTGGTTTTGAATTCGCCAGGTGCTGTGCAAGTAATCAACAAAGCTTCCATCACGGGATCTTCACCGACAATTGCAAATAATCGTCCGCCCGGATTGAGGCTTTTCAAAAAGGTTTCGGGTAAAACCGGGGTTGATGCGGTTAACACGATAACATCATATGGTTCATGTTTAGACCAGCCTTGCGCAGCATCGCCTTGCTCGACCGTTACGTTAGTAATTCCGTGTGTTCTAAGATTATTTTCTGCCATGGCTTTTAGTTCAGGCACGATTTCGACACTATAAACATGTGCGCCCTTTTCAGCCAACAGGGCCGTCAGATAGCCGCTGCCACTTCCAACTTCAAGAATTTTGTCTGTTTTCTGCACGTGGAGTTCCTGTAAAATGCGCGCTTCCATTTTGGGAGCCAGCATGACTTGACCATGACCCAAAGGAGTTTCCATGTCGACAAAAGCCATTGCACGATTGGCGGGCAGTACAAATTCTTCGCGCCGAATTTTGTACAATAAATCCAGGACACTATCGTCCAACACATTCCATGTGCGGATTTGTTGCACAACCATATTAAATCGAGTTTCTTCAAGATTCATTTCTAGATCCGTATTCTTAATTGAGGTAAGACTTGCAATTATTTCACATTTCCATTAGCTTCACAGCATCAGCTAGGGGTCCGTTTTCAGATTTTCTGATATTCGGTGAGATAGTCCCTTAATACCTGACGCGGATAATGCCGCCGTAGGGAAGCTGGGATTAATCCTCCCGCTCTTTATGGCATCTTAAGGAGCAACTATATTATGAGTATTACAGTTTTAAACCAAAAAAATTTTTCCAATGCGACAGCTCAAGTCGATGAGGCGGCGGTAAAGCCGTTACCCAACTCGCGCAAAATCTATGTTCAAGGCTCCCGGGCCGATATCCAGGTTCCCATGCGTGAAATCAAGCAGAGCGACACGACAACCAGCGTTGGTGCAGAAACCAATCCTCCCATCTGGGTCTATGATACTTCAGGCCCTTATACGGATCCTGCGGTAAAGATCGATATCCGTTCCGGTTTGCCTGCATTGCGTGAAAAATGGATCGAGGAACGTAATGATACCGAAATATTATCGGGTCATAATTCCGCCTACAGCCAAGCGCGCTTGAAAGACCCCAAGTTGGCCGGTATGCGCTTTAATTTGCAACGTCATCCGCGACGCAGCAAAACAGGATTGAATGTAACGCAGATGCACTACGCGCGCCGCGGAATCATTACACCTGAGATGGAGTATATTGCCATCCGTGAAAATCAGCGCGTTGAAGCCTTCAATGCGCAGCATCATGATTTATTGACCCGCCAACATCCCGGGCAGGATTTCGGTGCATCGTTACCCAAACTGATCACCCCAGAATTTGTGCGTGCGGAAGTGGCGCGAGGGCGTGCCATCATTCCAGCGAATATTAATCACCCGGAAGCCGAGCCGATGATCATCGGACGTAATTTCCTGGTGAAAATCAATGCCAACATTGGCAATTCCGCATTGGGTTCCAGTATTCAGGAAGAAGTTGAAAAAATGACCTGGGCGATTCGCTGGGGCGGCGATACGGTGATGGATTTATCCACCGGCAAGAATATTCATGAAACGCGCGAATGGATTATTCGCAATAGCCCTGTTCCCATTGGTACCGTGCCTATTTATCAGGCATTGGAAAAAGTCGACGGCAAATCGGAAGAGCTGACTTGGGAAATTTTCCGTGATACGCTGATCGAGCAAGCGGAGCAAGGTGTTGATTATTTTACTATCCATGCGGGCGTTCGTCTGGCGTATGTGCCTATGACGGCAAAGCGTATGACCGGTATCGTTTCTCGTGGCGGTTCCATCATGGCGAAATGGTGCTTGGCACACCATAAGGAAAGTTTCCTGTACACGCATTTTGAAGAAATTTGCGAGATTATGAAGGCTTATGATGTCAGCTTCTCGCTCGGTGATGGTTTGCGTCCCGGCTCCATTTATGATGCCAATGATGAAGCGCAATTTGCCGAACTGAAAACATTGGGTGAATTGACGCAGGTTGCCTGGAAGCATGATGTTCAAACCATGATAGAAGGTCCCGGCCATGTACCGATGCATCTGATCAAGGAGAATATGGAGTTGCAATTGAAATATTGCGATGAAGCGCCTTTTTATACCTTGGGTCCGCTGACAACGGATATCGCGCCTGGTTATGATCACATCACCTCCGCGATTGGCGCGGCGATGATCGGCTGGTACGGCACGGCGATGTTGTGTTATGTAACGCCTAAAGAACATTTAGGCTTGCCGGACAAGGATGATGTCAAGGACGGTATCATTACTTACAAGATCGCCGCGCATGCAGCGGATCTGGCTAAAGGCCATCCCGGTGCGCAGATTCGGGATAATGCACTTTCCAAAGCGCGTTTCGAATTCCGCTGGGAAGATCAATTCAATCTCAGCTTGGATCCAGACAAAGCGCAACAATTCCATGATGAGACCCTACCGCAGGATGGCGCAAAAGTAGCGCATTTCTGTTCTATGTGTGGACCACACTTTTGCTCCATGAAAATCACCCAGGATGTGCGGGAATATGCTGCCAATCAAGGGGTGGCTGAAGAAGAAGCATTGACCCTGGGAATGGCGCAGAAATCAGCGGAATTCAAAGAAAAGGGTGCGGAGATTTACAGTAAATTGTAATGCCGATGGTAGGATGCTAGTTAATTTCAACTTTATAAAAGCATAACAACAACGTATGGATATCATTTTATTATTTAAAGCATTGATCCTGGGCGTTGTTGAAGGATTGACTGAATTCCTGCCCGTTTCTTCTACCGGTCATTTGATTCTGGTAGGCGATTTGCTCGATTTCAACGATGAACGTGCGATGGTTTTTACCATTGCGATTCAGCTGGGTGCCATATTGGCGGTTTGCTGGGAATATCGTAGCAAAATTGCCGAAGTTGTATTGGGTATTGGTTCAAGTAAAGCCGCCAATCGATTTGTGATCAACCTGCTAATCGCATTCATGCCGGCTGCCATTATGGGGCTGTTGTTCATCAAAACCATCAAGCTTTATTTGTTTCATCCCGTGCCGGTTGCGCTGGCGTTGATTATCGGCGGCTTGCTGATTTTATGGGCGGAACGCAGAGAGCATGTCATCGAAGTAGAGCAAGTCGATGACATGGATTGGAAGCACGCGTTAAAAGTTGGCTTGGCACAATGTCTGGCGCTGATACCTGGCACCTCCCGCTCGGGCGCTACGATTATTGGTGGCCTGTTTTTCGGCTTGTCGCGCAAGGCCTCGACGGAATTTTCATTTTTCCTGGCCATTCCTATCATGTTTGCGGCTACATTTTATGATGTTTACAAACACCGCGAGTTTCTGGAATGGAATGACCTGAGCATGTTTGCCGTGGGTTTTGTGGCTGCTTTTATCAGTGCGCTGTTGGCGGTGCGTGGTTTACTGCGCTTTATCAGCAATCACGATTTTACCGTGTTTGCTTGGTATCGCATCGTGTTTGGCATCATTATTCTGACAACCGCCTATACAGGCGTTATTGCCTGGTCAGAGGTGTAAAGCGGGATTCTTTCAATTTCCGTTCATAGTATCGAAATATTCTGCAAATTTGCTAAGCCGCTTCGGTCCGTTATCCGTTGATTTTTTCAAAATCAAAGGGAAAATGATAGTAATCAGCTTGGTCAAATTCCTTATTCTGTAACCATGGTAATTCCATTACCTTCCAACCAGAATTTTCCATGTTTCTGTTTTATCTCCACCGTTATCTTGCGCTAAACCTTCAAGCAGGTTATGGCATTACGTAAAGTCACAGCGGTCGTGCATTTTGCGAAACCTGATTCACTTTTTCCCGTAAGAAAAACGCTACAGTCCGCATGCTTAGGGATGCAAATACGCTGAATCTAAGTGATTCAGAGTCGTATTTCATATTATCCTACACTACTACTGGTTTTATTCTTACATTTTCATTGACTGAGTTATTAAAAAATCACATAATATTTTTTAATAAACTATTCCAGGAACAGAAAATGACAATCAATGCAAAAGCAACTACCTTTACCTTCGGTACGACAGGCAATGACATTATTAACGCCCAATATCTATTGGGTGATCTGATTGACGGTTTGGCGGGCGATGATACGATCACGGGGCTTGATGGCAACGACACGCTGATCGGCGGTACAGGAAAAGATACGTTGAGCGGTCTTGGCGGTAATGATCTGCTCGATGGTGGTTCAGGCAACGACCGGTTGTTTGGAGGTAGCGGGGATGATCTCCTGCGTCCTGACAATGGATTGATCGGTGCCGATTATATTGATGGTGGCGATGGACTGGATACTGTCGATTATGGCTTATCAGGAGCCACTCGCGGCATACGCGTTGATTTGCGCATTGTTACCGCACAGGATACGCGTGGCGCAGGGAGGGATACGATCGTCAATATCGAGAATGTTACGGGTACCAGGTTCAACGACACGCTTATCGGCTCAAGTGCCGCCAATATTCTTTCGGGCGGTGAAGGTAGCGACAATTTGGATGGCGGCGATGGTCATGACGTTATTGAAGGTGGAAGTGGCAACGATAATCTGAAGGGTGGTATCGGAAATGACCGGATTGCTCCAGACAATGGAGGAACCGGAAATGATGTCGTGAATGGCGGAATTGGTATCGACACGGTTGATTATCGCAATTTAACGGGAACTCAAGGTGTTCAGCTCGATTTGCGCTTGACGGGAGCGCAAGACACGAAAGGCGCTGGAATCGATACGATCCTCAATATCGAACAAATTTATGGTTCCAATTACAACGATACGATTATTGGCACAAATGGCGATAATTGGATGCATGCCAGTAAGGGCAGTGATAGCCTGTTTGGAAGCGACGGTAACGATTCGCTGTTCAGCGACCCGGTTGATAATGCCGGTGATAATTTAGATGGCGGGAGTGGTAATGATATTCTTCGGGGTGGTTTTGGTAATGACACGCTGAGTGGTGGGCTGGGAGATGACCGTCTAACAGGATCTTGGGGTAGCGACCAGTTGTCAGGTGGGGCTGGTGTAGATTTATTTACCTTCTCGGGCGAATACGATTCCTCGGTTGCGGCACCTGATGTCATTCTCGATTTCAATGGCGCAGAAGATACCATTAGTCTGCAATCATGGAATATAACGGCGACACGCGCCTTCATTGGAACTAGCGCGTTTACAGGGACAGGCATCACGGAAATCCGCGTAACCAGCGATGGAGTAACTCAACTAGTCGAAGTTGATCACGATGGCAACGGCAGTGGCGATGTTGACATGGCGATCAAAGTTGTCGGCACAGCACTGACTCTGGAAGATTTTATCTTCGCTAACTAATTAATTGGCGGAAAGGATTTGTTGATAAATTTCTATGGGACTAATAAATAACATACCGTCGAAATGACGGCGATCCCAATAAAATTAAGCGCAAGTCCTTCGCGTGCCATGCGCGCCATTGGAATCATGCCGGTCCCAAAAACAATGGCATTCGGTGGCGTTCCCACAGGCATCATGAATCCATAACTGGCACTGATGGTAGCCGGCACCATCAATAAAGCCGGATCAACACCCGCAGCCAGCCCGGCAGGGGCAAGAATCGGCATTAATAACAGGGCTGTCGCTGTATTGCTGGTCACTTCGGTCAGAAAAGTGACGGCCAGTGCAATCGTTGCAATAAGCACCAGCGGGTGCAATTCGGAAAGTACCGTTAACTGCTCACCGATGAATTTGGATAATCCGGATTCAACAAACGCCTGAGCTATGGCAATGCCACCCGCGAAGAGAATGAGGATGCCCCAAGGAACCTTCACGGCAGTCTCCCAATCGAGTAATTTTCCACTTCTGCCATTAGGAATCAGAAACAGGGTGATCACGGCAAGCAGCGCAACGGTAGCATCCGTGGCTCCTTTCATGCCTAACCAAAGACTCCAGCCGCCAAATGGCTCGGTACGTGTGACCCAAGCCAGCACAGTGATGCCAAAAACCATCAATACGCGTTTTTCTTCCGTGCGCCACGAGCCTGTCGAGGGCATGGTCAATTCACCGACGTAGTCCAGGTTGCGCGTCAGCCACAAGCCTGCCAGTGGAATCATCAACAGCACCACAGGGATTGCCCAGGCCATCCATTGAACAAAGCTGACCGTTGTACCGGTAAAGTTCTGGTATTCCTGCATGAAAACCAGATTGGGCGCTGTGCCAATCGGCGTGCCTACACCGCCTATGCTGCTTCCGTATGCGATGGATAATAACAAGGGTAGCGCAAGCTTCTTATCTTCACTGCGATCGATCACAGCCAGTGCAAGCGGCAGCATCATCAAGGCGGTGGCGGTATTGGAAATCCACATACTGAGCGCTGCGCATGCGCACATAAAACCCATTACGATGCGCCGACTGCTATTGCCGCCAACCAGCCTTATCAATCCCAGCGCAAGCCGATGATGCGTCCCGGAATGCGCCATAGCCGCTGACAGCATAAATCCGCCCAGCATCAACAACACCAAATCGCTTCCATAGGCTTTGGCGATCTCTTCCTTGGGCAGTACTTCAGCCAATGGGAAAATCACCAATGGAATCAGCGAAGTCACCGGAATCGGGATCGGTTCGAAAATCCACCAAACAACACATAGCATCGCTACTCCACCCGTCCAGCAGGCTTTAGCATCCCAGCCGGATACGCTCATACCCCAGGCTAGCCCTGCGGCAAGCAGAGGTCCCGTAATTAATGCCCAATGACGTGATGTATGCATGACTATTATTTATTTTTTATCGATGTATGTGGTTAAAGTTGGTACTGGGCTGGTGATTGGCGCACGATGTAGAACGCTCTGGCATACCGCATCACACAGCCTGATCGGCTACCCTAGCTTTGCACCCATGGTAATCCGGCCGCTTTCCAGCCGGAGTCTTTGCCTCTATGGCCGTTTTCGTCTTTATCACCCTCAAAGCCCTCAAGGATGTTGTAGCAATCGGTAAAATCGGCTTGGCTGGCGATCATTGCGGCTTGATTGGAGCGCGCGCCGCTGCGGCAGATAAACAATACCGGCAATGTTTTATCAACGGATTCTGTCAATTGATTCAGAAAATGGGGATTGGGCTGCATGTCGGGATAGGATCGTAACTCGATTTCGGTTGCGCCAGGAATGCGCCCGACCCAGTCCAATTCAGCACGGGAACGCACATCCACCAATTGAGCTTGCATAGATTCCTGCAACACTCGATAAGCTTCCATTGGCAACAATGCCCCTTTGTAAGGAAGTCCCATTTCATTTGCGCGTTGTCGCGCTTTTTCCAGTATTTCTGCGGTCGTTTCCATAATTATCCTCGTGATGATGTTAAGAATGATCGGTGGATTCCCTTTATAATAGATAACACCGAGTGCCCATTCATCTTTTGCGTTGCCCATATTATAACCGCCTCATGGAAAAAATTCGTTTATCCAAACTCATGTCCGAACAAGGCATCTGCTCGCGCCGGGAGGCGGACCGCTATATTGAACTGGGCTGGGTATTTGTCGATGGCGAGCAAATTTCTGAATTGGGCACTAAAATTTATCCCACGCAGAAAATCAAGCTGAATAAAGCGGCTCAGATGCAACAGACTCAATTGGTGACGCTATTGCTAAACAAGCCCATCGGCTATGTTTCCGGGCAGCCAGAGCCCGGTTATCAGCCAGCCGTGGTGTTGATCAAGCCGGAAAATCAGTTTATCAGTCAACCATCCACCAAGCGCTTTCAACCCGCGCATTTAAGGAATCTGGCGCCGGCCGGTCGGCTGGACATCGATTCGCAAGGCTTGTTGGTGTTGACGCAGGATGGCCGCATTGCCAAGCAGCTGATCGGCGAAGATTCTCAGATTGAAAAAGAATATCTGGTGCGAGTCTCCGGCACTCTATCCAAGGAAAATCTGGCGCTGCTGAATTTCGGCTTGAGTCTGGATGGCAAAGCCCTCAAGCGTGCGCAGGTCACTTGGCAAAATCAGGATCAACTGCGTTTCATTCTGCACGAAGGTAAAAAGCGCCAAATTCGCCGCATGTGTGAGTTGGTGAATCTGAAAATTACCGGCTTGAAGCGCGTGCGCATTGGCAAAGTGAAATTAGGCAATTTGCCTGAAGGCCAGTGGCGCTACCTGGAGGATGGTGAGCACTTTTGACGGCGCAAGGCCGGTCTAAGGAAACTGTGAGGTTGTCAGATGCATCAGCGTTTGCGGGTTGTTCTCAAAATCTTTTCGCATGAACTCTTAGCCTATTACGAAGGAGCCGTGGAAGAGGTGGTGGCACAAGCCACCGATGGTCGCATCATAAGATTCCCAGCCAATATCCTGCGTTCCGTGGTGCGGAGCAATGGAGTGCATGGTACGTTTGAATTGGTTTTTGATGAAAATCATAAATTTGTGTCGATCACTCGCGTACCCGATGAATGACCTCTGTGCAATCGCTTCTTTCATTGCCGGAAAACGTGCGCTAAACTCAGCCCTTATCGAAAACCTGTTATTTTTTCCCATTAAACAAAGATTAAACCCATGGCTCAATATGTAATGTCGATGCTCCGCGTGAGCAAAATAGTTCCTCCCAAGCGTCAAATCATCAAAGATATTTCACTCAGCTTTTTTCCCGGCGCAAAGATTGGCTTGCTGGGCTTGAACGGTTCCGGTAAGTCCACCGTGTTGCGTATCATGGCGGGCGCGGACAAGGAATTTGACGGTGAAGTACAACGTCTACCCAACATTCGCATTGGTTATCTGCCACAGGAACCCCAACTGAACCCCGAGCATACTGTGCGCGAGGAGGTGGAAGAAGGTTTGGGTGAAGTGATGCAGGCACAGAAAAAACTGGATGAAGTGTATGCCGCTTATGCCGAAGAAGGCGCTGATTTTGATGCCCTGGCAGAAGAACAGGCGCGTCTGGAAGCGATCATCGCCACTGCTGGCAGCGATGCGTCACATCAGATGGAAATTGCCGCCGATGCATTGCGCCTGCCGCCCTGGGATGCCGTGATCAAGCACCTCTCCGGCGGGGAAAAGCGCCGCGTTGCATTGTGTAAATTGTTACTGGAGAAACCGGACATGCTGCTGCTGGACGAGCCGACCAACCATCTGGATGCCGAATCCGTGGAATGGCTCGAGCAATTTCTGGTGCGCTTTCCCGGCACAGTCGTGGCGGTGACCCACGACCGCTACTTCCTCGATAACGCCGCCGAATGGATATTGGAACTCGACCGCGGTCATGGCATACCGTGGAAAGGTAATTACTCAAGCTGGTTGGAGCAGAAAGAAGCCCGGCTGGAGCAGGAAAACAAGCAGATCGATGCGCACATGAAGGCGATGAAACAAGAGCTGGAATGGGTGCGGCAAAATCCGAAAGGCCGTCAGGCCAAATCCAAAGCGCGACTCGCCCGTTTTGAAGAACTCAATTCGCAGGAATACCAGAAGCGCAACGAAACCCAGGAAATTTTCATCCCTGCCGGTGAGCGCCTGGGTAACGAAGTCATCGAATTTGACAATGTTTCCAAAGCCTACGGCGACCGGCTGTTGATCGATAATCTCAGCTTCAAAGTGCCACCGGGCGCTATCGTCGGGATCATCGGCCCGAACGGCGCGGGTAAATCCACTCTGTTCAAGTTGATTACCGGCAAGGAACAACCCGATTCCGGCGTCGTTAAAATCGGTCCCTCTGTCAAAATCGCACATGTCGATCAGGCACGCGATACGCTGGACAATGACAAAACTGTGTTCGATGCCATTTCCGGCGGCAACGACATCCTCACGGTCGGCAAATACACCACCCCGGCACGCGCTTATCTTGGCCGCTTTAACTTCAAGGGCGGCGATCAGCAAAAAATCATCGGCCAACTATCCGGCGGTGAGCGTGGACGCTTACATCTCGCACAAACACTGATTTCCGGTGGCAACGTGCTGCTGCTGGACGAACCTTCCAACGACCTCGACGTGGAAACCCTGCGCGCGCTGGAAGACGCGCTGCTCGAGTTTGCCGGTTGCGTACTGGTCATCTCGCACGACCGCTGGTTCCTCGACCGTATCGCTACCCACATCCTCGCCGCGGAAGGCGAATCGCAATGGACCTTCTTCAACGGCAACTACCAGGAATACGAAGCCGACAAGAAAAAACGCCTGGGTGAAGAAGGCGCGAAACCGAAACGGATTCGGTATAAGCCGATTAGTCGGTAACACATGGACATACGTAGCATCTGAATTACTGTCATTTCGAGCATAGCGAGAAATCTGTACTGTTAATTACCAAAGATTCCTCACTATGTTCGGAATGACAAATGAAGGTAAACCAGAAACTCAGTTAACTGACAAGCAAGATACGCAAAATGTTAGCACTCAAACTACCTGAAGAAATTGAAAATCGTCTGGCTAAGCTAGCTGCCAAAACCGGGCGCACTAAAATCTATTACGTGCGCGAAGCGATTCTGGAACATTTCGATGAAATGGAAGAGAAATACTTGACTATGGAACATCTGGAAAAAGCGGACAAACCTGAAAGCTGGATCAAGTAGAATTGAAACGAAAAAAAGAAACTTATGCCAGAACTAAATACTATTAGCGTTAAAGGTTTTAAGAGTATTGCTTCCGTTGAGAAGTTGAAGCTAGGAGTTATCAATGTAGTTATCGGACCGAATGGTTCCGGTAAGTCTAACTTCATTGGTGTTTTTTCCTTTTTGCATGCAATCAGAGAAGGGCATCTACAAGATTATGTGATCAAGGCAGGTGGGGCTGACAAAGTGTTGCATTTTGGTGCGAAAACAACAAAGCTTCTTCAGATCCGTATTTCATTCCAAGATGAAACTAATGAATACGAAATTAAGCTTGTGTCTACTGATGCAGATGAACTGGTTCCACTCTCAGAATCAGTATACTACTGGAATCAATCGAAATACCCTGGTCCTATGGGCGAAGGTCTTCCCAGAATTGGAAAAGAAGCTGGTATCAGTGCACAAAAATCTACAAAGATAGCCAGCTATGTGCGCGATCATCTCGATCGCTGGCGACTTTATCATTTTCATGATACTAGCTCCACATCACCGATGAAAATCACGGCGGATGTCAATGACAATCGCTATTTACGTCCAGATGGTTCTAATCTAGCAGCATTTCTTTATTTCTTGCGCGAAAAGCACAACACTTCGTACAGTCTCATTCGTCGTACCGTACAGCGAGTAGCACCATTCTTTGACGATTTTCAATTGGAGCCGCAGCAACTGAATCCGGAAAAAATCAGATTGGAGTGGAAACACAAAGGTTCAGAAGCTTATTTCGATGTATCTGCACTTTCTGATGGGACATTACGATTTATTGCGTTGGGAACGCTATTTCTTCAACCAAAGGATTATCAACCATCGGTGATTTTGGTTGATGAACCTGAACTTGGACTGCATCCTTATGCCATTACTTTGCTGGCATCACTGATTAAGCAGGTTTCTGGCAAACAAGTAATCATATCTACACAGTCCCCATTTTTGCTTGACCATTTCCAACCGGAAGATGTGTTGGTGGCAGATCGAGTGGATGGAGGCACACAATTCACTCGACTTGATCCAGTTAAACTAAAGGGATGGTTGCAAGATTATAGTCTGGGTCAGTTGTGGGAGAAAAATGAACTGGGCGGTCGCCCCGGAGCCGAGTGAATTCATGTCTAGGCTGTTGATTCATGTCGAGGGTGAGACAGAAGAAACCTTTGTGAACGAAGTATTGGCCTCTTATCTTTACGGATATGGATACACGAAGATCAGCGCACGGCTTATCGGCAATGCACGCCAGCGTGATCGGCGAGGCGGTATTCGAGCCTGGAACACGGTACGCAAGGATATTCTGAACCACCTTAAAGAAGATGCTGAGTGTTTTTCAACGATGATGGTAGATTTTTATGCGCTACCTCAAACAGGCGAAAGAGCGTGGCCGGGGCGCGCTGGCACAGCGCAACTGGCTTTCTCTGAAAAGGCAGCTTCAGTCGAACGCGCGTTGCTGGCAGATATTTGCAATGAGATGGGTAACGGATTTGAGCAAGCGCGTTTTGTACCTTACGTCATGATGTATGAGTTTGAGGGATTATTATTCAGTGATACTGATAAACTTGGGTTAGGTATTGGGAAGCCTGAATTGTCGCCGAAATTTCAGGCTATCCGCAACCAGTTTGCAACTCCCGAGGAGATCAACGACTCTCCGCTAACAGCACCATCCAAGCGAATTATAAATTTGGTTCCAAACTATGAGAAACCGTTAATGGGAACTTTGGCAATACTTGAAATTGGACTCGATGCTATTCGTCAAGAGTGTCCACTTTTCCGGAAGTGGATAGAACAACTCGAACAGTGGCCACGATAGCTATTATCGTGAAAGAACACTTACAGTTCACAAAGTAAGAATAAAATACCCCCGAAGGGCGAGGAATTAAACCAGAAGAGATTCAAATTCTTTCGTACTTATGGCCTTTGTTTGATATTTTGATTATGTATGACTAATCTTGTTATGCTTTTTATGTACTTGTAAGTGAGTTTTCTATGGACGCTATCAGCTATACAGTCGCACGCGCCAATTTAGCCAAAACAATGGATCAGGTTTGCAATGATCATGTGCCCGTCATTATTACTCGAGCAAGAAAAGCTCCCGTAGTGATCATTTCCTTGGAAGATTATCAAGCGATGGAAGGAACGACCTATTTACTTCGTTCACCTGCCAATGCACTGCATTTACTGGAATCTATTGCTGAGCTTGAAAAACAAAAAAGTGTCGAGCAAAAAGTAATTGAATGAATCAGCGCTTAGAATTCTCTTCAAATGAACGACACCAAACAAATCACCGAAGCTTTACTTAAATTCCGCGATGAGCGCGATTGGGCGCAGTTTCACAATGCGAAGGATCTTGCGCTGGCGTTGAATATCGAGGCCGGGGAGTTGTTGGAGGCTTTTCTGTGGAAATCTTCCGAGCAAGCCGACATCGAAAAAGTAAAAGAAGAATTGGCCGATGTTCTGGCGTTTGCTTTTCTGTTGGCGGAAAAATACGATTGGGATGTCAAACAAATCGTGTTGGATAAGATTGAAAAGAATGCGCTGAAGTATCCGGTTGCAAAATCCAAGGGCAGTGCAAAAAAATACACCGAGCTATAGCGGTTCCATCTCATTGTCATTTGACTGTCAAGCGCCAAAGTGAAGTGAGTTCTGCTGCGCGAGCGGCGTGCAGCGGGTCGCTGGTATCCGAGACGCGAGGGTGATGTGGTTTGATATCGCTTTTGCTCAATACTTTCAGCCCTGTCGCGTCAATGGCAGTCAGCAATTCTTCGCGGCTGCGCAACTCCAAATGTTCGGCAAAATCGGACAAGATCAGCCAGCCTTCGCCTCCCGGCAGCAGATGATCGCGCAAACCGTGCAGAAATCCGCGCAGCATGCGGCTTTCCGGGTCGAAAATGGCATGTTCCAGTGGTGAGCTGGGTCGTGCGGGTAGCCATGGGGGATTGCATACGATCAACGCGGCTTGACCTTCCGGGAACAGATCGGCTTGCACGACATCAACCTGATGCGCCAGATTGAGGCGCGTCAAATTTTCGCGCGCGCAATGCAGTGCGCGCGCATCCAGGTCAGTGGCAACGATGCGCTGGATGCCGCGCCGCGCCAGTACAGCAGCCAATATGCCGGTTCCGGTTCCGATATCGAATGCGATGGATTGGGTTGTGATCAGCTTGGGCAGCGGTGTCTCAGCAACCAATTGAACATACTCGCTGCGGATGGGTGCGAAAACGCCGTAATGCGGATGAATCCGTCCTTCCAATGCGGGAATCTCGATGCCTTTTTTGCGCCACTCGTAAGCCCCGATCAATCCCTGCAATTCGCGCAGTGCAGCAATGTAAGCTTCTGTGCTGGGACCATATGCTTCCAGACAAGCTGATCGTACATCGGGTGCGCGGCGGAGCGGAATGCGGTGATCCGTATCGAAGGGGATCAACAATTGACCCAGCGTGCGGGCGCGTTGCGATTGCGCCTGACGATGCAGATGAAAGGCTTCGGCGGGAGAGGCGGCTGTCAGCTTTGAGGTTTGCTCGAGGCGTTTTTTATCGATACGCCGCGCCAAAGCTTGCAGTAATTGGCGTGCGTTCTGGAAATCACCCCGCCACAGCAGTGCGGTGCCTTCGCAAGCCAAGCGGTAAGCGGCATCTGCGGTCATGCGGTCATCAATGACCAGTATGCGCTTGGGAACCGGGCTGTTTTTTTCAGAACGCCAGCGGGCGAATTTCTCTTCATTGGCCTCAGTCCAGCGTATGACGGGAGAATCACTCATCGCGATCGTTGCGACAAGCCGTTGTGGCTGCGAAATAGTGGTGTAAATACATGGTAAAATGGAAGAAATTTATCGATGATTGTTGAGATTTTAAGTTCTGCCCATATTATACTCCTCATAAGATTTGGATTTATGGCCTTACCCTTCATTCGCTTTGCCTGACTGTCATGCCTAAACTGGACTGACAGACCGTTAACCCTCCTGGAGTTTTATGTCTTTCTCTACTTTTGGCTTGTCTGAAGAGATTATTCGAGCCGTCACTGAACGTGGTTACACAATTCCCACCCCGATTCAAACACAAGCCATCCCAGCCGTATTGGCGGGTGGCGATTTACTGGCTGGCGCCCAGACCGGCACAGGCAAGACCGCCGGTTTTACATTGCCTATTTTGCACCGCCTTGCGGATAAAAGTGTCAAAGGGCCATCCAGCGGGCGGCCACCCATACGGGCACTGATTCTGGTTCCGACGCGCGAATTGGCCATGCAAGTGGAAGAAAGCGTGCGCGATTACGGCAAATATTTGAAGCTGAGTTCGATGATGATGATCGGCGGCGTCAATATCAACCCGCAGATTACTCGTTTGAAGAGCCGTGTGGATATCTTGGTGGCAACGCCGGGGCGATTGCTGGATCATGTGCAGCAAAACACGCTGAGTTTGTCGCAGATTGAAATTCTCGTGCTGGATGAGGCCGATCGCATGTTGGATATGGGCTTTATCCGGGATATCAAAAAGATACTCGCGCTACTGCCCAAGCAGCGGCAGAATTTATTGTTCTCGGCGACTTTCTCGAATGAAATTCAAGCATTAGCGGATAGTTTACTCAATAAGCCGGTATTGATCGAAGTGGCGCGTCGCAATGCGATTGCGGATAAGGTGACGCATGTGGTGCATCCGGTGGATCGGGATCGTAAACGCGAACTGCTTGCTCATTTGATCAAGCAGCACCATTGGTCACAGGTGCTGGTATTTACTCGCACCAAACACGGCGCCAACAAATTGGCTGAATTTTTGACGGCGAATGACATTCCTGCGCTTGCCATTCATGGCAACAAAAGCCAATCTGCACGCACGCAGGCATTGGCCAAATTCAAAGCGGGCACGTTGCAAGTGCTGGTCGCCACTGATATCGCCGCGCGTGGCATTGACATCAGTGAGTTGCCGCATGTCGTCAATTTTGAGTTGCCCAATGTGGCTGAAGATTATGTGCATCGCATTGGCCGCACAGGTCGTGCAGGGGCGGAAGGGGATGCGGTTTCACTGGTGTGTGTCGACGAATATAAGTTGTTGACCGCGATAGAGAAACTGATCAAGCGCGAATTACCCAGTCGAGTGATTGCCGGTTTTGAGCCTGACCCACGCATTAAAGCCGAGCCGATAAAAAATGGTCGTGGCGGTGAACCGCGTGGTGCGGCGCCTTCACGTAACCCACCCAGAAACCAGGCGAGCAAAAAGCCGGGCATTAAAAAGCCTGCTGGTGCTGGTTTTGCACGTCCAACGATTAGCCGATCATCTGCGGCTATTCAGCGTTCCGGAGGCCGGGGACGCTGAGGCGATGGTTGAATTCTTGTTGTGTGTTGGCACGCGATCACGAATTTATCGCGCGCGTGTCGATGAAAATGGGGATCCGCGCAGTTTAAAGCCGGGCTTCAGGCCACGGTCATTGAACCAGCCCTGATTCATCTCCAGCGCATAACGTACTGGTTTGGCGGAGCAATGCGAATGTTCGGTTTTGGGCTGCATATCCTTGAGATTCACGATGCTGCCGTCGTCGGCAATAAAGGCGACGGTCAGTGGCAGCAGCGTGTTTCGCATCCAAAAGCAAAGAATCCTGGGGTTGTCGTAGATGAACAGCATGCCCTCGTTGATTCTCATTGTCTGGCGGTGCATCAATCCCATGGTTTGCTCTTGCGGACCTTGAGCTACTTCGGCTTGAATCACGTGCATGCCAGCCGTCAATTCAATCGTCGGTAGGCGCGGTTGTGGATGCTGCTGGGCTGCGGCGCCGGTTGCTGTGAGTACGCCCAGCAAACTCATCAATAGGGCCATACCACGCAGCAGCAGGGCATTTGTCTTGTGATCAATCATATCAAAAGCATCCTGTGGATTATTTGGCTGCCACGACGCCCAGCCGTTCTTTGAGTGTGGGCGCATCGTGCCCATGGTCCAGCACTTTGGCGTAGTACATTGAATTTTTCAGGACTTTTTTGACATAGTCGCGGGTTTCATTAAAAGGAATTGTCTCCGCGTAGATGGCGCCTTCCAGGGGGCGGATACTGTCGCGCCAGCGTCTGGCTCGCCCCGGTCCGGCGTTATACGCAGCGGAAGCCAGCAAAGGCTGATTATTCAGTGTGCTCAGCACATGCTTAAGATAATAAGTGCCCAGTCTCAGATTGGTATTCACATCCACGATGATGCTCTGGCGAAAATCCTGTATTCCCAGTTGCTTGGCTACCCATTCCGCAGTGGCCGGCATCAATTGCATCAAACCGGCTGCGCCTGCGTGCGATTTGATATCTGCAATGAAACGGCTTTCCTGACGAATCAGGCCGTATACCCAAGCCTCATCCAGCTCGTGTTGTTGCAGAATTTTGCGGAGTTCATTGCGGTGGGGCGACAAAAAGCGCAAATTAAAATCGTGTTGCGCTACGGTTCTGTTGGCCGTATTGATGGCCCGGTCATACAGGCCATGCCGACGGGCGACTTCTGCAGCAGCCAATAATTCCGCATCAGAAAAATTGCGAATGGTCCAACTCCATTCCCGATACGCTTCGGTGCGCAAATTCATGCGAGAAAAAGCCAAAGTACGCTGTACGCCGGGTTTCCGCTCCATTGCGCTGACTTCATCTTGATTGACTCGATAAGTTTTGTCAGCGATGGTCAGTATCGATCCCAGTTCTTCCCTGGCCAGCTGGCCATAAAAGCTATGCTCGTCACTGAGCGGGATCAACAAGCTATTGGCATCCAGCGTATTGCCTTTGGCTTTTAAAGCACGGGCTTTCCAGTACCGCCAGGCATCAATCTGTTGTTCCTTTTCGGTCATTTTGTCGATGGCCTTCAGAACGATATCCCAGTCTGCTGCGCGTAAAGCTGCGCGCACTTGCCAGGCGAGTACGATATCTGAGGGCGAATAGGGTTTGCCGGTATTCTGGGCTTCCTTGTACCAGCCCAATGCGCGTGGATCATGCCGCATGGCAGCTCGATATCCCAATCTACCAAGAAAATAGGAGCGATCCGATGCGGTCAGCTGGCCTTTTATTTTTTGCCATTGGGCGAAGGCTTGATCGGTATCATTGCGCAGCAGGCGCAGCAAGGCAAACAGGGCAATTTCGCGATCGCTGCGAGTGGTGATTTTGTTTTTCTGCGCATCCAGATAACGCAATGGATTTTTGGCGGCGCTGTTCAAGTTGGGGTTATTCAGGGCTTCGTGGCTAGGCAGGTAGCGATTGACGTGTACGGCTACACCGGTTTGTCCTTCTTCCAAAGCCATTCTAATGCGTGTCCAGATATCTTCCCGGGAAATCTTGCCATTGGCAATCAGGCTACTAAAAACCGGCGTGCAGCTATCGGGCATGCTGGATGACGTAAACCACATTGAACGCGCCTCGGTCAATGCCTCTTTATCCTGCCGATGCAAGCGCTGCTGCAATGAATAACAGGTTAGTTCATTATCCTTATTGACCAGCAAGGGATATTCGGTTTCAAATAGGTGCCATTGCTGATTCTTGCCCAGTAGCTTGAGCCAATCACCACGTAGTCGATCGGCAACCAGATTGCCATCATGGCGTGCAAGAAAATCTCGAACGGACGCCATATCGATGGTATTCAACACCATGCGAAATTGAAAATAATCTACATAAGGCCGGAGTGGGTGGTCTTGCAGCCGCTGCGCATACTCTTCAAGCCGCTTAGCGTCGCCACTCTGGAATGCTTGCCGGGCGGCTAAGAAATCACTGTCTTGATGAGCGAATAACGTTCCAGCATAAGCTAAAAGGATTAATCCAAACAGATAATTTCTCATAGCCATTCAGCGTGCAAACCCAAAGGAGATTCAATAAAGGGACAGGAATGCGTATTTTACAACTAAACTGGGCTCTTACAGTAATCCTGTAAGAGCCCAGTTTATGCTTCTAATCGGTGTGATTGCTATCGCCAGTCTATTCAATTACTAGACAATCTAGATGACGCCTTGCCCTAACATGGCATCAGCCACTTTGACGAAACCGGCAATATTCGCGCCATCTACATAATTGACGCTGCCATCTTCCTTCGTGCCGTATTTCAAACAGGATTTATGTATAGCCTGCATAATGGCTTTCAAGCGCGCATCGACTTCTTCGTTCGTCCAGGACAGGCGCATGGCATTCTGGCTCATTTCCAAGCCTGAAGTTGCCACACCACCCGCATTACTGGCTTTACCGGGTGCATACAGTACTTTATTGTGCAGGAAACATTCTACCGCTTCGGCGGTAGAAGGCATATTTGCGCCTTCGGCCACGCAAATGACGCCATTGTTGACCAAAGCCCGGGCATCTTCTCCGGTAAGTTCATTCTGTGTCGCGCAGGGTAATGCCACTTGCACCGGCACGTGCCAAGGCTTGGCGCCCGGCAGGAAGGTAACATTGGTTCTTCTGGCATATTCATCTAAACGCGCATACAGGTGATTTTTTACTTCCGCCAATATCGCCAGTTTTTCCGGCGTAAAGCCAGCTTCATCGACGATAGTGCCGCTGGAATCAGAAACGGTCACCACTTTAGCGCCCTGTGACATGGCTTTTTCAACCGCAAATTGCGCCACATTGCCGGAGCCGGATACGGAAACACGCATTCCATCCAGCGAACGCCCTGCATGTTTTAATACTTCCTGGGCGAAATATACCGTGCCATAACCAGTTGCTTCCGGGCGCATCAGCGATCCGCCAAAACTCAATCCTTTGCCGGTAAACACACAATCAGCGCGATTGGATAATTTTTTCATCATGCCCGCCATGAATCCCACTTCGCGGCCCCCGACACCGATATCTCCGGCTGGAACGTCGGTATCAGAACCAATATGCCGGAATAATTCACTGATAAAAGCCTGACAAAAACGCATGACTTCACCGGGGCTTTTTCCTTTAGGATCAAAATCGGATCCCCCTTTACCGCCGCCCATCGGCAGGGTCGTCAATGCATTTTTGAATGTTTGCTCAAAGGCAAGGAATTTAAGGATGGATAGATTTACTGAAGGATGAAATCGAATGCCGCCTTTGTATGGTCCAATGGAAGAGCTGTGCTGTATCCGATAGCCCCGATTAACCCGCACTTCGCCATGATCATCGACCCAGGATACACGGAATATGATCACTCGTTCCGGTTCCACCAGTCGGTCCAGCAGACCATGTTCAGCGTAGCGCTGGTGTTGTGTAATGAACGGCCACAAACTCTCCACGACTTCAGTGACTGCCTGCATATATTCTGGTTGATTAGGATTGCGCTCAGCCACATAGGCACTGAACTCCTGAAGACTCTTATATTTCATTTTCATTTCCCCGGTTAATGAAAGGTTATTCCCGAATAATCCAATTCTGCCAAATTAATGCACAGGCTGCACTGTATTTTTATTAATAATTAGAATTATCACGAAAGATCTGGGTTTTTTCTTTATTCAACCAGTAAATTCTTTTCGACGGATGATACTGATGAACTAATTCTGTATTAATCCGGGTTGTAAACAATCCAATCGATAAGGATATAAGAAATATCCATGTAATTTACCTGCTTATGTTTTAATGACTTTTAATCCGTCTGTTGAATAATTTCAATCTTGAGAGGACACGATGGGAAATGCAACTGTAGCAGGTGCGTCATGTCCAATAAATTAGTAATTGATTTGAGAATCAGGTTCCTGATATCACCCATGAAGGGATCAGGATGGCAACTAAACAGAGTGTTACGGAGAGCTGGACGCTAAGTGATGACAAATTTTATCAATCGATTGAGAACATATCGCAAGGATTCGCTTAATCAAAGCCGCAAGATAATGATGCGGGGATTAAGAAAACTGAGAAGAAAATTACCCATCGCCTTCAGTCGTTTGAATTATAGAAATCTGATGTCAAAAAGTTTTGCTTGCTTATTGATTCTGTTGATTGCTCCAGCAGGCTTTGCACAAAAGCGGATTTATCTGGCACCTGATGATCACACGGATTATATGTGGACGGCCGATGAGGCTGAGTATGCAGATACTTTTCTGACCATGACCGACTATTATCTCGATCAGATGGATGCAACCGAGGGAAGTCCTCCACCATACCAGGCACGGTGGAATGCGGATGGTAGTTTCTGGATGTGGATTTATCAGAAGAATCGCTCCAAAACGCAGTTTCAGCGATTGATTGCGCGCATGAAAGACGGTCATTTCAGCATGCCGCTCAACGCGCTGGTTCTGTCCAATGGCGGCACGCCGGCTGAAGCGGTTTTGCGGGGTATGTATTATCCGGGCTTGATTCAGCGCGCGCATGATGTTGATTTTCCGATGGCGATCTCGATGGAAAATCAAACCTTGCCGTATGGCTTATCGTCTTTGTGGGCGGGTTCAGGGGCAAAATATTCTTGGAAAGGCGTGTGCGGATGTGCTTCGCATGTGCCTCACCTGAGCAACCGCGAGCGAGAGATTTATTATATCGGTGGACGCGATGATAGCCGTATTCTGATGAAATGGAATTCGCTGCAACTGCACAATGGCGACAATACTTCTCTCGGCAGTTACGCTGAAGGCCGACATCCCTTTGCAGCCGTCGATTTTGTGGATACCAACCCTTTATTCACAGCGCGCTATCCTTTTCCAATTATTGGCGTATTCGGCAAAGGGGAAGATGATTTAATCACGACTGATGATGAATTTATCACCGCTGCAAAGGCATTGACCACTCCCAATCGTCAGGTCATCGTATCCAATCAGGTTGATTTCTTTCAAGACTTTGAAACTAATCACGGTTCGCAGTTGGAAACTTTTGCGGCCAGTTACGGCAATGAATGGGAGCTCTATTCGGCTTCGATGGCGGAAGTGTCTGCGCAGGTTAAGCGTGCGGTAGAAAAACTGCGCAACGCCGATGCGCTAGCAACTCTGGTTTCCTTGCAAGATCCTTCATTCATGAGCAATCGCATCGAGGCACGCGATAAGGCCATGCTGAATTTTGGCTTGTATTATGAACATAACTGGACTGCGGATGGTCCGGTTACGCGCACCGCCAGAGCCAATTGGCAGCGCAAAATCGCCGATGAAATTTCCGCTTATGTGGACAAGTTACACGATGATGCGAGCAATCAACTTGGCAAGCTGATTGCTCGCAATGGTTCAAACCCGCGATTTTATGTATTTAATAGCTTGAACTGGGCACGTACCGATTATGTCGATTTGCCCTTTAATGACAGAAAATTGGTACATGTAGTTGATGTGTCATCCGGGCAGGAAATGCCGTCGCAGTATGTGATGGTCGATGGAAAAGCGCGTCTGAGAATTCTGGCGCGGGATATTCCTTCGGTCGGTTATAAAGTGTTTGAAATCAGAAACGGTGCAGGCAGTTATTTTTCCAAGGCGGCATTCGTCAGTAATCATGTCATTGAAAACAATTTTTACCGCATTACCGTGTCAAGCACAGGCGCTATTACGAGTTTGATTGATAAACAACGTGGGAATCGTGAATTTGTGCGCACGATTAATGATCGGCTGATGAACGATTTGGGCGGAAAAGGCGGAAGTGTGGCGGTCGAGAATATCGGCGCGGTCAGTGTTACTTTGCGCGTCATTTCCGTGAGTCCGTATTTGCATACGACGCGCATCACACTGATTCGTGACCTCAATCGCATCGAGATTGAGAACAAAATTTTGCAAAATTTTGGCGAAATGCTGACTTGGGGTTATTCATTCGATATTAATTCGCCTGATATCTGGCATGAGGAAGTGGGCGCGGTCATTCGCGCGAAATTGCTGAATGACGGCGGACATTATTCACCGAGAAATGCTCGTTATGACTGGCTAACCATTAATCACTTTGCTGATGTGTCCGGTGATGGGGTCGGCGTCACACTGTCAAATGCCGATGCCTATTACATGCAGCTGGGCAACAGCACTCGCTCCGAGTTTGATACTCGCACGCCGCAACTGAAGATTCTGGCAGGTGGGCAGGTGGACGGTGAGGGGTTGGGGATTCCAGATCAAGCTGGCGATGAGCAGTTTTTGCAGCGATTTGCTTTGCAAACCCATGCGGAATTTAATCAAACAGCGGCGATGAAATTCTCGCTGGAGCATCAAAATCCGCTCGTAACCGGTGCAGTGACCGGAACGACGCCATTTTATAGTGAAAAGGATTATTCATTGCTAACCATTTCCGATCCTGATGTTTTGCTATGGGCCGTGAAACCAGCCGAAGATGGTATTGGTCAGGGTATCGTCACGCGCGTTTGGAATCAGGCAAATTCTGAACGAAATTACACTTTGTCGCTTACGCCGGGAATTTCGTCGGGGAAAAGGACAACGCATATCGAGACCGATATTGCGGACGCCAGCATTGACCATGGAAAATTGTCAACCTCGCTGGGCGCCAATCAAATGCAAACGCATCGCTTGCTGCCGCGTTAGTAGCCAGGCTAAGCGCATCTAACGATATGCGGATTATTTCCAGAAGATGCCTGATTAAGCTTGGCTTGTTAGGGGGCTTGGCGAGTGGATTGGGCTGCGGCGGCCGATTCGGTAACGCATTGGCTTTGCCCACGCCGGCTGAAACTGAGGGGCCATTTTATCCGGTCAACGATCAGGCTGATAAAGATGCCGATTTAACCCATATCGATGGACATGGCGATAGTGCGCTGGGGCAGTACATTCTGATTAGCGGTCGAATAACGGATGTCGCCGGACATCCGCTGGCCGAAGCAATGATTGCTATTTGGCAAGCCGATGCCAATGGCCGTTACCATCATCCGCTGGACTCCAATCCGGCTCCTGCGGATGCTAACTTCCAGGGATGGGCCATTATCAGTAGTGATGACGACGGCTTTTTCCGCTTTAAAACCGTGATGCCAGGCGCCTATCCAGCGACCCAAACCTGGACCCGGCCACCACATATTCACTTCAAGATCGCTAAACAAGGCTATGCCACATTGATCACACAAATGTATTTTCCAGATCAGGAATTGAACACAACCGACTTATTATTAAACAGGAAATCACCAACCGAGCGATCAGCAATGATTGCCAAGAATGCGGGCCAGCAAGGCAATTGGGTCATTTACGAGTACAATGTCATTCTTGATTTACTTCATCAATAAATTATGACAACTAAACATAGCTCATTACTCATTTTAGGCTCTGGTCCGGCAGGCTATACAGCGGCGGTGTATGCAGCGCGCGCCAATCTCAATCCAGTTGTGATTACCGGATTAGCTCAAGGTGGCCAATTGATGACGACAACCGATGTGGACAACTGGCCTGCGGATGCAATGGGTGTTCAGGGCCCGGAATTAATGGAGCGTTTTCAGAAACATGCGGAACGCTTTAACACCGAAATCATTTTTGACCATATTCATACGGCAAAATTGACTGAAAAACCGATTACATTAATCGGTGATCAAGGAACCTATACCTGTGATGCGCTCATTATTGCCACCGGCGCATCGGCGCAATATCTTGGCCTGCCTTCGGAAGAAGCATTTATGGGGCGAGGCGTATCGGGTTGCGCGACCTGTGATGGCTTTTTTTATAAAGGACAGGACGTGGCCGTGATAGGGGGGGGCAATACGGCTGTCGAAGAAGCGCTGTATCTGGCAAATATTGCCCGCAGTGTGACGGTAGTGCACCGGCGCGATCAATTTCGCTCAGAAAAAATTCTGATTGATAAATTGATGGAAAAAGTCCGCAACGGGAATATCAAATTGGCGCTCAATCATGTGCTGGATGAAGTATTGGGCGATACTTCCGGCGTGACGGGCATGCGTATCAAGAGCACCCAGGATGAATCTTCCCAGACGATAGCGCTGCAGGGCGTTTTCATCGCCATTGGCCATAAACCCAATACCGATATTTTTACCGGACAGTTGAACATGGAGGGTGGTTATATTGTTACCCAGAGCGGTAATCAGGGAAATGCGACAGCCACCAGCATTCCGGGTGTATTTGCAGCCGGGGATGTGCAGGATCATATTTACCGCCAGGCAGTGACCAGCGCGGCCAGTGGGTGTATGGCGGCACTGGATGCTGAAAAATATCTGGATAATCTCAACTAGACTGAAGAGTAAGTGTCGGAAATCAAGCCCAGCTTGATGTTCGGTATCATTGAATGACTGACGATTCTAATCAAGACAAAGACGAGATGGCGTTGTTTCATGCTGCGATGCGCGATGTAGCGCCATTACCCAACGTTGATAGAGTATTTCATCGAGATTCGCACATTACTCCGATTCCGCGCAAAAAAAGCGCGCAAGAACGGACATTGACCCAGGATACGCTTTCCGATCATATTTCACTGGAAATTGCAGCGGGTGATGAATGGTCTTATGCGCGTCCCGGTTTGTCGCGTCAAACCTTACGCCGATTACGGCGTGGTTACTGGGGCATTCAGGATGATTTGGATTTGCATGGCTATACGCGTGACGAAGCCCGGCAGGAATTGACTGTTTTTCTGGATGAGAGTGTTCAAAACAAATTTCGCTGCGTGCGTATCATTCATGGCAAAGGATTGAGTTCGAAGAATCGTGAACCCGTGTTGAAAACGCGCATTGGTAATTGGCTGATGCAGCGCCCGGATGTGCTGGCTTTCTGTCAGGCCAGGCCAGAAGATGGCGGTGGCGGCGCTATTTTGATTTTACTCAAAGCTAACGCATAAGCCAGAAAGCACTGTGTTCATAACGACGAGCCGGAATCCTGCGGGAAAGATCTTTCGTATTCACTTTGGCAATGAATACAGCGTTGCGCGGAAGGATAAGCAAGCAATCGATCAAAGCCGATTTCATTTTCGCAATCAATGCAATCGCCGAATTCCAGTTCCCTTAAATACTTCATCGACATTTCCAGTTCACGCATTTCGTTGATCTGCCGATCAACCAGCGCCGTATCGATGTCATCCGGTATAGTGTTCAAATACTCGGTTAAATCCGCATTGCGTGGATCATTCGCATGTCCCAGCTCATTGCGGATTTCTTCCTGTAATTCCAAATAACGTTTTTGTAATGCTGCTTTCAGTTGCAATAACTGCGTTTCGGTAAAATTAGCCATCTTGCACCTTCTATGATAATGATCTCGCTATATTTTGTAAGGGAATCCATGTTGAGTCATTGATTGGCATCAAACGAGCATAAACCAATTGGACCAATCTGTTCACTCAGTGGCTTGTATGTGTTTTAAATCGGTAATGACTTCATTGGCATTACGTCTTGCGTTCGCTGATAGATAAATCTTGGCAATATTCCCCTGCGGATCGATCAGAAAAGTATTGCGACGGGCGAATTTAAACATTCCCAGATCGATGAGAGAATGGTAGCGCAACGCCACTTCAGCCTGATGATCCGCCAGCAACGGAAATTGCAGATGGTATTTCCTGGCGAAATCAGCGTGACTGCTGGCGTTATCCACACTCACACCCACCACTTCCGCACCCAAGTCTGTCAGCTGATGCAGGTCATCGCGAAATGTGCAGGCCTGCTTGGTGCATCCGGGCGTGTCGTCTTTCGGATAAAAATACAGCGCCAGCCATTTGCCACGGAAATCCGTCAACGTGCGCATATTCCCATGCTGATCCGGTAATTTAAAATCCGGGGCTGGCTGGCCTGGTTGGAGGGATGCTTTTTGTCTGATCAGCAACCAGAAAATAATGCCTAGCGCCGTGATTGATAGAGCAAGTACTAACCATTCCATATTGTTTCTCCGTCTTTATGGGTTATTGGGGTATTGCTTTGGCCAAGCCCATAATCTTAATAATAAGGTTGCTGCTATTGCCAACAGGCCAGCGAGCAAGAACGCCGTTGCAGCACCGAAATAATGCCAGACGATCCCAAACAGTAAACCCGCAGGGATGGCTGCGATACCGCTGACCAAATGATACCAACCAAAAGCCGTGCCGCGTTCATTGACATGCGCATAGTCACTGATCAGCGCGCGCTCGGCACCTTCGCTCATCCCGATCAGCAGGCCGTAGCCAATGCTCACCAGCCACAATTCAGAACTACCGGTCACTTGGCTCAACGCTAAAAATGCTAATGCCAACGACGACCAGCCGATCACAATCAAACTGCCATGCCCAAAACGGTCTGCCAATTGCCCGCCTTGCGTGGAGGTAAGCGCTTTGGCAAGATTCAGCGCCGACCAAAGCAACAGTAATTCAACCACGCCAATACCTAATTGATGACCCAGCAATAGTATAAAAGTTTCAGATGCGCGCGCAAACGTAAACAGCATCAATACCCACAAGTAGTGTTGCATCGGTAAAGAAAGCGCTGACCAGCGCAGTGGCGGCAACGTTCGCGCTGGTTTTGGTGCTGATTCGATGCTGTTTGGCTCTACTTTGACACCCGCGCCCAAAAGTAACACCGCAACAAAGCCGGGAACGGCTGACCACATAATTACCTCGCTCAGACTTAGGTCAGACCACGCCAGTATAGCCGCTGCGGTCAATCCGCCGGCAACGGCGCCGGCATTGTCCAGTGCCCGGTGAAAACCAAAGGCAAAGCCGCGCATATGTGACGGCGTTGCATCCGCAACCATCGCATCGCGCGGAGCGCTGCGCAATCCTTTGCCGATACGGTCAACGCTGCGCAGCAGCAAAACCGTCACCCATGAGCCCGCTAATCCGAGCAGAGGGCGTGCCAGATTGGAAAGCGTGTAACCCGCGAGCGCCAAACCCTTGCGGCGCCCACTCATGACATCAGAATGCCGCCCTGCCCATAATTTAAGAAAACAGGCCAATGCATCAGCCACGCCCTCAATCAATCCCAATGCAATCGGACCCGCCGATAGCACAGTCGCCAACAGGATAGGGATCAAAGGCACCACGATATCTGAAGCAAAGTCATTGAAAAAACTGACCAATCCGAGAACAATCACAGTTCGGGGTAGTTTCCCGGAAACAACAGGAATGACAGGATTTGGTTGATCAGGTTTATTCATCGTGTGATATTAGCGTAAAATGCCAAGCTTGCCCTGGTAGCTCAGTGGATAGAGCAACCCCCTCCTAAGGGGTAGGTCGCACGTTCGATTCGTGTTCAGGGCGCCAATAAAAACAGAGTCTTATAAAAAAATGAAAATACAAATAATATCTGATGGTTACTATATTGCTACCTCAAGACAGAACTGATATTAAATTTGTTGCATTTTTTACAAGGGTTTTATTCCAATCTCGCTGCAATTTCCCTAAAACTATTCAGTCCCGCTTCAAGATTGTCAATAATCTCAAGGGCCAGCTCATCCGGTTCGGGCAAATTATCCAGATCGGCCAGGCTCTTATCCTTCAACCAAAAAATATCCAGACTGGTTTTGTCGCGTGCCATGATTTGATCAAAGCTGTATTTACGCCAGCGGCCTTCAGGATTGCTCTGTTCGTTCCAAGTTTCCTTACGCTGATAGCGATTGAGCGGGTTATAGCAGGTAATGAATTCCTGCAAATCCTCAAAGCGTAATGGTTTTTTCTTTAATGTGTGATGAATGTTAGTACGATAATCGTAATACCAGACTTCCTTTGTCCACGGTTCTTTACTGGCTTCATGGTTATCGAAGAAGAGCACATTCGCTTTCACTCCATTGGCGTAAAAAATGCCAGTAGGCAAACGCAATATCGTATGCAAATCGGTGGTTTCGAGTAATTTTCTGCGCACGGTTTCGCCCGCCCCGCCTTCGAACAACACATTATCCGGCACCACCACGGCAGCTTTTCCGGTCGTTTTCAGCATCGTGCGGATATGCTGCACGAAATTGAGCTGTTTGTTGGATGTCGTTGCCCAGAAGTCCTGTCGGTTATACGTCAGATCGTCTTTTTCCTGTTCGCCTTCCTCGTTGGTAAAGCTCATCGCGCTTTTCTTGCCAAACGGCGGGTTCGCCAGCACGTAATCGAAGCGGCGTCCGGAATCCGCCACCAGCGCATCGTTAGGGGAAATCATGCTGTCGCCGTCGATCTCGCCAATATTGTGCAAAAACATATTCATCAAGGCGAGGCGGCGTGTACTCGCGACAATTTCATTGCCGTGAAACGTTTCGTGTTTCAGAAATGCTTTGTGTGTTTTGTCCAACGGGTGCTCAGCGACCAGAAAATCATAGGCCGCCAGAAAGAAGCCGCCCGTGCCGCAGGCTGGGTCAGCGATGGTTTTTCCCGGTTCTGGTCGTACACATGCCACCATCGCGCGAATCAGTGCGCGCGGCGTGAAGTACTGTCCCGCGCCGGACTTGGTATCTTCCGCGTTGCGCTCCAGCAAACCCTCGTAGATGTCGCCCTTCACATCCGCGCCCATCGTCACCCACTGGGTTTCGTTCACCATATCGATCAGACGGTACAACTTGGCCGGGTCTTGGATTTTGTTCTGCGCCTTGGTGAAAATCTGCCCCAGCATTCCGGATTTATTGCCCAACTCGCGCAGCAGCGTCACATAATGCACTTCCAGCTCAGCGCCACGCTTGGCTTTCAGGCTCTGCCAGTTGTATTCCTCGGGAATGCCCACCTTGCGGTTATACGGCGGCTGGCTGTATTCGTCCGCCATTTTCAGAAAGATCAGATAAGTAAGCTGCTCCAGATAATCGCCATAACCCACCCCGTCATCGCGCAACGTGGTGCAGAAACTCCAGACTTTGGAAATGATGGTTGCGGTTGCGTTCATATGGTTAATTGTTTAATCAGTTAAATTCCTATCCGAGCTCTGGAGGTATAGCCCTGAGCTCTGGTGGTTTCGGGATAAGCTATGGAGGTATTGGCGCCAAGGTCTGGAGGTATGGGGGAGTTAAAGCGCATAAATTTATACGCCATGACGCATAAATTATCGCTCAACATAGATCGAATCCTCTCTAAGCCATTGTTTTTGTGGAACTCGCTCTCTACAGAGATGCTTCAATAATTTATACGCCTGATCTGGCGTTAAGTGACAAAGCTCGATAGTTACTTTTGAAAGTTTCATTCATCCGCCTTGCCCAGCATTCGCTGCCTTGCCAATGCAATGGACTGATGCAACTTGGCTTCCAGTGTTTCGCGCGGAGGTAACACAGTCAAATAATCTGCCACGCGGATATTGCTCTGATCTAACCTCATCAACTCAACGTGTTCATCGTTCTTGCCAGTACACAGAATCAAGCCAATAGGCGAATTCTCACCGTCCATTTGCTCATATTTTTCCAAATATCGCAGGTACAGTTCCATCTGCCCTTTGTAGGCGGCCTCAAACTCGCCGATCTTCAGGTCGATTGCGACCAGACACTTCAGTCGTCGATGGAAAAACAACAGATCAATGCGGTAATCCCGATTGTCGATAGTGATGCGCTTCTGCCTCGCCATAAAAGCAAAGTCATTGCCCAACTCAATGATGAAGTGCTGTAGCTCGGCAAGAATGGCTGATTCCAGGTCTTTTTCAGAATAGCTATCCGCAAGCCCGAGAAAATTCAGCAAATACGGATCGCGAAAAGCCATGTCCGGTGACAGATGTCCTTCCTGCCGCATCAGTTGCAGCTCCTGCGCGATGGTCTCTTCCGGCTTTTTCGAGATTGCCGTGCGCTCAAACAACATTGATCCTATCCGCTCCTGCAATTGGCGCACGCTCCAATGCTCTTGCCGCCCCATCTCAATATAGAAATCGCGCTTGAGTGGATCATCAATCCCAAGCAACAGCCGTAAATGCGACCAGCTCAATTGTGCACACAGTGTGTGCACAATTTTTTCATCGGGAAATACTTCCGCAATACGCAGGCAATCACGCAACTGTCGCGAGCCCCAGCCCTTGCCGTATTCATCGGTCAATTGTTGCGCCAAAGCCGTAATAACCTGCTTGCCATATTCCGCGCGCTGACCTTGCAGAATTTCCGCATTGATGCACTTGCCAATCTGCCAATAGAGCAGCGTCAACTCCGCATTGACCGTGGTTGCCACGCGTGTGCGGGCATCGGCGATGAGCGTTCGTATCTCGATGAGCAAGGGTGTCATAGACTCTTCCTTGTCGTGTTGGTTAATTTGGGCTTGGCGGATGGTGCATCCCTTTCCGCCCGGATACGCGCCAGCAATTCCGAGGCAGGTTCGTCGTTCGGGTCTTGCGGCACCAACTGGCCGGAAAAGGCTTTTTTCAGGATGGATTGGCGGAGAGCTTCGGCTTGTTGAAGTGCGGTGGTGATGGTTTGGTCGAGTTGATCAATAACCGAAAAACGTTCTTCAAGAATATTCAAAATTTGTTTTTGCTCTGCCAAGTAGCAATAAGGAACCACAAGATTTTCTAAGGTTTCAAGGTTGATATTTTTCTGAGCGGTTGCTGGCGCATACGCCTCAATTCTCATGCGTGCTGCCTGAATGAAAAAATCGACATACTCGGGGAGAATAATTTTCTTGAACGCTGAAAACCCGACAACACTATCTGGGAAACATCCGTTAAAACCGAGAAACGCAGTTTCAGCGATGTTAGCCGCGATCGTTATGCAAAGTGTCCCAGTTGGCCACAACTTGCTTTGCTGCAATCCAAAATCACTATAGGTTTGTGAATACTGTCTAATGATTCTGTTTGCCGATTTAACCTCGCCTGTTTGTATGAACGGATAAACTCCACCAAAGAGGCGTGGATCATTTCTTGGCCGATGCTTTGACTTACCACGACCAAGATCACCCAAGTCCGCCAAATAAGAATAAACCCACCCTTCTGGCAATTCAGGCAATTCGGCCAGTTCTTCGGCGGAAAGTGGAGGTAGGGTTTTCGGGGGTTTGGGTTTGCTGCCTTGTTTTCCGGAGAATTCCCAGTCGGCGAGTTGTTGCTGGTAGCGTTGCGCGCGCTCTTGCTGGATGCGCTTCAGCAAGGTGTCGGCGGTTTCGAGGGGTTTGTCATTCCCTGTCACCCTCGCGAAGGCGGGGGGCAGGCGGGAATCCATGTCGTTCAAAGGCTGGGCCCCCGCCTTCGCGGGGGCGACGGATTGTTTGGCATGACGCTCCGCGCGCCACTGCGCAGTGAGTTTGCCTTCGAAAGCGTGTTTCAGCAGCGCTTGGCGATACACCTTGAGCTGCGACTGGGCGGTTTTCAGGTTTTCGATGCCCTTGTCCAGCTCGGAAAATAGTTCTTCGATTTTGGTGACGATGCGGTGTTGTTCATTCAGAGGAGGCAGCAAAACAGTTTCATCATAAGCATGATTCCTGTTCAAGCCCGGTATAGCAGTTGATGTTTCTAGTTTCGCCAAATTTAGCGATCTGAACAAATAGCAAGAAAACTTCAAGTAAAGGTTTTTGTCATCCTGTACATAATAGGTGGTATCAATCGGCCAGGGATTGTCTGTCGAGTAATGTACTGAACCCGCCGCTCCTTTTCGCCCAATGATTATCGCCGGACCTTCAATCAGGTATTGATCGTGCATTCCTACAATGCCGCTGGAACCGTAAACAGGGTATATCCCATCAGCAGCCCTTGCACCTTTGATCAGGGATTTCCCATATTCAAAAGTATACAAATCACCAAGTCGTGTCGAAACCCAACCAGCTGGTAAATTAGTTGCAGAACTATTCATCACACCACCAAAACATCATTCAATGAACACAAAACTACGCGACGGCAAATCCCCCCTTGCCCCCCTTTTTCAAAGGGGGGAACTGGCGCGTTGGTTTGTAGCTTCCCCCTTTGAAAAAGGGGGATCGAGGGGGATTTCATAGTCTTTCCTTCACCATTCCGTCTATCACATTCAATACCGCATCCATTTCCAGTAACACTTGGCGGTTATTAAATCGCAGCACATGTAAACCCAAGCCCGCCAGTGCCTCGTCGCGTTCTTGGTCTTTGGCCTGATGCTCTGTTTCAAAATGCTGACTACCGTCGAGTTCGATCACCAGTTTTGCCGCTGGGCAATAAAAATCAACGATGAACGAGAGCAGCGGTTTTTGTCGGTAGAATTGCACGCCTCGAATTTGTTTGCGGCGCACGCGATGCCAGAGTGCCTGCTCAGCATCAGTCATGTTGGTTCTGAGCGTTCGGGAGTGTTCCTTTAGTTTCGGATTATAGCGTTCCATGAATTTCCCTTTTAATCCCCCTCGATCCCCCTTTTTCAAAGGGGGAAGCCACAAACCAACGCGCCAGTTCCCCCCTTTGAAAAAGGGGGCAGGGGGGATTCATCACCCCACCAACACTTCATTCAATTCATCCAACAACGGTTCCATCCTTGCCCCAAACAACTGATACATCCTGCCCAATCCGCCTTGCGCGTCGAACGGCGACATTTCCAGATCATCGCGTTCAATGTGAAAGGAGTTAGCCACATGGTCGCGGATCATGTGCAACCAGTGCATTTGTTCTTCGTTGAACTTCTCGCCGCTGCCAGCGTGGTGTTGCATGATCCAACTTTGGAAGTTGCGGCGCACGGTGTCGTCGAAGGGTGTTAGGGTTTTATCCCAACCGCATACACGACGAATCAGTGCAACCAGTGTAGTCAGCTCATTGACTGGATTCCCGCCTGCCCCCCGCCTTCGCGAGGGTGACAGGGAATGCCGGGATTCCAGTTGTTGATACGCTTGCCACACGCGCAGTGGCGCGAGTTTGGGTTTGTCGGTTTTGAGTTTATCCAGCACTTGGCGGATCAGGGCATAGCTGAGTTCACGCCTGCGATACGGTTGGCTGAAAAAGATGGTCAATGCGGCAATACTGTCTTGATTCGCTGTCAGGTAATCGGAAAATTCACCGGTTAAGGCTTGCGCGTTGCTGGCAGCGTCTTTGTTCCATTCGGCGCGTACCAGTTCGTCCAGGTTGTCGTGATCGATGGTTTGTTCCTTGTCGCGGCGGATGGATTCGATGAGTTCGATCAGTTCGCCGTTCAATACTTTCGCGGCTTTGCTCACTAATTGCTGTTGCGCCTGCTGACGGTTGTCGTCGCCGGGATCTGAGCCGACCGGGAGCCTTGCCAGTTCCAGCGCCCGGGCTTCGATGTTGTCGGCATCGATTGCGCTGAATAATTTGCCGACCAACTGGGTGAGTTCCATGCCGCCAGCAAGTTCGCGGATGCGGCGCTGGTCATCGGTGTCCAGTTGTTTGTTGAGCCGCGCCAGGCGACCGGCAAGCGAGCTGACGGTGTCTTCATCGGTTGCGCCCATCATCACGCTCATCGCCAAGTCCTTGAGCGGCACGCTGGGTTTGGTGATGAGCGGCTGGCTGGCGGTCTTGAGCGATTGGGTGACGCCGATGGCATCCACGATGACATAGTGGGTCTTGGCGCTGACGGCGGAGGGCGTGACTTTTTTCAGGTCGTCCCTATCCAGCGTGCGCGTGCCACGGCCTTTCATCTGCTCGAAATAGTTGCGGCTTTTCACGTCACGCATGAACAGCAGGCATTCCAGCGGCTTGACGTCGGTGCCGGTGGCGATCATGTCCACGGTGACGGTAATGCGCGGGTAATACTCATTGCGGAATTGCTGCAACACGGACTTGGGGTCTTCCTCGGTTTTGTAGGTGAGTTTTTTGCAAAAGGCGTTGCCCTCGTCAAATTCCTCGCGCACGGTCTGGATGATGTCGTCAGCGTGACTGTCTGTTTTGGCGAAGATCAGGGTCTTGGGCACTTCGCGGCGGCCGGGAAAAATCTCCGGCAGCTTGTCGTGAAAAGTACGAATGACGGTGCGGATCTGGTCAAGGTTTACGATGTTGCGGTCCAGTTGCGTGGCGGAATAGGCTTCGTCTTCGTCCTGCTGTTCCCAGCGCTTCCTGCGCGTGAGTTTTTCGCGTTTCTCCACCTGTTGCCTGGCGGCGATCTGCGCGCCTTGCCGGGTGATCTGCGTTTCGATCACGTAGACTTCATTGCCGACATTGACACCATCGGCCACGGCTTTCTCGTGGCTGTAATCGCTGACTACGTTTTTCTTGAAAAAACCGTAAGTGCGATTGTCGGGCGTGGCGGTTAAGCCGATCAGGCTGGCATCGAAATATTCCGGCACTTGTCGCCATAAGTTGTAGATGGATTCATGGCATTCATCAATAAAGATGAAGTCGAAAAATTCCGGCGGGATTTTTTCGTTGTACACCACGGGCATCGGTTCTTTAGGCAACTTAAGTTCAGCCGGGTTGACCTCTTCGGCGGCTTCCTCCAGCTCGCTGCTCTTGAGGATGGAATACAGGCGCTGGATAGTGCTGATGCACACTTGGCTATCCTTGGCGACAAATGAGGATTTGAGTCGCTGCACGTTGTACAGCTCGGTAAACTTGCGATTATCGTCCAGCGGTACATAGGACATCATTTCCTGTTCGGCTTGCTCGCCGAGGTTTTTAGTATTGACAAGGAAAAGAATGCGCTTGGCATCCGCATATTTGAGCAGGCGGTAAATAGAAGTGATGGCGGTGTAAGTCTTGCCCGAGCCGGTCGCCATCTGAATCAAAGCGCGTGGACGATCTGCCTTAAACGAGGCTTCCAGATGGGTAATGGCGGCTTCCTGGCAATCGCGCAGATGCAATTCCCTGGCACGCAAATGATTGGGGTTGAGCGGTGGAATGTGGTGCAAACGTTCGCGCAGACTAATCCCTTGTGCAATCCATTCCTTCAGCGTCTCCGGGCGATGAAAGCAGAATACTTCACGTGAGCGCGGTTTGGGGTCACGGCCATCGGTAAACCGGGTAATGATGCCGGTACTCTGGTAGAGAAAAGGCAATGGTTCTTTGTTTTTAATCCACTTAAGCGTAGCTGCTGCGTAGCTTTCAGTCTGTGCTTCATGGGCAGTCAGTCGTTGCCCTTCTTCCACACGTTTGGCTTCGATTACGCCGATTGCTTTTTTATCAACGAACAGTACGTAATCCGCCGGGCCGATATCCGTCTGATACTCACGTACCGCCTGACCTAATCCGGCATTCAGGTCGATCTTTTTGGCCGACTGGATAACCCACCCTGCTTGCCTGAGCAGTGCGTCAATGTTGTCGCGGGCTTTTTGTTCAGGATTCTGGTTTTCAGTCATGATGAAAGCATCTTATTTCATGCAATGATAAGCTGGCAAATGAAATAGTATGGAAACAAGCGAGAATGACCGCCAATGAACTGGTAGCCTAAACACTGACCAATTGCCAGTCTTGGCGCGGAGGGGGAGTTCGTTACCCATAATCACTTACGCTCTCAGTACGCTAAGTAATGGTTTCCTTTAGTAAAAAACCAGAGTTTCCCCAATATACGTTCCGTGTTGCGATCGTTAAGATAGCAACATCTGAATATTTTTATGAGTGGGAGCTTAATATGAACAGACTGAAAGTAACTGCAATCGCTTCATTAGTAGCGTTTAGTTTTGCTGCAACCTCAGCATTTGCCGAAGTGCCAGCGGCGCCGAGCAGTATTAATCCGAACGATCACGTTGCTTTGGCAAATTACTATGAAGGTTTGGTCAAAGAAGTTTCTGCAAAATTGGAAACCAATCAGCAAAAACTGAACGATTATGAAGATCATCCCTACTACTATGGCAGGCAAGGGCAGGATCTCAGATCACATTTGCAAGCCAATATTCGTGAATATAAAAAGGAATTGGCCGAAGATTTGCAGGAAGCCAATTTGCATAGAAAAATTGCAGCATCAGAGCAAGGCAGGCAATTTAGCAAAGCAGGGACTAATGTCGGCGACGTGACCGTACAATAACACTGTAGTGTCTTTAATCCCTTCTTTGTAGTTTCGGTTTAAAAGTAGTCGTTCAGATTCGATTGCATGGTTATCAAATCTGAACGACTACACATCAACAATTATCAGTTCCTGACGCGCGTTGGCATTCAAGGGAGCACTACACAATACCGAAGCCGGGGCAATTGCCGGCTTGATCGATATGGAACACCCGCTGCTCGACACTACGCTTGTATTGAAGGGCAGTGGCAACCCAATTCCCTCGATAGCTGTTTGTTTGGAATAGCTGCCTAATGCAACCAATTCCGTCATCTGATGGCGAAACTCTGCCGGGTAGGCAGGTTTATAGTTTTGTGTCATCTCGCTTCTCCTTTAAACAGAACATAATGTGCCCGTTCAAAGGGGACAGCTTCCATCAGTATCCACGTGCGAGGGTGCTGGCATTTAGCAGGCTGTTAGAGAATATGCGTTCCCAGGTTAAATGTAGTAATCCTTCAACGGCGGAAAGCCGTTGAACTCCACCGAGCTGTATGTCGTCGTGTAGGCGCCAGTCGATAACCAATACAGTCGATCGCCGGTTGCGAGATTCAACGGTAATCCGTACTTATAGTTCTCGTACATGATATCTGCGCTGTCGCACGTCGGCCCGGCGATGATCGCGTTCTCGAGCTCGCCGTTCTTCTCGGTGTAGATCGGATACTTGATCGATTCGTCAAGCGTCTCGATCAATCCGGTGAACTTTCCGACATCGGTGTACACCCATCGATGCAGCGCCGTGCGTGATTTACGCGAGATAAGCACGACTTCACTTACTAGTACGCCAGCATTCGAGACCATTGAGCGGCCCGGCTCGATGATGATCTCGGGCATGTCATCCAGGAAATCTTCGTGCAGGAATCGCGCAATCTCCTCAGCGTAGATCGAAAGTTCGTTCGTGCGTTGCAAATAGTTGGCTGGAAATCCGCCGCCCATGTTGATCATCTTCAGTTTGATGCGGTCTTCTTCCCACAAACGATTGAAGATCACTTTCACCTTACCGAGCGCCGCATCCCAAGCACCGATTTCACGCTGTTGCGAACCGACGTGGAACGATACGCCATATGGCTCGAGGCCGAGATCGCGCGCGAGGATCAACAGATCCATAGCCATGTCACTCTCGCAGCCAAATTTGCGTGACAGTGGCCAATCGGCGGTCAATGTGCCTTCTGTTAGGATGCGGGTGTAGATGCGCGCACCGGGTGCAGCTTTCGCAATGTTGCGCAGATCTGCCTCGGAATCGGTTGCGAACATTCGTACGCCCTTCTGGTAGAAGGTGCGAATGTCCTTGGCTTTCTTGATCGTATTGCCGAAGCTGAGTCGATCGGGTGTCACGCCGAGTGCGAGCACCTTGTCAAGTTCATACGTCGACGCGATGTCAAAGCAAGCGCCTTTGTCTCTGAGCAGTGTCAGGATTTCCGGTGCCGGATTGGCTTTGACCGCATAGTAAGTGCGCGCGTATGGAAAATGCTGCAACATATCATCGTATTGGCGATCAATCGTCGCGAGATCGACAACCAGGAATGGCGTTTCGTGTGTGTCGGAGAAGGCTTTGATCCGCCCCCAGGTGTTCTCATCAAAATAATCGTAAACTGTAACTGCTGTGTCGGACATTGGCTGATGGATTCTCCAAATAGGATGTGCGGGGGGTATCATGGGGTTCAGTGCGAATGATCCTACAGGGTTTCTGGCTGTTATTGCAATCGAAAATTCCGATTATTTTTAGGATATTTGATGAAAAGCCACTTTCAGCTCGGCACCGCGGCGCTTGAGTTCGATCTGCACCAGAGGCAAGCCATTGATCAGGATGGTCACGTCATAGCGGTTGTTGCGCTTGGCCGACATGCTGACTTGATTGGTTACCTGAACACATTCCTGCACCAGTCATTACAATTGAGGAAACTGAGATAAAGCGTTTCAGCGGGCTTAATTTCAGCGCAAACTTGTCGCGCAATATGCGGGTGCGTTCCACGATGGTGCCAGTGTTGAGGTGGTTCAGCACCTGGTCAACTCGGACTGTGTGGCGGTGTGAGGTGTTCATTTAACCAGGATGGTCACAGGCGTTATTTGTGCCGGACTAAACGATCAAGCAATATGTCTTCGATATTGCGCCGGGCATCAATGACAGACAGGATATAAACTTGATGTTGCGCGAGTCTATAAATCACGCGCCAAGGTGGAATGATTAATTCGCGATAGTGCAGTATGCCTTGTTGTTTCAGCTCGGGTACAATACGCCCTTGTTGCGGAAAAAGCGTTAGTTCGGAAACCCTGTCCTTAATCTTCTTGAGGCTATCTGTTGCGGCTGATGGATTATCAGCACGGATATATTGAATTATCTCCACTAAATCCGCATGGGCGACATTTGCCCAAATAATTTCATGCTTTGGGGACATGCGACGAATCGATTAATTTTTCCAGACCGGCAAAAACTTCATCATGCGAAACAACATACCCTTGATGAATATCTTCTTCCCCTTGAGAAATCAGTTTTAATAATCCAATGGCATTGCGCATATTCTCAAAACTCTCGGGGTCTTGCAGCACAGCCCTGGGTTCACCATTCTGGGTGATGACGATAGGGCGATGAGTTTCATTCACCTGTTTTAACAAATCAGCCGCACGGGCTTTCAATTGGGTAACCGGTTTGATGTCAGTCGATATTTTCATGGTCATTTCCTTTAATGCTTTATTCGGTCCGTTTATAGTGCCTTATTATTCCCTTTTATGCGTCCAAAGGATAGTGCTTTTTACTGACTCAACAATATTCAGGCTAAACGAACATCTGTAAGATTCCTGCACAACTTCGTCTGCCAGTGCAATAACCAACTAAAATAGAGATAGTTAAAAGACGATTGGAGCAAAAGATGCAGATGAGTTTTGGAACACTGGAATTGGCAAAGCGATTGAAGCGAGAAATGTTCTGATGAAGATTGATGCCCTGATGACGTTCAAAGCGATTCTGCTGGGACAGTGGCATAGTTTGTCGGATGCAGCATTGGAGCAATCGCTGTGTGTGCGGATTGATTTTCTACAATTTTGTGGATTGTTCTTGTCAGACGCGATACCGGACGAAATCACTTTGTGCCGGTTCCGTAACCGGCTAGATGATCTGCTGGCCTCTATTATTAATGAACAGCTTCAATCACACGGATTGATGATCAAGGGTGCGACGGGAGCGGTAATTGATGCCAGGCTGATTGAGTCAGCGGCACGCCCTAAAGCTCGCGATTGCAGAAAGCTACAGCCCCAACGCTTAGGCTTTTGTTTGTAAACCTTGCGTTGAGACATGTTCGTCCGTCAGGAAGAATGCTTGAATGGGGGATATGAAATACTGCATTGACTGCATTTGGCATTTAATCGTTGGATTCCAAATCCATGTCTTCCAATATTTTGCCAGATTGTTCTTTTTCGATATCAATGAGCTGGCCGCTTTTATCGACGGATATCCAAAATTTATTAGTATTGGATTTTTTGATTTTTGCTATATAAATTACTGTTTTCTTTACTTTTTCTTTGTCTTTTATAATATTTAATTTTTCCTTCTTAATCTTTACGATTTGCCCCCCTTGTGCGTGCTTGTTGATCGTTTGCTGAACTTTGGCGGGTACTTGCGACCATTCGACTTTTCCTTCTTTGGGGTCAGCATAGCTTGAAGTGGAAAATGCCAAGGTTATCAGCAAAAGAAATGCGAGTACTTTAATTTTCATCATGATTCTCCTATTAATTTATATTCATCTGACTAGCTAAAATTCAAATTGCCAGATCAAAACTAAATCCCAGTACTGGATCAGTGAATTGAGCTGTTATTGCTGACACAATGTAGACTTAAATCTATATCCTATTCGTTACAATGCTACGCAAGACATCAGGATAATGCAACGTTAGATATTGATGAAGCAGTGGTTTCTTTGCGTTGAAGAGCGATGGCTGAAAGTTTTTTTGCTTTCCTGGAGTGCAACGATTGGCGGGTTGTGCTCGCCCCAACTTGCAGGCATTCCGGGTTGGGATATTGATCACCCAGCAATTTTGAAAATGAAACGATGAAGAATTTGGTAGAGTTGATCGGGATCAAAGGGTTTGGGCAAGAAAGCGTCCATTCCGGCTTGTATGTATTGCTGTTGATCTTCGTCCATGATGTTGGCAGTCAAAGCAATAATGGGTATGTTGAGGTGAAGGTCGTGACGAATGCGTCGAGTCGCTTCCAAACCGTCCATTTCCGGCATCTGGATATCCATAAAAATCAAATTGAACGAAGGCTCGGTTTGTTTGAGGAGGTCCAGGCACTCAATGCCATTGCTTGCTAAGCTGACGGTTATTCCCCAATTGCTTAACAGTTCGGATATCAGCATTTGATTGAATTCATTGTCTTCGACAACCAGGATATGAGTGCCGATAAATTGTTTTTTTGCATCCTCAATCGCTGGTTTTTGATCAATCTGATCGATTTCGTTGACATTGAATAGTGTTGCAACAGCATCAAACAGATCCACTGGTGTGAAAGGCCTGTCCAGAATACCGATCGTGATTTGAGGCTCGATTTCTTTTGAAAGCCGGGGATCAAAATGGCTGGTGATCAGTATCGTTTTGAGTGGATGGTGAGCAGGCAGGTGCTTTTCTATGGCATGAATCGTCCCGAGATACTCGGTATCGGGCAAACGCATCATCAGCAAGAGTAAATCTATGGTAGTCGTATTGGAAGTAGGAGCCGTCATGTGCTGGATGGCTTGAGCGCTATTCTCGACGGCAACGGTCAACCAGCCCAGAGCTTGGATCGTTTCTGCAATGACCGTGCGCGTAACCGCATGATCGTCAATGATCAGCACTCTCAGGGATTGCAGTGTGCTGGGAATGATCACCCAGGGATCGTGTTGATGGCTGAGCCGCTGGAGCTTGACGGTGCAATGAAACTCACTGCCTTTGCCGTGCATGCTTTCAACCTTGATATCGCCATTCATTTGTTGAGCTAGTCGATGTGAGATGGACAAACCCAAGCCGGTGCCGCCGAATCGCCTTGTAATGGAAGTATCAGCTTGTGAGAAAGCCTGGAAAAGGCTCTCCATCTGCTCGGTTGTGATGCCAATGCCACTATCGATCACACTGAAGGTCAATGTGGCGATTCCAGAGGCATCGGCGGTGTCGATAGCGATGCGAATGATGACTTCGCCCTGGTCAGTAAATTTAATGGCATTGTTGGTGAGGTTGACGAAAATCTGACTTAGCCTTAACGGGTCGCCAATAAAATGCCTGGGTACATCCGGCTCGACATAGAAAAGTACGTCTATGGTTTTGTCTTTTGCGGCGATTGAGGCCAATGCAGCCAGGTTTTCCAGAATGATATTCAAGTCGAATGGAATGCTATCCAGTTCGATTTTATTGGCCTCGATCTTGGAATAATCAAGAATGTCATTGATGACCCCCAACAAAATATGCGAAGAGCCTTCGATATTGCGAAGATATGTGCTCTGACGAGAATCCAGTGATGTTTTGCTCAATAAATAAGCCATGCCCAGAACAACATTCATCGGTGTGCGAATTTCGTGCGACATCATGGCCAGGAAGCGAGTTTTGGCAATACTGGCCGCTTCTGCTTGTTGCCGCGCTTCTATGAGCATGGCTTCACGTTCTTTGATGTCCGTGATGTCTTGGTGGGTTCCAAACATCATGAAGGGCTTGCCCTCCTCTGTCCAGCTCAATACTTTACCGCGATCGAGCACCCAAACCCAATGACCTGTCTTGTGAAGCATGCGCGCAGAACACTCGTAATAGGGGATTTTTCCGGAGAAATGATCCTCGAGTAATGCTTTGGATTGTTCTAAATCATCGGGATGAGCGTATTTAAGCCAGGTCTCAATAGTGATTGGAGCAAGTTCATCCAGGGTATAACCGATGATTTCTGCCCATCGTTGATTGAAAATGACGGTCCCCGTTTGAATATTCCATTCCCAGGTACCAATGTTAGTTCCTTCAATGATATTGGATAAGCGCAAGCGCTGGTATTCCAGTTCCTTATCACGTTGTTTTCTGACCGTGATGTCGCGTGAAGAGGCATAAATAAATTTCTTGCCTGAAATATCTATGCCTCTGGCATTAATCTCTACATCAAATATGCTGCCATCCTTGCGCCGATGTAGTGTTTCAAAAACGCGCGGAGTGGTGATGATTTCGCGCGCGACATTGATGAGCTCCTCTTTAGGAATCTTGGCATCCCAGTCCATTACGTTGAGTCGCGCCGTTTCTTCATAGCTATAACCGAGCATTTTTGCAAACGAGCGGCTATAGTGAACAACGTTGCCATCTTCATCCAGAATATGGATGCCATCACTGGCTGAATCCAATAGCGCTTCAAATCTCAGCGATGCATTCTTTAGTTCCGTGATATCGGTGGCATATCCATTCCAAATGATACTGCCGTCATGTTGCTTTTCCGGTTTTGATTGCGCATGGATCCAGCGGATTTCTTTTTGTGCAACGATGATGCGATACTCAATGCGCCATTCCGCTAATGTTTTTGCTGATTCCTGAATCGATGTGTGAAAAATGGCCATATCCTCCGGGTGGACAAGAGAAAATAGCAAGGAAGCATTCGTAGTCACCTGTTCGGGTGAGATGCCCATCAACTTGATCATGCCTTTGCTGGCAAAAGGAACGCAGCTTCGTCCATCAGGAAACAGTTGATACTGATAAATAAAGCCGGGAATATTGTTCGATAAATCTTCGAGAAATTGATGGCTCTTGATGAGCTGCGTTTCCAGATTTTTGCGTAAAGTAATATCTACAAATGTGACTAAATGGTTTTTTCTGAACGCGGGAGATTCAAGCGCAGAGGCTGTCGCAATGACGCTGCGCTGGGAACCATCCTTGCATCGAATGATAATGTCCAACGGTTCAAATTCAGTTTTCTCCTTTAAGGCTTTTTTCAGATTCCTGGTCCACGCTGTTTTCACATATTGGCGGTATTGCCGGTCAGGATAAGCCTTTGGCCACCAATCAGCCAATGTGGGTATGTCTTCTAGGGTATAGCCAAATAACTGAATGAAGGCTTTGTTTAGGAAAATAATATTTTGATGCTCATCATTCACAGCCTTGGGGATGGAAGATGAATCAATGATCGAATAAAGCTTGGCTTCATTGTTGCGCAATGCTGATTCGATTTGATCCCGCTCGGCGAATAGCGTGCTGACAAATTGTGCCGTGAGAGAAATACCCAGAATAAAGATATTCATATCGAAGATACTTGGGGTCTCATTTAATACAAAGGGACCGAAGCCATGTGAGGTTTCGTACAGAGACAGCAAAGTGATTCCGCTACAAATGAGGGATACCACGGCGAGTCCGCTGCTGATTGCAATCCATATCAGAAGAGGAACATAGATCACCAGTGCTAGTGCAATACCACCGCCACCCAGATCAAGGTCGCCGAAAATCAGCCAGGTTGCCGGTAACATGAGTGCAATAGGTATGATGGCTCGATGAATCGATTGCTGGATGTTTTTAAGGTAATGAGGTCTCGAACATAAAACCAGCAGAAACGGCGTGATCAGAAATTGCCCCATGCAGTTGCCGAACCACCAGTAGGCCCAAGCCTGAAATTGACTTTGAGATTCTTGAATGACATCAAAAGTGAGTAGTGTTGTAATGCCTAATGTTGCGCTAAATGGCTGTAGAATTAAAAAAATCATTAACATCAAGCGACTCAGATCACGTACGCTGTTGATTGCGAGGCTCAGCTTCCAGCGTCTAAACAGAGTGGCTCCAATCAATGCTTCCACGCTGTTGATAAGCGCTATGATGAGCGATGGCAGAAACTCAAGTCCGGTGCTCATGGCTAGCGCCAATTGCCCGAGAAGTATGCCAGGCCAGACTCTGCGACCCAATACAATCACCGCGGCCAGTGCGATGCCTTCAGGCACAAAGAAAACGGGTGTTACGATGTAATGTGAAACGGTGGTTAAAAAGCTGATGTGGCCAAAAATAAAATATAAAGCAGCTAATCCCAGTACCTGAAATAGATAACGACTATAGGCAGCTTGCTTATCGTTAGTCATGTAATAACTAAAATTTTAGATTGAAAGGAATTCGAGGAAGGTTAAGATATAATATTTTGTGCATGATATAAAAGGCATTATAACCATAACGCACAATCATTAGGCCAAATCGAGTTTCTTTTGCGCATAAATCCGACCGTGTTGGTAAGCCCCATCGTTTATGGGCGCATGCTTCCAAAATAACTATTGGGGTCCGAATGCAGGTTTTAACGGAACCTATGATGCATATTGATATCTGAATGAAAAATAAGATTGTCAGAAGATTCTTATAATGAACGACGGCTTTGCCGTGCAGGGATATTCAGGTGGAATATGTTTTATATATTAGGGATGATTGCGATTGCAATACTCATTTTTGGTCCTTCTTACTGGGTCAAATATACGCTTGAGAAGTATAGCCAGCCTGATGATCGTTATCCCGGCACAGGCGGCGAGCTGGCGCGTATTTTATTGGATTGGGCGCAATTGCAAGCTGTCAGGGTTGAGGTAACAGAGCAAGGCGATCACTACGATCCGATAGAAAAAGTGGTGCGTCTGACAGCAGATAAATTTAACGGTAAATCGTTGACCGCAATTACGGTGGCTGCTCATGAAGTAGGGCACGCCATACAAGATCGGGATGGCTACTTGCCGCTAAAGTTGCGCACGAGATTAGTGCAAATTGCTGCTCCAGCCGAGAAATTGGGCGCAGCGATTTTGATGATTGCCCCCGTTATTGCAGTGATTACTCGTGCGCCGGTGACGGGTGCTTTATTTTTCGTGGGCGGCTTATTGACGCTGGGGGCGGCGATATTGGTTCATTTAGTGACGCTACCGATGGAAATGCACGCCAGTTTTGCACGCGCGCTACCGATGCTGGAGCAGGGAAAATATCTGATTCAAGGAGATGAGCGGCATGCGCGCAGGATTCTGCGTGCAGCAGCCTGGACTTATGTATCAGCTTCGCTGATGACCCTGCTCAATATGGGGCGGTGGTGGGCAATCATTCGGCGCTAGTCGATTTGAGTGGCCAGATTAAGCATATTTGTGATCTTCATAGTCTTGACCCTGTAATATAAGCCACTTACCATGTGCATATTGATGGTAACTGCCTATATACTTACATGTAAAATGCCCAGATGGATGTCCATAGATTTTTCAAAATTCAGCAATTTATTAGTAAAGGATAATTATGATGCGTTTGTATAGGCAACAAAAAACAAAAGTTGGTGGATTTACACTGCTTGAGTTGCTCGTTGTGATGGTTATTATTGGCTTGTTGGCAGCATATGTCGGACCTAAATACTTTTCACAAGTAGGCAAGTCAGAAGTTAAAATGGCACAGGCGCAAATCGATGCACTAGAAAAAGCATTGCATCAATACCGTTTGGATGTTGGCAGTTATCCATCGACTGAGAATGGATTGGCTGCGTTGGTGACACGTCCCAGTAATGAAGCGAGATGGCAGGGACCCTATCTTTCAAAAATGCCCCCAAGCGATCCTTGGGGACGTCCTTATGTTTATAAATATCCTGGGGAACGGACGGAATTCGATTTACTTTCTTATGGTAAAGATGGACAACCGGGTGGTGAAGGTGAAGCCGCCGATATAACGAACTGGTAAGTATTAACAATGCGTTATGAGGTGAAAGCAGTTTTGTCCGGACAAGGTACGGTACACCTTGAACTTGAAGCAAACAGCGAAGAGGAAGCCCGTCTTCAGGTGATAGAGCAAGGCGGGATGGTTTTAAGTGTAAAACGCAGCTTTTCAGGCTTCTCTCTGAAAGGGACGACTCGTTTTCCATTAGTTCATTTCAGCCAGGAATTGCTTTCATTGCAAACTGCCGGATTGAGTCTGGTAGAAAGCATCGAAACCTTATTGGAGAAGGAACAGGATGCGAGTAATCGTAAAATCATTCAGACTATCCTGTCCAGACTTTATGAAGGAGTCACCTTTTCGCAGGCATTGGAAGATTATCCGCAAGCATTTCCGCCGTTGTATATTGCAACAATTCGTGCCAGTGAGCGTACCGGTGATCTTCCCGAAGCTTTGACACGATTCATTACCTATCAGACACAAATGGAATTTGTGCGCAAAAAACTTGTGGGCGCATCCATCTATCCTGTTCTGTTGCTGACGGTCGGTTTTCTGGTTTCTATCTTTCTGATGGTATTTGTAGTGCCGAAATTCAGTGCCATTTACGATGATATGGGTAGTGATTTACCCTGGTTGTCATTATTGTTGATCAAATGGGGACAATTCGTACATGAGCGTGGTTGGGAATTGACCATTGCGACCCTTATCTTGATTGCGCTAACCGGATACACGGTCAGTCGGCCTGCATTTCGGGCCAGTGTGATGCGATTATTATGGAGAATTCCTGCAATTGGCGAGCATATGCGCGTTTATCAATTAGCTCGGTTCTACAAAACACTGGGTATGCTGTTGCGCGGTGGAATTCCCATTACACAAGCATTGGAGATGGTGAGCGGTTTACTCCAGACGCATTTTCGACCCAAAGTGGAAGCGGCCGCCAAACATATTCGTGAAGGTAAAACCATTTCCAGCGCTATGGAGCAAGAGGGATTAACAACGGCAGTGGGTAATCGAATGCTGCGTGTTGGCGAAAGAACGGGTTTGATGGGAGATATGATGGAGCGAATTGGTAATTTTCACGACGAGGAGATCGCTCGCTGGGTGGAATGGACAACCAAACTGATTGAGCCGCTGTTAATGGCGGTCATCGGTATTGTGATTGGTGGTATTATTATTCTCATGTATATGCCAATATTTGAATTGGCAGGAAGTATCAATTGATTGAATCAGCTATACAATCCGACAACAGACAACCGATGGATATCAATCATCTGATTGGTATGCGCCAGAAGGCCTTCGAGCAAGGTATTTCTGTCATGCAGGCGCTGGAGGAAACCAGCGGTTATTCACCCGATGAGTTGACTCAACAGGTGGGGCAGTTATTGCACATGCCGGTGATGGAAATGAAAGCCATGCATGCATTAACGCCAGCCTTTGATCGATTGCCTTTTTCAGAAGCCATCATGCACGAATGTGCATTGTTCCGTCGAGAACAGGATTATTTGCTGGCAGTAAGCAATCCATTTTCAAACAAATTGCGCGCTTGGGCGGAAGAGCGCTTTGATATGGCGCTTGAGTGGCATTTGGTTCATCCAGCTGACTTGACCGCTTTTTTTGCTCAGCAGGAAAAAACCATGCGCGCCATGGATCAGGTAATGCCTTCCGCTGAGCTTGACAAGGTTCACAGTGGTGTTGAGGATTTATCCTTAAAAAGCATCAATGAGGGTACCAGCCAGGTCGTGCGACTCGTTCATTCGACACTGTATGATGCGCATAAATCGCAGGCCAGTGATATCCATCTTGAAATGACAACCGGTGCGCTTTCGATCAAATATCGCATTGATGGCGTGTTGACTTCTATTGGTGTCATACAAGGTGGAGATTTGGCGGAGCAAGTGATATCCCGCATCAAAGTGATGTCTGAATTGGATATTGCTGAACGCCGGGTGCCGCAGGATGGCCGTTTCAAAATTTCTATTCAAGGGCGGGAAATCGATTTTCGTGTGTCTATCATGCCGAGTATTTTCGGTGAAGATGCGGTGCTTCGTATTCTTGATCGGCAAGCGCTGTCTGATCACATAGAAGGCTTAACATTAAATCAACTGGGATTTAATCAGGCGGCTATTGCCAGTATTCGCCGCCTGAGCTCGGAACCTTACGGCATGTTGCTGGTTACCGGTCCTACAGGTAGTGGTAAAACGACATCGCTGTACGCCGCCATATCCGAGGTGAATAAAGGCAGCGACAAGATTATTACCATTGAAGATCCGATTGAGTATCAGTTGCCCGGTGTTTTGCAGATTCCGGTTAATGAAAAAAAAGGACTGACTTTTGCACGTGGTTTGCGCTCTATTCTGCGACATGATCCGGATAAAATTATGGTGGGCGAGATTCGTGATTCCGAAACAGCGCAAATTGCCATCCAGGCTGCACTGACCGGACATTTGGTGTTTACTACGGTGCATGCCAATAATGTATTTGATGTGATTGGACGCTTCTCTCATATGGGCGTAGATCCCTATAGTTTTGTATCTGCCTTGAACGGAATTGCCGCGCAAAGATTGGTGCGTTTATTATGCTCGCACTGTGCGGTTGACGAGCGTCCTGATGATGCGATGATTACTGAATCTGGAATTCCTTTGGATGAAGCGGATCAATACAACTTTCGCAGCGGAAAGGGCTGTGGTCAATGTCGGGGAAGTGGGTATCGGGGGAGAAATGCGATTGCTGAAATCCTGATTCTGAATGATGAAATCCGCGAACTCATTGTGGCGCAGGAACCGATCCGGCGTATCAAAGAAGCGGCCAGAAATAATGGCACCCGTTTTCTGCGGGAAGCGGCTTTAGACATGGTCAAGCAAGGATTAACCAGCTTAGAGGAGGCAAATCGTGTCACGATTGTGGCGTGATCAAATCCAGGTTTTTCTGGCACCTGAGCGGATGGATATCGTCCGTTTCTCACGTGGCTTTAAACCAGTGCAGATGTCTAAAGCAACCGCGCTATGCCAGCACGTGCAAGGCGCGCCTGCTTGGCAAGCCGCATTGCAGCAATTGGAAAAGCATCTGTTGGAAGCTGTCGGCACCGATCTGACGATCACTCTGTCGAATCACTTCACTCGCTATGTGACATTGCCGCCACAAACAGAAATAACCACACCCGAGGAGGTTATGTCTTATGCTACTTTTCGTATGCGCGAAATTTATGCGGAACGTGTTGATTCCTGGGTGCTCAGTGTCAGTGACTGGAATCCGATAAGCGGCGCTGTTTGCGCTGCCATTCCTCGTGAATTAATGACACGGTTGGAGGAGTTGGCGGTGAGGTATCAATTTAAACTGAAGGCCGTCGAACCTTACTTGGCTTCTGTTTATGATCGATGGGAAAAACAACTGAGCGGTAACAGAATCTACTTGGCTGTCATTGAGAATGGGCGAATTTGTCTGGCTATTTTGCTTGATGGAGTATGGCAAAGCATACGCAATCAGCGGATTTTACATAGCGTAGCCGATGAGCTTCTGGCTGCCCTGGATCAGGAAACGATCTTGTCTGGTCATAAAGCATCGGTCGAACTGGTCTACTTGTTTGCACCCGAGCACCCGGAATTGGCGCTTCCTCAAAACTGTGGATGGAGCCTGATTCCGTTGCAAACTGAGCAATTACCGGTATTGGCACACTACCCATCTGCCGCAGTCAATCATACTGAGATCAATCAATGCGTCGCCTGAAATTAAAGTTTCCCGATCATGGACAGTTATTACCGCATGTGGATTACTCCCTATTGCTGATTGGGTTATTGGTTCTGGCTGGCGTACTCTTCCAATTTCAGCAAATAAGCGAGGACGTGAATTACTGGAGTAACCGCGTCGAGCATTTGGAAAAACAGCAACAGCAAAAAGCTGCGCCACGCACGCGTTCATCACCACGGATCAGGGAATTTGGTCAGGAAATTCGTAAAGAAATTTCCAAAGCCAATGCCATACTGGATCAAATCAATTTACCCTGGGAATCATTATTTGATTCCATTGAACATGCCGCGACAGAAGACATCGCATTATTATCATTACAGCCCAACGTATCCAGCCGGGCATTACGTATCAGCGGCGAAGCCAAGAATATGTCGGAGTTGCTCGATTTTGTAGAAGCTCTTGAACGCGAACCTATTTTTGAAAATGTACATTTATTGAACTATAAAATAAAACAGGATAATCCGCACCGACCGATTATTTTCCTTCTGACCGCAGCATGGATTAGCGCCTCTTGAAAACTCAAATACCACAAATTCAATTGAATCAGTTACTACCTCAGCTTCGCTGGCAGGTAGGTCGCCTGGGTGTCATTGGTAAAATCGGATTGGGTTTACTGGTTGTTAGCAGTATCTATTTTTTTTCGGTTGTTGTGCCGCAGGAATCCGATTTGCGAAAACTCAAAGAGCGTGCTGAAACGTTGCAAACTCAGGCTTTATCAAAGCAAACTTCGGGTGATGCGGAAAGCGGCGTAAAAATGAGCGGCGATCAAGCGTTGCAAGCTTTTTATGATTTCTTTCCACGCGTGGATTCCTCGCCGTTCTGGATTCGAGAACTGGTGCGTATTGCTCAGAAACACGGTGTGGAGCTCAGCAGCAGCGAATATCGCCTGGTGAATGACAATGATGCGCGCTTGGCTCGCTACGAAATGATATTGCCGGTAAAGGGAAAATATTCCCAGGTACGGGCTTTTATGGCTGCCGCGCTGGAAGCGGTGCCTGCCATGGCAATTTCCGCCATTGCCATTAAACGGGAGAACGTCACTTCTGAGAAGCTTGAGGTTCGTCTTGAAGTTAATCTTTACTTGAATAAATAGACAAGATGGATTCGGCTGAAAAAAAACGCAAATTGTTAATAGGTGGCGCCTTGGTGGTGACACTGATTGCTGTATTGATGGTTGAGGAAGAAGAAACCCTGATTGAAACGATAGAGCCCGTGCAATCCGTACAGTCCACTAAATCATCGACGGATAGAGCCAATAAGGCTCAAGAAAATAATGCTGACAGTTTGGATGTCAGCAAGCTTGGGCAAAGGAAATTTAATCCTCTGGCCGGAGAACTTTTCGCATCCACTACATGGGCGCCCAAAAAACCTCCGGTAGATTTGCAAGAACAAGCGGAAAAAGCCGCAGCAGCTCAAGCAACCAAAATGACGGCCCGCCCTGCAGCGCCGACCGCACCGCCCTTGCAGTTTAAATATACCGGTAAAGCAATTGAGGACAGGATAACTTGGGTTTTTCTATCGCGCTCGGGAGAGAATTTCATCGCTAAGATTGGGGAAAAGATTAATGATCAATATCGGTTGGATTCGA
>CADEDO010000001.1:225371-281214 GCA_902826115.1 uncultured Nitrosomonas sp.
AATTTCATCGCTAAGATTGGGGAAAAGATTAATGATCAATATCGGTTGGATTCGATCAATGACGATGCGATTACTTTGACTTATCTGCCGCTCAATATCAAACAGACGCTTACGATTAATAATAAATTAGCAGGAAATTTCCGATGAAAAAATGGAAAGTGATTGTCCTTATTACCTTATTTACGGTTACGACAGGATGTGCGATCAATAATAGGACATTCGGTACCCGAAATACTGCGTTTGATGATGGGCAGAAGCTGATTGCAGTAGGCAAATATGAAAGTGGGTTGGTAAAACTCGAACAGGCAGCACGCGAAGAACCCGAGAACAAAGAGATTCGAACAGTACTAATACGTTTGCGCGAAGAGGTAACTAGCAAATTATTTTTTGAAGCCGATAACTTTCGTTCTTCCGGGAATCTGGACCAAGCCGATCAAGGATATCAGCGCATTCTGAGCATATATCCACTTCATGAACGTGCTAGGGAAGGTATTGAAGCAGTGAAATTAGATCGCCGTCATATTGCTGCTGTTGAGTCTGCGAAAGCATTATTGGCACGTAATGATGTATCTGGAGCTGAAAAAGTTGTGCGTGCCGTATTACAGGAAAATTCTCAACAATCTCATGCACGTGAATTAATTTCACAAATTAATTCACGGCTTTCACGCCCTGAAGTTACTGACTTAGCGCTGGAGTCAGCTTTTAAGAAAGCAGTAACCATGGAGTTTAAAGATACTGATTTAAAGACGGTGTTTGAACTCATGTCACGAACAGCGGGCATTAATTTCGTATTTGACAAAGATATAAGGCAAGATACCAAAATCTCCATTTTTGTGCGTAATAACACCATTGAAGATATTCTCAAGTTGATACTTACGACTAATCAGATAGCGTATAAAGTGCTCAACAGTAATTCATTATTGATCTATCCTAATACACCGGCTAAGCAAAAGGATTATCAGGAGTTGGTGGTGCGTAGTTTCCAAATTGCACATACAGATGTTAAACAAATGGTTGCAATGGTCAGGGGCATTGTCAAGGCAAAAGATATTTATGTTAACGAACAACTGAATTTGTTCATTATGCGCGATACGCTGGAGGCCATTCGCCTTACAGAGCGGTTAGTAACATTAAACGATTTGGCTGAACCGGAAGTTTTATTAGATGTTGTTGTCCTTGAAATAGAGCGTGATAATACTTTCTTGTTGGGTCCTGATAACCTTCCTCAGTCAGTCTCATTTAGCGGGTTGACGGGTGTAGGTGCCGCAGCGCCTCCAGCGACGGCTATACTGAATCAAATAGGTGCTAATGGTCTCGGCCTTAAAAGCTTTGTCATAAACAATCGAACAGGGATTAATTTTAAGCAAGACCTATTAAACGCAGATTTGCTAGCGAATCCTCGCATTCGGGTAAGTAATCGTGAAAAGGCAAAGATTCACATTGGCCAAAAAGAGCCTTTTTTTACAGCCAACGTCCAACCGGGTATTAATTCGATTGTTACTTCAACACCGACTTTTATTGATGTCGGAATTAAGTTGGATGTTGAGCCACGAATTGGTTTAAATGATGATGTCACCATGAAAGTGACTCTTGAAGTAAGCAGTATCAGTGGTTTTGTGGATGGACCTTCTTCTAGCGGATCAACTCCCCCGAAGGCACCCAGAATTGTAAATCGTAGCGCCGAGACTCTCTTAACTTTGAAAGATGGCGAAACGCAAGTACTAGCTGGACTTGTTCAAAATAATGAGACTAAAACTATCCGAGGTCTTGCTGGATTGGTGAATATTCCGGGACTTGATCGATTGCTATCGGGACAGGATATAAAACGTACGAAAACCGAAGTGATGTTATTAATCACTCCTCGCATCGTTCGAAATATTCAGAAAACATCTAATCTGGAAAGCGAATACCATTTTGGTACTGCCAGTGAGGCGGGCAAGTTACCTGTCACCATTCAAAAAACCTCAGCGCAATCCTTATCCCTTGCACCCTCTTCGGGTCCAGGTCTAGGAGCAGCGGGAATGAGGGGAGCATCGGCAAATATACTGGCTCCCTCTGAAGATCAGACAGATTCCAATCCTTTTGCCAAGGCAACATCCGCCACCACGCCGACGTTGACACTACAAGCGCCAACCAATGTCGGCTTGGGTAAAGAATTTTCGGTGAATGTTCGACTGGTTGGGGCAAAAGCGACTATAAATACCGATTTACAATTAAATTATGAGGCTAATGTGCTGGAAGCGCTTGATAGTGGAGATAAGTCAGGTACACGCACTATTAAGCTGGGTAAAGATCAAATGGCTGGCTTGGCAACACAGATCCGCTTTAAGGTGATTGCAGCGAATCCAGGTATGACTGAAATTAGTATTCAGAATGCATCCGGGGAAGATATAGAAAATGGTGAAACAATAGAAGTGATCGCGCCACCCCCGACCAGTATCACCCTTAAATAGGGTCCGATCGTGATGAATTCATTCAGAATCTCTGAGAGGCTCAAGGGTTTTACACTGATTGAATTAATGATTGTTGTCGCCATCATGGCTATTTTAGCTACTGCTGCAATGCCTTTGCGTGAGCTGATGGTGAAACGTGAAAAGGAGCAAGAATTACGCATGGCTTTGCGGCAGATACGGACAGCCATTGATGCCTACAAACAAGCTGCCGATGATGGGCGGATCGAAAAAAAGGCCGATGAATCCGGTTATCCCCCGCGATTGGAAGAGCTGTTTATGGGGGTCAAAGATGTGAAGAGTAAGGAAAAAAAAGTTATTTATTTTTTACGTCGTTTACCTAGGGACCCTATGTTTGTTGAGTTAGATGTTGCCGGGACTAAGGCCACTCCTGATGTCGACACCTGGGGAAGACGCAGCTATGAAAGCCCTGCTGATAGTCCTAAAGAGGGTGACGATGTTTTTGATGTTTTTTCGCGTTCGGAAGCCATCGGTCTGAATGGAATTCCTTATCGGGATTGGTGATCAATATGTCAGCAATTCTGAAAGATAGAGGCTTTACATTGATTGAATTACTCGTGGTCATGGCAATCATTGCGACTTTATTGAGCATAGTCGCGCCACGTTATTTTAATTCTCTCGATAAAGCCAAAGAATCGGTTTTGCGGCAGGATCTCGGTATCATGCGTAATGCCATTGATCAATTTTATTCTGATTTTGGTAAATATCCCATTGACTTGATTGAGTTGGTTGATAAGCGATATTTACGCAGTGTTCCGATAGATCCATTCACTGAAAGTAATCAAACCTGGATTGAGGTGCCTCCCAAGAACGAAACAGAATCAGGCGTCTATGATGTGCATAGCGGCTATACGGGAAAAGCGCTCGATGGTTCGTTTTATCAAGAATGGTAGCCTTTATCAAATAAATGACTATTGCTTTGGTTATAGAAGAAATAGGATGTCTCGCTTAGAAAATGGTTTTGTTTATCTCTGGGCTTTGTTTGCGGTTGTTTTGGCTGGAATTGTCATGGCCGGAACTGGGCAGATGTGGCAAACAAAATCTCAGCGAGAAAAAGAAATGCAATTGATGTATGTTGGCGAAGAATTCCGTAAAGCCATCATGTCCTACTACAACAGTTCCGGAGGCGCTAAACAATACCCGGAATCGCTGGAAGATTTGCTTCAGGACAGCCGTACGCCTGCTATCAAGCGCCATTTGCGCAAAATCTATGTGGATCCGGTAACCAACACAGCGGAATGGGGTATCGTTGAAGAATCCCAGGCAGACAATAGCGCCGCGTCTAAAGGCAAGCAGACAACACCCAGCGGCAATCAAACATCCAACACCAGCGGGCAAGCATCCAACAGTAACCCGGCATCCACTGCTGGTGGGCAAGTATCCAGTAGCAACCAAGTTTCTAATACTGGCGGGCAGGCTTCGAGCAATCAAACTCTCAACGCCAGTGGACAAGTATCTACTGGCAACCAGGCACCCAATAGCTCAGCACCAAGCAGTAGCGTAGTAACAAGCTCCAGTATCAATAAAAGAATTATTGGGGTATACAGCCTGTCTGAAAGGAGGCCCATTAAAAAAGATCAGTTTCCGGAGCATTTTGCTAAATTTTCTGAAGCGCTATCCTACAGGGATTGGCAGTTTGTTTACAAGCCAGGAGATACCAAGAAGCCAGCAACACCGACATCTACAACGAATCAATTAAAACCGAACGCAGGATCGACGCCTGCTACCGGCGCTTCGCCATTTTCATCGCAATCCTCACCCAATACTTCTTCTAAAGGCGCATCACCATTTTCATCTCAATCTTCTTCCACTTCAAATTCTAAAGCACCTACCGCTGGTGGTTTTTCATCAAATGATGATTAAACTAAGCATAGTGCTGTGTTATTGAACGTACAGCGCGGGTTTCTAGGTTGGCAATGAGCGTTTATAAGCTATAGGATATTTTCTGCCAGCGTCCTTTTGCGAACTCCGAATAGAGAAGAGAGGCTTTTATTTCTGGCTGATTTTGTCGTCAAGATGTTCAATTTTTACCCTGGCTATTCCATGCAGACCGATCTTCTTTGCAGCTCCATGTGATAAATCAATCACTCTGCCTTTTTTGAAGGGACCTCGATCATTGACTATCACATCGACATGGCGACCATTATTCAAGTTGGTGACTCTGACTCTGGTAGGCAGAGGGAGTGTTTTATGTGCCGCGGTTAACTGGTGTGGAATAAAGCGTGTGCCCATGGCGGTACGATTGCCTGATTCCGAACCATACCAGGAAGCGGTTCCAACTTCATTATATCCAGCAGCCGATCGTAAGGGATAATAAGTGATACCGCGCACTTTATAAGGCTTATTGTAGGGCGCATTTATGTTAGGTGCTCTATGACTACCTAATCCGGCTGAATCGGATGGCGTATGAGAAAACATCGAAGCACAACCGCCGAGTAAGCCGGATATGAATAACATAACGCCAATATGCTTGGTATAGATGAAATGTTGCATAGAAAAATCCTTGAATGCACAAGTTCTATAATAAACAGTGCGATTATAACGGTTCCCTCTGGGAATTATCTATTTTAAAGCTTTCAATGGTTGTTCAACGCAACACAAAAATTTGAATTCATTCTATCTGATCATATTATCATCATCAGTTCAAACTTGAGGGCACGAGTAGCAGGTGGTCTCGAGCGAAACCAATAGATTTTTTGCGATGAAACAAGTTTTTTGTAGGCTATTTTCCGGTATATCTACTTAACGAAGGATTGAAAATGATTGATGACAGTGACATCCAGATCGATGGCGCCATAGCACGTGAGAGTCCTTATGGATTGCTGCGCGAGCCCACTTTTGCAGGGGTGCTTTCCTTCATGCGGCGTAATTACAGCAAGGATCTTACTGGCGCTGAACTCGTTATCAGTGGGATTCCGCTTGATTTGGCGGTGTCTTATCGCTCGGGTGCGCGTTTAGGGCCACAGGCGATTCGATTGGCTTCGGCGGAAGTTGCTTCATTGAAGCCCTATCCCTGGGGTTTTGATCCATTCGAGAATCTGGCTGTGATCGATTTTGGCGATTGCCATCTGGATGTTCATAATCCAATGACGATTCACGATGCAATCGTTGCTCATGCACGACATATTCTTAAATCTGATGCACACATGCTAACCTTTGGTGGAGATCATTATATAACTTATCCATTATTGAAAGCACATGTCGAAAAGATTGGCGAACCGCTGTCATTAATTCATTTCGATGCACATAGTGATACCTGGGCTGATGATAAATCCAGCTCACTGAATCATGGTTCAATGTTCTATAAAGCTGTGAATGATGGATTGATTGATCCTAAGCGTTCAGTGCAGATCGGTATTCGTACCTGGAATGATGATTTTATGGGCATCCATGTTTTGGATGCTACTTGGGTGCATCGACATGGATCCGATGCAGTGATTGCAGAAGTTGAACGCGTAGTGGGTAATCATCCGGCTTATTTTACCTTTGATATTGATTGCCTCGATCCTGCTTTTGCACCGGGTACCGGAACGCCGGTTTGCGGTGGATTATCGACTGCGCAGGCATTAGCCATTATTCGTGGATTGACTGAACTCAATCTGATTGGCATGGATATCGTTGAAGTAGCACCAGCTTATGATCAAAGTCAGATCACTGCGCTCGCTGCAGCACATATTGCCTGCGATCTAATTTGTCTGTTTGCAAAACGCAAGGCAGATGGATTAGTGAAAATCTGATATATCGCGCGATGTCAGAGTCAAGTTGGGTGAAGCGAGGAGTGATGTCTGTGGTTTACCGGCTTGGGTAACAATGACTCGATGGGTGCTGCATGAGTTGCATTAATGCAGCAGTCAGCTAGCTGGCTTTTAGCATCATTAAAAAACATAGCGTAAATTAAGGCCGCCTCCCCAATCGGGACTCCGTTCCGAAAGACCTCTCAAGCCATAAATATTGAGCCTGAAATTATCGCTGACCCGTTGTGAAACATAGATACTGATATCCCGGCTGTCTTGCAGTTTTACCGGTGATTGACCCATGTTGTAACTGGTTCCTATGCTGGTTCTTGATGACAGTTGGTAACCAATTCCGGCGGCACCATATAGGACGTTATGAAAAGTTACCCCGGCTGGATTGCCAAGCACACGATAGCCAAAAGTTGCACTTAAGGTGAAGCGCGAGATTGTTTTATAAAGATCTCCCTGAATGGCAAAATCGACTTGACCGGTTCCTAAATTCCGACTGGCGCTGGCAGTAGGAATTTTTAAGCGAGTGGTAATATCAAATCCAATACCAGTCGGTGCATGGTCGATTAAATTGTAACTAAAGGCTGTGATGATATCGCCTAAGCCTGATTGAGAAGATGTGGTCGTAGATGATCCCCCTAAAGGTATACCTCCCGTGATACCCGAGGCGCTAATCTTGCTTTGTCTTTCAGAGTCGTCGCTGCCACTACCGCTGTTATCGTCGTCCCCGCCTCCTCCGTTGCCACTGCCGCTGTTATCGTCGTCATCGTCGCCGCCTCCGTTGCCGCTGCCACTGTTATCGTCGTCATCGCCGCCTCCGTTGCCGCTGCCACTGTTATCGTCGTCATCGTCGCCGCCTCCGCTGCCGCTGCCGCTGTTATCGTCGTCATCGCCCCCATTACCGCTGCCGCTGTTGTCATCGTCTCCGCCTCCATTGCCGCTGCCGCCGTTGTCGTCGTCACCTCCTCCGTTACCACTACCGTTGTTAGCGCCGTCGTCGCTACCACTGTTATCATCATCGTTGTTTGAACAATCATCGTTTTCTTCATCACAAACAACAATACCTCCACCGCCTCCACCGATTAAACCCCCACCAATGTCACCACCACCGATGATTGATCCTCTGCCATCAATGCCACCAATCCCGGGGCCAAGCACATTGCCCGGTCCTGTAATGTTCAGAAAAGGGACGATGACTCGGAAAGTTGCGCGTCCATTATCGTAGCGTGCCGTGAAAGGTGCATACCAAATATCAGTCGGTGTGGCGCCACCATAATTACCCGTTGTGAAGTCGGTTGCAGCACTAAAGCTGAGTCCTTTGGCAGCTGATGCTGTAGAAGAACCATAAGCAAGTGCTAGCAGCAGAGCCAAGCTTGTCTGCTTAAATAAAAATGTAGAGTGCATATGAATGGAGTTTAATTTGCGTGATTTAATCAAATTTTAAGAGATGTATTCAATGATCAATGGCAACACTTATGGATAATTGTATAGTGATAAGGGTTATGTCGCCATGTACGTTATTTCTTACAGAATGATTTGTTTATTCCTACGTAGAATAAGGCTATCTATCTGAAAAGTAAATAAGTATTTTTTTATTTTTATCTGGATACTTGTCGAATAATATAAATGACTAGTCATTTATTATGCGTTACATTGGATCAAGGCAACTTTGAGAAAATATAGCGTGATGATAATTCTGGAGTTGAGTGACTGGTACTAGCGCTCACTGGTTAAGAGCATGACAAATTCAGTTTAGATTCAGCCAATGTAGTGGAAATTTTAGCGTTAGTGTTTTTTCAAGCAGTGCAAAATTTTGTATTTGATTCTTGATCGCCGCTATTTTATCGATCTACATGGCGATCATGGTGTTCTCTGTGATCGCGGGTCCTGTCAGGTATATCGATATCTCGGATATTATCCCTGTGATCATAGGATCTATCGATCACATTAGATTCTCTGTGCCCGCTATGATCAGACGATCTGTCAGGGATGTCGAGATCCCGTTGAATATCCCCATGATCACGCACTTTATCGGATAAATCGCTATCCCGATGATCATTAGGTCTATCGGAAGAATCAGATTCTCTTGCTTTTTCAGGTTTGTCCACGAGATCTTTTTGATTATCTCTGGAAGATCCTGAATGATCTGATTTATTCTCCTCTTTAAAAGAATTCGATGAGTCTTTAGAGCGACGATCACTATCGAAAGAAGTGCTCTTGCCGGAATTATTATTAGTTTCCCGTTTTAAAGCCTCTTTGTTGTCGTCATCACGCTCACTACCACTGCGATTACTTCCACTTTCTTTATAAGATTTGGTTTCAAGCTCATTATCAGAATTGTTCTTTTTATCTTTGTTATCTGTCGAGCTTCTGTCATTTCTCTCTATAATTTGAATAGACGACTCATTCTTTAACTCAATGCGCTCAGCAATAATGCGCTGGTCAGCACTTAATCTGCCACTGACTTGGATGCGTTGATCAGGTCTGAGATCATTTCTTGCATTACCTGTAGTGATTGGCGTACTAGAGTCAAGTGTGACCATTCGATTGCCCAAATTCAATTCTTTGCCATTGAGCGTGTGAACGAATCCTTCGATCACAATATGCTCTACAGCTCCGATGCTTTTACGCATTGGTTCCATTTGGATTTGTTGTGCTCGTAGATTATTTCCATCCCAATGACCAGCTACCGACACTTCCATGCCCTGAGAGATAGCTGAAGGGAGTTGTTTCATATCTAAATTGATACGAGTGCCATTGATTTCAAATCCTTTAGGATCAATTTGCGCGACATGACCATTGACTCTGGCTTCTGCGAGAGGGGAGCTTGTTTCAATACGCGATGCCACGATGGTTCCGTTTGCAAGTCTGTGCCCACTGACTTGAATCCAATCGCCGGTTTTTAGGTTTGCAAAATTTGCATGATCTTTAGACTGATCAATGTGGACTGTTTGACCTAAAACATGCATTTTTCCGTTTTCATGATTAATGCCGCTAATAGGGCCGACTGCTGCATGAATGACAGCAATATTGCTTGCTTTAAGTTCAGATCCTGTGCCCAGTGCGCGTGCGGCAACCACCTGCCCCACTGCTAAATCGCGAGCTTTGGATTGACGACCATCCACTGAGACGGGTGTATCGGCATCATAGTGAATTTCAACGCCATTGACACAGATACTGGCAAAACCAGTAATGACGCCAATAATTCCAGTACCGCCGATACCACCATCGCTCGCAACATTTCCAGTGCCACCGATACCGCCATCGCTTGCAACATTTCCAGTGCCTCCAATTCCTCCTTCAGGATGCCCCGTACCTCCAATTCCACCGCTGTGAATGCCAGTGCCACCAATACCAGCTTGATGAGGGGCACCGGTGCCGCCAATACCCGCTTGAGGAGTGCCAGTGCCGCCGATGCCGGATTGAGGGGATCCCGTACCCCCTATGCCTGATTGAATAAGAGCGGCAGGATTAACTAGCGAAGTGTTAGATTCGCAGTTGTTTTTTGCTAGTGCGCTGACTGAACATATCAATAGCAATGCAGCGATACTCAATAAATGAGTAATACTCTGATATATCGCTGTATATGAAATTTGTCTCATTCCGTTTGACAAGTTTATTTTGGGCTCGTTAGCTATGCGGATTAGCTTCTACTTCAGCGGACTCTTCTGATTCAATGGGTTCACTGAAATAGTAGATTCCAAATGTCATGCGATGATGTGGGCCACTTTGCAGTACATCGTTTTTTTCTAGCTCTATGGCCTCTTTATTGATAGCAAGAAGAGATTCCATTCCCAAAAGCTCAGATCTCTCCGCAAGCAGCTTTACTGACTCAGCGCTTAATTTATCGTAATAAACGCTTCGCTCCAGAAATGGTTGACTGACGCCTAATAAATTATTGGTGGCCGCTGCGGCATGATCATGCAAGTTATGACCAAAGTAGTAAACTTTTTCGTCAAAACCATTGGCTGGAATAAATGCCGCGGTGTTGAGGCATACACAGTTATCCTCATCAAAGTGAGCAATACCGAGTCTTAACCATTCATCAAGAACAACGCGTGACCGAATATCACAACTCACGCTGGCAACTAACCCTTCAAAAGAAATATCACCTCCTTTTTTTGTAAATCTTGGCAAAGGTTTGGGTTGATTGTTTTCATCCAGATAGCGGGCATCACTTGTCCAAAGACTGACTAGTCGTGCGCCTAGTGAAACGGCGTGCGGGATAGTTTCTGTATTTGAATGTGCACACTGACGTAATCGCTTGATATCTTTACGGTGAATGCCTGTAAGTAAGCTCAAGTGACTATCGGTGGAGGGTTTATTTCCGATTTTAAATTCTTTTTCAGCTACTTCCACAAAAATATCTTTCAGCACCTCAGATAAGTAGGGGAAGGTAATCCCTTTTGCCAGCATTAGCTTAATGAATGGGCGTAATACTCGGCGTAGTGCAGAAACAAGCGTTAATGAGAGAGTAGAGTTAATTTGACGAACACCATGCATATAAATTATCGGGTAAGTAAGTAACACAAAAAATTATGTGTAATTATTATTCTAACATAATGTGGGAAAATTTTACACAATGTGGTGGGTATTTATATTGGCAGTATAGATGTTCTGTTGCAGATTTGCTGAAAATTACTATAACCATAAGATCTGTATAGATATTAGTGATTTATGATGAATGTGTGAATATTTCACACAGACTTGGATGGAAGTGTTGATTAAGGGATTGGTTATATCAATCAATTTATATACATAAAGATTGAAAAAATCAGATAACACCAATAATTAATAAGGTAATAATGATATTGGTAGGTTATGGTAAAAATTTTACTGAGCGGCTTGACATGGGAAATTTTCCCACGTATAGTTTAATCCTCGAGGGAAAAAATCACACAAATAGATGATGCACAGTTTGATGGATTTCTCCCGAGAAGTTGAGGGCAAATTTTTATTTTTTGAGGAGGGGATTTTATGTTTAAAAAGGCTGATTTCAGGAAGGTTGTGAAGACAATCGCTTCTGTATCGACAGTTTTGACTATTGCGTCAATCAATCATGCTGCCGCGGGAGATAACGAGGTTAGGTTTGAGCTGACAGATAATCCAGGATCTTGGTTTGATACGGGTTCAGAGGTAGCAGGCAGTCGCTCTATTGCAATTGCATCACCTGGTGTACGGGTCAAGTTTTCCGGCAATTCCAATACTGTGCATACAAGAAGCAGTTTGATCTATCCGAAGGGAGCTGCCGGTATGCCATTTAATACAAAACCTAGGAAAGGAGGTGATGAAGTAACACTGACCACGCCGGGTTTGTATGTTTTTACTTGCAGTATCCATCCTTACATGTTTGGTGCAGTGATTGTTGATAATCCAAATACAACCGGTTTAGATCTTGGGTCTTCCATTAGTTTGATCAATGGAATTACTGTTCCAACAAGCAGTGATCTGGCAACTCGCCTGTTGCGCACCTTCTTTATTGCAACCAATCCAGCTAACTGGCAAGACTATGCCAGTAACAAACCATGGCACGTTACTTATCCTAATGTTGATGTGCGTGTTGATATTGGTGTTGTCAATCTGCCAGCAGTAATGAAAGCACGCTATAACAACGATATCCCGTTAGAAGCACTCAAAAAACCAAAGATACCCGCAGTCGGTGAAATCTGGGTAGCCACTCAATTTGAAACCACCTCAGGAAAGGAAAAACCAGGCACTGTATCAGCGATTGATGGCGCTACTTGGCAAGTGACCCGCAAAGTGGCGCTGCCTTCGATTGAAATGAATAATCCACACAACATGTGGACCGATAAAAATCAGAATGTCATTTACGTAACGCAATGGTTTGACAAGAAATTAACCGTTTATGATCGTCGAACAGGTAAGCTTATCCGTAACGTATCGGTCGGTGAGTCGCCTGCGCATGTCATGACCTTGACCGATTCAGATCGAATCCACATTACCAATAATGGTGATACGCGCCCCGATTCAGTGATGGAATTGTCTCCATTTGCAACCAATGTACTGCGCAGAATTAATATTGGACGAGGTAATGCGCATGCGCATTGGATGAGCCATGATGGTAAAACCATGGTAACGCCTAATGTGTTGACGGGCGACTCCACACAATACAATTTCCATACCAATCAAATTGAAGCCATTCTGCCGGTGAGCGGTCCTCTGAGTCATCCGCTGGCGACAGGAATGATGCCGGACGCAAGCAAATATTATGTGGCTAATTTGCTCGATAGCACGCTTGCCGTTGTGAACATGGATACGCATCGGGTCACTAAACATATCAATCTGCTGGAAAATTACAATCCAGTGTCTGGGAAAATTTCCGGACCCGTAGGTGCGCTGCCGATTCAAACGCCTGTTTCTCCCGATGGGAAAAATATGGTTACTGCCAATACACTGACCGGCACGATAACCATCGTTGATACCAGTACCGATGAAATGGTTGCCATGCTGCCCTGCGATCCCGGTTGTCACGGTGTGCAGTATGGTGCTAAGAAAGGGGGCGGCTACTACGCTTATGTTTCAAGCAAATTCTCGAACAGAATGATAGTGGTTGATCCCGATCCTAATGGCGATGGAAACCCGGTTGATGCCAAGATTGTAGGCAAGATTGGATTGTTTTCAGCCAGCACCACAAAAATGGATGACACCATTAAAGGGAATCCAGGCATGGGTGGACAAGGCATTTTGCCAGTTCCTGTCGTGTATAACGGCTGGGTTCAGAATTTACCGACTGCTTGGAGTAATCAATTGACTGCAGCGCAACAAGATCCAATTAAATAGCCTATGTTGGATATAAATAGTATTCAGTATGGTCTATTGACGTGTAGTACCCGTAGTACTTTTACTTAATCAAAACTATTTATTAGGAGAATGACATGAGCTCAGGCGATGACGATTTAAATGATGATTCATCAAGCAGTCACAAACAATACACATTCACCATCGAGAATGGTGTAGTAACCGCTTACTTTGAAGTTGAGAATGGAATAACCGAGCGGGAATCGATCGATAGCAGAGATTCCTTTGTGATCAACGGAAATCAGATTACTCATACCAAACAGACATCTGATGGGCCGGAAGTAACCATCTTTTCCGATCCGGATGCTGATGGGTTTTACAGAGTCACCTCCGATTCCAATGATGATAATGGCAGACCCGGCGACGGTGACCACAAGGCTTATAAATTCACCGTTGAGAATGGCAGAGTAGTCGCTGCTTTTGAACGTGATGATGGCGTGTGGGAGCAAGAATCAATTGATGACGATGGCACCGAAACCTATACAGTGGAAAGTAATGGCGATGTGACCCGCACGGAAGTTAAACCTTTCGGCACAGAAATCACGCGTTATTCAGATACTGATGGCGATTTGGTTTTCAATCGCGTCTCTGAACAATGGCAAAATGGACCCAATGCCCCTGGCAGTGGACATTTTGTGCTTGAAGATAATCTCAGATTTTCTCACTCCGATGATGACGATCTGATTGCAGTTCGCCGTGGTGAAGATTGCCGTGGCGGCGGTGGAGCCGATGATTTTGTCATCCGCGAGGCGGCGCATTTGCGCATTGCGGATTTTAATGGGAATGAAGACGACACGCTGGTATTTGATACGGGATTGGGTCTTACCTCTGTGCAGCATCTGATAGGTTTTGTGACTAATGCTCATTATGTAGGTGAGGATCTCATTGTCGAATTTGGTTCCGATGTGTCAATCACCATAGTCGGCTTGCAGCCTGATCAAGCCAGTTGGGACAATGTCAGCGTTCTGAGCTAATACTCAAGCAAACTGAGGGGGCATTCTGTCCCCTCTACATCCTGTTTTTAAATTTCGCCCAATATTTCCACAGAATCATCATCCGGAAATAATCAATGTAAGTGTTTTCAGGAGGTTGTTGGAAAAACATCTTTTAATTAATTAGCCTCATCTTCTTAAACTTATCAATAAAGGAATTAAATATGGATATTTCATTCATTAGTCAAGAGCGTTTGTTGAATGCCAAGCTTGCTTACACACCACGTAATTTGGATTTGGAGGGGGTGACCACTTTGTTGAGTGGCGAGGATGTGGTTCCCCGATCCGGAGACATCGTACTGGCGAAAGTCACCAAGATTGGTCATCATGCCGGATTAGAGTTGGCGCATGGCCGGCGTTCTGCTTTGTTTGTTGGGGATGAGATCGTCGTGTGCTACGGTCATCGCTATGCTCCCGATCAATTTGAAGCACAAGTACCACCCGACTTGGGGCTCTGCGATCTGGTGGCATCAGGCGGTGTAGCCGCGCGCATGAATTTGCGTCATGCCAATACCAAAGCGCCGACTAGCATTGAACCCATTGGCTTACTGGCAAATGCTAATCATCAGCGTATCAATCTGAAAGATACGGCGCTACCCAAGCTGAATAGCTTATTTTCTCGTCCTTACACAGTCGGTGTGGTGGGTACCTCCATGAATGCCGGTAAAACAACCACTGCAGCCACGCTGATTCGTGGTCTGACCAATGCAGGATTTAAAGTAGGGGCTGCGAAAGTGACTGGTACGGGTTCTGGCAGGGATACTTGGCTGATGACGGATGCCGGATCTAAATTGACACTGGATTTTACGCATGCGGGTTATCCATCGACTTATCTGGCTACCCCTGAACAGATCGATGGCATTATCGAAACCCTGGTTGCACATTTGAGCGTAGCTAAAGTGGATGCAATAGTCATTGAAGTGGCGGATGGATTATTGCAGTGCGAAACCGCTGCATTACTCGATTCCAGGGTGTTTGCAAAAACGGTCGACAGCATCATTTTTGCCGCTGGAGATGCAATGGGTGCAGCAGCCGGAGTCGAGTGCCTGCAACGGAAGAATTTACCGATTGCAGCCGTCAGCGGGCGATTGACAGCTTCTCCACTGGCAATTATTGAAACGGGAAAAATCACTGGAATGCCTGTGCTCGATAAAGCCGCACTCAGTTCCCAAACGATCGCCGAAGTATTGCAAATTTCCCCGCAAATGAGTGGCATGCGAAATGCAGCAGCGAGATGAGAGGATGATTGCCTGTCATAAATAGCATCATTTCTTTAATACCTTCTATTGTGTAAAGACAACATGAAAATACCACTCATACTGCATGGCTACCGCCGCACTCTATTTGTGCGGCTGGTGTCGAATGGATTGGCCCAGGCCGCGCTAGCAATCGGTACGGCGTGGCTGGTAAAAGAAATTTTTGACGGTTTTCTTACCCCGGAGCACCCTGCAATCGACATGCGCGTGATCGCACTGGTCATGGGATTGGTGGTCACGGCTGCTTGCATCGGCTGGCTGCGTATGCGGGAACGGATTGATGCTGAATACATGGGGCAGCATTATGCTTCCGAGGTTCGTATTCTATTGTATGACTGCCTGAGTTCACTAACCCCCCGAACATTGCAGAAGCGCAGTCGTGGCGGTGTATCCCTGCGTTTTGTCGGCGATATGACATCGTTGCGGCGCTGGGTCAGCATGGGGTTGGCGCGTGTGACAGTGGCTGGTGTTTCAACCGTATCCGCATTATTGATTTTGGGCGTGATTAATTGGCAGCTCACTTTGACGGTAACGGTATCGCTAGTGCTGGGTGCTTGGGTAACTTATTTATTTGGCAAGCGCATGCGTGCCGCTGCGCTGGAGTCGCGCCGCCGTTTAGCCAATTTGGCCGCGAATGTGAACGAAAAAGTAACCAGCATTGCAGTGGTGCAAGTGTTTGGCCAAGTGGATCGCGAGCGAGAACATATCATTCGTCAAGGTAAATATTTGCAGGATTCGATGGTCGCAAGAGCGCGGGTAGCCGGACAAATTCTCGGAGTGACGGAATTTTCAGTTGCGATGACGTCAGCAACAACACTGCTGGCGGGTGTTTTTGCAGTAGCGGCAGGCACTGCGAGCGTAGGTTCAGTGATTGCTGCGATCAGCATTGTCGGTATTCTTCTGCCTCCCTTACGTGATTTGGGACGAGTGCAGGAATATTGGCATGGCGCTTGTATCGCGCGTGAAAAAATTAAAGAATTTTTGGATAGCCCTTCATTGGTCACACAAGTAACCAATGCTCCCGATTTAACGGTCAGAGAAGGACGTTTGGAGTTTAATGCGGTTAGCGTGACCGGTGGCCTTAATCAATTCAGTGGCACGATAGAGCCTGGTGCAGTGGTAGCCGTAGTGGGGCCGAATGGCGCCGGTAAATCGACATTGTTGGCATTGGCGGCAAGATTGATAGATCCGCAAACAGGGAAAGTATTGCTGGATGGACAAAATTTGGCAGAGCATAGTCTGGATTCTGTGCGGCATGCCATCGGCATGGCAAGCCCTGATTTACCCTTATTGCGCGGCACCATCGAAAGAAATCTACGTTACCGGTGGCGTAATGCCCCGAATAAAGAAGTGGCCAGAGTGCGTGCACTTTGCGGCATCAATGAACTGTTAGCACAATTTCCGGACGGCATAAAAACGCGTGTCACCGAGGGGGGGTTGAGCATGTCGGTTGGCCAACGTCAGCGCATTGCTCTGGCACGAGCATTGCTGGGGAATCCCGCGCTATTGCTGCTGGATGAAGTGGATGCCAATCTTGATTCGGAAGCGAACAAGGTGATAGATCGTGTGCTTGCGGAACATCAGGGCACTGTCTTAATGGTAACGCATCACTTAAACCATATCATGGCTGCGGATGTGATCTGGTATCTCGAAGCCGGACGCTTGCTGGAAGTGGGTTCGCCTGCGGAACTGTTATCGGGCAGTGGACCGACGGCGCGATTTTTTGGGTTTGGCAAATCAGTCGCAATATAAAACTAATGATGTGGGGGGCAGTATTGATGATATTACAGGCATCTTACGCTACGGCAATGGATATTATGCCACCGCGCTTAAAACCGGCATTGGAGCGCGGAGTGGTATTGCAGCGTACTTTACGAACGGATACGCGCCAAAAGTACTTTCTTTATGTACCGCAGCGTGGTGGCAACAGCACAAAAATTTTTGTGACCGTGCATGGAATTTCGCGCAATGCCATGGAACATGCCAGGAAATTTTCTGTTTTTGCGGAAAAATTTGGAGTGGTAATGATTGCGCCTTATTTCCCGTCAGAAGATTTTCCGGATTATCAGCGATTAGGCCGCAAAGGCAAACGCGCTGATATCATGCTCAATGAAATAGTATCTGAAGTTTCTGAATTGACCGGTGCCAGCGCACGTAAGCTCTATCTGTTCGGATACTCGGGTGGAGCCCAGTTTGTGCACCGCTATATGCTCGCTTATCCGGATCGCGTCGCCAAAGCGGTATTGGGAGCGCCGGGTTGGTATACCTTTCCTAACCCTGCACTCAAATACCCACAAGGCATTCGAGAGTCTCGCAGTTTGCCGCAGATCCAGTTCGATCCGTCCAAATTTCTGAATATTCCAGTGTGCGTGTTGGTGGGAGAAAAAGATAATCAGCGGGATGCCGAGCTCAATCAATCACCCCAAATAGACATATTGCAAGGCAGAACACGGATCGAGCGCGGTCAACGGTGGGTGGATGAAATGATTTCTCAGGCACGAACACAGGGACTATCAACAATTTATGCTTTTCACTTGCTGCCTAATTCGCCACATTCATTTTCTATGAGCATGCGACACGGCGGGATGGGAGAAAAAACATTTGATTTCCTTTTTTCTGCAGAGTGAAACGGTTTCATTCACCACATTTCCACACCTCAATACATTCAAGACGCACTCAGCCGAGGATTGGGTGGTCGCTCCAAGGTTCCGCAGATTTTATAGCACCTCATAATGAAAATAACTATTTTAAAGACCGAGATCTGCGTAATGATTTGCGCTGTGTGGATGAGTGTTCATTCAACCGTGATTCATGCGCAGGAAGATACATCCGATCGGTCGCTGAAGGTGGGTACAAAGAAAGTTTCCAAAGACAAACAAAGAAAAAAAAGTAAAAAAAGAAAATCGGGTTTTTTCTTTGGTCATTCAGGAATGGGTATGCGCTGGGACAAAGGCGCCAACGAAGTCCGCCTCAGTGGATTGATGCAGTTGGATTCACGCACTTATTTCGATGATACGACCGATTCAGGGCAAGACAATTTTATTTTGCGTCGAATCCAGCCATCTCTCGAGGTCAAATTAGGCAAGATTCATAGTTTTTATATCATGCCGAGTTTTGCGTCGAATCCCGGGATTCTGGATGTCTATGTGGAAAGTCAATTAAGCAAACCCTTTAATGTGCGCGTTGGCAAGTTTAAATCACCTTTTGGTTTGGAGCGTTTGCAATCAGCAACTGCGCTGGCTTTTAACGAGCGTGCTTTTCCCACCAGTTTGGCACCCAATCGTGAGATCGGCGCACAGGTTTTTGGCGATATCCTGTGGGATACGACGCAATATCAAGTGGGATTATTTAGCGGCGCAGTCGATAATAGTGCGGGTTTGCGTGATCATGTGATTAGTTCAAACCACAGCGGCATTGATTTTGTTGGCCGGGTGTTTTCCTACCCGCTAAGAAATAGCCAGCTTGAATTCATGCAGGGCTTAGGATTGGGTGTCGCCTATAGTTATGGTACTCAGCATGGCAATGCGCAAGCCGATGGCGCTAACTTGCCTACTTTTCGTTCACCTGGTCAGCAAATCATCGCTTCCTATGTGGATGGCGCTTTTGCGGATGGGAGCCGACAAAGAATTTCACCGCAGCTGTATTATCACCATGGCTCATTGGGCGTCCTGGGCGAATATGTTTTTTCCCAGCAGGATATAAAGTTGGGCAATGATACTGACAAAGTAAGCAATGAAGCCTTCCAAATTCAGTTATCGTGGGTGATATTCAATGGCGATGCTTCATTTCGCAGAGTGCGGCCCAGGGACCCGCTAGCAATGGATGACATTAGCACATGGGGTGCCGTGCAGCTAGTAACGCGTTATTCGGAGTTGAACCTGGATTCCAATGCATTTGCCCATGGTTTAGTCAATCCGGATCATTCCGTCAAAAAAGCACAGGATTTTGGCGTGGGCGTCAATTGGTATCTCAATCGTAATATCAAATTACAGTTGAATTACCATCAAACCCACTTTAACAAGGGAGTCGATGGCGGTGCTGATCGGCCTGATGAAAAGATTCTGTTTTCGCGCATGCAAGTTGCATTTTGATTACCTGGGCGGTCTTGGCCGTGATGTGATTGGAAATGCCTGCTGGGCCCATTTCATTTATTTTCTTATTGACAAACATTTGTTTGAATCCAAAATAGACACGCTGACTGTGTTAGCGAATGCGCTATTATCAGCCTGAATTATTTTCATCACTTTATAAAGGTGTTCTTTGGAAGATTTGCCGTTGCACATCATGCTGATTGCATTGGTGTTTCTGTTAATCTTGTCGGGCTTCTTCTCTTTGTCTGAAACCAGCATGATGGCGATTAATCGCTATCGCTTGCGATATTTGGCCAAGCAAGGACATCGCGGTGCCCGCTTGACTGTCAAATTACTCGACAATACCGATCGATTGCTGGGCGTCATTTTGCTTGGCAATAATTTACTCAATACAGCTTCTGCGACTTTAGTGGCGATCATTGCGGCCACCTTTTTTGCGCATGATGAGTTTGCATTATTCATTGGAACGATGGGCGTGACTTTTGCCATTTTGATATTCAGTGAAATTACTCCCAAAGTTATTGCCGCTGCTTATCCAGAGCGCATTGCATTGGCCGCAAGCTATGTGTTGACGCCATTATTATTTATTTTCTATCCCATTGTATGGTTCGTTAATTTATTCGTGAGCGGATTGCTGATTCTGTTCCGGTTGAAACCGAAAAAAGGTGAGCACGAGCAAAAAATCAGCATCGAAGAACTAAAAACACTGGTGCTGGAAGGCGGACATTTTATTCAGCACAAGCATCAAAGCATGCTGGTGAATTTGTTTGATCTTGAAACCATCACGGTGGATGATGTGTTTGTGCCGCGCAGCCAAGTGGAGGCCATTGATTTGGATGCGGAGGATGATGTCATCCACGCACAATTATTGACTTGCCACCATACTCGTATTCCCATTTATCGTGAGCGCATGGATAACATTGTCGGTATTGTGCATGTGCGTAAGGTACTGAATCAGATGCAGAATGGCAAAATAACCGCAGATACGCTGGAAAAGGTGATGCGCAAACCTTATTTCATTCCATCAGGCACGCCTTTATTTTCTCAATTACAGTTGTTTCAAGAAAACCAGAAAAGGGTTGGTCTGGTCGTTGATGAATATGGCGAATGGATGGGGTTGGTGACACTGGAAGATATTCTGGAGGAAATTATCGGCGAGTTTACGACGCATGCGCCGACGCAAAGCAGTGTTTTTCTGAAACAGGAAGATGGCAGCATCATTGTGGAAGGCAGCACTCTGTTGCGCGAATTAAATCGCAAACTTGACTTGCAATTTCCACTGGATGGTCCAAAAACCCTGAATGGTCTGATTTTAGAGCATTTTCAGGATATTCCTGAAGCCGGTATTGGGTTGAATATTGCGGGTTACCCAATGGAAATTATTCAAACCAAAAACCGGGTTGTAAAAACTGTTAAAATTTTCCCTACGCTGGCAGAAATGGAAGCCAAGGATATGGAGTAGTCGTTGGGTTCTTTAGGCGAGCCAAGTGTCAGTCTGAGGTTGGTAAAATGATTGCTCTGGGCACAATCCCCGTTGGACGAGAGTGATAAAAGCAGTTATCCTGTCGCCGTCAAATGACATCGATAGTTTGTTCATCCAAGCGCCCATAGCTCAGCTGGATAGAGTACCGCCCTCCGAAGGCGGGGGTCGCACGTTCGAATCGTGTTGGGCGCGCCAAAACAAACGTTTTTTCTACCATTCTTGATTTTTACTCAGTTATTTTTTCGATTGTTGATTCAACAAGGTATACTCCGCAGGCATACAAAATTTCCAGTTTGCATGTCACATAGATTCCAATTCACTGCAGCATCCCCTATCATTCGTGCCATATCTGAACGGTTAGAGAGTATTTGAATGTTTACCGGAATCATACAAGCAATAGGTGAAATCACGCAGGTTCGACCTATCCAGGGAGACAACCAGACCGGATTGTGTTTGAGTATTTCCGCTGGGGAGCTGGATTTGAGTGATGTGATGCTGGGAGACAGTATTGCCGTGAACGGCGTTTGTCTGACGGTGACGAAACTAGCGGATCGTTTGTTTACTGTGGACGTTTCCCAAGAAACACTCAACTGCACACAAGGGCTGGATCGTGTCGGTCAGCATGTCAATCTGGAGAAAGCCATGCGGTTGTCTGACCGATTGGGCGGACATCTGGTGAGCGGCCATGTGGATGCGATTGGCACAGTGGTTAAATTTGAGCCAGCAGGCGAGAGTTTCTTATTGAGCGTGCAAACGCCGCAGCCGCTGATGCGATTTCTGGCACATAAAGGTTCGATAACCGTCAATGGCGTGAGCTTGACGGTTAATCAGATTGCAGGGGATGAATTTTCTGTTAATCTGATTCCGCATACTTTAGCGATGACCAACTTAAGCGAACTTGTGCCAGGTATGCGTGTTAATCTTGAAACCGATATGTTGGCGCGCTATGTGGCAAGATTATTAAACGTTTAAGGCTAAACAGAGACATACATGAAAATCAGTGCTATCCAGGACATTATTGCTGATCTGAAGCTGGGCAAGATGGTGATCCTTGTGGATGAAGAAGATCGTGAGAATGAAGGGGATCTCGTTCTTGCTGCGGATTTCGTGACCGCGGAAGCCATTAATTTTATGGCTACGCATGGTCGTGGACTGATTTGCTTGACGCTCACCGAAGAACGCTGTCATCAGTTGGATCTGCCCCTCATGGTGTCGGCCAACCGTGCTCCTCTGGGTACCAATTTTACCCTGTCTATTGAAGCAGCCAGTGGCGTAACTACAGGAATTTCCGCAGCGGATCGTGCGCGTACCATACAAGTGGCGGTTAAAGCCGATGCCAAACCGGTAGATATTGTGCAGCCAGGGCATATTTTTCCGTTGATGGCGCAAAAAGGCGGCGTTCTGGCACGCGCGGGTCATACCGAGGCGGGCTGTGATTTGGCAAGAATGGCGGGGTTGACCGCAGCTTCCGTGATTTGTGAGATTTTGAAAGAAGATGGCAGCATGGCGCGATTGCCCGATTTAATCGAGTTTGCACGCAAGCATCAACTGAAAATTGGCGCCATTGCCGATCTGATTGAATATCGCAGCCAAACAGAGAGTTTAGTCACACGGGTTGCCGAGCGCATGATTCAAACCCTGCATGGTGAATTCCTGCTCACAGCCTATCGCGACGAAACAGCCCATACTACTCACTTGGCTTTGGTCAAAGGTACGATAGATCCAGCCACTGAAACATTAGTGCGCGTGCATGAGCCATTGTCTGTGATTGATTTGCTGGATATGCATGATAATACGCATTCATGGAGTATCCATGATGCGCTGAAATTGATTGCTGAAGCCGGGCAAGGCGTGATCGTTCTCCTCCATCGCAAAGAAAGCTCGGCTAAATTGATTGAGCGCATTCAATTAAAGGATTCGCACACCGCTGCCCCGATTAAGACAGATCTTCGTGATCATGGCATAGGCGCACAAATCTTAAAGGATCTCAAGGTCGGGAAAATGCGTCTGATGGCAACACCCAGAAAAATGCCCAGCATGACAGGGTTTGGCTTGGAAGTAACCGGTTACGTGGAAACACACTCGCAATAAAATACAATGCTGATTGATCGAAAAATAATCGATTAATCAATAGACTGATAGGAGTTTTACATGCCTTACTATGACAATATTCTGGAATTTGAACCAAACCTGGATGGGGCGGATTTGCGCATTGGCATTGTCATGAGCCGTTTTAATCTTGATATAGGGGAAGGATTGCTGAGTGCTTGCACGGCAGAACTTAAGAATAATGATGTGCAAGATTCGAATATACTGATCGCAACGGTGCCAGGTGCTTTGGAAATTCCCCTGACGTTGAAAAGGATGGCGCTATCCGATCAATTTGATGCGCTGATCGCCTTGGGAGCGGTGATTCGTGGCGATACTTTTCATTTTGAAGTGGTTGCAAACGAATCTGCCCGGGGTGTAACTTTGGTGCAAATTGAAACAGAAATTCCCATCATCAATGGCATATTGACCACTGACAATGATGATCAGGCGATAGCCCGCATGAGTCATAAAGGTGTGGAATGCGCTCAGGCTGCCCTGGAAATGGCTAATTTGCATATAAAGATTGATGAAATCGCTTTATGATCAATACACTTATTGAAACGGACGCTATTAATAGCCAAAAAATGGAAAAACCTAAAAGCCGTAGACGGGTTGCGCGCGAGTTTGTTTTGCAGGGTATTTATCAATGGAAAGTGGCTGGAGGCTCTGCAAGTTTTATCGAGCAACAGCTGCGGGAATCGGATGAATTCAAGCAAATTGACGAAAAGCACTTCATCAGCTTGCTGCATGGTGCGCTAAAGGATGTGGAAGGGTTGCATGCAACTATTCAGCCCTGCCTGGACCGGCCTTTAAGTGAGCTGAGTCCGGTAGAGTTTGCCATATTGTTATTGAGTACTTACGAGTTGATTCATCATCCGGAAATTCCTTATCGGGCAATCATCAATGAGGCGATAGAATTGGCCAAAACATATGGTGGCAGCGATGGACATAAATATGTGAATGGCGTGCTGGATAAGCTGGCCATTCGTTTGCGCGCTGTTGAAATAGAAGCGCAAAGGCTGGCAAAAACCCCAAAGTAACCGTCAAACAGCGTGTGTTCTGAATTCGATATTATTCGCCGCTATTTCAAACGTCCTGCAACCAGTGCTGTTCTGGGAATTGGCGATGATGCCGCGCTGATTGCATCCACAAGCCAAACAGAACTGGCCATTTCAACCGATACCTTGGTGTGCGGCAAACATTTCTTTGCTGATGCTGATCCTTTCAAGCTAGGTTATAAATCCCTGGCAGTTAATCTATCGGATATGGCAGCAATGGGAGCAAAGCCTCGATGGGTATTGCTGGCCTTAACGTTGCCGGAGGAGTTGGTCAAACATTCTGAAACATGGCTGAGCGAATTCAGTGCGGGTTTCTTTGCGTTGGCGCAACAACATCATGTGGAACTGATCGGCGGTGATACGACATCCGGACCGCTCAATATCGGTGTGCAGATTGTTGGTGAAGTGGATGCAGGTAAAGCACTGCGCCGCAGTGGCGCGCAATTGGGAGATGATATCTGGATCTCGGGTCAGATCGGCGATGCTGCTTTGGCGCTTAATCATGAACTACGGCGCATAACTCTGCAATCCAGCGAGCTGGAGCAATGCTTGCCCGCTTTGTTGACACCGACTGCAAGAATCGAGTTAGGGCAACGATTGATCGGTCTCGCGCATAGTGCGATCGATATATCCGATGGATTAATGGCCGATTTGGGACATATACTGACAAATTCAGAACAAGCCGCTTGCATTCATATCGCCGCCATACCGAGTTCACCCACCTTGAAAAGATATTTGCATCAGTCTTTAGCTATCCAGTGCCTGCTGGCTGGTGGAGATGATTATGAATTATGTTTTACAGCCCCTAAAATGAACCGCGGTAAAATTGAAGCATTGGCAATCGAACTGGCCATTCCACTCACCTGCATTGGCGAAATTGTGTCAGGAAAAGGGTTGGTTGTGCAGGACGCCGAGGGCAATGCCATAACATTGGAGACTAAAGGATATGACCACTTCAGTGCCTGAGATTTATGATTTGTCGAGCACCAAAACCACGCACATTAAGCCGGATTTAGGCTTGATCTACAGCCACCCTGCTTATTTCATTGCATTTTCAGGTGGTTTCGGACTCAGCCCGATTGCTCCGGGCACGGTAGGAACGCTCGCTGCATTTCCATTATTTTGGTTATTGAATCAGTACCTGAGTCCGATTTATTTTTTATTGCTGATCGATCTCATGTTTATTGTGGGGATATGGGCTTGCGGTCTCAGCGGTAAGGCACTTGAGGCGCCAGATTATGGAGGTCTGGTATGGGATGAGACGGTGGCATTTCTTTTGGTACTGTACTTTACCCCAATTGATTGGGCATGGCAGTTAGCCGCATTTGTGCTGTTCCGCTTCTTTGATATTGTCAAGCCACAGCCTATTCGTTATTACGACAAGCATTTATCAGGTGGTTTTGGCGTTATGTTCGATGATATGGTGGCTGCATTCTTTACCTTGTTGTGCCTTGCTGGCTGGAAAGCCTGGGTGCTGTCTGAAGGATATTTTTAATCCCAATCCATCAAAATAGCCAATTCCTATCGTAGGAAGATTCTTATAAAATTTGCAACTTGGTGAACAATGAGCTAGATTGATCATCTACTTAATCAGATCTCGCATTAGTAAAGATCGCACTATAGTTTTGAATTCATGTGAGAATTATTGATGAATCGGCGGACTTTCTTGCTACAGAGCGGGGCAATCGCAACGGCAACGATATCCTCATTGTCCTTTCCTAGTATCGTCAAAGCCTACAACAAAAAACCTACGATCAGAGTTCTCGGCACGCACGTGACGTTACAGGAGGCCATTCGCCAGCAGGCTCAAAAGGAGCTTGGCATCAATGTCGAATTTTATCCAGGCGGAGATGCGGAAGTATTGCTGAAAGCCTCGACTGATCCGGGTAGTTTCGATATTTATGAGCAGTGGTCAGATAGCATCAGGATATTGTGGATGGCTAATGCTATCCAGCCAATCGATATCAAAAAACTGAGGTATTGGCATGAGATCAATGGCTTAAGTAAGGCTGGGCGATTGACTGATCAAGCACCGGTTGGAATGGGTGATGCGCCCCATAAAATATTGTATTACCAGCCTGATGGTTCGCTCGGTTCTACGGCTTCCAATCACATCAGTTTTTTGCCTTATGTACATAACACCGATTCGTATGGCTACAATGCTGCAATCGTCCCCAAGGGAATTCCCTATGAAACGGAAAGTTGGGGATGGTTATTGGATGAGCGGTATCATGGCAAAGTGGCTATCGTCAATGCCCCTACGATTGGCATTTTTGACCTTGCACTGGCTGCTCAAGCACAAGGCCTGATGACTTTTAAAGATATGGGCAATATGAGTCGTGCAGAAATCGACGCATTGTTCGAAATTGTCATCGCAAAGAAGCGGCAAGGACATTTTCGTGGAGTATGGACATCCGTGCCCCATTCAGTCGAATTGATGGCCTCAGGGCAAGTAGTTGTTGCCAGTATGTTTTCACCGGCAGTAAGCAAGCTAAATGGCATGGGCATACCATGCATCTATGCGGCTCCTAAGGAAGGCTACCGTGCCTGGCAGGGAGTGATGTGTTTATCAAGAGAATTGCATGGCGAGCGCCTGGAGGCAGCCTATGTTTTTATGAATTGGTGGTTATCAGGATGGCCTGGTGCTTTCATCGCGCGACAGGGGTATTACATCTCCAATCCGCAGAGATCCAAAGCTTTCATGTCAAAATCAGAATGGGATTATTGGTATGACGGTAAACCGGCTGCAGAATCACTCAAGGGCACGGATGGTAGGATTTCAGTACAGGAAGGCGAAGTCAGAACGGGTGGTTCCTACACCAAGCGATTTGAAAATGTAGCGATATGGAATACGGTCATGGATACTTACGAGTATACCTTGATGAAATGGAACGAGTTCGTGCTTGCATGAGCGCTGAATCATGATTCAGTATTTCATCAATCACTTCCAGCTCCGGTATCGTATCTATGCCAGTTATATGGCTGCGGGCATAGTCATTTTTGCCATCATCATGATGACTTATGTGGTATTTAACAAGGTCGCTGGTCATTTCCAAGACTTCATTACGTTCAGTAATCAATCACAGATTGATTTGCTACTGACGGCACAAGTCGCCGATATCCACCGACAGACACTGATCTATACCTACGAGGGACATCAATCTGCCGCTGATCAGGTAACCAGTATATATGGCAACCTGATCCAGCAAATTGATCAGAATCTGCAACACAGCCAGCCGGAGATTAAGCGCATTCTGACTACCATCAAACAGCACTTAGTCAATTATCACGCCACTTTTTTGCAAGTCAAGCAGCAGCGCGATCTACAGCAAAAGCTGATCAACGTTGAGTTTCGAGATAATGCGACGGCAGTTGAAAGGCTCATCAACCAATTGATCCTGCAATCCGATCCTTCAGTGGCTACGCAGCTTGAACTCAAGCCTATCCTCAGTTCGTTGTTGCTGGTCGAGAAAAATGTGTTTCGTTATTTAGATTCTTTGGATGCCAGTTATATCATCACTGCAAAGAATAGCCTCAGTAGCGTGTTTGGCAGTCTCAGTGCCATTAACGTACAGGAAAATCCCGTGCGTTCCATCGTTGACCAAGCCATTTACAAACTTCATTTATATGAGCAGAGTTTCACTCAAGGTGTGCAGCGCACGCGGGGATATCTTTACCTGATCAATGTGGTCATGGCTGCGGAAGCTTACGAGATTCACTATCAGTCAAAAAAGTTTTCCACTTTGATTACTGAACAAATGCGCAAGAAGGAACAAGCCATTCATGCCGGCATGCGAGAAGCGCTCTATTTGCTCCTTTTGTTTGGCGCGTGCTTACTGATGATATTGATCACATTCACCTATGGGATTGGAAAAAGCATTGCCATGCCGATCACGCAACTGACTGAAACGTTCCGCGAGCTAACTCAAGGCTCCAGTAATGCGCACATCCCTGAATATCCCGTTTCCGATGAGATCAGCGAGCTGGCACATGCTGCCGCTGCTTTTAGGGATAAAAATACTCAGACCGAAAGATTGCTGGAAGAATCTATGCAATTGACCCAGCAGCTGGAAAAAAATAAAGCCGAGCTTGAGCGATCCAATGACGAGCTGGAGCAATTTGTTTACACGGTATCCCATGACCTTAAATCTCCGCTGGTAACCAGCATGGGATTTATCGGCATCATCCGCAAACTGGCTGATCAAGGGCAGTATGAGCAAGCGATCGAGAAACTGGATAAAGTCACGCTTTCGATTGAGCGCATGGGACAGCTCATCACTGATTTACTGGAACTCAGCCGCATTGGCCGGATTGATCTTGATAAAAAAATGATCGATCTCAATAATCTGCTCGAACAGTTAACCAGTTCTCACAGCGAGCAAATGAGAAGGGTAGGTTTTCACTGGGTGATCAAACCTGATTTGCCGTCAATCTATGGAAATGAGAGCCGAATTAGGCAGCTTTTCGAGAATATACTCTCCAATGCAATCAAATATACTCATAACCCTGAACAAGGATCTAAGCTTGAAATAGGCGCGATATCCCATGAGGATCATTGGCTTATTTATTGCCAGGACAATGGGCCAGGTATTGAGTCGGCATTTCATCAAAAGATCTTTGGTTTATTTTATCGCTTGGATACAAAACAAGAAGGATCTGGGGTGGGACTGGCCATCGCCAAGAAAGTAATGAAGTTCCACGGTGGAGATATCTGGGTTGAATCATCATCAGGCGCAGGCGCTACTTTCTGGTTGAAATTTCCAGTGCCTAGTGAAGAGATGGAGAGAGTAGAACATGACACATCATCAACGGGATTTATTACTGATCGAAGATAGCGATGAGCATGCCGAATTGGCGCTATTTTATATTTCTGAATATCGTAAAGATATTCATGTCATCCGGCTTGCTGATGGCGGTGCCGCTATGAGATATATTGAATCCATACGACATTTGAAGGCCCCGATTCCCTGGCTTTGTCTGCTGGATCTGCAATTACCAAAATATGACGGTCATGAAATTCTTTCTGTCATTAAATCCGATAGTTTGCTGGTAAAAATGCCGGTAGTGGTTTTCACTACCTCTGCGGCCAAAAAGGATATTCGCCGAGCCATGAATAATCATGCCAACAGTTTTATTACCAAACCGATGGGAGCCGATCGTTATGGCTCAGCGATTCAATCCATACTGGATTACTGGGAATTCAATATGCACCCTTCAGTGCTGGCCGAATAACATATCGATCTCGGCGCTTATCTGCTATCTCCTACTAAAAGAACAGATAGTATTGCTAGCAGCAACGATTCAATCTGCCTTTGCTACCATAGCGGGCTTCCTGACGTTCGCGGAAAAATTCCTCATATGACATCACCGACTGATCCGGGTGTGCTGTTTTCATGTGTTCCACATAGGTGCTGTATTCCGGCATGCCAACCATTAATCGCATGCTTTGTGAGAGTTGGCGCAGGGTTTGGCTAATTTTGTGAATCATTGTTCTTTCTCCAGTATTTATTTTTCGTTAGTAATATAAACAGGTGATAACTCAAAGGGCGCTTCTTGCGTGGTTGGAAGATGAGCGCTGCGTGCTAGCAGTATGGTTCTAATGCCGAAGCAAAGCATACTGACTAGAACCAGCATGAACATGCCGGCCAAGGTTGTATTGACGTAGTCGTTAAAAATAACCTGTTGCATTTGCTCGATAGATTTTGCTGGTGCCAAGACTACGCCATCCATGATGGCATCTTTGTATTGATTGGCGTGTGCCAGGAACCCTATGCGCGGATTGTCATTGAAAATCTTATGCCAGGCCGCCGTGAGCGTGCAGACACTGACCCAGGACAGTGGAATGATCGTGATCCAGGCAAAATGGTCCAGCTTCATCTTAAACAGTACGCTGGTGCACAGTATGAGTGCGATACCCGCCAACATTTGGTTGGCAATGCCAAACAGCGGCCACAAGGTATTGATTCCGCCCAGTGGATCAACGACACCTTGATACAGGAAATACCCCCAACCAGCAACGCACAGACCCGTGGCGACTAAGCTGGCGATGACGGAGTCGGTGCGTTTCATTGCGGGGATGAAAGAGCCCAGCAGATCCTGCAACATGAAGCGTCCCGCGCGAGTTCCGGCATCGACGGCAGTAAGAATGAATAGTGCTTCAAATAAAATTGCAAAGTGATACCAAAAAGCCATCATGGCGGTGCCGCCGACAACCTCCGATAAAATCTGCGCCATGCCGACTGCCAGCGTTGGCGCGCCACCGGTACGTGAAATAATGCTGTGCTCGCCGACATTCTGCGCGGTCTGGGTAATCATCTCAGGGGTCACATAAAATCCCCATTGAGAGATGGTTTGTGCAGCCGATTCCGCCGTATTGCCGATGATGGCGCTCGGGCTGTTCATGGCGAAATATATGCCGGGTTCCAATGTGGCAGCAGCCACCAAAGCCATAATGGCAACAAACGATTCCATCAGCATAGCGCCGTAACCAATAAAGCGCGCATCCGTTTCCGATTGAATCATTTTCGGCGTGGTGCCGGAAGCGATCAGTGAATGAAAACCGGAAATGGCGCCGCAAGCAACGGTAACAAACAAAAATGGAAACAGATCACCTGACCAGACCGGGCCTGTGCCATCTATGAACTGAGTCAGCGCCGGCATTTTCAGCTCTGGGGAGATCAGAATGACGCCGATGGCCAAGCCTACGATGGTGCCGATTTTCAGGAAAGTCGATAAATAATCGCGCGGTGCCAGCAGTAACCACACCGGCAATACTGAAGCAATAAACCCATATGCGATGAGCGACCAGGTCAGTTGCTCGCCCGTCAAGGTAAAGATCGCGGCTAATGCTGCATCCTCCTGCACATATTGTCCAACTACGATGGAGAGCATCAGTAGCGCAAAACCGATCAGTGACACTTCACCAATTGCGCAGGGGCGTAAATAGCGGGTATACAATCCCATGAATAAAGCGATCGGGATGGTCGCAGCGACGGTAAAGGTTCCCCAAGGTGATTCGGCCAGCGCTTTTACCACGATCAACGACAGCACCGCCAGCAATACCAGCATGATGAAAAATGTGCCAATCATGGCGATCATGCCGGGCAAGTGACCCAGTTCGGATTTGATCAGATCGCCAAGTGAGCGACCGTTGCGCCGCGTCGATATGAACAGTACGATGAAATCTTGCACCGCACCTGCAAACACCACTCCGGCCAATAGCCATAACATGCCGGGCAGATAACCCATTTGTGCAGCCAGAATCGGTCCGACCAGTGGCCCTGCGCCGGCAATGGCCGCAAAATGATGGCCAAACAACACATATTTATTGGTCGGTACATGATCTAACCCGTCATTATGCTTATAAGCCGGTGTCATGCGCGTGGCATCCAGTTTCAATACCCGATTCGCAATAAACAGACTATAGAAGCGGAAAGCGATGATGTAAACGCACACCGCCGCTATGACGATCCAGATCGCACCGATGGACTCACCCTGGTGCAAAGCGATCACACCAAAAGCTGACGCGCCAGTGAGAGAAAATAGTATCCAGCCTAGTTTCGAGATGAAATTATTCATTTATTTTCCAGTAGAAGTGGGAAGGTAAATAAAAGCGCATTGTAGTGGATTATTCACGCAAGGTATTACCTTAAGCAATAGCGAATGAAAGTGAAATAGCTTATTTCTTATGGAGATTTGATTAATCACTCCCAATATATTGGGAGCTTAGAATCAACATATTTCCGTAGGCAGTTGAAATCTTTTCTTGCGGTAAAACATCTGTTAGTGGGAAAATCATCAAGGAAATGATCGAAGTAGTTGGATGGGGATTAGTCAAAATATTTATTCGCCAGCCAGAAAATGGTTATCGAACAAGTTCGATAATGTGATTTTCCTGCCACAAGAATGATTGTTCTAGCGGTGAGAATATGTGCACAACAAGCCAGCGCACAATGCCTGCTGCGAAGAATGATAAAGAGCTTATTTATTAAAGCTGAATTATTAGTTTTTGTATCTTGCTGGAAAGCTACTGATCAAGAATTCGATCACTATATGCCGTAGGCTTCGCGCAGGAACAATGTGGTTCTAAATTAATGATAAAGGACTGAAAATCAGTATTATTAATAGGATTAGACATTTCCCTTTATCTGTAGAATTCAAATCTAGAAATTCAATTTTTTCTTCTTTTCCGTCATTTAACTGAAAGTGAGTGGGTTCCGTAGTTAGTTTTTATGGAGCGTAAGCTTCCGTTGGAAAGAAAAGTACTTACTTTAAGGTTCTATCAATAAGCCGCTTAGAGATTATTAACTGTCTGATTTCCTATATTTCATAATTATGATGCTTCAAAACATTAAAAATAGGCTGGATGTGGTTGCAGTACTGCTGGTTATTATAAGTGTGGGTTTAATTCAGAGTTCTACGGTTTTGGGAGGCGATCAATCCTTATTCGTAGTGATTGCGCAATTGTTGGATTCGGGTAAAACCTTATATAAAGATCTGTTTGATTATAAACAGCCGGGGATATTCTTATTTTATTTATTGGCTGGTAAAACTTTTGGTTGGAGCGATATCGGTATTCATTTATTTGAATTAGGGTACTGGATATTGTTTTCCCTGATTCTATTTTCTTGCATAAGAAATTATTCGCTGTTTCGTGCTGATTATTTTAATAGCCTGCTGCCTTTATTTATTATCGGCGCATACTATGGTAACGCAACCATTTTTCATTTAACTCAATTAGAAGCATTAATCAATTTCCCTTTGTTTTTGATTGTTTGGCTATTAGATAGGGCTTATAAAACAGAAAGCGGACTGTTTGTGACTTATTTGGTAATAGGTGTCCTGATCGGAATTGTTTTACTAAGCAAATTGGTTTTCAGTCCTATCATTTTTTTCTTTCTCCTCATTCATTTCATATTCACTCTGAAAAGTAAGGATATTAAATATATCTTTGTTAAGCAGATCATCCCATTATGTATTGGGTTTGTCATACCTCTATCGGTTTTTTTATCTTATATTTTTATTCATCAGATTGAGAATCTGATTGTGGATATTTATTTTAAAATTCCGACGAGCGTGATAGCACTGGAAGATCAGGTCGATCCTGATCGATTGCTTTCATCTCTTAAATGGTTTATCAAAAAAATGCTCGTGCTCCTGTTACTTGCAGTGCTTGGAGTCTTCCTCATGACTAAAAAAGAATCACATTTTTTTAGTTTAATCATAGCGTGGGGTGTGATAGGGTTTTTAGTGATACTGATGCAAAAAACTTCATGGTGGTCTTACCATTTCCAGCTATTGTATGTCCCCATCGGCGTATTTGCTGCCATAGGTCTGGACTTTGTTTTGTATCATTTTCTGCAAAAAGTTAAACCTAGTACACCACTGATCAAAGGCTTTTTGATTGTAACGATAGTGTCTCTGGTGTTTTTTAATCAAATGAATACGCTCTGGAAAGGCGCTGCTTCACAAAATAATACGAGATTATATAGTTTTGATTATGCGAGAGATGATGCTGCAAAAATCGTTCAGGTCATTAAAAAAGAAGATTCCATTTTTATATGCGGGAACCCGCGAATGTACGTCCTCTCATCTCATTTGCCTGAATTGAGCACGAATGGTTGGATATTGGAGTATTACCTTGATTATCAATGGGATGAATTCTACAATGAATTTAAGAACAAGCCTCCAACCTATCTTTTTGTAAAGAACGATTATGACAAACTCATTGAATCCAAACATGTAAAACTTTGGGAATTGATGATGAAAGAATATTCTGAATTTGATTCAGTCGAAAATGGAAAATGGTATAAACGAATTTAGTATGTCATTATTGATATTAGTTTTTCGAATGTTCTAGCCATTTGCTTGTTTAACAAGCGACAAATACCCAGGAAATTAAACATCAATGGGTGCTTAACCGCAAAGGTTACCCATTTTGTGTAATTGCATTGAGAACTGAAATGTATCGATTTGGCAGGTGTTGATGATTCCCAACACTACTCAATCAACAGTTCTTTAGATCTTGTCATGAAACAAGTTTAAATCTGGAAATAGCTACTTAATCCCAGCTTATTCGGGGTTTTTTCAGGACTTTTCTAGGATATTATTAGGACAATTGACGTAAAACGCAAGTGAGGTATTCTGTTAGCATGTCTGCAATAGAAAAATAAAAAAGTACGTTCCATTTATGATGTTAAGAGAGTGTGTCTTACGCCTTTCTATTTGTTTTTCTAGCTATATATAGTCTCTTGCCTCGGCCATTAAATAATTTCATGTAACGTATATATCATATGCGATATATAGAATTAACAAGAGCGTCAATTATTTATTGTATCTCTAACAAAAAAGCATTTAATTTTTATATGTTCAATCATTAAGAATCCAATGATGGCAAAAAATCAATTTCAATGGACAGCGCTTGGCATCATAATCGGATTGGTCTTTCTCTGGTTTTCACTGCGTGATATTGACGTAAGTTCTGTGCTGGACAGCCTCATGACAGTCAGGCCTTGGTTGGCTATCATGGCTTTAGCGGCTGGCATGCTATTCATGCTGATCAAAGCTTGGCGCTGGTCTGTCATATTGGGGCCGGTTGCTTCTATAGAACTACCGCTATTGCACTCTACGATTTACATCGGAACTGCAGCAAATCTGATTATTGTCCATTCCGGGGAAGTTCTCAGGGCTGCATTGGTTGGACGAAAATCACATGTTCCATCAAGTGCTATTCTTGCATCGATTGGAATTGAGCGAATCTTCGATTTCATGGTAGTGATTGTACTGTTCGGAGTTCTTCTGATTATAGATCCTCAGTTGCCAGAATACGTTGCTGCGGCTGGATTTATTGCCATATTCATGGTTGTGGCAGGGCTGATAGCTATTGTGTCATTGTTAGTACCTTCAAAAACCAGAAGTCAATTGGCGGCACTGATTACACGCCTTTTACCTGAATCACTATCGGAAATGATCATAAGACAACTGAAACGGGGTCTCGTGGGTTTCTCAGCATTAGGTAGTCCGTCTATAGTAATGAATACATTCTTGCTGTCCATCTTGCAGTGGAGCTGTATTGTTGGTTCCATCTGGCTATGCGCTGCTTCAGTTGGCTATGAGGCGACCTTTTCAATGGCAATTACAGTGTGGGTGTTGATGGTTATTGGCCTTACTTTACCATCCTCGCCAGCGCAATTAGGTACGACGCAATTAGCATTTACGCTAGGGCTCTCTCTTGCAAGTAACGAAACAGAGATTGCCTTTGCAGCTTCAGTTGTCTATACCTGTTGTGTGAATATTCCTTACATGATTATTGGTGCGATATGTTGGTTGAGATCCGGTGGAATCAACATGCAGCCCCGCAAGATATAATAATCCCTACTTTTACTAGTAGAGAGACTGGCAATAGCAATAAAATCAGGAGCTAATAGTAATAAAATGAGAACAATCCTTACACTTTTTGGTACTCGACCAGAAATCATCAAATTGGCGCCAGTTATTTGGGCACTCGAGCGACGCAGTGAAACCTGGAGAAGCGTGACAGTATCGTCCTCGCAGCATACTGATTTGCTCCGTCCTTTTATTCGCGAACTCGACATCAATGTCGATCACGATTTGGCGGTCATGACGCCCGGGCAAACACCGAATGCTGTATTGGCGAAAGTATTGACAGCCTTGGAGCCGTTGTTTTTGGCAGAGAAGCCTGATTTGGTCTTGGTTCAAGGTGATACCACAACAGCCATTGCGGGCGCATTGGCAGCTTTTTATGCGCGCATCCCCGTTGCGCATGTCGAAGCAGGTTTGCGTACAGGCAATCGCCTTAGCCCATTTCCAGAGGAAATGAATCGTCGCCTCATTACCCAATTGGCGGACCTGCATTTTGCTGCTACTCCGAATAATGTAGACATATTGCTTGCTGAAGGGGTTCAGAAGGAGTGCATAGCACTGACGGGTAATCCGGTTGTGGATGCGCTTCAGCGCATCCTGGGACGTTCAACCGCTTCCCCAAAGCTTGCTCAATTACTTGACAGCATTTCAGGTAAGCGTTTGATCGTGCTCACGACGCATCGCCGTGAAAATTTTGGACAGGTAATGTCTTCACATCTGAAAGCTCTGCGACGATTTGTAGAGCGACACTCGGATGTCGAACTTGTTTTTCCGGTACATCCTAACCCATCGGTGCGTACAGCGGTCGATGCAGAGTTTTCTGGCGCCGGGCGGATTCATTGCATTGAACCACTAGAATATACTGATTTCTTGCATCTCCTTTCACGCGCATGGTTGGTGGCCTCTGATTCAGGGGGCGTGCAAGAGGAAGCACCTTCATTAGGTAAGCCGCTATTAGTGCTGCGCGATACGACAGAACGGCCCGAAGTTCTCGATTGCGGTGTCGGGCGGCTTGTCGGGCATTCAGGAGAGCGTCTTGAAGAAATGCTTGAGACAGCGCTTGTAGACGAATCATGGTTCGATACCGTGCGCACAACCAAAAATCCATTTGGTAAAGGTGATGCCGGAGAACAGATAGCATCAGCCATTGAGCGGTTTTTTACTACTAAAACAGGTGATGCTTGATGACTCAGATGTCTTTTACCCAATCCAGCAAGCCATTGGCGAATCTATCATTAGATTTGGATAACGAGTGGGCCTATCTGAAAACTCATGAGGATCCTGTCTGGGAGTCTTATCCTTCATATTTGAATGTCGTCGTTCCAAGAATACTTCAATCGCTTGCGCGTCGTAACCTTAAAATTACGGTATTTGTAGTCGGTCAGGACGCGGCTCTCGAATACAATCATGAAGCGCTAGCGCAAATTGCAAGAGCCGGGCATGAAATAGGCAATCACTCTTTGCGCCATGAGCCATGGTTACACTTGTTTTCTGAGCATGACCTTGAGCAGGAATTGGCCGAGGCTGAGCGGCACATCCATGCGGCAACAGGCCAAAAGCCGACAGGCTTTCGTGGTCCTGGCTACAGTCAATCAGCTACTTTGCTGCGCGTATTAGCTAGACGTGGCTATGCTTATGATGCCAGTTCGTTGCCAAGCTTTATTGGTCCCATTGCGCGTGCTTATTATTTCGCCACGGGGAAATTTGATGCGGAGCAACGCGAGCGACTCAATCGTTTGTTTGGTAGTTGGAAAGATGGGCTGCGGCCACTTAAACCCTATCGCTGGCGTTTTGATCAAACTTCCCTTCTGGAAATGCCAGTGACAACTTTCCCGGTCTTCCGTGTTCCTATCCATTTAAGTTATGTCATGTATCTGGCCGGGTTTTCGACGATGTTGGCACAAGTGTATTTCAATACAGCACTTTGGACATGCCGATTGCTGGGTGTGGAGCCATCGATATTGTTGCATCCACTAGATTTTCTGGGAGGTGAGGATGTGCCTCGGTTGAAGTTCTTTCCTTCTATGGGGATGACCGGAGAACAGAAAATTGCCGTCGTTGAGCGATGCCTCGATAGCATGGTGCGCCTTTTTGATGTGCGACCAGTTGGCGAGCATGCGGCTGTTGTTGCTGCGCGCAGTAACTTGACGGATGTCAAACTAAACGATTGATGAAAGATTTAGTATTTAGTATTAAATGATTAGGAGGGAAAATGCTGGATAAAAAAATTACCGTTATGATGCCCGCATATAATGAGGAACAGGATCTTCCCGTATTGCTGGGTCGTATCCAGCGTGCTCTGGAAGGATGGGCCAACTATCGAATTCTTATTGTCGATGATGGTTCACGCGATAACACGGCGCAGATCGTACGCGATGCTGCGGCGCAGATGCCGGTGGAATTGATACAACATCCGAGAAATATGGGATTGGGCGCAGCCATGCGTACGGGACTCAACGCTGCGTCACGTAGTAGTGATGTTGTAATCACGCTAGATGCAGATAACTCTCAAGATCCGGAATTAATGAAAAGTATGGTAGAGCGACTCGGAGAAGGTTTTGACGTGGTGATTGCTTCTCGCTTTCAACCGGGTGCTCAGGAAATCGGTGTGCCTGCGTTCCGGATACTTCTGAGTCATGTCGCAAGTGCGGGAATCCGCACGATAGTGGGTTATCCTGGTGTTCGTGATTATACTTGCGGATTTCGTGCTTATCGAGGTGAAACGTTGCGCAATTTAATCGATACATTTGGTGACGACAATTTCATACGTGAGAATGGTTTCTCCTGTATGTTCGAATTATTGCTAAATTTACGGGCAATACGCGCTCGTATCTCAGAAGTGCCACTTGTTCTTCGTTACGATCTTAAGGAAGGCGCTAGCAAAATGCGCATTTTACGCACGATGTGGCGTTATGTTATTACCCTAACACGCGGCATGCTGCCGATTTCCTGGCGGGTATCGCCCAAACTTGGAAAGCTTCCCAATGACAACAATTCCTAAAGATACGAATGCAGCCCCTGTGACGGGATCTCTTGAGGCGGCATCAAATATCGCAGTTGTGGGCGGTGGAATCGGCGGTTTAGTTGCTGCTTACTGGTTGGCTAAGGCAGGTGCACGAGTCACTGTTTACGAAGCTTCGGATCAACTGGGTGGTTTGGGAACTTTTTTTCAATACCGGAACGTCTCTCTTGAGCGGTTTTATCATTGCATGCTGCCAAGTGATCGACATCTGTTGGGCGTGCTGCGCGAACTTGATCTCGAGGATCATATTTACTGGAAAGAGACTAGTTTTGGGTTTATGCGCGATGGTCGCTTGTATGGTCTCAATACACCGTTGGAGTTGTTACGTTTCAGTCCTCTATCCTTTGTCGATAGAATACGTGTTGGTTTAACTGGCGTGTGGGGGAGTATCTGTTCATCTGATGGGTTGGATAATGTGACTTGCGTCGAGTGGCTGAGCCGTCTATCTGGCCGCCGCGCCTTTGAAACCTTTTGGAAGCCCATGCTGCAAGCTAAATTTGGCGATCGTTATCATGAAGTGCCTGCACTCTGGTTTTGGACACGCTTTAACCGTGAAAAGGGCGGTGGGAAGCGTGAATGTAAAGGATATATTCGCGGAGGTTATCGACGCATCATAGATACTTTGGCTCAATCCATTGAGGCGCATGGCGGTACAATTAAACTTCAGGCTCCAGTGGAGAAGCTGGATCTGACAGCGGATGATCGGCTGGTGGTCAAGACTGCACACGACAATCCTCAAGAGTTTGATCGAGTTGTTGTGACAGCTCCTATCGGTTTTTTACGCAAAGCAATGGAAGGTGGCCAATTAACCCAAGTAGCCGAAAAAATTGACAGCGGAATCGATATGCAAGGTGTGGTGAACGCAGTTTTTATGCTGCGTCGCGGATTCACAAAGCATTACTGGGTTGCTGCAATCGATGATGAAATTCCTTTTCAGGGCATAGTGGAAAGCACAACCCTGCTTGAGAAAGCCGATACTGGCGGAGTGCATCTGATTTATTTGATGAACTATGTACACAGGACAGATCCGCGTTTCCATCAAAGTGACGCCGAAATTCTGGAAGCCTATATGAGCGGGCTAAAGCGACTTTTCCCGGATCTTCAGGATGACGATGTAATTGATCGATTTGTGTTTCGTGCACCTTTTGTAGAACCGCTCTATACAACTGGTTTTCAACAGCGTAAACCACCGACAGTTCTGCTTCCAGGAAAAATCTATCTGGCGACGACTACTCAAGTTTATCCTGAGGTGACCTCGTGGAATGGCGCGGTAGGATTAGTGCGAAAAGCGGTTGATGAACTGCTTCTTGCTAAGTGAGTATGTCGAGAGATTGTCATTGACCTATATCACGTCGATAGTTTAAGTGTTATGAACGGCAATTCTTAATTTATACACAATAAATAACATTGGTACGTGCATGCGAGCGCAACCTTGTGCATATTTTTGTGATACAGATGAGTTAAACTTGCTGACCCTGAAGCTTACATTGATTTTTGAATCAAACTGATGCGAGCTTAGAGGAAAAAAATTTTGAATCCAAATGGTAGCTAGCCATTCGGAGCTTGCCACAGGGGAGAGGGTCGTGTCGAATTCGGAATCGCGCCAGTATGTGACTGGCATGCTTGATAGATTCTTGGCATGGTGCTCTCTACGTACTTTCTATGTGCTACCAGTCATTTTCTTTATCTCCCTCCTGTTTCATTTTGATTTGGCTCCATTGGAAGAAACGCATTGGGATGCGCCGATCTATGTGGCGCTTTCCAAGCGAGCTGCAGAAACAAATCTGTTGGCTAACTACCATCAGCATGCTCACGATATTCAGCTCGGGCCAGGCGATGAACATTGGCACTTCACGCGCATCGGACACATACTTTTGCTTGGTGAGGTTACTCGGCTATTCGGAAGTACTGAAAATGCACTAGTGGCAATGCAATGGCTGTATCGAACTTTCATGGCGCTGAGTGTTACGCTTTGTGTCGTGCTTGGTTTACGCATCGTTAATCTATTCCGATCGATTAAACCCGATACTATTTGGTGGATAGGTTACCTCTTTGCTGCTATCACCTATGTTGTTTCTGATGGTTATCGCGGACTTCAGGGTCATTTGCTTAGTGAGCCTCCAGCTTTCTTAATCTTGATTCTCTTTGCTTTGGTATTGCTGAGAGCTGTTGAACGCCGATCTCTAGTGATTGGTGCATCTGCTGGTTGTTTGTTATTTTTGTTGTTTTTTATTCGAATTGATGCAGTTCTACCAGGTGTGGTTTTCTTGATCGTATTGTTGGCAGCGCTAGCAATTTTAAGAAAATTTGATGCCGTATCAAGCGTTGTCATGGCTGGTTTGGTTTCATTGGTTTTGTATTCTATATATGCATGGTGGTTTACACCGTTAGTTAATCCGCAAACCTTGGTGAATTTTTCCGCTGAGGCAAAGGAAATGTTTCTTGCATCACCAGCCCAGAATATATTTGCGATAGGAATTGCTGGAGGATTGCTGTGGGTAGGTGCTTTGTCAGCAGTGCGGATGTGGCGTGATCCTGTAATTGGTTTGTCAATAGTATGGTTTGGATTGGCATTGTTACCCATGGTGATCGACAGCTTGAATGGGCGCCTAATTCAAGCACGTATGGCCTTTTTTATTGTGCCACCGCTTTTGGTCCTTGCCGGTGAGGGATGGAGTTGGATTTTACGTGGGGCTGTCACGCAGAGAAAGTTGCGTCCTCTAGCGGTGGCCTTGAGCTTAGTGGTGATCATGGCATTGGTACCTTACTCGCTGATAATACAGGAATCTCGCAGCCTAGCGATAAACTACCTGCCACCTGAAATGAGTAAGTATCTATTTTCTTTATCGTCGAAAAATACTGCTACAGGATCGCTTGCCCCTCGGTATGAAGATACAAGATTGGGTTTGCTCGTGCGTCCAATCTATGAACGTTGGACTTTGGAGTACTCAAAGGCCCAGCAAATAGGAAATTATTTGTATATTCCTGAGCGGCCAGCTTATTTGTTATGGTCCAGAGCTAAATTTGCAGGCCAACATTCACTTCAGAATTACATAGGATTGTTTCGGTATTTTGGTAAGCAATACCCAGAGAATGCTGATATTGTAATGACAAAACTACCCAATAGAACCGATACCGAGCCTTGTACTACACGAGTGCCAAACGATGTGGAGCCGATCGTATTTTGCACGACTTTTCTTTTTTCAGATTTAGAGACTGTGCGAAAAAAAAGAATTCCCGTGTATGTGCTTGGTATCGATGAATATCCGATGCCAGATATGCCTTCTCATTTAGAACTCAAGGTTTTATTATCTGCGCCACCATTTGTGTTGTATGAAATTGCTGAGTAATGGGTAGCAGTGAATTGAGTTTTTATCAGAAGAGCGAGTCAGACAGCGATAAGTGGGATTCATGCCTTAGCAGTTTATGATAAAAACCTAAGCGTTTGCTATGAATCTTTCCTTCCTGAGCGGCTAGAATCAATGCGCAACCAGGTTCGCTGACGTGGCGGCAATTATTGAATTTGCAGTGCCCAATATAAGGGTGGAATTCGATAAATCCCCAGGCCAAATTCTCATCCTTGATGTGGTTTAGTCCAAATTCCTGGATTCCCGGTGAATCGATAATGTCGCTATCAGCGTCAATGTGATAAAGCTGTGAGTGGGTAGTGGTGTGACAACCCGAATCCAGTGCAACCGAAATTTCTGCAGTAGCTCGCTTAGCCTCCGGGACCAGTGCATTGAGCAGCGTGGATTTACCCATGCCCGATTGACCCGCCAATACACTGAGATGGCCTTTCAAGTAGGGCTGTAGAGCTGAAGCTGAAGCATCTTGGATGGCGCTTAACTGCAACACCGGATAACCCAGATCTTTGTATAGCGAGAGTATGTGCATTGCGGCCAAGGTAGGTTCCGCGAGATCGGCTTTATTGAGTACGATCAATACCTCGATATTTTCACTTTCAACAGCGACCAGACATCGATTGATCAATTCTTCGCTGAAGCTGGGAATGGCTGCCACGACAATAATAATTTGCGTTACATTGGCGGCGATGATTTTTTCCTTAAAGGAATCACTGCGGTATAACAGAGATTTGCGCGGCTTTATGGTTTCAATGACACCTTGTCCTGAGGTGGTCAGTTGGCATTCGACTTGATCACCGCAGGTCACACCACCTTTTTTACCGCGCATGACGCAGGATACGATTTCACCCGTTTCAGTTTCAACTGAGTAGTGCCTGCCAAATGCAGCGACAATCTGCCCATTCAAATGCTTTACTGTGCACTTTGAGGTTTTCTGCCGGATACTCAAATCGTAAACAACTTGTCGATTTTGGCTGCACAGATAAAATCATTTTCCGACAAACCGCCAATCGCATGCGTGGTGTAGGTCACAACGCATTGATTGTAACCCACGATCATATCGGGATGATGATCTTCGCGATGTGAAATCCATGCGACTGCGTTTACAAAGGCCATTGTTTGATAGTGATTTTTAAATGCATAGGTTTTACTGATTTGTTTATCCAGTGATTGCCAGCCAGAAATTTGTTGCAGCAAGGCAGATACTTGATCTGAAGAGAGTGGTGGAACACCCCCTTCACATGGTTTGCATTGTTTGGACGTTAAATCGCAGATCATATCGCTCATGATTGTCCCTGATTTTGTAGGTGAGCCACGCGGATGGCTGCTGGTGGATGAGAGTCGTAAAAAGCCGAATGCAATGGATCTGGAGTTAATGTGGCGGCATTGTCTTGATACAATTTGACCAGTGCATGAATCAGATCGTCAGCAGATGAGTTTTTTGCCGCGTAAGCGTCCGCCTCAAATTCATGTTTGCGCGAATAAATACTCGATAATGGGTGTAACAGAAAGGTAAATACCGGCATCACCAAAAAGAACAGTGTTAAGGCGACAGCAGTTGATGGTACGGTCGCATTGGATACGCCCAATCCTTCATAAAACCAGTGTTGGCCCATCAAATAACCGAGCATCCATAGAAAGGCTAAACTCATGGCAAAAGAGGTGATGATTCGTTTAATCACATGGTGATGTTTGAAGTGCCCTAATTCATGCGCCAGTACAGCTTCAATTTCGCCAGGATTCAGGCGTGACAGCAGGGTATCGAAAAAAACAATCCGCTTGGTTTTGCCAAACCCTGTAAAATAAGCATTGCCATGATTGCTGCGGCGCGAACCGTCCATCACAAACAATCCGCTGGCGGTAAATCCACATTTATTCATCAATTGCTCAATGCGGGACTTGAGGGCGGCATCTTCCAATGGGGTAAATTTGTTAAATAGTGGTGCAATCCAAGTAGGATAAATTGCCAGCACAACTAAGTTGAAAGCGATCCATGCAAGCCAGGCATATAACCACCAGTTTTCTCCCGTTTTTTCCATCAACCACAATACACAGAATAACAAAGGTGCACCCAGCAACAAGCCCAGTAGAGACTGTTTGATCAGATCAGTAAAAAACATGGCGCGGGTCATTTTATTAAAACCATATTGCTCTTCGATCACGAAAGTGCGGTAGTAGCTCAATGGAACTTCAGCGATGCCCATAAGCAAGAATGTGCTGATAATCAGTGCCATGCCATGTGCTAAAGGGTCACCCAGCCAATTTGCCCAAAAACTATTTAGCGCGTTTAAACCGCCACCCAAGGTAAAAATGAGCAGCAGCGCAACTTGCAGCACGACACCGGGATACCCAGTACGTGTTTTGGCGCAGGTGTAGTCGGCTGCTTTTTGATGATCCGCCAGATTGATTTGGCTGGAAAATTTCTCAGGTACTGTATTTTGGTGCGCACGAATATGACGAATATGCCGGGTTGCCAGCCAAATTTGGATGAGTGTGGTGAGTGCTAAAGCGGTAAGAAAGACCAATGTAAATGTATGCATGATCAATAGTTTTAAATTCTGAAATTTGGATTAATTTTTCATCAAATGCTTGATGCAATGAAAGATTCTAATAATTAAACAGATTCATGGATTAATCAGTATGACTTCAATTTGTTTTGTAAGTGACGGACTGATGTCAATATGACACAATTCACCGCATTGCATTCAAAAAATATAGAAATAATTATGGCACAAGACAACAATAACCTCATCTGGGTCGATATGGAAATGACAGGCTTAAATCCGGATGCCGATCGCATCATTGAAGTCGCATTAGTGGTCACTGACTCGCAACTCAATACGATTGCGGAAGGGCCGGTTTTAGTCGTTCATCAATCCAATGAAGTTCTGGATGGCATGGACAAATGGAATAAATCCACACACTCCAAATCCGGTTTGATTGACAAGGTGAAATCTTCTCAATTGAATGAAGCTGAGGTTGAAGCGCACATGATTGAATTTCTCAAATTGCATGTCCCATCCGGTGTGTCTCCGATGTGCGGAAACTCAATTTGTCAGGATCGGCGTTTCATGGTGCGCACGATGCCACAATTGGAAGCTTATTTTCATTATCGCAATTTGGATGTAAGCACTTTCAAAGAGCTGGTCAAGCGTTGGAAGCCGGAAATTGCGGCCGGTTTAACCAAAGAGAGTAAACATGAAGCGCTGGCGGATATTTATGATTCGATCAATGAGCTTAAGTACTACCGTCAACATTTCATTGTTGCCTGAAAAATATCAGGATAGTGTTTCTTGTTGACGTTGCAGCAAGCTGTTGTTTTCGAACTTTCCAAGCAGGTGCATTTCTAACAAAAGTTGAAAGGAAGAATTCTTCCCTTCTACATTCATTAATATTCAGGAGAAACAAGATGCTTCATAAAAGACATTTGATTTCGGTAGCCGTTGGTGCCATTTTTTTACTCACGCTCGGCGCAACATCAGTTTCTGCTGCAGACGCGCCTAAAGACGGTGGGCATCAACATCAAAGTGGGCAGGCTGCAGGTCATGGCGAGAAAAAATCTGATGATCATCACGGCCATCAGTGTCATGACAAAATGTCCGCAGTTGATCTGAATAAAGATAGCAAGATCAGCAAGGAAGAATTTATGAAGCATCATGAAGCCATGTTTGATAAAAAAGATACCAATAAGGATGGCTTTCTGGATGAATCAGAAATGCACAAGATGATGGATCATATGCATCAGCATAAGCATGATCAGAAAAAAGAAGGCGCTCATGCGCATTGAAATAAAAAATAAGCAAAATTAAATCTTTAGCAACGTAACAATGCTCTGACAGTACTTGGTATGCTGAAGTTACTGTCAGAGGTTCCAGTCATCAATGGATTTAATGTCTCAATCCGCTCGGTGCCTTGGCGGCTCGTTTTGGTTCCAGAGGTTGGGGATCCAAGACTGCCACTGTCAAACTATCATCATTAAAATATTTTTTGGCCACTTCGCGTATCTGTTCGGCTGTGACTGCTTTTAGTTTTTCCAGGATGGTGTCAATGTCACGATGGGACAATCCAATGCTTTCCAAACGTCCAATCTGCATGGCTTGAGAATAGATTGAATCACGTTGATATACATGACCGGCAATGACCTGTGCTTTAACTCGAGCCAATTCTTCCTGAGTGACGCCATCCTTGATGATTTTTTCAATTTCGCTACGTAGTGCCTGCTCCAGATCGATGACTGTTTTACCTGCCCGGGGTACAGCACTTAGAAAAAATATGCTCGGGCCGCGAGCCATTGCGCTATAACCAGCACCTGCTGAATTGGCAATTTGGTTTTCACGCACCAATGTTTTATTAAGCCTGGCGGAAGCATGGCCATCCAAGACACTTTCCAATATTTCCAGCGCATAAGGTTCCCAGTCCGCAGTCACATTTTTAACCGCAGGCACGTGATAACCCATGATGAGATAAGGTAATTCTGCCGGTGCTTTGACGGTAATGCGCTTAGTGCCAAGTTGCGGCGGCTCGGTTTGTGGTTTGCGAGCACTGATGGGTAATAATGGGCGAGCTTCAATGGTTCCGTAGTTCTTTTGCGCCAGTCTAAATACTTCCTTCGGATCGACATCGCCGACCACAACCAGTACTGCATTGTTAGGCGCGTACCAACGGTTGTACCAGTCTTGGGCGTCTTCTACGCGCATATTCTCCAGATCATTCATCCAACCGATAATGGGGCTTTTGTAGGGATGCGATTGATAAGCCATCGCCATCATTTTTTCATACAATAAAGAGCGCGCCTGATCATCGGTTCTCAGTCTTCTTTCTTCCATTACTACCTTGATTTCTTTGGAGAATTCTTCTTTTGTCAGAATCAGGTTACGCATCCGGTCAGATTCCAATTCCATAGCCATGGGCAAGTTGCGTTTATGCAATTGCTGGTAATAAGCAGTGTAGTCATAGCTGGTAAAAGCATTCTCGCGTCCACCGGCTGCGGCAATTTTTTTGGAAAACTCGCCGTTAGGAACTTTTTCTGTACCTTTGAACATCATGTGTTCGAGAACATGAGCAACACCGGTTACTCCATTGACTTCATCGATACTGCCTGCTTTATACCAAACTTGAGTGACTACAACCGGTGAGCGATGATCTTGTTTTACAATTAGTTTCAAGCCGTTGTCGAGTAAATATTCATGCGTATTGGCTAATGCTGGAGCGGTGATCAGCAGGTGTGATATGAACAACAATCCAGAGAACGAAAAAAAGCGCAAAATAATACGATGATCAGGTTTCATTTTTACTAACCCAAGTGTGTGTAAACAGAATAAAATTAAGCTTTGAGAATTCCAATGCATATTAGAGCCTACCAGAATGTTTAGTTTTTTTAAATCTAAAAAGAATCCTGTGGATTCTGCTGAACCAGCGGTTATGCCTGATGCCGGTGTTGAGTCCGAGTCCAAACCTGAAGAATCAACGAGTCTAGCCAGTAAACTCAAGCAAGGTCTCACGCGAACCCGACAGAGCTGGGGGCAGCGGTTATCAGGCTTGTTTGGCGGCGGCAAGATTGATGAAGAATTATATGATGAACTGGAAACTATTTTATTGACCTCAGATATTGGGGTTAATGCGACTCATCAGTTATTGGAGAATCTGCGCAAGCAAGTAAAGCGTGATGCACTGACTGATTCTGCCCAATTAAAACAAGCACTCAAAGAGTTATTGATCGAAATGCTGGAACCCTTGGTTCAGCCATTGGATACCACTTTACACAAGCCTTTCGTCATTATGATAACAGGGGTCAATGGCGTGGGAAAAACAACTTCCATCGGCAAGCTCGCTAAATATTTCCAGTCACAAGGTAAATCGGTATTGCTGGCGGCTGGTGATACGTTTCGTGCCGCTGCTCGTGAGCAACTCATCGTCTGGGGGGAACGGAATAATATCACGGTGATCGCGCCTGACAGTGATCCGGATAAAAAGAGCGATCCGGCTGCTGTAATTTTTGATGCTGTCAATTCGGCCAAAGCTCGTGGAATCGACATTGTATTGGCAGATACTGCGGGACGGTTGACTACGCAATTGCATTTGATGGAAGAGATTAAAAAAGTAAAGCGCGTGATCGCTAAAGCCATGCCGGAAGCACCTCATGAGGTATTGCTGGTACTGGATGCCAATACCGGACAAAATGCTATCGCACAGGTTAAAGCTTTTGATGAAGCATTGAATGTTACGGGATTGATTTTGACCAAGCTGGATGGTACTGCCAAAGGGGGTGTGGTAGCAGCCATTGCCGGCCAGTATTCTCAAGAAAATCCTCCTGCATTGCGGTTTGTGGGCATTGGTGAGGGTTTGGATGATTTGAGACCTTTTGATGCCAGGGAATTTGTCGAAGCGATGTTTGATTGATCACTGTGATTTTGTACTTTTGTCGTTTAGTTACCTGGATATATTATGATTAGCTTCAAAAATGTCTCCAAGCGTTATCCCGATGGTTATGTCGCACTGAATAATATCGATCTCAGCGTTGAGCCGGGTGAAATGGTATTTCTTACCGGTCATTCAGGTGCAGGTAAGAGTACGTTATTGAAATTGATTGCTGCGATAGAGCGCCCTACCTCTGGCACGATTACGATCAGTGGGCAAAATATTGCTCAGCTCAAGCTGGGTGCGATTCCTTATTTGCGTCGTAAGATAGGTTTTATTTTTCAGGACCATAAGCTGCTGTTTGATCGCAATGTGTTTGACAATGTGTTGCTGCCGCTGCAAATCGGTAGTTTTGAGAATCATATGATGGTTAGTCGTGTGCGTGCTGCGTTGGATAAGGTTGGTTTATTAAAAAAAGAGAAATCTATGCCCATAGCATTATCTGGTGGAGAAAGGCAGCGATTATGCATTGCCCGTGCTGTTGTCCATCGTCCGAGCATTTTGATTGCCGATGAACCAACGGGAAATTTAGATGTGGACTATGCCCGCGACATTATGGCGATGTTTACGTCATTTAATCAGGTGGGGGTTACGGTGCTGATTGCAACACATGATGCTTCCTTGTTAGAGGATACTCAACATCGCGTTCTGTCACTCAAACAAGGGAAGTTGGCGGCATGATACGTGCATGGCTGACTCAACACGGGTTTGTATTCTTTTTAACCCTCAAGCGACTGATTTCTACACCAGTAACCAGTTTGCTCAGTGTCGTTGTTATGGGTATAGCACTAAGTTTGCCCACGGGTATTTACGTGTTAATGGAAAACCTGCAATCCATTTCTGGGCAATCAATCAATTCCCCGCAGATGAGCCTGTTTCTCAAATCGGATGCCAAAAAAGAAGATATAGACAAAATCAAGCAACGATTGGAGGAAAATTCACAAGTCGTTGATTTCCAGTTTGTTCCGAAGGATGTCGCACTTCATCAATTGCAGCAGAGTAATGGATTAACCGATATTACGACTCATCTGGTCCGAAACCCGTTGCCTGATGCTTTTATTGTTCATACATTAGAAAATACGCCTGAAGCTCTAGATCAATTGCAAACAGTGATGCAGAAATGGTCAGAGATCGAATATGTGCAGTTTGATTCTGCCTGGGTCGAGCGTATGAGCGCATTGCTTAAGTTGGGGCGTTTTGTTGTATTGATGCTGGCTACTCTGCTAAGTATTGCGATTATTGCGATCATGTTTAACACGATCCGATTACAGATTTTGACCAAGCGGGATGAAATTGAAATTTCTAAATTGATTGGCGCGACTGATAGTTTTATTCGACGACCTTTTCTCTACTTCGGTGCAATTCAAGGATTGGTTGGCGGTGTTGCCGCGTGGGCTATCATTGCCTTCGGTATAGAAACGATGAATAAGGAACTTATTGAACTTGTTAAACTATACAGCTTTGATCTGTCACTAAAACATCTTTCTCTGGAAGATAGTATCAGCTTGCTATTATTTTCAGCGTGGTTGGGGTGGTTAGGTGCGCGTTTATCGGTTGCCAGTCATCTTTGGCAAATTGAGCCCAACTAGATAGAGTATTCGTTCACGAAACTTTTTAAATATTTGGCACTCTCATTATCAGAGTGCTAGAATGGTATTAAAGATATCAATGATAAAGAGTGGGCACAAATCATAATGAGGAGATTATTATAATGACGAATGCTTTAACACTGCCCTCAATGGGAGGAAGTCTTGAAAGTTATATTCAGTCTGCCAATTCTTTCCCAATTCTTTCCCAAGAGGAAGAAAGTAGCTTGGCAAGACGTCTATGGAATCATGGTGATATTGAAGCTGCACAACAGTTGATTTTGTCTCATTTGCGGTTTGTCGTTGCAATAGCACGCGGTTACAAGGGATATGGCTTGCCGCAAGCTGATTTAATTCAGGAAGGTAATATTGGTTTGATGAAGGCGGTCAAACGTTTTGATCCGGAACGCGGCGTGCGTTTGGTATCCTTTGCTGTGCATTGGATCAAAGCTGAGATTCATGAATTTATTATGCGTAATTGGCGTCTTGTTAAAATAGCCACAACCAAGCAACAGCGTAAATTATTCTTTAACTTACGTAGCATGAAGCAAGGATTGGATACCATGAATCCGCAAGAAGTGGATGCAATGGCAACACAACTGGGCGTTAAATCTGAAGAAGTTGTGGAGATGGAAAAACGCTTTAATGGTTCGGATATTTCACTGGAGCCTTTGTCTGACGATGATGAAGAAGGTACTTATAGTCCAATTAGTTATCTGACTGACGGCTCAGAGCCATCGAAAATTTTAGAAAAAGAACAAATTAACTACCTGCGTGATAAAGGTTTGCAGCAATCATTAGATTGTTTGGATGATCGTAGTCGTCATATCATCGAGGCACGGTGGTTAAGAGAGGAAGATGCCGCTACACTCCATGATCTGGCGGATGAGTTAGGAGTATCGGCAGAACGTATTCGCCAAATTGAAGCCAAAGCGTTGCAAAAGATGCGTAGTGTCATGGCAGTAGCTGCGTAGGAAATTATTTCAAGTAATGTTATTTTAGGCGGTGTTTGACAGTACGGAGAGGTACCGAAGTGGCTATAACGGCGCTGACTCGAAATCAGTTGGTCAGGGTAACTTGGCACATGGGTTCGAATCCCATCCTCTCCGCCAAGAATTTAATATAATCAATAGCTTATACAGACTTTATTGATTGCCAAACAATCTAACCTACATCCTAAAAACAGTACTCTTTTAGACTAAGTCAGTCTATAGCAATTAGAAAACCGTATGATTAGCGGGATAGTAAACTTATAATTGTTCTGAATTAAAAAATATAAGTATATTTATTTGCTTACTTCTCGCTCAATAATAGTTTCTGATTTGATGTCTGTAGAATCAGCAAATGTAGTCCTTGGCTGTGGAGTAATCACGCACAAAAGCCAAGGTACTTATAAGATCCTAAGCTATTGAATATATTAGAGGGGCATGCTACCGGATCCCTAGCACGGATTACCTTAATCCTGACTTCTACATTTTGCTAGACGGCTTTTTTTACTACAAGTCTTTGTTTCTTTTCCTGAGAAATGGTCGATAAACTAAGCAATTTCTTTTTGATGCGTTGCACTATTTTGAGGATTTGTATATACCTGCAATGCCGCTTAATTTTTAGCATATCGATGATTTAGCACACTCAGAGTTTGTGAAATGATTTTAGCATTAAAAATATTTAGCATATTTATTACTACATTACTTGGTGTTCTGAGTTTATTGTTTAATTTTAGAAACGGTGAAGGAAGAATAACAAATCAAGGAAAGATAGTACTGACGATCATACTTCTATCATCTTTTACAGGCATTGTTACTACCATAGTTGAATCAAATGAGAGCAAGATAGAAGCTCAAGAGCGGCTAGCAAAGACAACTAAAGTATTGCATGAATTCAATCGAACTCAGACACCGATAACGCGGGTGAAGCTCCTTTATTGGCTAGAACTACCACAAAGCAACATTGAGGTTTTCAATTACAGTGCATTTGTTGATGGATTAATCACGAGCAATGCTGATCAGTTTCTTGATCCGATAACTCACGTCGACCCAAATCCGGATTTAGATCTTATTTCAGAAGATCAAAATGGCAATCCGACAAGGATTGCAATAAAACTAGGTTCAAAATATTGGCCTTCACCTCAAGAATATAAAGCTCTTTCCAGTGTGGCACTATTCTATTCTTTCTCATTGTTTATTAAAAACAAAAGCATTAATCCTGAAATGTTTGACTCTCTAATTTCGATAGATCCGGGTCACTTAGATTTCATAGCGTTAAATTCTTTCAACAACCTTAATCAATTGGAATATGAGTATCTGGATAAAAAACTATTGATCCGAGGCTCGTATGAATTTGCACCCGTTTTATGGAAAAAGAACGGCGCTGTTTCTTCTATTGTAGATTTAAATGGTGCGCAAATTCTTCTTTTGCCTGAAAATTCGACAGATCATGAATTGAAGGATCGGTATTCACAGGTTCTCAGTAAAGAACTTATTAAGAAGCAAAGAGAGCTATCAAAAGCAGTGAATATAAAAACTATTCTGCTTTCCTTCGCGGACGGACATGAAATATGGATTGATGGCACCCATATAAAAAAATCAGCATATCGAGGAGGTTATCCTGTATTTAGTATTATTTTACCTAAAGATATTAAAGAGTTTTTAACCTTACAAGAAACAAAAAAACACTAATCACGTATAAATCGGAATTACTGCCAATACTGCAGAAGTTTACTAAACTGTAGTAATTCAAACCGGCTCTCAAGTTCTAACTGCCATCTATAAAAAGCAATCTTAACCTCAGGATTATTAATATCATCATTACGTCTTTCTAATTTGCATTTCAACAATTCAATTTCCAGTTCTAAGCTCCAAACCTGTTGGCACTCCAGAATAATGCACTGATTCTCTTAACTGGAATGGCCGGTTTCATTAAACCATATCAGTTTAAGCGGATGCCAATTGCTGTATTCGGAAGGCGCTAGCAATTTTTTCCAGATCCAGAATCGGGAGCATGCGTGGCGATCCACTTTCTCCAACTTGTACCAGTCTGTTGGAGTGTATGGCAGACCTCAAACTATTTTGTTCGGATCCACCAAACTGAGGTAATTCCGATTCCCATTGCGCTGGTTCGATTGATTTGAGCGCGGGGATGGCGAAACCCATTGCTTCATTATTGATTTCTACAACCAGCACACTGGTGGCAGATGAGATTTGGATGGAACGTCCCAGTACCAGCCGACTAAGGCAAACCACCGGAATGCTGCGCCCGCGTACAACGACCATTCCCAGCATGGGGCCACCTTGGTCGAGAATCGGAATATCGTTGGTAAATGGAAGAATTTCCCTTATCTGCTCGAACGGTGAAGCAGTTTCTCCACCCAGAGTGTAAGTAATCATATTGCGCCGTTCATCTGCTCGACTACTATTCTCGGTGAATATTTGAGCAGAATGCTTGACGTTGATGGATGAGTCAATTGCACTCACGCCAGTCAATGCAACCACTTGCGAATCAGTTTTGAGTGCTGTTCCGTCCAGCACAAGATATTGTGATGCCATGATTGATTCGTGTTGAGCGCCTGCATTTGGTAAGGCTGTCTTTGGTAAAGCACCGGAGAACAAAGCAGGGCGCGGTAGCGCGTAAGCGGGCATGCTGATTATTTCGGTTGTGCCTATGCGCATAACATCAATGACCTTGCTCACGAGAAATGCCACCATACCCTCCGGCAAGAGGATTACAAAAGCTTGTATGCGCGTCTCTAAATCGAGTTTGCCGAATCCACAGAAACTCATTAGATCAAGCACTGGAATCTTGTTGCCGGCATAATTGATTACCCCACGGCAATTGCCCATCGCCATTGCTGATCGCTCGATCACCGGGTCCGACAAAGTGGTGTAGACCGTCATGGCATCAATCGCGAATGCGATTCGGCCACAACGCATCAAAAGCATCGGAAGTACTTGGTTTTTCTGCATCGTGTTGTCTTCGTAAGCAGCATTGGTCAGACATTTCGACTCAAGATCTTCGACCATGGGTACATCCCTGATCATTGCCAGTGCTGTTGGCGCAAGTAAATTGACCAGAGTGCCATCATCGCTGCGGTGAATACTGCCGCAGAATATCGATTGCTCAATCGTGGCAAAGCTCACGCGATTGGTGTTGTGCGTATCCCCTGTGAACACGCCGGTCACTGCCTCAGTAAGCAGACCCAGAAGTTTGTTCTCATGCACCATCACGATTACGCTCGGAAATGGCATGGGTGTGACGGTTATGCCCAGCGCGATGCGCAGATCAATGACCGGCACCATCATGCCGCGCAGATCAATGCCGCCGATCACACACGGTGCAGTACATGGTAGTTTAGCCAACACACCGCATGGCAGTACTTCACGCAAGGCCTCCATGGGTAGTCCAAGTTCCATGCCACCGATGCGAAAGCCACCGTATCTTGGTTGTGTGGTTGTGGATTGCATCAATTTTCTTTTGCCTTCGAACTGGCTATCTGCTCGATCAGCAAATTAACTTCCTGGGCCATCTTGCTTTGATTTTCAGCCGATTCGGCAATTTCCGCCACGCTCTCGCTGGTGCGAGCGACACCGGACATGATACCTTCGAAGCTGCGTGAGGCTTCCCGACTGACCTCAGCACCCTTGTCGACATGCTGTGCCGATTCCTCAATAAGCTTGGCGATTTCGCTGGCTGCTACCGAGCTGCGCTCAGCGAGCTTGCGTACTTCGTCGGCTACGACGGAGAAACCGACACCATGTTCTCCTGCACGTGCGGCTTCGATGGCTGCATTGAACGCAAGCAAGTTGGTTTGGTTGGCAATGTCGCCAATCACATTAACGATTTCTGATACCCGTGAAGAACTGGTTTGGATGGATCCAATAGCGGCTATCGATTTCTGCAATGCATCAAAACCGGATTGTGCCGCAGAGGAAGAATTCTGCGCCAGTTCGGCGGCGACACATGAATTTTTTGCGATGGCATTGACACTTTCGACCAATTTTCGTGTCTGCACATGCATTTCAGCGGCACCTGTAGCGATGCGTTTTTCCAGTTGCACTTCGCTCGTGACATCGTGGGCGTATTTGACGATCTTCATTACTTTACCGTTGAGATCGAAGATCGGATTGTAAGTAGCCTGAATCCAGACATCACGGTTGAATTTTCCGACACGGTGGAAGCGACCACTAATGAACTCGCCTTCGTTGAGTCTGAGCCAGAAATCCCGGTATTCCTTGCTCTGAGTATACTCCGCGGAGCAAAAAGTGCTGTGGTGCTGGCCCTGTATCTCGCGCAGTGTGTAGCCCATTGCAGCCAGGAAATTACGGTTGGCATTGAGCACATGGCCATTCAAGTCGAATTCGATGACAGCCTGTCCGAGATCAATAGCAGCTACCTTTGCCTCAAACTCAGCCGTATGCAGTTTGGTTGCCGTAATATCGGTGGCAAACTTGACCACTTTCGATGGATTGCTGAATGGATCAAAAATGGGGTTGTAGGTAGCCTGAATCCACACTTCACGATTGTTCTTGCCAAGCCGCTTGTACTCACCCGACTCGAATTCACCGCGTGCAAGGCGTTCCCAAAATGCTTGATATTCCGGACTGGCAACCTCTGCTGAATCGACAAACATGCGATGATGCCGGCCCTTGATTTCGTCCAGATAATAGCCTGTCAGTTTGAGAAAATTCTCATTGGCGGTCAAAATCTTGCCTTCCATATCGAATTCGATGATCGCTTGCGACCGGTCAATGGCGCCGAGTTTCCCGGCAGCATCCAGCCGATCGAGCTTGGTATTGGTAATGTCATCGGCCAGCATCACGACTTTTGCGAGCAGTCCATCGAGCCCCATGATCGGACAGAAATTGGCCAAGAACCACCGCTCAAGATCTCCCACCCCTTTACGCCGGATTTCAATGTTGACTGGCTGGTTGTCGCGCATGGAGCGCCAAATATCGATATGTGCAGCGCTGTGAGTGTCGGCTTCAAATTGGATATGGCTTTCTGGCTTGCCAACCAAATCACTGAGTCCGTAACCCAGTATCCTTTGTAAACGTTCGTTTGCATTCAGGATGTG
>CADEDO010000002.1 GCA_902826115.1 uncultured Nitrosomonas sp.
GGAAAAAAAGAATGGCGCCCGTCAAACTCTACAAGAAAATTTCTGAATAGCAGACAGCAATTATTTATTACAAGCAATATTTCCCGATAAGCTATGAATTGCGGTTCTATTACATTATCCGTAAAAAATAGATTCGACTATAATTTATCTTTTCTTGAACCAAGCTGGTTTGATATAGCTAAAGTAATAAAGCACTCCGTCGCAAACGGAAGATTAAACCCGCAGAGATTTAATCAAAATGTCCGCCTATCGCGCAGCCATACTAAGAAGTTATTCTATTTCCAGATTATTGCAAAAGAAACGTGACAAATTTGACGATTATTAGCGAGTATTGGCGAGCACTAGCGGGTATGTTTTCAATAAAAACAGTTAGTTAAAAAACATGTTAATCTGCAGGCCCCAGGTTCGAGCCTTGATCGGGAAGCAAATTAATCGAAGTATTATGAATCCTTCTCATAAACTCACTTGTTCAATGGAATTCATTATGGTGACAAGCCGTATCTAGTTTTTCTGGATTTGTTGCTATTGTTTCGAAATTTTTTCTTTTTAGCCTTGCCCCGATCCCGGTTTAGTGGCTAGAGTGAATTTCCCTTCATCTAGAAGAACCACATGGGAACCGTGCTCAATCAGTTGATAGTAATGTAGATATTTTTCCACTTCAATCGGTTGATTGGTCTTTAGACCGTAGTATTTTCCTGTTTGCGGAAAGACCTCAGTGGCAACCTGTTCGTCGTAAATCGCAAAATCCCATGGCATGTTGGTGTCCCGGCCACTGATAGAATTAGCGACCGGAAATTCATCCCTGAATGCCACCCGCATATCTACTCCATCCTGCAGTTGTGTCATGATTATTTTCTGAATATCCGGATTGGTCAAGTCCTCACGGTGCATGACAAAAATCCTTGTAATACTGACACTTCTCTCCAGAGCCCGTAGATTGCTCTGGTAGAAATTTACCAGTGTTGCTCGACTCAACCAACCGGAAGTGACAGGATCAACAGCCCGGATGCGTTGCTTAGTAGTATCACTGCATTTTGCCCCTTCTAGGTAGAACTCATTTTCATCCAGGGGAATAAGTCCATTTTGCAACATAGTAATGGTACGCAAGGTGCTGGCCAGCAGCTCCTGTGCCTTGGTATGGCATTCAGGGTCAATGATACGACTAACCGCATAGGTCAATTCATGGGAATGGTGGTAAAGGTCGGTTAACTCGGCGCGGGTAATTTCCAGGTCTTCCCTAAGTAGATAAGTAGCAAGTGAAAGCAAGATTCCGATGCCAAATATCAGATAGGATGCCACTTCATTATGCAAAACCAAGTGAAAAAAGATCGCTAGGCCGGAACCAGCAAGAAACTCGATAAAAACGGCCATATTTTGTATTTTTTGACTAAATTTCATTACGAATGTACTTCCTGTGAAATACAAAACAGCTTCCGGGAACATGGATGAATCCCCGAGATTAGGGAAGTCAAAACAAGAAAAACAGTAGTATCGGCTTTAATTACCTTTAAAAGTTTTGTTGTAGTTAAATAAAATTGATTTCAAACCCATTCTTCAAACTTAATGAGCCCAAACAGTGACTGCAGTATTAATACGATTAGCATTAAAATGCTAGGTTCTTAGGAAGTTAAGCACTCACTAAAGGATGTTAACTGACTGACACCCTATGTTATATAAATTTGAGTATCGATAATTGAATATTCTTGGTTTTGGGGCACGGTACCTGTTAGTCATTCACATTGTCAATACCGAATTAAGAATTTATAAAGGGGTACGCTGCAAGATAACTTAAAAAAATAAATTTGCTCCGCGTATCCTGCAACTATCCTCGTGGCAAGATCACGGGGAATCACAAGTTGAATTTCTTAATTCCCAATCAAACCCTGCTGATTTAGGTTCTTTGACCAAAAGTACAATAGCGCACTATTCGACCTGAACGTATGATGTAATCCTCAAATATAACAGAGATATTTCATGGCAATTATTAATGGCACACAACAAAATGATCTTCTTAACGGCACAGCACTGGCCGACACGATCAAAGGTTTGGGCGGCGCTGATACACTCAACGGCCTCGATGGCGACGATTTGATTTACGGCGGCACTGGTGTGCAGGTGGGTCTCGACGACACTATCAGCGGTGGCAACGGCAACGATACCCTGTTCGGGGGAACTGGTCGCGACCGTATTTTTGGCGGCATCGGCAATGACTTCATCTACGGCGGTGACGACAACGACATCAACCTCAATGGCGATGCTGGCGATGACGTGATCTACGGTGGCAATGGTGATGACGGCAACATAAACGGCGGTGACGGTAACGACACCATGTATGGCGGTCTGGGCAATGACGACTTATGGGGCGACGGCGGCAACGACGTCCTTCTCGGAGGGGATGGCAACGATTACCTCAATGGACTCGACGGTGATAACGAGCTGTTCGGCGGTGCCGGTAACGATGTCCTCGAAGGCGGCGGAACTGGGCGCGATTTTCTCTCGGGCGGCGATGGAGATGACGAACTGATCGCCTACCAAGGTGGCGACACGCTGAAAGGCGGTGGCGGCACCGACGAATTCCAGTTTTTCGTGTTCAACCCAAGCTCACCGCTGGCTTCGTCCGCTCTGGTACTGGATTTCGAGGGTGCCGGGACACTGGGAGGTGACCAAATCAATCTCTCAAGCAGCAGTTACCTCAGTTTTCGCGGCAAAATCTGGGTCAACCCTGTCGATGGAGCTGCACTGCCGGGCGCTGGCAACGGACTGACCGATGTCTTCTACACGATGCGAGCCGGCACCACTTGGCTTTTGGCCGACGAAAACGACAACGGCATCCTTGAATCGACCGATACCGCAGTACAATTCAGCGGCATACAAACCCTTACCGAGGCCGATTTCACCGCCGACACCAATTTTGTCATAGCGGGAACTAGCCGGGCTGACACCCTCGTTGGCACGCAAGAAGATGACGTGATGTTTGGTCTTGGAGGGAACGATCGGCTTGGCGGTAGTGCCGGCAACGATCTGCTCTACGGCGGCGCGGGTAACGACATCTTGCAGGGCGGTGATGGATTCGACACGCTATACGGCGACTCTGGTAATGATACCCTCAATCTGAAGAATAGCAGTTTTGGCGGTAGCGCTTATGGTGGCGAAGGCTTCGATTTGCTGATTGGTGGCGACATCACGCGTTCAACGCTCGATGGCGGCGCTGGCAACGACACGCTAAGGGCCGGTGCGGCAGGCGCAGACCTGGTGGATTTTGATGGCGGCAACGACCGGCTCATTGGCGGAACAGGTGACGACGTGTATCTTGGCGGCGCAGGAAAAGACCTGTTCGTTTTCGGCGCGACGTGGACCTCCGGATTCGGATCTCAAGATGTCATTGCTGATTTCGAGGATGGCTTGGACAAAATCGATTTGCGGGGCAGCGGCCTGAGCTTCGCGGATCTTGCAATCGACGATTCCTGCTATTCCGCCATCATCACCTCCATTGCGGGACAAATCGAAGTGACGCTGGCCGGCCAGCCGAGTGCGGGCCTGATCACCCAGGCCGATTTCCTGTTTGGCTGAGCTGGCAGTGAAGCGGCGGGCAGCGGTTGATTCAATCTAAAAACGTAACGTTAGAGATATCAGACTGCAACCCGCACACCAGCGGATTGCAGCTTCTCAATCTTACAATCGCGACGATCCGGCACAACTAAGTGGTGTATTTTTACACTGCTTTCTTATCGTTAGAAAATTGACAATCATTCAGCCAGAGCGTACACAGAAGGTAACGAAATTTTTTCGTTACCGTTTTCTCGATTATATTCCGAGCAATGCAAGTGGATCGATGGATGTTAATTAACACATAGTTTTAACTCTAGCCAAGGGAGGTCTCATGAAAGCGCAATTTTGGATTACGACGGCACTGGTCACCTTTTCGATAGCACTCAGTCAGGCGAATGCCAGTGAAAAAGAAATAAGCAGTCATCAAGTACCCAAAACGGTACTCGAAGCTTTTGAAAAGGCTTATCCAGATGCCAAAGAGGCAGAATTCGAGCAGGGAAAGATCGAAGGTAAAGCCGTGTACGAAGTGGAATTCAAGCTAAACGACAAAGAGTACGAAATTCTGTACGACTCCGATGGAGCCATTCTTCAGCAGGAAGAAACCATTGATGTCAAAACACTGCCCGAAGGAGTAGTCCAATCCGTTTCCCAGGCACACCCGAAAGCAACCATCGAAGAGGCAAAAAAAGTGATGAAACATGATGGGGCAGTTACTGGCTACGAAGTAGAAATCAAGACGGAGGGAAAAGAATTGGAACTTGAGTTGGATACCTACGGAAAAATCTTAAAAACCGAGCAAGATTAAACTGATCCGGTAGGTTATCGCCCCTGTTAATCCGCAGATTCCGGGCTCGAACGCCTGATCGGAGAGCCTAATCGATACCAAGCTGAGCATTCTTGCAAGAGTGCTCAGCTTTATTTGGGAAACCGCATGTGCCGATACGATGTAGCTGCTATTGATCTCAGACTGATTTTCCTTAATACAAACTTTATTTACCATCCATTTTCGATATGCCTTTTCTGCACCCCGTCCTCACGTCCGGTTGCTCGTACAGGCGAGCTTTAAGGATATTTAACTGATTGTCGAAAAAGCAAAGAACCTTTATAGTTGTTCTTTAGTTTTCAATGGTATGTATTTTTGTCCCCCATGTTACTTGAACGAGGAAAACCAAAAAGTGTGCCCATACTTTATTTATATTAGGTGCTTTTCCATTCCTAAGGCACATAATAAATAAAGGCTTTGGAACAATTAGCCATGTTATAGGACTTTCCATTCTAGGTTATGAGACATTATTTGTCTTATATATAACGTTAGCGAGCAAATATGAACGAGCTACTCCAACTTTTCCAGAATCAATACATATCTGTAATCGCTGGCGGCCTCAGTGGTATTTTTACTGCATGGCTTACACAGCGGGTACTCAATAGGCGAGGCATTTTCTCTTATTCAGTGACGCACAACCGAGTTGGAATTACGACTGAAGATCCCATTTTTGGGTCCGTTGCTGTAACCTGGAATGGAAACACAATTCAAAATCTCTACCTGTCGACGATAGAGATGAAGAACGAGAGCCTGAATGACTATGAAAATGTAATTGTTCGTGCCTATACAAGTGACACCATGCTGATGACTGAACAAACGACGCAGCTGCCTGAAACCCCAATTGAGTGGTCCGAAAAGTACCGGGAGCAACTACATGTTGAGGACGGGAGCACACCAACCGATAATCAATCGAATCTCTATAGAGGACAGCGCGAATATGTCATCCCCATTTTCAATCGTGGCCAATCAATCAAAATCACCTATCTCAACTCAGCCCAGAGTCCTTCAATGCCCAATATCTGGCTTTCCATTGCACTGAAAGGTGTAAAGCTGAAGTTTCAAGGACCACAGAATCAAGTTCTTGGGGTACCTCAGGGCCAAGCTGCATTTGTTGGCGTCTTGATTGGTCTAGCGGTTTTAGCGGCACTCGTTTTGTTTGCATCGGAGCCGTGGGTTATAGCCACAAGTGCTATGGTGTACGGTTTTGTAGCGCAATTGCCTGGAGCTTACACAATAAGGTTGCTGCGTCGTGCTCGAGAGGCAGTTGGTGGCTAACTCGCCGAGATCTTAGTAAACCAGTCACCAGATTTACTCAATTTGGTAAACCAAGCACACAAAGCTCCCAACACAACTTCTAAGCAGCTCAATTCCCTTTTATGCACTAAAGAAATTTGTTTAAAACCACCACGGAAGCCAGTAACACCGCTGTTTCGGTAATTTCCACCAATGCGCCTGCCGTATCGCCTGTTGTTCCGGCAATGCGATGAAGCATTCGATGGCGTAATAGCAAGAACGTGATCACCGCGGTCAGCGGCAGTACTAAATAATGACTGTCAGTGAGCAGCAATATCGCTGCGAAGGTTGCGACGATAACCGCCAGGCTCCATGCGCGGGGTTGATGAGTGGCCAGCGCGGCTCCCAATCCATTGCTTCTCACATACGGTGTGGTCAAAAATAGCAAGGGCAATAGGGTTCTGGCAAGGATAGTAGCCAGTAGTACGGTGATCCATTCATTGGCAATCACCAGGCTATGCAGTGCGGCAAATTTGAGTAATAGGATCAATGCGATGGCTACCACCCCCGCCGGACCGCAATTGGGATCTTTCATGATCGCCAGTGTCTTGGCGCGATCTCCCATGCCGCCAATCCAAGCGTCCGCACTATCCGCCAGGCCGTCCAGATGCAATCCGCCGGTAAGCAATACCCAGAGTGTCACCAGTAATGCCGCGGTGACTAGCGGCGGCGAGCCGCTCAATAACCAGGCCAAGCCGATGAGCATAGATCCGAGCAGGCAACCGACCAGCGGATAAAACAGCAGGGATTGACCAAGCGCTTTGTCGCTCGGTTGATCTGCCAAGCGCACGGGCAATCTGGTGAGAAATTGCACCGAAATGAGAAAAGGTTTGATCATATCCGTGAATCGGAAAGCATTTTTGCTGGGGGATGTTCTTCGAGTGCTATGCAAACATGCTTCATTTCAGCATGGCGTACTTCAAGTTCCAGCAGACGTTCAATCGGATGTTGCAGAATATGGCAAATAATGATGCGGATGACACCGCCGTGCGTAACCAATAAGATTCTTTGCCCGGAAAACTGTTGTTGTATGGCATGCCAGGCTGATAAAACGCGAGCCTGGAAATCCAATAAATGCTCACTATTTGGCGGTGGATTGTCCAACGGATTATGCCAAAAACGCGACAAGGCATCGGCATCGGTTTCCATCAATTGCGCGGCGGTTTGATTTTCCCAATCTCCAAAATGCACTTCCTGGATACGTGCATCTTGTTTCACCGGAATGGCGTATTGCTGCCCCAAGGCTTGTGCAAAATCAGCGCAGCGCGCTAACGGGGAAGTAATAATATGCTGCCACTGGTGCAGCTTGTTTTGCTTGTTTTCAATAGCATTCCACATTTGTGTCCAGCCAAGCGGTGTCAGTGGATGATTCGTGCTGCCACAATACCGATTGCTATGTTCGGTTTCGCCATGTCTGAGCAGATCGATGTAAGTGGTCATGGTTCAGTGGACATTAGTTTTTCTGCGACACTTGCGCTTCAGCAAAAGTGGCCATTTCATTGTGCAACTTGCAAGCCATGCGTAACAAATTGAGCGCAACAGCCGCACCACTCCCCTCACCCAAGCGCATATTCAAAGCAATGAGTGGATCTGCATCGAGCGCTTTCAGAACCCTGCCGTGCCCCAATTCTGCGGATTGATGTGAATAAAAGAACCAATTTTTGCAACCTGGAAAAATATGCTCTGCGGCCAGTGCCGCAACGGTGCTGATAAATCCATCGATCAGCATCGGCAGTCCTACTTGCGCGCCATGAATATAAGCGCCTGTCAGCGCAGCAATCTCAAATCCGCCCATACGGCGCAGCGCATCCCAAGGAGAATGGATATGCGCATGATGTGCGGCCAAAGCGCGTGAAATCACATTGATTTTGTGGGCAATGCCATGACTATCAAGACCGGTTCCAGAGCCTGTCAGCAACTTGGGCGGCTCATTGAGCAGGCTACAAGCCAATGCGGTGGCGCTGGTGGTATTGCCAATCCCCATTTCCCCACCAATAAACAACTGTTTGTCATTTTTCTGCGCCTGCTCAATGACATCAAAACCAGCATTCAGGGCTTGATTCAGTTGGTCCTCAGTCATTGCAGGTTGATGGACAAAATTGGCCGTACCAGGCCCCAGGTGATAATGCTTCACACCGGTTAATGATCGCGTATCCTGCGCTGTTCCCAGATTAATGATTTCCAGGGAAGCACCCAAAGCGCGCGCCAACACATTGATTGCCCCACCGCCACGCGCAAAATTTCTGATCATCTCGCTGGTGACTGACTGAGGAAATGCCGAGATTCCCTCCGCGGCAACACCATGATCACCGGCAAATATGGCGATGTGCGCCTGATCGACACAAGGCTGTGCGGTATTTTGCAAGGCGGCCAGCTGAACAGCGATTTCTTCCAGGCGACCGAGCGAACCGGGTGGCTTGGTCAGTTGCGCCTGACGCGTTTTTGCTATCTGGGTCATTGCCAGATTGGGAGTGGCTAATGGCATTTCCAGCCAACTCAGCGCAGTTTGTCCAGTCACACGCGTTCTCCTTTTAACATGAGCGGTAATCCGGCCACGGTCAGAACCACCTGATCGCAGTATTGCGCGATTTCCTGATGCAATTTACCGGCTTCATCGCAATAACGGCGGCTCAGTTCACCCAGTGGAATGATGCCCATGTTCGTTTCATTACTGACCAGAATGAGTTTTCCCGTCAGATGCGGCAATACGTTGAGCAATGCCGATCGTTCACTCTCAAATCGGGAGGCATCTGCATGCATGAGTAAATTGGTCAGCCACAGCGTCAGGCAATCGACCAATACGCAATGATCCGTTTTTGCATATTGATTCAGCACCGAGGCCAATGCCAGAGGTTCCTCGATGACTTGCCAATGATCTGGACGGCGTACTCGATGCGCAGCAATGCGCGCACGCATTTCTTCATCGGCAATGGTAGCGGTAGCAATATAAATGACCGGCCATTGACTTTCCGTAGCCAAGCGTTCAGCCAAGCGGCTTTTGCCTGAACGAACGCCGCCGAGTATCAAAGTCTTGGTGTCTAGCATGGTGTATTGGGTTTCATATTGAGCAATCGATACAACTGTGCGGTATCCAGATATTCATCCACGCAATCCGCCAATCGATTGATGGCAGCATCACAAGTTGCATGATAGTCAGGGGCTTGGGCTTGGGCTTGATCATTCAGTCCGGCCCAAGCGAGTAATTCACTACAGGCGCTGGAAGACTCAAAAACGCCATGCAAATAGGTACCCAGGATCAATCCATCTGCGCTGATGGCGCCATCATCATGATCTGTCAGGTGAATGGCGGGTTGATAGTGCCGGTGATAAGCGGTAACGCCGGCGTGAATCTCATAGCCGGTCACCGCAGCCTCATTAACTGACAGTGTTCCTTGCGTATTGCGTAGCAGTTTGTCTGATTGTAAAGTCGTTTCCATATCAAAGAAAGCGAATCCTTGCGCACTGCCAGCATTACCTTCCAGACCATGGGGATCATGAATGCATTTTCCCAGCATTTGGAAGCCGCCACAAATACCCATCAGTTTCCCACCATAGCGCAAATGTCGGCGGATAGCGGATTCCCAGCCCTGCTCGCGCAACCAGTCCAGATCGGCGCGCACGCTTTTTGAGCCAGGCAAAATGATCAAATCGGCAGGCGGGATGGTTTGTCCGGGGCCAATAAATTGCAAATTGACCTGCGAGTGTAAGCGCAGTGGATCAAAATCGGTATGGTTGCTGATGCGTGGCAAGGCAGGAACAATCACGCGAAAATTTTTCTGTGCTGATGACAAGGACAAAGCCGCTGTCTGGGGCAAAGCATCCTCCGCTTCGAGGTGCAAGCCTTGCAGGTAAGGCAGGACACCCAATACCGGCTTGCCAGTGTAGTGTTCCAGCCAGTCCAATCCCGATTGAAGTAGTGCGATATCACCCCGAAAGCGATTGATGACAAAGCCCTGAATGCGCGCCTGCTCGCTTTCGCTTAATAAAGCCAGCGTACCTACCAGATGGGCGAATACACCGCCACGATCAATATCGGCAATGAGAATCACCGGACAATCGACGGCTTCTGCAAAGCCCATATTGGCAATATCATTGGCACGCAAATTAATCTCAGCCGGTGAACCGGCGCCCTCAACAATAATCGCCTCATAGCGTTCAGCCAGTCGCACGTACGATTCAAGCACGGCTTTGAGTGCGACGGATTTATAATCGTGAAAGCCACAGGCATCCATATTGGCAATCGCGTGACCATGAATGATGATTTGCGCATTTTTATCGGTATTGGGTTTGAGCAGCACTGGATTCATGTCGGTATGTGGCGCCAAACCCGCTGCCCGTGCCTGCACGGCTTGTGCGCGGCCAATCTCTCCGCCATCGGCAGTGACGACGCTGTTGAGCGCCATATTTTGCGGTTTGAAGGGCGCCACTCGAATGCGCTGGCGTGCCAGCCAACGGCACAGCGCCGTCACCAGCATGCTTTTGCCTGCATCCGATGTGGTGCCTTGAATCATCAAGGTTTGAGCATTCATGGCGCCGGTTCCGCTAAAGGGTGAATTTTGTGATTGATTTGCGCCAATGCCCTATCCAATCGTTGCCAATCCGATTCATGCGCCGGCAAACCAAAGCGCAGGCTGGGCGGCTCATTCAGATAACGCACTAAAATACCCTGCGATGCCAGTGCTTCATATACCTCAGCAGCATGACGTGCAACGCTCCATTGAAAAAGCCCGCAACCGCCTGCAGGAGCCAATTGATGGCGTATCAGCAAAGTTCTCAGGCGGTTGCTGGCAAGCAAAAGATGGCTACGGGCTTCTGCTTGCCATGCAGCATCCTGGAGCGCATGAACCGCCACCCAGCGTGCCGGAGTATTGACAGTCCAAGGCCCAAGCAAGTGATTCAATTGGCTAAGCAACGCTGATTGCGCGCAAACAAAGCCCACGCGCGCGCCCGCCAGGCCAAAGAATTTCCCCAATGAACGCAATACGATCAGGCCAGGAGAGGCGGCATAGGATGTAATACTCTGTTCGGGCGTCATATCCATAAAGGCTTCATCCACGATTAGCCAACCGTTGCGATCAGCGAGTCGTGCATGCCAGTCGAGTAATTGCTCTGTCGGAAAAACGAAACCGGTTGGATTATTGGGACGGACGAGCACCAACACATCCGTGTGCGGTAAAGCGGCATTGATTTGCTGCGGTGCGACCATGGAAACTTGATGACCGGCACGCCGCCATGTCAGTGCATGTTCAGCGTAGCTGGGAGTCAGCATGCTCACGCGAGACCGGGCACGCAATTGCGGCAGCGCCTGGATGGCCGCTTGCGAACCGGCAACCGGCAAGAGCGATGAAGCGCCATAATAGTCACACGCCACTTCCACTAATTCATCCTCTTCTTCCGGCAATCGCTGCCATATATTTGCAGGAATAGTTTCCGCTTGCCAGCCATGCGGATTAATGCCGGTAGAAAGATCAAGCCAATCTGTCAGTGGAATCGAATAGCGCTTGGCTGCCGCGCGCAAGCGGCCTCCATGATGCAGTTTTTCAGACTGGGACGAAGAATTCGACAAACCACTCTCCTGCACCAATGACGGCTATCCACAGTAACAATGCGCGTTGTATCAGTTTCAATGCGCGCTCGATATCACTTGCCTGCGGAACATGCCCTTCTCCTAAGGTGGGGCGCTGCTCAAGCCTGCCGTGATAGCAAGCGGCACCGCCCAATAATACGCCAAGGCTCCCCGCGCCGGCAGCCATGACAGGTCCGGCATTGGGGCTTTTCCAGGCGACGCCTTGCGTTCTCCAGCAATACAAAGCGCTGGCCATCCGCCCTGCGATGGCATAACTCAATGCGGTTAATCGTGCGGGTATGAAATTCATGACGTCATCCAGCCGCGCCGCGGCCCAGCCAAAATGGCGGTATCGATCCGTGCGATAGCCCCACATGGCATCCAGCGTATTCACCAATCGATAAGTCACCACACCGGGCGCACCAGCAATGACAAACCAGAAAATAGCAGCAAAAATCGCATCATTGCCATTTTCCAGTACAGATTCAACCGTAGCTTTGGCTACGCCACTGTGATCAAGCATCATGGTATCTCGACTGACCAGCAGGCTCACTTGCTGGCGGGCTTGCGGCAGATGGCCGGCAACCAGACTGTCATGCACCCTCCGGGCATGCGCCGTGAGGCTATTCCAGCCGATGGCAAGGTACAACAACAAGCCTTCAAATAGCGGTGACCAGGGTAGACAATGGACGATTAATGCAATGAACAACATCACTGGCAACAATAGCAGCAATACCGCGCTCAAGCCGCGCATCATTGAATCGGCATACAGCCATCGTTCAATTGTTTGTGCAAGATTGCCAAACCCAACCAATGGATGATAACGGCGCGCCTCGCCTAGCCAGGCATCCAGCAAAAGAGCGCACACTACAATCAGCGTGATAGTCATGCGATTAAATCTGCATTCATTCCGGCATCTCTGCATTATTCCAGGTATTGTGGAATACAAATTCCTGCAATGGCCGCTCTTCTGTCCAATTTTCCTTGACCAGCATCGGTACCGGGTAAAATGCATCCACATGACCCAGGCACAGAATCGCCACGGGTTTACTGCCGACGGGCATCATCAATAAACGGGCAAGTGCTTCAGGCTCAAATAAAGACACCCACCCCATCCCCAATCCTTCAGCGCGTGCTGCCAGCCACACATTCTGAATCGCACAGGCAACCGAGGCCAAATCCATTTCCGGCAGCGTGCGGCGACCGAAAATATGTTTTTCGCGCCCATTGGTGAGGGCTGCCACGAATAATTCACCGCAAGTGCGAATTCCTTCCACTTTCAGGCGCATGAATTTCTCTCCCCGTTGCCCCAATGCAGTCGCTGTGCGCAGTCGTTCCTCATCTACCAGCAACGCAATGGCTGAGCGCAATTTAGGGTCAGTGATGCGAATAAATCGCCAGGGTTGCATTAAACCTACGCTGGGTGCCTGATGCGCTGCCGTTAGTATGCGCTTGAGCATGGTGGGTTCCACTGGATCAGGGCGGAAGTGGCGCATGTCACGCCGTTCCGCAATGGCGCGATAAATTGCTGCGCGCTCCGATTCACTAAAGCGATGCTCGTTGCTCATGGCGGGATTAATCCTGCGGCCACAATCGGATGGGTGAGAAATATATGCACTAAAAACCAACCCTATGCTTATCCTGCCGTGGTGTTGCGTGAATTGAATTGTTGTACGATCAATGCCAGCAACCAGTGGATGACACTGACGATGCCGATATAAAATACGAATGATTCGGCACTGAACGGAAAATATCTCATCAATCGCTCGCCGAATTCGATCAGAGTTGTTTCTGCAAAGCGTCCGGAAAAGAAATAGAATCCGCCGCTGGAAAATAATTCGCACAGAACCAAGCCAGCCATGATACTAGCAGCCAGCGGCAGGAGGGTATGCCATGCGAATTGGTAGTGTTTGCTATACCAACGACCGGCCAGCCACAAGGAGGCATAAGCCGGCAGCAGAAAAACATAAGCGGGTGTGATACAGAAATCACTGACACCGCCCCAAGTGTAAGCCGCAAAATCCAACCCCCAGCTCAAGGCAAAGAAACCCAGCAATGGCCATGCCGAACGCAGATACACGCCAGCCAGGAAAAAGACTACCCACGAAGCATCGGCTAGATTATACAGCGTTGCAAAATGCTCACTGCGAGTCAGCACCATCATCATGGTCAGCAATAATCCGATTATTAATTGATTGCGATTGGATAAAATTAACATGTAAAACTCCTGGTTAAGGTTGGTAACGTACCATGGCAAAGAAATTGCGCCCTGGCTGATTAAAGAATGCCGCTGTTTCATAGCGTTCATTAAATAAATTCTCGACGCGCCCCTGCAAGCGCCAATGCTTGTTCAAAATATATTCTGCCCGTAGATCAAATTTGACGTAGCTGTCCAGCTTGCGAGTATTGGCCAGATCATCATAACGCTCGCCTTCGACCAAAAGCATAGCACCTAATCGATAATATTGACCAAATTGACGATCGGCATCGAATCGAAACGATTGTTCAGCGCGCCGTGGCAGTGTATTTCCGCGGTTTAATCCGGATGAACGATTCTCGGGATCAAGTAATGTCAGGTTAGTATTCAATTGCCAGCCTTTAATTTGTGCACTCAGCATGCCCTCAAATCCGCGAATGCGCGCCTGATCAATGTTGGCAGGTGCAAAAGTATTGGCATCAAAAGCAATCAATTGGTCGATACGGGTTTCATAAACATTCAAAGACCAATTGCCCCAATCGGTTTTGCCGCGCGTGCCCAATTCAAAACTGCGTGAATCTTCCGGACGGAGATTAGGGTTCCCAAAATTAGGGAAATAAAGCTCATTAAACGTAGGGGATTTGAACGCGCTGCCGAAGTTAGCGAGCAAACGGATATGATCGGTCAGCGGATAACCCCAGCCAGCGCCACCGGTCACATGGCTGCCAAATTGTTGGTTATCATCGTGACGCAGCGATAACTGAATGTCATGTTTGGCAACAGTAGTCTGGTGTTGGCCAAATACGCCCCAGTTAGTACGGGAGTTGACTGTGAATAAGTCTATACTTTTGACATGATCATTCTGGTAATCCGTACCGATTGTTAGCAGTTGATTTTTGGCAACGGTGAAGTCATTTAATAAAGTCACCGTGTCGCGCTGGGTATTAAACCGGCTTTGGAGAAGCGTGCCCAGGAAATTATCCGAATCATCCCGGCTCCGGCCCGCAATCAGATGCATGCGCCAGAAATCCAGCGGTGAATAACGCGCTGTGCCACCCAGAACTTGTTGTGCCAAGACAGATTTGTTGACAAAACTGCCGTCAAACTCGGTTTTTCCCGCAGAATGCATGAAATTGGCATCAATTTCCAATCCATTCTGGAATCGATAGCCTGCGCGCAAACTCCCCGCAACATTGCGATAACCATCCCGATCGGGCAGCGCAGGATCGGATTCACTGACAAAGCAACCGGCATCGCTGGAACCGTTGCAGGCATTAAACCCTTTTGTGCCGATTCCGCTGGCGTTCATAGTCAGCCAGCCTTGGCTGCCCTTTTGCGACAAGCCGACAGAACCTTCCAGTGTGCCGTAGCTACCACCGCCGAAGGCGAAATTTGGCTTAAGTCCGCTACTATCGCCTTTACGCGTAAAAATATGGATTACACCACCAATGGCCTCAGAACCATATAAGCTGGAGCGTGGACCGCGCACAATCTCGATGCGATCTATCTGCTCAATGGGAATGTTTTCAAACGCCGTCATGCCCGATGTCGCCGAGCCGACCTTGATGTTGTCAATCATCACCAGCACATGATCCGATTCGGTGCCGCGCATGAAAACGGATGAGCCCTTGCCCGCTCCACCATTATTGGAAATACTCACTCCAGGCACACCCCGCAACAAATCCTGAATTGAACGCGCCTGCTGGCGTTCAATATCCTTGCGGTTAATAACCGTCACTGAAGCCAGCGCAGCATCAACGGTCTGCGTCGTGCGTGTGGCCGTGACAATAACGGGGGGTTCTTGATGATCAGCATTGGCTGCCAATACGTTCGTGACTGAGCCTAGCCATAGCACAGCCACTGCCGGAAAGCGGCATGTTTGCATATTATGATTCCTTCGTGCACACCCGCACGTTGACAAATTCAACAGATAACGAATGCAGAAGGGAAAAGAATTGGACAAACCAACCGGGTTGGATAGTAACAGCCGGTCAAAATGCCACTGATTGCCCTCCGCAATACCGTAGTAAAATTCACTTCGGGCCGGTCTCCGGACTCATGAGTGGGATAAATCCCCAATCTGCGCCTTCCCATGTCAACACACAGTGGCGTGATGCAGATGCTTAACTCAATTACCGTTGCGGGGGCAGTGCTGGCATTGCCTGAATTCAATCAAAGCGCACCAGCTTCCCGTTTAACCTCCAAGGAAAAATCCAAGCAGGCACCTGAAGCAAGTGGGGCGGAAGTTACCGAAATGGCTTCGGGATGTCAAGTGTGTGTAGCAGCAAGGCGTGAAGACAACAAGCTGTCGAGCAACCTATATGCCGGATAGGCGGTGATTCGGCAAAGGCATTATCCGATTCGTCGAGCCAGCATCAGACCGGCAAGACTGAACACGCCTGCAATCGTCAGATAAAGGCCGACGAGCGCCGTGCCGCCCATTTCGCTGAGTGCCTGCGCCGCAATCGGAGCAACCGCTCCTCCCAGAATACCGCCTGCATTGAAAGCTACTGATGCCCCGGTATAGCGCACCCGCGGAGGAAACAGTGATGGCAACCATGCGCCAAGAGGACCGTAGACAAAACCCATGATGAACAGAGCGAACGACAGCACTATCCACACCAGCCATAGCGACCCCGAACCCAAAAGCGGGCCAAATATCAATCCCATGCCGATAGTCGCCGCACACCCCCATGTGAGTACCCGCGCAGCACTCGTCGCATCGGCACACACACCAGAGATGATGATACCGAGTGCAAGGAACAGTATGGCCGCCAGTTGCACAGCCAGAAAAACTTCACGATCATATCCCAGGGCAGTCGTGCCATGAGCAAGTGCAAAAGCGGTTGAAAGGTAAAAAATTGCAAAACAGGCTACCACTGCGAAAGTCCCGGCAAAAGTGACCAGCGCATGATTGCGTATCAGTTCGCCGATGGGAACCGGAATCGGAGGTTCCTGTGCCAGCGCTTGAGCAAATTCGGGTGTTTCATTGATCTTCAGACGCACCCACAGACCGAGCCCGACCAGAATGGCACTGGCCAGAAACGGAATACGCCAACCCCATGCCGCAAATTCTGCTTCATTCAATCCCATGCCAATCAAAAGAAACATTCCATTGGCGGCAAGGAATCCAATTGGCGCACCCAATTGCGGAATCATACCGAAGCGTGCCCGCCAGCCCTGAGGGGCATTTTCAACCGCCAACAGCGCTGCACCGCCCCATTCACCGCCCAGGCCAAGCCCCTGACCAAAGCGCAAGATGCACAACAAGAGCGGCGCAACCCAACCGACCATCGCATAGGTTGGCAAGAATGCAATTAACAGGGTCGACACTCCCATCAACATCAACGATGCAACCAACGTCGATTTCCGTCCGATCCGATCACCGAAATGACCGAACAACACCGCGCCAAAAGGGCGTGCGATAAACGCGAGACCAAAACTCAAAAATGACAACATTAATTGTGCAGTTGGCGAGCTGGCCGGGAAGAACAATGGTCCGAATACCAGCGCCGCCGCGGTTGCATAAATGTAAAAATCATAAAACTCGACAGCTGTTCCGACCAAACTGGCGACCAGTATGCGGCGGTGCTGACGATAAGGACTGATCATGATTGGCTTTCCTTCGAATCTTCCGGATCATCTAGTATAGGAAAAATAAGCATCCTTTTTCAGGATGGGCGAAGATAGTAAAGATCTGATGGTTTGTCAAACATACTGACAGCCAAACAAAAAATCCCTGGAATTCCTGCATTGAAATAGGTTAAAGGATCATTGCTTACTTGAGGCATCCTCCACAATCTCAATTTCTGCGACCATTGATCTCGAACGAAATCCATAGAAACCGCTGGAATTGGTCAATCGGTCACTATAATGCACCCTGACCATGGCAGCATTTTTCAGAACTGTGACTGCAAAATCATATAGTTCAGAGTCGTCTATCAAGAAATGGCGAAATTTATTGCCGCCATTACCTACTTGCATGGTCATAAAATAACTTCTCATTTCACCCTTATTCTTAATCACATTCGTTATTCTTCCATATTCAACCCCATAGGCTATTTCTCTATCCAAGGTTCGGATGTCGCCTATAAAATGCTTTTGCTCCATGGGTTGATGCTGACTGATTGGATAAACCGCTTTCAATTCATTCACGGAAGCGCAAGAGAGCAATGAATTTTTTTTGGGGGTGGTGAATTCCAACACGACATCGCGACCAATGAGATTCTCAATCTCTTCGTAATGATCTTTCTCGAAACAAAATCTCCATGGATTGGACACCAGGTTAGGGGGTTGATTTCCAACACCAAAAAATGACATGCTTTCATTTCCCAATGATATTTCCCCAACATACGCTCTAGTAATATTTTTATCGCGACTGACTGCACTCAATTGCCCAGAAACATAACCTTCTGTTTTGAAAAGAAATGGCCCAGCAGTCACCCACATGGGAACAGAAGTGACAATAACCACAACCACTAATAAAAACAGCTTTTTCATGATGTCATCCTTGTAATATTCACTCTTTTATTCAATTTTTTAGCCATCTACTCAGTTCATACTGCTACTTTAACTTGACTATAATGAATGTGGGGTGAACAGACTTAGGGAAGCGCTGATTAATTGGCTGCACGAGTGAATTGCTTCGTTGCGCGGTACTCACTCCCTCGCCTATCAGATTGATATGTCTCGGTTGTTGCGTTCCGTGCGCCTCGCCCTTCATCACGTTCGTTGAATTAATCAGTGCTTCCAGTGCTTCCTTAATAAATTTTATAAAGGATTATTCCCAGTAACGTGCTATAGTCCTGAAGTGACATTAAGACACTAGAAATATTTTTATACATTTTAAGGACGTTGCGATAAATGAAACTTTCAGCATTTTTTGTATTATTATTGGCATTGACATTAGTTGCTTGTGGTAAACCTACTGCGCCAGAAAGCGCAACTTCTGAAGGCTACGGCACAACACATGAAGGTAAAGCAGCCGAAGGCCGCAATGAAGTTCAAGAATAATAATTGCCTTAAAACTTTTATTATGATCTTATCTTCAAGGTCATTCACTGACTGAGATGGAAAGCCTGTAGGAATCTTGATATTTTTCCTACAGGAATCAAAAACAAATCACCTATCAATAACTAATCCTCGCTGTTTCCCGCCCTCTTTCCTCATCAACAGTAGCAAGAAATAGCAAGCCAAGAATAAAGAATACCAGCGTGCTCAATAGCGCGATGCGATGATCTCCTGCGAATACGTAGATCATGCCACCATAGGTAAGCGGCCCGATAATGGCTGAAAGTTTGGTAGCCAGCCCCCATAACCCAAAAAACTCTCCTTGACGTCCAGATGGCGTAAATTGCCCAACTAATGCTCTACCAGCCGACTGAGCACCACCCAGTGCAATACCGATTAAATTGGCGGCGATCCAAAATAGCGTCTCACTGACCGCAAGATAGGCGCAAATAATCGCAAGCGACCAGATGAGCAAGGTAATCGCAATACTCCATTTAGACCCGATGCGATCTTGCAAATGACCGCACAGAAAAGCACCCAAGGCAGCCGTCACGTTAACCACCATGATGAGGATGATCGTGTCTTGGGTTTTAAATCCCATCACTTCTTGCGCATAGACTGCCGCCAACACGATCACAATGTGGATGCCAGCATAATAAGTCGTCAACGCGATTAAGAACCGAAATAAATCGGTATGCATCCTCGCCTGGCGCAAGGTAGTTTTTAATCGATCAAACCCCATTCGTATCGCATGCAAATCTTTAATGGATTGTGTCGCCATACTGCGTTCGCGCAGCCAAAACAAAGTGGGCAAAGCAGCGATTCCAAACAACACCGCCACGATCAGCGTCGAAACAGGTACATAGTGACTCGCATCCATGCCTTGATTTTCTGCATAAGTGACATACGCCAAGCACAAAACCAAAGCAAGCAAGCCTCCCAGATAACCCAGCGCCCAGCCATATCCGGAAAGCCGTCCCATCGTCTCAGGCGGGCTGATCTCGGGTAGGAAAGCCGCAATTAGATTCTCACCGCTAGCAAACATAACCGTTGCCAGAATGACCAAAACCATGGCTAATGTGACATCACCAGGACCGACAAAACTCAATAGCGCTGTAAAAACTACGCAGCCCAGCGTGGTTGCCATCAGAAAGCGTTTTTTCGCACCGCTCCCATCGGCAATGGCACCCACTATGGGAGCGCTGATTAAAACCAAACCATTGGCAGCAGCGATGGTTAGCGTCCAGAGCAATGTCGCATGGCCATTGCCGCTATCGGCAGCGACCACGCCCACGAAATAGGCATTGAAAATGGCTGTCAGTATGACGGTGGTATAGCCTGAATTGGCGAAATCGTACATGCACCATGCGAAACGCTCACGTCGGGTTGCTGGATCAGGCTTTGGAGAAGTGGTTAGCATGAAGAGGTTATACCGTGCATGTACGATTTTGTCACGCTGAGTGCTTATTCACTCGATCGCTCAACGGCGGTACCCTACTTCCCTATCATGTCACTGGGAATCACCCAGGAATCAAATTGCTGTTCGGTAACATAGCCGCTTGCCACCGCAGCCGCTTTGAGTGTGATGCCTTCACGATGGGCTTTTTTGGCGATTTCAGCCGCCTTGTCATAGCCAATGTGCGGATTCAATGCGGTCACCAGCATCAGGGAGTGATGCATCAACTGGTCGATGCGTTCAATATTGGCTTCTATGCCAACGGCGCAGTTGTCATTAAAGCTGATCATGGCATCGGTCAGCAATCGTACACTTTGCAGAAAATTATTGATAATCATCGGCTTCATCACATTCAATTCAAAATTGCCCATTGCACCGCCGATATTGATCGCAACGTCATTCCCCATCACCTGGCAGCACACCATGGTCATGGCTTCGGACTGAGTTGGATTGACCTTACCCGGCATAATCGAACTGCCCGGCTCATTTTCAGGAATCGCAAGTTCGCCAATGCCGCAACGGGGCCCGGATGCCAGCCAGCGAATGTCATTCGCAATCTTCATAAGTGATGCGGCCAATGTTTTCAAGGCGCCATGCGCATGCACCAGCGCATCATTGCAGGCCAGGGCTTCGAATTTGTTGGGTGCACTGATAAATGAAAGGGAAGTGAGACGAGAAAGTTCAGCCGCCACCCGCTCGGCAAACTCAGGATGGGCATTGAGTCCGGTACCCACTGCGGTACCGCCTAAAGCCAGTTCATAGAGATGCGCCATTGAAGCCTGCACATGCTTCAATCCATGATCTAACTGCGCAACATATCCCGAAAACTCTTGCCCTAATGTCAGCGGCGTCGCATCCTGCAAATGCGTGCGCCCGATCTTGACAATGCCGGAAAATGCTGCGGCCTTGGTGCTCAGTGTTTCACGCAATACTCGAATGGCCGGCTTTAAACGATGGTGTAATTCCTGGATTGCCGCCACATGCATGGCGGTTGGAAATACATCATTGGAGGATTGGCCTTTATTGACATCATCGTTCGGATGGATTTTGCGATCTGAACCACGCCCTCCTCCCAGCAACTCTGAAGCCCGATTCGCCAACACTTCATTCATATTCATATTGGTCTGCGTGCCGGAGCCGGTTTGCCACACCACCAATGGAAATTGGTCGTCGAAATGACCGGCGATCACCTCATCGGCGGCTTCGATAATCGCCGCGGCGCTGGCCGCATTGAGCAATCCCAAATCGTGATTGACCTTGGCAGCCGCACGCTTGACCTTGGCCAGCGCATGAATCAACGCCACCGGCATATGCTCATTGGAAATTTTGAAATTCTGCAACGAGCGCTGCGTTTGCGCGCCCCACAGCGCTTCGGCGGGCACTTCGACGACACCCATGGTGTCGCGTTCTTCACGGAATTGCATGGGTATTCACCTCACTAAATGGGATAAATTAACAGGTCATTGAAAAACTATCTGCGTTGCCGCTGCGACGTTAAAAACGGGCTCAAAATACTCATTTATTAAGCATAAACTGCGCATTTTCGCCTGTTTTTGCCTTGCATCGGCTGCCTCGAAAACGTTTTTCAGCGACCTGTTAAGGGATTGGTTAACCGGGATTGCGATTTTATTTAACTCCAAGCTCGCCCTTCAATACGCGAGTTGATCCAAGGTAATACCCATAGCCGCTGCGGCTTTCTCAAGTGTTGCCTTACGCGGGCGTTTGGCAGCCTCTATCTGCGCGTAACCGGCTTGCGTAATCCCCATGCGTTTAGCCATTTCCTCTTGCGTCAGCATCAGGTATTCGCGCCAGGCGGCGAGCATACTGACTTCATTCATGATACGTTTACCAACCACCTCGTTGGGAATCATGCCCGGGCGTACTACGCCGGGAAGTTTGACAAACTCGGCATAAGGCACGACGACAAAAGCCGGTTTTCCGTTGCTATCCAGGATGGTTTGGTAATTAATAAGTGCGCTCATCGCGTTTTTTCACCTCTTCAATATCAATAATTCCGTTTCCAAATCAAACATGACGCGAAAGCTATCCGAAGGACAGTATAATTAATACGACAAGGATGGCTGACAAACTCATGCTTGATTTAGAAATGGAATAACATGCACGCTGCCGTCAAACTCGAAAAATACCCGGTAATCACCAACCCGCAGCCGGTAGCTATACGCATGATTGGCGAGTTTCTTGACACCTTGGCAATCCGGAAAATAAGCCAGCGACTGAACTTCAGTAAAAATTCTTTTGCGCACGGCGGCAGCTTTGATTTTCTCAACCTGCTTCAGCGCTTTGGGTTTCCAGTCAATGTCATTCACATTTATTATTATAAGTGTAAAATAAGTGTTTCAACAAGAATATAAGCATTCAGATCTTTGTGAAACTTCATTTCTTGAAATGCGACCCTTCCACCGAGCACCGCATCATTTGCAAAAAGAGAGAGTATCTACGAGCTACGAGCTATCTTTTCCTCTCAGACTTGAACCACGGTGGAGTTGACGCTTCTCGCGAAAACGTGCACCAATGAGCTGTAACACCTTTTGTTTTGGCATTTTCGACGTAACGTTCAGATTGTTTGCGTCAGCAAAACGTCTCAACTCATCCGCATCAAGGCTTTCGAGTTCGTCTTGTACCGCATGCTCATCGCCAGACAGCCAACGCTCGTAAAGAGAAGCAAAACGATCTTGAAGTTTGTGCATTTCCTCTTCGGTTAGGGCTGGTGGTTTTTGTTTCTGTCGCTGTCGTTCTTTAAGGGCTGCTGCTTTTCCTTCCCTCTTTTGAAGCAGATCTAGAATGCGATCAAGTTTCTCATGCATTAAGTCGAGTTCTTTACCAATGTCGCGCTCCGCCATTTCACTTCTCACTTAAAAAAGTTCTGGTTTCAGTCCACAGACCCTGAAACTGCTTTTGAAAGTCTGTGGGCATGCCTTCCTGAATGGCCCGTTTCATTCCGACCTTATCGAAGATGGCCGAATCAAACAGCTTTACCTTTAAGTCTTTTTCTCTTGAAACGCGGTTTAGAACATCTCTTGCGTCATCAAGATAGCGCTGTGTTTCATTGCTATAACGCTTGATTGAAGATCCACCAGGTTTCTTAGCGCGATTCATAAATACGCCGATTCTCGGTACTGGAAATGGCTCGATGCGCATTTGCAAACTGCTTAGAAGGAGATCAAGACCCTTTGCGGCAAAAAAGTCTGGATTTATTGGTATCAGCACAAGATCACAGCATGACAAGACAGAGTAACTAAGCAAACTAAATGAAGGCGGACAATCGAAAAGGACATAGTCATATTTCGGTACACTTGTTGAGTTTTGAATTTTTTCGAGTAATCGTTGTATGAAGTATTTGACTTTGTCTCGATCAAACAACTCTAGCTCCGTCCAGTAGAGATCCTCAACTGATGGAATAAAATGGTAACGCTCTGAAATCTTGTAAATGAAATCGTGATTGATACCAAAATTGAAGTTAGTTGCCGGTTTTGTAAATTCGTCGAGAGCATTGAAGATAGTTTTATGCTTTCCTATTGCGCGATCATACCAATCTGAAAAACTCTTGATGGGACTCCCGTCTTCATTTAGCGCAATTGCTTGAGTAAGCGACATCTGAGCATCAAGATCAAAGATCAATGTATTGACTTCTGGATCGAGAGATGCAACGTAACCCAGAGACCATGTGGCAGTCGTTTTTCCTACACCACCCTTAAAGTTAATTGTTGCGATAGTCTTCAAGCGATCCTCCAAGTGTAATGACACCTAACGTAATAGTTCAACAACCCTCAATCCCAACTCAACGCCCCCCCCGTTTGATACTCAGTCACGCGCGTTTCAAAGAAATTCTTCTCTTTCTTCAGATCGATCATTTCCGACATCCACGGGAATGGATTATTGGCATTCGGGTAAAGAGTATCCAAGCCGATTTGCTGACAGCGGCGATTGGCGATGTAGCGCAGATATTCCTTGAACATCGGTGCATTCATGCCCAACACACCGCGCGGCATGGTGTCTTCAGCATAGCGGTATTCCAGCGCAACGGCTTTTTGCATCAATTCATTGATTTCATCGCGGAATGCTTTGGTCCATAAATGCGGATTTTCCATTTTGATCTGATTAATCACGTCAATACCAAAGTTACAATGCATCGATTCATCGCGCAAAATATATTGATATTGCTCAGCGGCACCGGTCATCTTGTTTTGTCGACCGAGCGCGAGAATTTGCGTAAAACCGACATAGAAGAACAACCCTTCCATGATGCAGGCAAACACGATCAGGCTTTTGAGCAATTGCTGATCGGTTTCTTGCGTGCCGGTTTTGAAATGCGGATCTGTCAGCGTATCAATAAATGGAATCAGAAATTCATCTTTGTCGCGGATGGAAGCCACTTCATGGTACGCATTGAAGATTTCCCCTTCATCCAAGCCCAACGATTCAACGATATATTGATACGCATGCGTATGAATGGCTTCCTCGAATGCCTGGCGTAGCAAATACTGACGGCATTCCGGATTGGTAATGTGGCGATAGGTTCCCAACACGATATTATTGGCGGCCAATGAGTCCGCAGTCACAAAAAAACCCAGATTGCGCTTCACCAGGCGGCGTTCGTCTTCGGTCAATCCATTCGGATCTTTCCACAGGGAAATATCGCGGCTCATGCTGATTTCCTGCGGCATCCAGTGATTGGCGCACGCCCCCAGATATTTATCCCAGGCCCATTTATATTTAAAGGGCACCAATTGGTTCACATCCGCGCTGCAATTGATAATTTGCTTATCTTCAACCGATACGCGCCGGTTGGCACTGCCGGCAACAACTGTTTCCTCGGTCACCTGAATATCTATCACCACAGCGCTGTGTTGATATTGCGCTGCCTGATGCATGGCAGCATCGGGGGTGCCTACCTGATAGCGCGGATCGATGCGTGGCGGTATGTCAGCTTTAACGGGTTCGTCTTCAAATGTCAGCATGGTTTACTCCTTGATTAATGATCCATTCACTCGGTTTATTGACACGATTCGCAACTTTCATCATCGATGGCGCAGTATTTGATCTCGACGGCAGCCACTTCCGTTGTCGTTCTGGCGATGCCGCCATCGGCAGGGACAGCATTCAAGGCACCGGCCCGTACCGTCGATTTTTCAGCGGCTGTCGCCCCCATGGAACGCAGATAGTACGTGGTTTTCAGACCACGTATCCACGCCAGTTTGTAAGTATCATCCAGTTTTTTGCCGGAAACACCCGCCATGTAAATGTTCAGCGATTGCGATTGATCGATCCATTTTTGACGCCGCGCACCGGCCTCAATCAACCAACTCGGTTCCATTTCGAAGGCAGTGGCATACAGGGTGCGAATATGCTCCGGAATGCGGTCGATTTTGCTAATGGCGCCATCAAAATACTTCAAATCCGCGATCATGACTTCATCCCAAAGATTCAACTTTTTCAGATCGTTGACCAGGGATTTATTGGTAATCGTGAACTCGCCCGACAGGTTGGATTTGACATACAGATTCTGATAAGTGGGTTCAATGCTGGCGGACACTCCAATGATATTGGATATCGTGGCAGTCGGCGCAATGGCCAGACAATTGGAATTGCGCATGCCATGCGCCTGAATGCGCTGACGCAGCGCATCCCAGTCCAGAGTCGTGGATAAATCCGCTTCCACAAAACCGCCCCTTTCCTTGCGCAATATTTCTAGAGAATCCTGCGGAAGAATGCCGCGATCCCATAAGCTGCCTTTGTATGAACTGTAGCAACCGCGCTCTTGCGCCAATTCGGTCGAAGCCCAGTAGGCCATATAAGCAACCGCTTCCATTGAGCGGTCGGCAAACTCGACGGCTTCCTGGGAACTGTATGGAATGCCTAATTGATGCAAGCAATCCTGGAAGCCCATGATGCCCAGACCCACGGGGCGATGCTTCAGGTTTGCATTTCTGGCTTTGGCCACGGCATAAAAATTAATATCCACCACATTATCCAGCATGCGCATGGCGGTACTGATCGTACGCTTGAGCTTTTCCTTATCCAACTCGCCATTGTTGAGATGCGCGACCAGATTGACCGAACCCAGATTGCATACGGCAATTTCCTTGTCATTGGTGTTCAAGGTGATTTCAGTGCACAAATTGGAACTATGCACCACGCCGATATGATTTTGTGGAGAACGGATATTGCACGGATCCTTAAAGGTGATCCAGGGATGGCCGGTTTCAAACAGCATGCTCAGCATTTTGCGCCACAATTGCACGGCAGGGATTTTTTTGTACAACTCCAGCTCACCACGCTCAATCTTGGCTTCATAAGCCAGATAAGCCTGTTCAAATTGCTGGCCGAATTTTTCGTGCAAATCGGGCACATCGGACGGTGAGAACAGTGTCCAGTCGCTGCCATCCATCACGCGCTTCATGAACAAATCGGGAATCCAGGTGGCGGTATTCATGTCATGCGTGCGGCGGCGATCGTCCCCGGTGTTTTTACGCAATTCCAGAAATTCCTCGATGTCCAGATGCCAACATTCCAGATAGGCACACACGGCTCCTTTGCGCTTGCCGCCTTGATTCACGGCGACAGCCGTATCCGATACCACTTTCAGGAAAGGCACGACCCCCTGCGATTTACCATTGGTGCCCTTGATGCGCGCGCCCATGGCACGCACCGGTGTCCAATCGTTGCCCAATCCGCCGGCATATTTGGCAAGCAACGCATTTTCCTTAATGGCTTCATAAATACCATCCAGATCATCGGGAACCGTGGTGAGATAACAGGACGACAATTGTGAGCGGCAAGTGCCTGAATTGAATAAGGTTGGTGTCGAGCTCATGAAATCAAAGCTGGACAATACGTGATAAAACTCGATCGCACGCGCTTCCCGATCGATTTCATTCAGCGCCAGCCCCATGGCCACGCGCATGAAGAAAGCTTGCGGTAATTCAATGCGTCTTTCTTTGATATGCAGAAAATAACGGTCATACAGCGTTTGCAATCCCAAATAATCGAATTGCAGATCACGATCAGCTTCCATGACTACCGCCAGGCGCTGTAAATCAAACTGCGCCAGACGCTCATCCAGCAAATCGGCTTCAATGCCGCGTTTGATGAAGACCGGAAAATACTCTTTATACTGAGATTTCATCGCTTGCTGGGATACTTCCTCGCCGAGCACTTCGTAGCGCATGTTATTCAGTAACAATCTTGCAGTGACATGACTATAAGCCGGGTCTTTTTCGATCAGAACCCTTGCGGACAGGATGGTGGATTTTCTGACTTCATCCAGCGATACGCCGTCATATAAATCTTTTACGGTCGCTTTCAGAATCAGCGCAGGATCTACCGTATTTCCCAGTCCACTGCAGGAAGATTCGATCAATGCGGACAATCTCGCCATGTCCAATGGCACTCTTTGACCATTATCAATAACGTACATCACCTCTGCCGGCGTTTCAGCAGCCGTGCTCTCTTTGAGTCTGGCTCTTTCGCGCGCCCGATCTTCACGATACAACACATAGGCGCGCGCAACATCATGCTCACCGGAGCGCATTAACGCCAGCTCAACCTGATCCTGAATATCTTCAATATGAAAAGTACCGCTATCCGGTTGGCGTCGGAGTAATGCATTCACCACGTCACTGGTCAAGCTTGCAACCACCTCGCGCACTCTGACTGATGCAGCCCCTTGCCCGCCATCTACCGCTATGAACGCTTTGGTCATGGCGACTGATATTTTGCCGGGTTCAAATGCAACCACTGCGCCATTACGCCGGATAACCCGGTATTGGGCAAAGCGGACATTTTGCATAGGGACATTGGCATCTACAGAACTGACATTTCCAGTAATCGATTTGAGGTTAGTGTATTCCGTTGCAAGTTGCATGGGTGTTTCCTCCTGACTGATTATTCATATGAGAGAATAAATATTTCCATTTATTCAATGCAATATTATTATCTGTTAAACCACTATATCTAGTAGCAATTAGAAATTAATACAGCACAAGTAGTATTACACAAATTATCCCGTTGCTGCAATTCTTATCGTTAACTTAACCATTCCACGGTGGCATTTAGGCAACACACCGACGGATACCGGTCACAGCGTCAGCATGCTACACTGATTACCCATCTTGCCTTGCGCCGCTCATCGAACACTGATTCAAATCCTGTGATGATTATTGAAATCACTGGTTTAGTCTCCATTTATTGAAGTAATTGATTTTTCCTGGAGGAAATTTATGCGTCAATGGTTACTGATCATGATCCTTTTCAGCACGCTGATGACCAGCGGCTGCGGTTACAACACACTGCAATCAACGGATGAACACATTAAAGCAAGCTGGGCGGAAGTATTGAATCAATACAAACGCCGCGCAGATCTGGTACCCAATCTGGTCAATGTGGTCAAAGGTTTTGCAGCACAGGAAAAAGATGTGCTGCTGGGGATCACCCATGCACGCTCCAAGGTGGGCAGCATCCAGGCAACGCCGGAACTTATCAACGATCCAGAAGCTTTCTCCAAGTTCCAGAATGCACAAGGCGAATTGTCGAGCGCCCTATCGCGTTTGTTAGTCGTCACTGAGAATTATCCCGAACTGAAGTCGGATGCCAATTTTCGTGATTTGCAGGCACAACTGGAAGGAACCGAAAATCGCATCACGGTGGCTCGCAATCGCTATATCAAAGCCGTGCAGGAATACAATATCGTAGTCCGCTCTTTCCCCAGCAATCTGACCGCAATGCTATTTGGTTTCCAAACAAAACCCAGCTTTACGGTAGAAAATGAGCATGAGATTTCCTCTGCGCCGCAGGTTGATTTCAATACCGTCAGCCCGGTAGGAAAATAACCATGCTTTCGCTTCGTTGTTTCACTGCATGGTTTTCCTGCCTGGGCCGGAATCACCTGCTAAGCAGCGGAATCCTCCCAACCTGGATCAGAGTTTGGTTGTTGCTGGTACTATTGCTGATGGCTGCCGGTTCCCAGGCCGATATCGCCATTCCACCGCTCAAATCGCATGTCACCGACCTGACGTCAACGCTCTCAACGCAGGAAGTGGAACGATTGGAACAGCGGCTAGCGGCCTTTGAACAGAAGAAAGGCAGCCAAGTGGCTATTTTGCTGGTGCCCACCACGCAACCCGAGACGATCGAGCAATATGCCATGCGTGTTGCCGAAGCATGGAAACTGGGTCGCAAAGGAATCGATGATGGCGCGCTATTACTGATCGCAAAAAATGACCGAGGATTGCGCATCGAAGTAGGCTATGGCTTGGAGGGCGTACTGCCGGATGCCAAGGCAAAACGCATTATCGAAGAAATCATCGTACCCCGATTCAAAGCAGGGGATTTTACAGGTGGCATTCATGCCGGCGTCGATGCCATACTCGGCCTGATTGAAGGAGAAGCCCTTCCCTCCCCATCCGCTCAACGCGGAACACCTCATGCCTTATCGGCCGACACTCTTTTGGATAACATTGTGTTCATTTTTATTGGATTCATGGTATTTGGAAGATTGTTTCAAGCGCTGTTAGGACGCTTGGCCGGCGCAACGGTAACCAGCATAGGTGCGGGATTGATCGGCTGGCTACTATTTTCATCCATGGCAGCGGCAATACTCATCGCAATCGCCGCCTTTTTTATGGGCCTATTTCAACAGACTGGTGGTGGAATCTATAGAAATGGTCGCGGTCATTGGATAGGCCACGATAGTTCAGGACATATGGGCAGAGGCGGCTTTGGCGGAGGATTTGGTGGTGGTGGCGGTGGTTTTGGCGGCGGCGGCGCATCGGGGAGATGGTGAATGAATATTGCTCGCATCATCCGCCATCTGTTGACCGGACAACTCGCCATACGACGCAGATTCCCCGCGACTGTTTTGACGGCTATCGAACAAGCGATTCAGCAATCGGAAACGAATCATGGCGGTCAAATATGCTTTGTCGTTGAGGCTGCGCTCGATACGATTCCGCTGTTGAGAGATCAAACTGCTCGTGAACGGGCGATCGAGGTATTTTCTCAACTGCGCGTATGGGATACAGAATATAACAATGGCGTACTGATTTATTTATTGCTGGCTGACCGGGATGTCGAGATCATCGCGGATCGAGGAATTCACGTCAAGGTCGCGGCTGAAGAATGGGAAACGATCTGCCGTGCCATGGAGTCAGCCTTCCGGCAACGGCAATTTGAGACGGGCACTATAGCGGGAATCCATGCAATCAGCCGTCATTTGCAAGCATTTTTTCCACCTGATTCAAAGAATCGCAGGAATGAAGTGGCAGATAAGCCAGTAATACTGCAATGAATTGGGCGAAATGGAGACCGTACGCCGGATGAGCGCCAAAATCTAAGCGATCAGAGTATTCCTTGTATGGCGCTAATGTCAAAATGCCAATGCTTGGGATCTTCAATATGCTCGATACTATCGGTCACTTCCGATAGATCCAGGATTTCTACCGGAATATGCATATCGGTACGCGTAGAAAAGAAAACCTTGACGATGGGCGTAGTCAGACTTTTCTTGGATTGCTCAATCACCACCCCCAAGCGGCCTGATTTAAGCTTTAGAAATGTACCATTAGGGTAAATACCAATGGTTTTGACGAATGCATAAAAAACAGTTTCGTCAAAATGACCATCTTTCCAGGTGGCCATTTTGTGAATGGCTTCCGCAGGCTCCCATGCTTTTTTATAGCAACGCGCGGAAGAAATAGCGTCATACACATCGCAAACCGCTCCCATGCGTGCAAATAAAGACAGTGCATCGCCTGATATTTTTTCCGGATAGCCTCTTCCATCCACACGTTCATGATGGTGCAAGCAAACATCCAGAGTCGATTCCTTCACCTGATAACAGGATTTAAGTATTTCCCAGCCACGCTGTGGATGGCTTCTGATCACCATAAACTCATCGTCCGTCAGTTTTCCCGGCTTATTCAACACTTCATTGGGAATCGCCATTTTTCCAATATCGTGCAGCAATCCAGCAACACCTGCCTGCCTTAATTGCTCGCCAGAAAATCCCAGCTGTTTTCCTAGCGCAACCATTAACATGCAGACAGCAACTGAATGCAAATAAGTATATTCATCAACGGTTTTGAGTCTAACCAAACTGAGCAAGGCATCTGAATTGCGTTCAATGGATTGACTGATCTCATCCACCAGCGATTCTGCTTCACTAATGTCAAGCGCCTTACCCATTCTGACATCATTGAACATGGTAATGACCGCTTCCTTGGCCTTGTGATGGATCTCTTTTGCAGAAGTGAGTTCTTGCTCGATGGCAACGGGTGCTATTGATTTTCTGACAGGTGCAGGCGTCTCTACAGGCGCTTCTTGAGTGGAAGGGATGGGAATTTCCAGTTGATCCGTTTCAGGCATGATGACATCCAGGCCTTTACTGGTATCAATCCAAACCTCATCCACACCACATTTAATCAGTGTATTCAGATCTTTCTGCGCATTCAGTTTGAAAGATTTTCTCCAGAACGGATGTTCCAGCCAATTTCCCCGGATTTCATGAATGTACATACCCAGACGAACATCATCAGTTTTTATCTTCTTTATCATAGGATTAGAAATATAAAAATGGCCTTTATTGGTTGATTGCCTACCCTGACAACTGATTCCGATGTATTCAACAGCCGATTCATTCAGTCCTATCCAAGTTTGCTCAATTGCTCTTTCAATTTACCCAGCGTTGCATTAAATGTCGCCAGCCGTTCTTGCTCTTGCGCCACGACATTGGCTGGTGCGCGTTCAACGAAGCTGGGATTGGTCAGTTTTGTGGTTGCTTTGGCAACTTCACCCTCAATACGTGCGATTTCTTTCGTTAATCGCTCACGCTCAACCTTGACGTCAATTTCTATTTTCAGCATTAATCTGAATTCGCCTACGATGGAAACGGGTGCATCCACATCGGGAAGTTCATCTTGCTGCACATGAATCTCCGATAATTTTGCCAGCGCCAGCAAATAGGGCGTGAATTCGTCCAGAACCTGTTGCTTGCCTGCCGCTAATAACGGCACTTTAAGTGCCGGAGATAAATTCATTTCGCTGCGTAATGTACGACAAGCATTCACCATGTCTTTTAATAAGGCGACAGATTGCATGGCGCCCTCATTCAGCTTGGCTTGATCAGCTTTTGGATAAGGCTGGCACATTAAACTTGCGCCATTTTTACCGGCCAATGGTGCAACTTTCTGCCAAAGTTCCTCGGTAATAAACGGAATCACCGGATGAGCCAGCCTTAACATCGCTTCCAGTACTCGCACCAAAGTCCGCCGCGTGGCCCGTTGCACTGCATCCTGTTGACTATTGAGCTGCACTTTAGCCAGCTCGACATACCAGTCACAGTATTCATCCCAAACCAATTCGTAAATTTCGCGTGCGACCAGATCAAAACGATAATTGGCAAAGGCTTGTTCAACGGCCAGTTCCGCCTGTTGCAATCGACCGATCATCCATTGGTCCGCAGCGGTATAAACCACTGGCAATGCATCATCCAAGCCAGTGTCTTTTCCTTCACAATTCATCAATACATAGCGGGTTGCATTCCATAGTTTGTTACAAAAATTGCGGTAACCATCACAACGCTGCATATCAAATTTGATATCGCGGCCATGTGATGCGAGGCTGGCAAAAGTAAAGCGCAGCGCATCGGTTCCAAAAGCTGGAATACCATCGGGGAAATGCTTGCGGGTATTCTTTTCAATCGACTCGGCCTGCTTGGGATTCATCAAGCCGGTGGTGCGCTTGGCAATCAAATCAGACAATGCAATGCCATCGATCAGATCCAGCGGATCCAGCACATTGCCCTTGGATTTGCTCATTTTCTGGCCTTCGGCATCACGGATTAGGCCAGTAATATAAACTTCCTTGAAAGGCACTTTACCGGTGAAATGCAGCGACATCATCACCATACGTGCGACCCAAAAGAAAATGATATCAAAACCGGTGATGAGCACCGATGTCGGCAGGAATGTTTTCAGCTCAGGGGTTTCATCCGGCCAGCCCAATGTCGAAAATGGCCACAGCGCTGATGAAAACCAGGTATCCAGTACATCGTCGTCTTGGGTCAGATCTTTTTTGCCGGATAGCTTTTGCGCTTCTTCCAGGTTATGCGCAACCGTGATATTGCCATCTTCGTCATACCATGCCGGAATGCGGTGCCCCCACCATAATTGGCGTGAGATACACCAATCCTGGATGTTTTCCAGCCATTGATTGTAGACATGCGTCCAGTTGTCCGGCGTAAACTTCACATCGCCCTGCGCCACCACATCTAATCCCCGCTTGGCCAAACCTTCCATGGCGACATACCATTGATCGGTCAGCATGGGTTCGATAATCGTATTGGTTCGGTCGCCGCGTGGCGCCATCAGTTGATGTGGTTTGGTTTCCACCAGGAAACCCTGCGCTTGCAGATCGGCGACGATCCTTTTTCTGGCATCGAAACGATCCATGCCCTGATAGTCAGTGGGCGCCAGATCGTTGATTTTTCCATCCAGGGTAAAAATATTGATCGGCACCAAGTGATGACGCTGCCCGACTTGATAGTCATTGAAATCATGCGCTGGGGTAATTTTCACGCAACCAGTACCGAATTCCCGATCAACATAAGTATCGGCAATAATCGGAATGGTTCGTTCACACAGCGGCAAGCGCACATGGCGTCCAATCAGATGTTGATAGCGCAGATCTTCGGGATGCACAGCAACAGCCACGTCCCCCAGCATGGTCTCAGGGCGCGTGGTGGCGACAATCAAGGCTTCTGCAGGATCAGTGCGATTGCCATCCGCTTGCTCAACGGGATAGCGAATATGCCACATGGAGCCATTTTCTTCCGTCGACACCACTTCCAAATCCGAGACGGCCGTTTGCAAGACCGGATCCCAATTCACCAGGCGCTTGCCGCGATAGATGAGCCCTTCACGGTAAAGCCGCACAAACACTTCAGTCACTGCGCGCGATAATTCGGCATCCATGGTAAAACGCTCGCGTGTCCAGTCGCAGGAAGTTCCCAAGCGGCGCATTTGCCGGGTAATGGTCGAGCCGGATTCCTCTTTCCATTCCCACACCTTGTGCAGAAACGCTTCCCGCCCCATGTCGCGCCGATCAAGATTCTGCTGATCCAACTGACGTTCCACCACAATCTGTGTGGCAATACCGGCATGATCGGTACCTGGTTGCCATAAGGTGTTATCCCCCAACATGCGGTGATAGCGTGTCAGTGCATCCATCAACGTATGTTGAAATGCATGCCCCATATGCAGCGTACCTGTCACATTGGGAGGTGGCAGCATAATGCAATAAGCCGATTTGTCAGCCGAAGTTGTGGGCTTGAAGTAACCGGCTGATTCCCAAATGGAATACCAGCGGTCTTCGATGAGTTTTGGGCTAAAACTTTTCTCGAGTTCCATGGAATTTAAAGTTGTGTTGAAGGGTAAAAATAAGACCGCCATTATAGCGGATGGCTTATCAATCCGTAGACAAGAAGTACCGACAATGCTGTATCAGCGCATCAGTTTGTTCTGAATATCTATCTGATATCGAATAAGAAAGCGATAAAATTCGTACTGAAAGCAACTATTTGATTGAATCACTCATGCGCGCTTCCAAAGCATCAGCCAATGCTTTTCTATCACTGGAGCTCATATCGATATGGGCATCTTGCAGTGCGGCATCCAATACCTGCTGTATCGGCGTTGACCGCTTGGGCTGCGGTTGTATTACCGAAGGATTGAGCACCACCACTTCCGTCAGCATGGGGATATTTTCTGCAGTCTTTTCCTGCAGCAATTCACCTTCAACAGGAGAATCCATTTCTGATGGAGAATCAACTGGCGTTGCTGTCGTGCTTTTTATTTTGCCATGATTATGATATTTGCCGAGTAAGTTACGGAATTTTTGCAGGATCTCAGCATCATCGGGCTCAGTTGGGGATTTGTCATCAATCATCGTTGAGAAAATCAGTGCTTACTGATTCCTTTCAATCATCAAGTGTGTAATGGTGTATCTCATAACCCTTATCTTTATAAAAACGGTAGCGCTCACGCGCAACCAGCTTATCCTCCTGCGATATCCCGGCGATCTCGATCAATCGCTTGTACTGATCGAATTCGGGCGGATACTGACGGTGCAAGTTCAGTAACACATCAAACTGCACATCGATTGGTATCACATCGCTTAAAATCACTGGCGTTACCTTTATCAAGGAATCATCCTCCTGCAATCGGCAATGTGGAATGAAGCTCGTGGGAGAAAACGTCCAAAGCAATTCATCCATCTGCTTGATTGTTGCCATATCCGGTGTATAAACCATCACGCTCATGTTTTGCTGAACCGCCTTGGCACAAAGCCGGCAGGCTGTTTTCAATTTATCACTGGATCCGGAATAAAAATAAATTTGCGTCATTGCATCGCTAATAGTCTGGTCACTCACATCGATACGCCGACATCATCAACAAAGTTCGCAGTCGCTGATTAATTCATGCATGGACGACGAACAAGCATTGCCATCTATTCGGAATTAATCAGCACATTTCAATGATCAATTAACTAGTTGCCTTAGCCTGAGTGATTAAAAATTGAGTCAATAGCGGCACCGGCCGTCCCGTTGAGCCTTTGTCTTTACCTGATTTCCATGCCGTACCGGCAATATCCAGGTGAGCCCAGCGATATTTCTTGGTGAAACGCGATAAGAAACAGGCTGCTGTGATAGTGCCGGCAGCTCTGCCACCGATATTGGCAATATCGGCAAAATTACTTTTCAGCAGATCCTGATATTCGTCCCACAGCGGTAATTGCCAAGCACGATCACCCGCCAGCTCACCGGCAGACAGCAATTCTTGCGCCAGCTTGTCATCATTGCTCATCAAGCCCGTCGTAGAATTCCCCAACGCAATCACACAAGCACCGGTCAAGGTGGCAATGTCAATCACCAGTTTTGGATGGTAACGCTCTGCGTAAGTCAGTGCATCGCACAAAATCAGGCGCCCTTCCGCGTCGGTATTGAGGATTTCAATGGTTTGACCTGACATGCTGGTGACCACGTCGCCTGGTTTGGTGGCTTTGCCGCTGGGCATATTTTCAGTGGCCGGAATAATACCGACGACATTAATAGGCAACTTCATGTCAGCCACCGCATGCAAAGTTCCCAAAACACTGGCAGCCCCGCTCATGTCGAATTTCATTTCGTCCATTTCAGCCGCAGGTTTCAATGAAATTCCACCGGTATCAAAGGTCACACCTTTGCCAACCAATACGATCGGACTGTCTTTTTTGCCTGCCCCCTGATATTCCAGTACGATCAATTTAGCGGCTTGCTCGCTGCCTTGCGCAACCGCCAGCAGAGAACCCATGCCCAATTTCTCCATATCCTTCTCTTCCAGGACAGAGGCTTTCAGTTTATGGGTTTTAGCCATATCCTTAGCCTGCTTGGCAAGATAGGTCGGCGTACAGATGTTAGGCGCAAGATTACCCAGATTTTTAGCCAGACTCATGCCATTCGCAATCGCCAAGCCTTGTTGCATAGCTTCTTCGCAGCCAGCCAACTCAGTACGATTGTTAATACACAATATCAGTTTGCGCAAACTGGGTTGATCATTCTCTGGTTTGCTTTTCAACTGATCAAATCGATATTGATGGCTCATTCCACTAATGACAATTTGCGAAATCTTCCAGGCATCAGCACGGTCTTTGACTGGGAAATCTGATAAAAACAAGGTTGCATCCGCCACCGCCGTTTTTTGCAATGCACTCAAAGTAGCCGTAATGGCAGCCAGAAATGTTTTTTCCTTGAATTCCGGTTCTTTGCCTAATCCAATTAACAACACCCGCTTAAACAGAGTATCCGGTACATTGTGCAGTAATAGCGAAGAATTCGCTTTGCCATCCATATCTCCGGATGCCAGAATATTTTTTATGTAACCCTGGGTCGCTTTATCTAAAATTTTGGCTGAATCGGTCATTTTTCTTGATTCAAAGATACCGACCACCACACAAGCCCCGCGTTGTTTTTCCGGGGTTCCTACTTTTATTGCAAAATCCACTGTTGACTCCTCTATCAAGAATTTTTAAGCAACTAACGCATGTAAATATTCACACAGTTCATCATCTTATAGCTTCTGTGGCGCAAAGCAAAACCGTCTCAGCAGATGTTACCAGCATTGCATCCATTTCGATCGAAAAATACGTGCAGACTGACAACATTTACAACAGAAAGACAATTCTTACAAATAACGACAAATATTTCTTGCTGACAATAGTGATAAAGCTGTTTTTATACTATACTCAGAAAATAATACTTCTATTATTCAATTATATATAAGTGTTATTTCATGATAAGGATAATAAGATGCTTGATGACAAGTTGAAGACGCGACTCAATTTTTGTACGACGCTGCCTAGTCTACCCGCGGTCGCCATCAAGATTATCGAACTGGCCAATGATCCGGATGCCGATATAGGGACGGTCTGTCAGTACATTTCACTCGATCCGGTACTGTCTGCGAAATTGCTTAAAACCGCCAACGCACCTATTTATCGATCGCGCCGGGTTGCGACCAACATTCGGCAAGCCATCAGTATTTTGGGCACCCATTCGGTCATAGTCATTGCATTATCCTTTTCATTAGCCAGTTCGTTAATGAAAAAACCCTCTACTGATCTTGCGCCTACTTTTGACAGCGATATTTTTTGGCGCCGGTCCATCGCTTCCGCTTTGGCCAGTCGGGCGTTGGGAGAGAAACTGGCTCTCAGCTTTCTGGATGATTTATTTTTAGCCGGATTAGTGCAAGAAATCGGCATCCTGGCTTATTCAGCCATCATTCCAGAAGAATATAACAAAATTCTTGCGTCCACGATTGATCACGATCAATTGCTGAATGCCGAGCGTCAAATTTTAGGCGCTGGACACGATGAACTCGGCTATGCACTGCTTCAGAAATGGCATATTCCTGATTATATTGCCCTATCCTGCATCAACAGCCATAGTCAACCAACGCCCAAGGATCTGGGTCCGACGCTACAATCCTGTGTGGCCGTGTCTCGCTACTTGGCCGATTATTTTCTATTTCCGCACGAGACGGAGAAAATGACCGCGCTAACGGAAACAGCACACAACTGGCTTGGGTTGGATCACGCAGCACTCATCGACGTGATTAAAATCATGGAGGTGAGCCTAAAATCCGTTGAGGATCTGTTTGATATTAGCATTCATGATGCATTGGAAGCCGATGGTGTCCTGGCTCAAGCTAAAGAACTACTCATGATACATAGTTTGGCCAGAATGAAGGAGCTGGAAGAAAAATCGCAACGGGATGGACTGACCGGTGCCTATAATCGCATGTATTTTGACGAAACCCTGCGACGTGAATTTAATCTGGCAACCCAATATCATTTGCCTTTGACGATCGCGATTATCGATTTGGATCATTTTAAAAAAGTCAATGACACCCATGGGCATCTGGCAGGAGACTCGCTGTTGGTGACGGTCGTGAAAACCGTTTGTGCGCAGATTCGCCAGGATGACACATTGAGCCGCTACGGCGGCGAGGAATTTGCTTTGATTTTACCCGGCACAACATTGGAAGCTTCAAGAAATCTCATTGCCCGTTTAAAAGAGGCGATTACTGAAATCGCTTATGAACTGGACGACAGTTGCATCATCCAAATCACGGCATCGATTGGCGTCGCAGCCTATCATGAAGGATCAACCACTTTTAATGAACCGCTGGACATGATTAAAGCAGCCGATTCGGCTTTATATGCGGCGAAACATGCTGGACGCAATCGCATTGTCGAATGGAATTCACTGCTTTAAATATTTTGCACTCAGTCAGTTGTCTATCTATATCTAATATCTTGCACATTTATGAATCTAATTATCCAAGGACTGGACGTAAACAATAGTGATCTGCGGGAACTCGCAAAACTCTCTCAGGCAGATGGAATTGAACGAATTACCGGTCAAGCCTTTCGCATAACCAATGCTACTCATTCGGAACAGATTGCAGAATATTGCACGCAAGCCGAGCTGGACTTTGCATTTGTCAATCCTAAACAAAAACTCTCAGATTTTAAATTGATTGCCATGGATATGGATTCAACACTGCTGGCAATTGAATCTATTGATGAAATTGCTGACATGCACAATATCAAGCCACAAGTGGCCGCCATTACCCTGCAAACCATGCGCGGTGAGATCAGTTTTGAGGAAAGCATCACGCGCCGCACCGCATTATTGCAGGGTGTGCATCAGGATGCATTGCAAAAAGTCTATGATGAACGCGTCAAACTGAGTCCTGGGGCTGAAAAAATGCTGCAGCAGGCAAAGTTATCCGGACTAAAAACCATGGTAATTTCAGGCGGTTTTACATTCTTTACCGACCGGATCAAAACAAAATTGGCATTCGATTATGCGGCTGCCAACGTTCTGGAAATTGATAACCAGCATTTGACCGGCAAAGTTATTGGAAAAATTCTTGGTAGAGAAGGCAAAGCGGAAATACTGAAGCAAGTCAGTAAAGAATTAGGTGTGGGGCGTGAACAAATTATCGCATTGGGTGATGGCGCTAACGATTTGGATATGTTGGCCGAGGCCGGCGTCAGCATCGCTTATCATGCGAAACCCATTGTAAAAGAGAACGCCACCTATTCAATCAGCTATGTGGGTTTGGATGGCATTATTAATTTATTTAATTGATTAATTGCGCACGACGATGATCGATTGAAGCTGATCATCGTCGCTATTGCCTAATAATTCGGTTCATACATGAGCGAATGAATATAACTTTCCAGATCATTTGGCAATTCAACATTGGTTAATCCTTCGCTGACGGCCACACGACAAACTGCAACAGCAATTGCGTGCGACACTTCACGCACACGCGTTAACGAAGGATAAATTGCTCCCGTGGCTATTTCTTGTTCGGTCACAATACTGGCCAACACCTCGGCAGCAGCCAAAAACATACCTTGCGAAATCAATCGGGCCGAACTGGCATAAACCCCAAGACCTATGCCTGGAAAGATATAGGCATTATTACCCTGTGCGGGCCTGAAAAGCTTATCCTCATACTGCACAGGATTAAACGGACTACCACTGGCAAAGATGACCCGCCCATCGCTCCATTGATAGGCCTGTTCTGCAGTGCACTCCGTATGTGAGGTAGGATTCGACAACGCAATAATCACCGGGCGCTCATTCACTGTCGCCATCTTGCGCACAACCGCCTCATCAAATGTCCCAGCCACACCGGTTGCACCAATTAACACATCCGGTTTAATAGCACCAATGGCATCCACAAAGCCGCATGCCGCATGCGCATGAGCAAACGGCCTGATGCGCGGCTTGATATTTTGATTGTCTGATGTCACCAAGCCTTTGCGATCAATAAACCACAGTCGCTCTTGTGCTTGCTGTTGACTGAGTCCCGCGGCACAAAATGCATCCACCACCAGTTCTGCAATACCGCCAGCGGCAGAGCCCGTGCCTAGAAACATAATGTTCAGATCGGAAAATTGCTTATGGGTAATGCGACATGACGTATAAATCCCCGCCAGCGTTACGGCGGCGGTGCCTTGTATATCATCATTAAAACAACGCATTTTTTTGCCATACATATCCAAAAACTCAAATGCATGTGGCGTCAAGAAATCCTCAAACTGAATCAGTGCATGTGGAAAACGGTATTGCACCGCATCGACAAATTCATCCACAAGCGATCGATATTCATCCCCTTGTATACGGGGATGTGGGTAGCCTAGATACAACGGGTCTTCACGCAAGGCGATATTATTCGTGCCCACATCTAGCATGATAGGCATGCATTGCGCTGGATTAATACCAGCACAGGCTACGTACAGAGCCACTTTACCAATAGGGATTCCCATCCCATTGGCACCGAGATCCCCCAAACCCAAAATGCGCTCCCCATCGGTCACTACAATCACTCGAATGTCTTTTTCGGGCCAATTTCCCAGAATGGTTGCAATATCGCCTCGATCCTCAGGCGTGATATAAAATCCCTGTGGATTCCTGAAAATATGTGCAAATTCTTTGCACGCCTCGCCTACGGTCGGGGTATAGACCAAAGGCATGATTTCTTCGATATGATCAAGCATCATTCGATAAAAAAGCCGCTGATTACGCTCTAGCAGCGCATTTAAAAAAATATATTTTTCTATGTCGCTGCTTTTGCAACGCATGCTACCCAGAACGCGTGCGATTTGTTTATTGATATCCGCTACATCATACGGAATCAATCCACGCAAACCATATTGCTTGCGCTCCTCGCGCGTAAACGCGGTCGATTTTGTCAATGCAGGGTCAACCAACAGAGCCTTTCCATGCAAATTTCTCATGTTCATTCACATCTCCAAGCTAAATTCTCTTTCCAATGAATGGTATAAACAATTTCACTCAATACAGAATTGGACATTCCGAACAGTGAAAGATAAACTTATCTATCCGGTAAAAATGTGTTTTATAAATTTATTTTCACCACGCACATTAAGGAATCAGTTTAGTCTTTCTAATCTACAATTGCAGATCTTTTAACGAAACCTTCTTTTCAAGAACGACCCTAATTAAAACTATGAATCAATCACCCTTTCCAATCCCAAATCCAAATTTATACACTGAAGAAGAAGTTGCCCAGCTTGTCCATCAATTTTATGCAAAAGCCAGGAAAGATCCTGGATTGGGTCCTATTTTTGAGGCACATGTCATTGATTGGGATGCTCATTTCGTGCAAATGACTAATTTCTGGTCAGCTCAATTGCGCGGAACCAGTCGGTTTCGCGGAGCGCCAATGCCAAAACATATTGTTCTACCTGATCTTACCGCAGAATTATTTGAGCGCTGGCTGCAGCTCTTTAAACAAACCACCGAGGAATTAGGCAATCCCAATTTACAACAGCATGCTAACGCAGTAGCCACCTTTATCGCCGGTAGACTGTGGCAAGGTTATCAGATGAATAATTATCCAGATAAGCAACTTGAAACACTACGTACTGTCTAATCCATTGAATTATAAAGTAGTTAACAGTTTTAAATTTTAATACTCCCGGTCACAGCGATAGGAAAGCTGATTAATTGCGCAGCCACAATATATGCTGGCTTTCAATCGGCATTCTCTTCCGAACTCGAGAAAGTAGTTCTTTAAATATTAAAAAGAGATAATAAAGTATCCTTATTCGATTCTATTCTTACCTTGACAGCACTGTAATATTCTTTATGTCATAAGGATATTTGCATTGAAAAGTATAAAAAACAAAATTATTGTTTTTTCCATTCTTGCCACTTTAATCCCGTCATTAGGATTAGGTATACTGTCGTTTCAACAAAATGAAACGATGATCAGTGAAAATGTAACTCGTGAATTACGTGCACTGGCAAATCACGCTAGCCGGGAATTTGATCTTTGGATTAAAGATCAAATTTACATCGCGCGCGAACTTTCAACTTCAAAAATCCTTATTGAAGGATTATCTTCAATTAATCAGAGCCAATCTCAGCAAAATAAAAATATTGCACAGCAAAAAGTGCTGGAGTACTACCTAAAATCTGTCTATAAGAAATTAGAAACAGTACAAGAACTTACTGTAGTTGATATAGACGGCAGTATTATTGCCAGCAATGTTGAATCCCCTGTCCCGGTCATCCTCCCACAAAATTGGCCAGAAAGCGCATCCATACAAGGTGATGTGGTTGTTCCACCGCATTGGAATACCCATTACGCAACGGCGACGCTCAGTATTTCAGTTCCGATATTATCAGTTGATGATTTTATCCTGGGCGCGTTGATCGTCACATTCGATTTGCACAATATTCAATCCAGTTTAAAGGATACCGTCAAATCTCCACCGGGTGACGTGCTATTACTCGATAAAGATGGCAATGTGATGTTAGCAAGCGGCGATCTTTTAGCCCCCGATACCAATCAAGCGCTATCGCTTGATCCAGTGATATTGAAACGATTACAGGATAATCCGGGTGAATATGAAATCTTTCATGGGATATCACAAGAAAAAGTCATCGGTTTAGCCTATACGTCGAAAAAACCGCCACTTACAATCATCGCCAACAGGAGCTATCAGTCTGTATATGCGACTTGGGAGGAGCAACGGAATTTATTTATCAGTTTGATTGGCATTATTCTTCTATTGGTAACCGCGATCGCTTTACAAATGGGCCGCACGATAGTTGTTCCTTTACGTAAATTGATCAATGCAACTGAGAAAATTGTAAAAGGAGATCTTAACGTCGAGCTAACTATCGAGCAGCGCGATGAATTGGGTCAATTGACACGCATGTTTAATCAAATGACTGACAAGTTGCGTCAAAATCAGGATGAAATTACCGCTGCCAGTACCGTGATGCAGCAAAAAAATCAGTTACTGGAAAAATTATCGGTAACTGATAGCCTCACTGGTCTTTATAATCGCAACAAACTGAATTTGATCATTAAAGATCAGCTGGCGCGATATGAACGCAATAAGCGCTCTTTTGCCGTTCTTATGATCGATGTCGATTATTTTAAAACGCTCAATGACAGTCTCGGACATATTGCCGGGGATGAAATATTGACTTCGGTAGCCAAAAAAATTTCTCAATGCATTCGCAGCGTTGATTTTGCAGCTCGCTATGGTGGCGACGAATTTATTGTAATATTAACTGAGACGACTGTTGATGAAGCAATGAAAACAGCAGAACGCATACGGCTTCATGTGGCTAGTATTTATTGTCATACTATCAATGAAACAGTTCGAGTCACGTTGAGTATCGGTATTATACAAAGCGAACCCGAAGACACCTCATTAACAACACTACTTGCCCGGGTAGATAGCGCACTGTATGAAGCTAAACATGCCGGACGCAATCAGGCATACTGCATACAACCTAAATCTTGCGCTGTATCATAAAATTAACTACGGATTACGATTTTCCTCTACTTCCAACGTAGAGCTGAGCACCCATCCTTGTTTGTCGGCGACCTGAACTCGAAGCCAAGAACCATGGTTGGCATTCGCTACCAGCAGGGTGTTTTTCTTTAACACACTTAAAATTTTTGCCTGGGCATTGGGATCTTTGCGCAATTTAACACTCGTCTTAGTACGTAATTTTACTGGCGTGTTAAATTCAATCAGCATAGGGGTTATATTGGAAGCTTTCTTACGATTCTGATCGGATATCAAACTCAGCAGATGATTGGCTTGCGCTACTTGATTCATCGCAGAAGCATAATGATCTTTTTCGTAAAATGACGTGGCCGTTTCTAATAAACGTTGCGCCTGAGCCTGCAATATCTGGTCCGATGGAGAGATTTTTGCTTGTTTTGAATTTTCCAAAGCGACTTCTAACTCGGCAATAGCTGAGGCCGTACTGGGCTTGGTTGCTAACCGATGCAACTTCACCTGAGCTCTGGTGACTTCTTTATTCGCTTCCCGGAGCACATTGGCTTGATTCTGCTGGCGTATATTTTGATTTTTTATCAGTGTGTCTTTTTCAGCGATCAATTTCTCTAAACGCGCAATTTCAGTTTTTAGCTCCTCGTATTGTGCAGTGGGTGCCGGCACTGGCTCAACCACTGACTCGACCATCGGCTCTTTGGGAATAACACAGCCGAATAAATTCAATACCAGTAAAACAAAGGCCAGTTTATAAAACACTCCATAAAGGACTTTGAATGAGCAAAATGATGGCGCTTGTTCTTGTATTCTCATCATCACATTTTCCTGTAATCCCCGGTTAGTCAGATAATTTTCTGCAAAGTATGGCAATAACTAAAAAATTCGAGCATTAAACAACTGGCAAATCATCAGAGAAATAAACCAAGAACTAGCGGCTTAGTATGATTTCCAACACAAATTTGCTACCAATATAGGCAAGCAATAAGGTTACAAATCCCGTCAATGTCCAGCGAATAGCTATTCTGCCTCGCCAACCATACAGTTGCCGACCCATTAGAAGCGCAGCAAATACACCCCAGGAAATAAAGCCAAAAAGCGTTTTATGTGAAAATGTCAGCGGTTGACCAAAGACCTCTTTTGAGAAAACAGCACCGCTTAAAAGCGTCAAAGTCAACAAGACAAAGCCAATCCATATGATACGGAACAATAGCTTTTCCATCGCTAGAAGAGGGGGCAGATTGGTCAATATCGAGCGGGTTGCTGGATGATGTAAATGACGTTCCACCACAGTCATTAATAAAGCATGCAACGCGGCTATCGTTAACAAGCTATAGGCCATCATAGCAACCAGCAAATGTGCCTTAAATGCAGGTAATTCTGTGTTTTCGAGCGGTCGCAGGGATGGAAACACTAACGGTAGGAAAATCGCAATCGCTGATACCGCAGCGACTGGCGCGACTAGGGTTTGCAATCCTTGCAAGCGACTAAAAAATCCTGAAAACCAATAAATAAATGCTGTTAACCAAACAATTGATGAAATTGCATTGCCCAAACCAAAACTTAGCCCTGCTCCCACAAACATCGAATGGTAAAGAGTGACCGCGTGCAACGCTAAAGGGGCAAGCATGGCATAATGTCCCCAAGTGACAGCTACATGAGAACTCGTACTTGAAGCTGTTGGCGATTGATTCGTAGTATTGCGCCAAAAATACCACCCGATCAGTATATAAAGCAAAAAGGCTGCGAGATAAGTTAAAATGCTGGTCATCGATATAACAAATTTTAATTGGCAGAAATTACTGTTTAGTCTACATGGCACGCTTGCAAATTCAAAGAGCTAACCCAGATTTTATTGAATTCAAACGATCACATTATTCTACACTGATCTATTATTAAGAGGTTTTAAGTATGTTTGACAATCTGACCGGCCGACTTGCCGGGGTTATGAAAACATTGCGGGGTGAAGCAAGACTGACTGAAAGCAACATTCAGCAAGCACTGCGAGAAGTCCGCTTAGCCATGTTAGAAGCTGATGTCGCTTTACCGGTAGTAAAAGATTTCATTGCACGCGTCAAAGAGAAATCAATTGGCCATGAAGTGATGACCAGCCTTACACCGGGCCAAGCCTTAATTGGTGTTGTGCATCAGGAACTGATCAACATCATGGGGGGAGAAAAAGCCGATCTGAATCTCACTACAGTTCCACCCGCTGTTATTCTTATGGCCGGTTTACAAGGCGCAGGTAAAACCACTAGCAGTGGAAAGCTGGCAAAGTGGTTGATGGAGCAAAAGAAAAAGAAAGTATTACTCGTTTCCTGTGACATCTACCGTCCAGCTGCTATTCATCAGTTAGAACTTCTCGCCAGTCAAACAGGAGCAGATTTTTTTCCTGTCAAGGATGGACAGAAACCAGGAGAAATTGGCACCGCCGCATTGGATTATGCGCGTAGACATCATCATGATGTCATGATTGTCGATACTGCCGGTCGATTAGGTATCGATGAAGCCATGATGCAAGAAATCAGTGAGCTCGAGGCATTACTAAAACCCATTGAAACCCTGTTTGTAGTTGATGCCATGCAAGGACAGGATGCGGTTAATACCGCCAAAGCGTTTTCTGATTCGTTACCTTTGACCGGCGTCATTCTCACTAAATTAGATGGCGATGCGCGCGGTGGTGCAGCGCTTTCCGTCAAGCATATTACCGGAAAACCAATTAAATTTACCGGTGTGGCTGAGAAACTCACTGGTTTGGAAGCTTTTTATCCTGATCGCATGGCATCGCGAATCTTAGGCATGGGCGATGTGCTGGGACTGATTGAAGAAGCCCACCGTAGCGCCGATCAGCAAGAAGCTGAAAAGCTGATGAAAAAAATGAAATCAGGCAAAGCATTTGACCTGGATGATTTCAAGGCACAGTTTCAGCAAATGAGAAATATGGGGGGCATGAGTGCCTTAATGGATAAATTACCAGCTCAACTGAGCCAGGCAGCACAAAATGTTAAAGTCGACGACAAAATAATCAATCGAACCGAAGGCATTATTAATTCGATGACCAAACAGGAACGTGCCAAGCCCGAAATCCTTAAGGCATCACGTAAACGCCGGATTGCTGCGGGAGCGGGCGTTTCCGTACAGGAAGTCAATCGTCTGCTCGCTCAGTTTGAACAAGCCAAGAAAATGATGAAAATGATGAACAAAGGCGGCATGGCAAAAATGATGCGCGGATTAAAGGGAATGCTTCCACGCCTGCATTAGCACAAACTTTAACAGGCCGTTGAAAAACGTTTTCGAGGCAACCGAACAAGGCAGAAACAGGCGAAAAAGCGCAGTTTATGTGTAATAAATGAGCATTTTGAGCCTGTTTTTAACACCGTAGCGGCAACGCAGATAGTTTTTCAACGGCCTGTTAGAGCCTTACAGTTAAATGTAAACCTGAATTTAATAACTGTGACGCGCGCCTTTCCAGTGCCTTCAGTGTTTGCCTGTACTACCAAAACCATCCTCACCTCGATGGCTTTGATCAAAACTGTCCACTTTATTGAACTCGACTTGTACGACAGGAACAACGACAAGCTGTGCGATGCGTTCTAATGGATTAAGATGAAAAACCGTTTGGCCTCGATTCCAGCAGGAAACAAAAATCTGTCCTTGATAATCAGAGTCAATTAAACCCACTAAATTTCCCAATACAATTCCATGCTTGTGACCCAACCCGGAACGCGGCAATACCAACGCAGCCAATCCAGTATCATCAAGATGTATTGCAATACCGGTGGGAATAAGACAGGTTTCACCTGGATGAATGGTCATCGCCTGTTCAATACAGGCTCGCAAATCCAAACCCGCCGAACCCGGTGTTGCATAAGCAGGAAGCTGTTCCTGTAAACGTTGATCAAGAATTTTAATATCAATTTTTCTCATAGCTGTGGATCAGTATTGTCTATTTAGGATTTATAAGTACGCTGATATGCTTTATTAAATGGCGCGCTTGCTCAGTTTTGGATGCTTTGGGAAGAAAATGCCGGCCAGTATCGTCCAATAAAATTAATTCACTCTCATCAGACCCGATGGCATCCTGAGCCCAATTGGCCACTAATAGCGGTAATTTCTTCTTGCGCCGTTTGGCTTCCGCATTTTTCTCGAGGTGTTCTGTTTCTGCTGCAAAACCAACACAAAAAGGTGGTGTGGGCAAGTTGGATACCGTCATGAGAATGTCTTGATTTGGAATAAGCTCAAGCGATAGATTTTGATCAGATTTCTTTAATTTTTGCTGACTAATGTTAGCTACGCGATAATCTGCAACTGCAGCAACGCTGATAAATATATCCGTGTGCGCTATTTCTGCCTGTACGGCATTCAACATATCCACCGCACTCACTACACGAATGAATTTGTCTACCGCAGGGGGCGTTAAGCAAGTTGGACCCGAAACAAGGATAACTTGCGCGCCCGCTTCCACTGCAGCTTGAGCAATCGCATACCCCATTTTTCCTGAGCTGCTGTTTGTGATGCCGCGAACGGCATCGATGGCTTCAAAAGTGGGCCCTGCTGTTACCAAAACCGTTTGACCTTGCAGTATACCGCCTTGAAAAAAGGCTTGAACAGCTTCCATCAACTCACAAGCCTCCAACATGCGCCCCATGCCCACCTCGCCACAAGCCTGCTCGCCACTGGCTGGACCGATAATGTTTACGCCATCCTGCCGCAAAATGGATAAATTGCGTTGGGTCGCAGGATTCTCCCACATCTGTCGATTCATGGCAGGCGCCAGCATCAAGGGACAATCGCGAGCCAGGCATAAAGTAGTCAACAGATCATCCGCCATGCCATGAGCCAGCTTAGCCATAAAATCTGCGCTGGCAGGTGCCACCAAAATTGCATCAACATTGCGCGAAAGGTTGATATGCGCCATATTGTTGATAGCATTTGCCTCCCACAGATCCGTATAAACAGAGTTGCCGGTTAGCGACTGAAAGGTTATGGGACCAACAAACTGACACGCCGATTGAGTCATTACTGATTGCACATCCATGCCGGCTTGCGTCAACAAACGCGCCAATTCAGCCGCTTTATAAGCTGCGATTCCTCCCGTTACACCGAGTAATAACCGCCTTTTTGTGACTGAAGCCGCGCACGTTGTCATATAGTCATCGCATTTAAAATTTATCTGCAAAACCGCATTTTATTGATGATTTGAAACTCGACAAAAAATCGTAATAATAGATTTTTCCATTGATTCAATTTCAGCGTCTCGAATGCCGTATCAAGCAAACAAGAGAATAGCGCATTGCATTCCTTGAAGACTAACTGGCATCCGTACTTACAAAGCTTATTTTACATGACTAACTTATCATTCACATCTTATGGCTATTCCAGATTGGCCTATCAATGAGCGGCCTCGAGAAAAATTGTTGCAAAAAGGTGTCGCCACTCTCTCAGACACGGAACTGCTTGCCATCTTTCTGCGCACAGGCACAATCGGAAAAAGCGCTGTAGATCTTGCCAGAGAATTACTGTCGCATTTTGGTAGCTTAACCAATGTGTTTGCTGCCAGCCAAGATAGCTTCTGTCAATTGCCAGGCATGGGAATCGCAAAATATGCACAACTACAAGCTGTGTTAGAAATGGCTCGCCGCGCATTGGGAGAAGAACTTAAAAGCGGAAACGCCATGAATTCCCCTGAATTGGTTAGAGATTTTCTACGCTTAAGTTTAGCGCACAAACAGCACGAAGTTTTTATCGGTATTTTTCTCGACGCCAAGAATCACACCATTGCCGTTGAAGAATTATTTAGCGGTACATTGACGCAAACCAGCGTTTATCCACGAGAAGTCATCAAGCGTGCTTTGTATCATAATGCGGCCGCTATGATTTTTGCGCACAACCACCCTTCCGGTGTGGCAGAGCCTAGTCATGCCGACAAAATACTTACCCAATCCCTGAAGCAAGCACTTGCCATGGTAGAAATCAAAGTACTGGATCATTTTATTGTCGGCAACGGAACTGCAATGTCATTTGCCGAGCATGACTTAATTTGACACCATTTCATTCAATCCAAAATGATTAATTTCCATCAATCTCTGCACTACTTATCAATTTCCACCGGCGTCCCTGCGCTCACCAGATCAAACAATTCCAGTAAATCCTTGTTGCGCATTCGGATGCATCCGATAGAACCGGGTTTACCCATTTCTGCACTGTCCGGGCTACCATGAATATAAATATAACGCCGCATGGTATCCACGGACCCCAGGCGATTAAAACCCGGTTCGCAGCCGGACAGCCATAAAATGCGTGTGAGTATCCAATCCCGTTTAGGAAATTGTCTGCCTAATTCCGGGCTATAGATTTCGCCAGTAGGTCGGCGTTTGATAAACACACTATTGATTGCCTGCCCGGCGCCAATCTTGGCGCGGATAACATGTTTTCCCAGCGGCGTACAGAAACTGCCATTTTCCTGTCCAGTTCCATTTTTTGCCGATGAAATCGAATATTGCTTGATAATGACGCCCTGCCCGTTTAACAGATTAAGTTGTTGCGATGCAATACTGATATTAATTTTCATGATCACCTTGACTGGCGGTATTTCGTCTTTGTGCAAAAAAATTCTTGAGCAACATGCTGGCCTCTGTTGACATGATTCCTGCGGTTACCTGCATATGATGATTCAGTCGTATTTCGGATGGTAAATCGATCACGCTACCACAAGCCCCTGTTTTCGGATCAGTCGCTGCATACACCACGCGTTTAATGCGTGCATGAAAAATGGCACCGACACACATTACGCAGGGTTCCAATGTGACATACAAAGTGCAATCCAGCAGGCGATAATTGGCCAGATTTTTACCAGCATCCCGCATTGCAACCACTTCCGCATGTGCCGTGGGATCTGCTGCGGTGATTGAGCGATTGAACCCGCGCCCGATAATCACCCCATTTTGCACTACCAGTGCCCCTACCGGCACTTCGCCATTTTCTTGCGCCTGCTGAGCAAGTTGCAATGCGATCTGCATGAAATTCATGTCTTCATCAACTTTCAACATGCTTCTGAATTCTTTATACGTAATATTTTTAATGGATAATCATTGCTGTAGGGCATGGCGCTTGCTCTTCGATGATTTTATGTTACATTGCGCGAGTTACGTTTTACCGGTTGCTTTAATAAAATCAGCTTTTGTAAGCTAGCCATTCTAATCTTCTAATCTCTAATTTCTAATGATTACTCAGGCCCAATCCCAACTGCGCACCATCCGCGATCTATTGCGCTTTGCCGTCAGTCAATTCAATCAAGCCAGCTTGCACTTCGGGCATGGTTGCGCCAATGCTTATGACGAAGCGGCTTATCTTATTCTGAAAACCTTGCATTTGCCACTGGATCAATTGGAACCATTCCTGGATGCACGCTTGCTAGATGATGAATGCAAACAGGTGCTGACCATGATTGATCGCCGTGTCACGCAGAGAACGCCCGCGGCTTACTTAACTCATGAAGCTTGGTTGGGAGATTATAGTTTCTATGTTGATGAGCGTGTCATCATTCCACGTTCATTCATTGCGGAATTATTGCAAACACAGCTTTCACCCTGGATCACCGATCCGGATGCCATTTTTTCCGCACTCGATTTGTGCACAGGATCAGGCTGTTTGGCGATTCTTATGGCGCATGGTTTTCAGAATGCGCACATAGATGCCATTGACATTTCCACCCAGGCCCTTGAAGTGGCTCATAAAAACGTTCAGGACTATGGCTTGGAAGATAGAATACAACTCATCGAGTCCAATTTATTTTCAGCCTTATCGGAAAAGCAATATGATTTAATCATCAGCAATCCCCCCTATGTCAACGCAGCATCAATGGCAGAGTTGCCGCAAGAATACCAACATGAACCACACAATGCGCTGGCAAGCGGTTTAGATGGCTTGGACGCAACCCGCCTCATTCTTCGAAATGCCGCTCAATATTTGACTGATGATGGACTATTACTGGTTGAAATTGGGCATAACCGGGCAGTACTGGAACAAGCTTACCCACAATTGCCCTTTACGTGGCTGGAAACCAGCGCGGGAGATGAGTTTGTCTTTCTACTGAGACGGGATCAACTCGGTAACGAATGAAAATAAAGATGCATGCAAATAAATTGTTCGACCGTTATCGAAAATCAGACTTAAAACCACTACGTTTCCAAACGGCTATCACTTGATTACTGTATGCAGTTAGACAACACCCTCCTGTCTCACTCCGTGTCATCAGCGCAGACTAATAGTTGACAATCCACAAGCCCTTCGATAGTCTCCCTGCACGGAATAAACTTTGTATTTTACGCGCTCGCCATACTGTGATTGAACTGTAGGAAACTTTGGCAAGAGGCAAAACCATCACTTCTCGCCTTCGTTCCTCAGTCAATTTAAGTTTTGTGTTGCGAATAAATACATATTTTTTTCAACTATAAAAATCCGTCATAAAAAAGGAGAAAGTCATGCAACTGAAAGGATCTCAAACAGAAGGTAATCTGAAAGCAGCGTTTGCGGGTGAGTCTCAAGCCAATCGCCGTTATTTATATTTTGCAGCTAAAGCCGACGTAGAAGGACAAAACGACGTAGCCGCAGTATTTCGTTCCACTGCAGAAGGTGAAACCGGACATGCCCATGGTCATCTGGAATATCTGGAAACCTGTGGTGATCCTGCAACCGGCATGCCATTTGGCGCATCCCGTGACAATCTGAAAACAGCGATAGCGGGTGAAACGCACGAATATACCGATATGTATCCCGGTATGGCCAAAACAGCCCGCGATGAAGGATTTGACGAAATCGCCGACTGGTTTGAAACGCTGGCTAAAGCCGAACGCTCTCATGCCAATCGCTTTCAACGCGCACTGGATGGCTTGGCCGATTAATTCGCTGCCATTCCGTCATTGTTAGAAATGCCTGGGGTTTACCAAAACAGTACTTTTGGCTAAACCCCATTTGTTTTTGATCTGAATCATTTTTATCGTCTAACACTCACCTATGGCTACTCGTGAAGGCAGTCTCGAAGCACCGAAACGTCATCCCATTGACTGGAAGAATCCCAATTTTTTTGACGAAAACAATCTGACCCAGGAAATGGAGCGGGTTTTCGATATTTGCCATGGTTGCCGCCGTTGCGTCAATCTATGCACGTCTTTTCCAAGCTTGTTCGATTTGATTGACGATAGTTCGACCGGCGAACTGGATGGTGTCGATAAAAATCAATTCTGGGAAGTCGTGGACCGCTGCTATCTGTGCGATATGTGCTTCATGACCAAATGTCCTTATGTGCCTCCGCATGAATGGAATGTCGATTTTCCGCATCTGATGTTGCGCGCCAAGGCTGTGAAATATAAAAAACAGGGTGCCAATTTCCGCGATGAATTGCTTTCCAATACCGATCTCGTCGGTAAGCTTGCCACTATTCCGGTCGTCGTTCAGGCCGTCAATACCATTAATAAAACACCTGCCACACGTAAATTAATGGATAGCATGCTAGGGATTCATGCCGACAGAAAATTGCCCGAATTTACATCCCGTAAGTTTCGCTCGAATGCTCATCCTAATGCAGACTTTGTGGTAAAAGACGGTGCTCGCACGCCTGGCAAAGTAGCCATTTATGCGACCTGCTATATCAATTACAACGAGCCAGGCATCGGTCACGATTTACTCAAAATCCTGGAACATAATGAAATTCCGACTCGCTTAGTCGAAAAAGAAGCATGCTGCGGCATGCCAAAATTGGAATTGGGTGACTTGGAAGCCGTCGAAAAACTCAAAAATGAGAATATTCCACATTTATTAAAGCTGGCACAAGACGGTTATGCCATTCTTTCGGCAGTGCCTTCCTGCACCCTGATGTATAAACAAGAGTTGCCGCTCCTGTTCCCACAGGACGAAGCCGTGCAAGCTGTTGCTGCCGCCATGTTTGATCCATTCGAATACTTGGCGCTTCGAAATCAGGATCAACTACTCAAAACCGATTTCAAGAAATCACTGGGTAATGTGGCTTACCACATCCCCTGTCATCAGCGCGTGCAGAATTTTGGCAAAAAAACGCGCGACATCTTACAGCTCGTGCCTGAGACAACCCTTCATGTTGTAGAACGCTGCTCCGGTCATGATGGCACCTGGGGCGTCAAAACTGAACACTTTGCAGATTCCATGAAAATTGGCCGCCCGGTATTCAAACAAATGGCCGCTTCAGATCCGGATTACATCAGCTCGGATTGCGCAATCGCGGCTCGACATATCGAGCAAGGCATGGGAGACACCAAGGCGCAGAAATTGCACCCGCTATCCTTATTGCTGCTCGCTTATGGCGATGATACTGATGCTGTATCAGGCAGCAAAACTGACTCATCTACCGCCGCAACCACTCAACAAGGTGAAAACCACATGACTTCAATAACCCGTGACAGCCTGCTGACGTTGGAAGCTTATGCCAAAATCCGCAAGGATTTTCGTGCACAAGTGATGTCACATAAAAAGACACGCAAAATCGCGCTCGGAGAAAATATCACTTTAATTTTTGAAGATGAGCTGACCATTCGCTATCAAATTCAGGAAATGTTGCATGTAGAGCGCATCTTTCAAGAACAAGAAATTGTTCATGAGCTGGAAACTTATGCCCCTCTGATACCGGATGGGCATAACTGGAAAGCCACCATGATGATCGAATATCCAGATCCAACCGTGCGGGCAGCTAAACTAGCTACCTTGGTTGGCATCGAAGACAAGGTATGGGTCAGAATCGCTGAGCATTCAACGGTTTATGCCATTGCTGATGAAGATCTGGAACGGGAAACCGCTGAGAAAACTTCATCCGTTCATTTTTTACGCTTTGAACTCACGCCAGTGATGATCCAATCACTCCATCAGGGCGCCCCACTCAGTATGGGCGTTGATCATCCGGCTTATCAGGCTTCAATTGCTACTGTGGACGACAGTGTTCGCGAATCGTTACTCAATGATTTATCACGCTCATGAAACGCATTGTTATCCTGATCGTCATCTTGTTCGTGAGTGCGTGTGCCAAGCCGGCATTCAAAGATGAGTTTGAAAATGAAAAAACCTGGGTCGAGCAACTGACACAACTTCCGGCTTATCCGGAAGAAAAAAATCTGATGAATTTTGACGCCGGCGCAGCTACGAATAATCGATATATGATTGACCCCAATTCCATCAAAATAGGCCAAGACGGCGTCATTCGTTTCAGTCTCGTCATCAAATCCTCTGAAGGTGCTCAGAATGTCAGTTATGAAGGCATCCGCTGCGCTACCAACGAAAGAAAGCTTTATGCACTGGGGCGCAACGATAGAACCTGGGCAAAACCACGAGTATCCGAATGGGAGAAACTTGGTCTTATCAGACAATTTTATGCACAACGGGAATTATCAAAAAATTTCTTCTGTCCGCAACAACAAATCGTCAGCACGTCAGAAGAAGCCATCCAGGCGCTCAAAGCCGGTCGACATCCACGCGTGATACGCTAACCCGATGATCAATCCTGCGCTACTTTCATAAATCTGTCAGTGCGTCTGTATAACGTTTCGCCAAACTTCCCCACTAATCAATGCATTGGATCTGCTCAAGCTTTTTGTTCCGCAAATCTCAATCAAGAAAATAATCAGTTATTTGCCTAAACCCTATTGTTTTTAGGGTAATTACAGTTCAAACTCGCTACGGGGAAAGGTTTTCTAATCACTTCGTTGCAGACAGCGCTTTTCACTTCATATATTCATAGTTGCTGCTCAAAGTTTCCGTTTGGTTATTACGCAGTGTTTCCCCGTCCATATCCCATATACACCATTATAAGGAAGAATTACATGAACAAAGGCTTTTGCTTGACACTGCCCAGTGCAGTGGGTCTGTTTCTCCTGGGTTTTAGTAGTTGGGTAAGCGCAGAAACTGCATCCACATTCAGTGAAGCACGTGTTGTTGCACAATATAATTACATCATTCACATCTTAGCGATGTTGTTGGTTGGTTTTGGTTTTCTCATGGTATTTGTCCGTCGCTACGGATTTGGCGCTGTAACCGGCACCTATCTGGTTGTCGCAATTGGACTTCCTCTTTACATTCTATTACGTGCAAACGGTATTTTTGGTCACCAGCTATCCCCGCATACACTGGATGCGCTGCTATATGCCGAGCTATCGGTTGCTGCTGCCCTCATTGCCATGGGCGCTGTTTTAGGGCGTTTGCGCGTTTTTCAATATGCACTGCTGGCGCTTCTGGTGGTTCCACTTTATTTATTAAATGAATGGATAGTGCTCGATAATGCTTTCGGTTTCACTACGGGATTTAAGGATTCTGCTGGCTCAATCGTCATTCACGCATTTGGTGCCTATTTTGGATTAAGCATGTCGATTGTACTGACTACTGCTTATCAACGTAGCCAACCCATTGAATCGGATCATACGTCGGATCGTTTCGCCATGCTAGGTTCAATGGTGCTTTGGTTATTCTGGCCGAGTTTTGCCACCGCACTGGTTCCATTGGAAAATATGCCGCAAACTGTGGTCAATACGCTACTCGCACTCTCTGGCGCCACCATTGCCACGTATTTCCTCAGTTCCAAGTTGCATCATGGCAAAACTTCGATGGTCGATATGGCCAATGCGGCATTGGCAGGCGGTGTGGCCATCGGTTCTGTATGCGATATCGTAGCTCCTGCGGGTGCATTCGGCATTGGCTTATTGGCAGGTACCATTTCTGTTTTGGGTTATGTTTTTCTTCAACCTGTATTGGAATCAAAATTTAAAATCGTAGATACTTGCGGTGTGCATAACTTGCACGGAATGCCCGGATTACTCGGTGGTTTAAGTGCACTGCTCATAGTTCCTGAAATCGCTGCAGCGCAATTAAGTGGCATTGCCATCACTCTGGGCATCGCCATTGTCGGTGGTCTATTGGCAGGTGCTGTCATCAAAGCAACGGGCACTACCCGCGAACCTTATGAAGACAGCGTAGAATTCACGCATTTAGCAGGACCAGAAACTGACAAGCTTCCGCAACAATTGCAAGCTCGCATAGCAGTCCTGGAAAGCAGCGCTACCGCTACAAAACCCCAGATACCGATTGAATCGCCTGAAACAAAATCTCTGATTGTAAAATTAGAATCTCGCATCGCAGTCTTGGAAAACAAGATAGCCATGCAAAGTGAAAATACCGAAGAAAAACCGATTAATTGATGATTCTTGTTGATTAGGGTCAGTTAATCACTGACCCTAATTTGATTTTATGCAAAAACAGCCGTCAGTTTTGCTAATAAACCCGTTAAGATGGGTTGGAATACACCCAAGAAGTTATTCAATTGCAGAACGCCCACGATCAGAATCAATAAACCACCGCCAACGATTCCATATTTAAGCCCCTGAGCAAAATTTGCCGATGCAGGCGCACGCGTGTAAGTTTGATTTGAGAATGCAAGAAATATTCTTAATATGCCGAGCAAAACACCCGCTGCCACACATCCCAAGAACAAATGCAATGCACAATGCACTCTTTCAACTAAATTTTCTGCCGCCAACTCAAGACTTGAGAAGCGTAAACAAATCACGATCACAAGCAACAAAACGATGGAGTTCCAAAAACCTCCAAATTTCGCTTTGATCTCACTTTCCATACTCATATTTTTCTCCCTTTAAAATTATTAGTGACACTCAATGTTGATTGAATGAACGTGAATTCATTCAGTCATTTAGGCGTCGATTATTATTAACTTAACTTACTGATATCAATTATATTTATCATATTCTCACAACTTGAAATCCTGATAATTATAGCTAAATTGACATTGATTGTAGTCATCCCAACCAACAAAATTATCGCAAATAAAAAAATGAATTTAAACATCATCCGAGCTTCACGATACTGAAGTTACTGTGAAGTTTTTGTGATAACACAAGCAATCAAACAAAAAATCATAATCTATTGATTATCTATACTTAAATATGTTGAGAAAACAGAAACCAAGAAAACACGGGGGAATCCGGCCTTATCTCTGAAAATGAATTGAGTGACTGTGTGCTACCTTCTCACTACACAATCTACCATTAATGGTTGCATTAATACATTCCTGGGAGTCACCACAATGCTCGTTTCTATTGGCTACGTTATTATCATTATTTCTGTATTCGGCGGCTTTGCGCTAGCCGGCGGTCATCTTGCCTCCTTATGGCAACCCGTCGAGCTTCTCATGATCGGTGGTGGTGCTATTGGCTCATTTGTAGTGGGCAATTCGAGCAAGTCTCTTAAAGCAACTTTAAAAGCCTTACCGACAGTATTCAAAGGCTCTAAATATACCAAAGCACTTCATATGGATTTAATGACATTACTCTATGAAGTGCTTGGAAAAATTCGTAAAGAAGGTCTGATGTCCATTGAAGCGGATGTGGATGACCCCGCCAATAGTCCAATTTTTACCAAATACCCCACAATATTGGCTGATCACCATATCATAGAATTTATCACAGATTACTTACGATTAATGGTAGGGGGTAACCTCAATTCACTGGAAATCGAGAATTTGATGGATGGTGAATTGGAAACACACCATCAGGAAGGTGAAGTGCCCATCCATACCATCGCAAAATTGGGTGACGGACTGCCCGCTTTTGGCATTGTTGCCGCCGTGATGGGCGTGGTGCATACCATGGAATCTGTTCACCTGCCTCCCGCAGAACTGGGCATTCTGATTGCAGCCGCGCTGGTGGGTACCTTTCTGGGCATCTTGCTGGCATATGGATTCGTTAGTCCATTAGCCGGTAAGCTAGAACACAATCTACACGAATCCAGCAAATTTCTGGAATGTATCAAAATTACCTTATTAGCCAATTTAAATGGTTATTCGCCGGTTTTGGCTATTGAGTTTGGCCGCAAAGTTTTATTTACAACCGAACGCCCCTCTTTCCTTGAACTGGAAGAGCATGTCAAACAAAGTAAAGCAAAATAATCATTTCATATTAACGTTTCATTTGAATTGCGGAAAAATATATGGCTGACGATCTTGCACAGCGACCTATCGTTATCAAACGGATTAAGAAGGTAGCTGGTGGCCACCACGGCGGGGCCTGGAAAATTGCTTATGCTGACTTTGTCACCGCAATGATGGCATTCTTTCTATTGATGTGGCTACTCAGTGCAGCATCAAAAAGCACGTTGTATGGCATCTCCGATTACTTTAAAACACCGCTAAAAGTTGCCCTGGCAGGTGGCTCCGGTAGTGGCGATCGAGATGCCGTTCTGAAAGGTGGTGGTCAAGATTTCTCGCGCCAGGAGGGACAAGTACAAAAAGGAATCATTAATGAAGATAAAGCCAAGCGCGAAGCCAAGAAAATTAAGCGCGAGCGTGCTGAACTCATGAAATTGGAAGGGCTTAAAAAGAAAATAGAATCCGCTATTGAAGCCAATCCCTCCTTGAAGAAATTTGAAAACCAGCTATTACTTGATATCACTACCGATGGACTCAGAATCCAAATTGTCGATGAGCAGAACCGTCCCATGTTCGCACTGAGTAAAGCGGAATTACAGCCTTATACGAAGACCATTTTGCGCGAAATTGGCAAAATGCTGAACGAAGTAACCAACAAAATCAGCTTGTCGGGTCATACTGATGCAAAACCCTACCCAACCGGTGACAAAGGCTATAGCAATTGGGAGTTATCCGCGGATCGCGCAAATGCTTCGCGACGGGAGTTGATTACCGGAGGCATGGATACTCAAAAAGTTCTGAAAGTAGTAGGTTTATCTTCTGCCGTTCTGTTTGATAAGGAAGATCCCCTCAATCCGATCAATCGCCGGATCAGCATCGTTGTCATGAATGAGAAAGCTGAAAAAGCCGTCACCATGGATAATCCAACCCTGGACATTGATGTAGACGACGATCCCGATGCCGAGTTGATACAAAACCCGGGATCCAATGCTCAATAAATTCGATAATTGTCATAGAGATCAATGCTAAAACTTCAACATTCAACACTCAAAGCTTTATTGACTCAAATCATAGCTACGCTAATCATTGGTCTATTTGTCATGGCTCAATCGACGATTACCCTGAGTTTATTTGAATGGAGCGTGTTGCAAGGCTTGCTAGCAGGGCTTATCAGTTACTGCCTCAGAATGCCTGCGTGGTGGATTTTTATTCATCTGGCGTTTATTCCCCTTGCCATCGCTACACTGGCATTAGAAATCTCTTCGCTATGGTTTTTATCGCTGTTCCTCTGTTTACTGCTGATTTATGGAAAAACATACAAAACCCAAGTACCGCTTTATCTCTCCAGCAAAAATGTAAATGTTGTACTTGACACATTATTACCCAAGCAGGAACAGTTCTCTTTTGTTGATTTGGGGAGTGGTTGTGGTGGCTTATTGAATAACCTGGCCAAAGTCCACAAAAATGGCCTTTTCTATGGCATTGAATCTGCACCACTGCCGCTATTGATTAGTAAGCTGCGAAGCTTGCCGAATCACGGTTCGTGTCAAATATTTTGGGGAAGTTTCTGGGAATACGATCTGTCGCAATATGATGTCGTCTATGCCTATCTGTCGCCGATTCCGATGGAATCTCTCTGGCGTAAAGTCAGCAAGGAAATGCGCCCGGGAAGCCTGTTGATTAGCAATACATTCCTAATTCCAGGTGTTACGCCACACAAAAGCATCCAATTGAATGATTTCTCAAACTCCACGTTGTATTTATGGAAAATATAAATTCTGCGTAATCACGCAGAATTTATTGACGCCGCCAAGTCGTTCCCTGCGAACTATCTTCGAGCAGAATACCTTTATCCAACAGCCCTTTGCGGATCGCATCGGCGTCTGAATAACGGCCTTCTTTGCGTGCAGTGATACGTTGCTGAATCAAACTCTCGATCGCATCCTGGGTTAAAGTATCCGAGTCATTGGTAGCGATCTTGTTTTGCAGATAATCCTGCGGATTCTGCTGCAACAATCCCAATAAACCACCCAGTGCTTTCAATAAACTCGCATTAGTCCGTGAACCGGTTTTATTGATATCACTGGCCAGCTCAAACAATACTGCAATGGCTTCGGGCGTATTGAAATCATCATTCATCGCCGCTTTGAATTTCTGAGCAGGGCCGCTCTCCCAATTGATGTCCGCCGTATCAACCGAGTCCACTTCCTTAAGGGAAATATATAAACGATCAAGCGCCAGCTTGGTATCTTTGAGATGCTGGTCAGAGTAATTTAATGGGCTGCGATAATGCGCACGTAAAATAAAGAAGCGCACGACTTCCGGTTGATAATGTTTGAGTATCTCGCGAACAGTAAAAAAGTTACCCAAAGATTTTGACATCTTTTCATTATCAACACGCACAAAGCCGTTATGCATCCAGTAATTAACAAATGGATGGTCATGCGCTCCCTCACTCTGGGCAATTTCATTTTCATGATGAGGAAATTGTAAATCCTGTCCCCCGCCATGAATATCAAATTGCCACCCCAGGAGCTGTTCGCTCATGGCGGAACATTCAATATGCCAACCAGGGCGCCCTCTTCCCCATGGAGAATCCCAAAAAGGCTCTCCGGGTTTTGCCGCTTTCCACAATACAAAATCCAATGGATCTTTTTTATTCACATCAATATCCACACGCTCACCGGCGCGCAAATCATCCAGGGATTTCCCCGAAAGTTTTCCATAACTGGGAAAATCATGCACGGAATAATAAACATCGCCATTACTGGCAGGGTAAGCCAGTTTTTTTTCCACCAATATACGGATCATATTGATCATATGCTCCACATAACCGGTTGCACGAGGCTCATGAGTAGGTGATAAAACACCCAGTGCGATAGAATCTTCATTCATTGCCTGGATAAAACGATTCGTCAAGGTTTCAATTGACTCACTATTTTCTAGTGCACGCTTAATAATCTTGTCATCAATATCGGTAATATTACGCACATAGCTGACGTCAAATCCATTCGCTTTGAACCAGCGCACAACGGTGTCAAATACAACCAGAACTCTCGCATGCCCTAAATGACAATAGTCATAAACGGTCATGCCACACACATATATTTTTACCTTACCGGGTATTAATGGCACAAAATCTTGTTTTTCTCGAACAATTGAGTTATAAATTTTAAGCATGGGATAATAGATAAAATTGTGGAGTTACCTATCTTCTTGATAGAATTCCGGGCGTTCCTGATTGAAGCGCAAATATTCAATGAGTATAACATAACGTCAGATCGAAACTCTTGCCCTCTATCTCCGATATCTAACAGGATTAAACATGCGAATACGCCAGCTTCTGATTTCCCTAGTATTGATTTCAGCCACTATTAATGTATATGCCACTAACATTAGCGTTGAAATGAAAACGAATCTCGGGAACGTAGTGCTCGAGCTTTATCCAGACAAGGCACCTAAGACAGTTGAGAATTTCTTAAAGTATGTTGAAGATGGATTTTATAAAAATACAGTATTTCATCGCGTAATCCCTGGCTTCATGATTCAAGGAGGAGGTTTCGATACGGCGCTTAAACAAAAACCAACTCGATCACCTGTTCAGAATGAGGCTGATAATGGTTTAAAAAATGAGGTTGGAACAATAGCCATGGCGCGCACTCAAGATCCACATTCTGCTAGCGCACAATTTTTTATTAATGTTGCCAACAATGAATTTCTTAATTTTAAGGCTCCCAATCAAAAGGGATATGGTTATGCTGTATTTGGCAAAGTAACTCAGGGTATTGATATTGTAAATAAAATTGCATCAATCCCAACGGGATCAGGTGGTCCATTTTCAGGTGATGTGCCTAAAAGCACTGTCATTATTGAAGATATCGTTAAATTACCCATTCCTGAGAAAAATATTCAATAAGAAGAATCAAAAACTAATACAAGGATTGATATGGTCAGATTACAAACCAATTTTGGCGTCATAAAACTTGAACTTGACAGCGAAAATGCCCCTGAAACTGTACAAAATTTTCTGAATTACGTGAACAGCGGATTCTATGACAACACCTTGTTTCATCGTGTGATTGATGATTTTATGATTCAGGGGGGGGGATTTGAACCGGGCATGAAGCAAAAGAAACCACAAGCCCCCATAAAGAACGAAGCGGCTAATGGACTCAAAAACGACGCTTATACCATAGCAATGGCTCGCACTGCAGATGTACATTCTGCCACAGCACAATTTTTTATCAATGTAACCAGCAATGGATTCCTCAATTACAAATCACCTTCTGCGCAAGGCTATGGTTACTGCGTGTTTGGCAAGGTTGTGGAAGGACAGGATATCGTGGATAAAATTAAGAAAGTAAAAACCGGTGATTATGCCGGCCACCAGAATGTTCCGCTTGAAGATGTCATCATTCAGAAAGCTGAAGTTGAATAATTACTCAACAATTGCTCTTTAATTCCGGTGCAATTTAAAAGCAGGTAATCGTGGTGGGGGATTATGATAATCCTCTAGCCAAGTCAGCTTGCAGATCTTGCACCGCTTCCAAGCCAACCGCAATACGCAACAAACCATCTGAAATACCCGCGGCATCCCGTGCTTCTTGACTGATACGAGCATGGGTTGTTGTTGCAGGGTGAGTCAGCGTGCTTTTTGCATCACCAAGATTGGCAGTAATCGATATCAGACGTGCTGAGTCGATGACTCTCCACGCAGCTTCTCTGCCTCCTTTCACTTCAAAGGTAACAATACCACCACCCGATTTCTGCTGGTGTTTTGCCAATTCATGTTGTGGATGAGACATCAGTCCGGGATAAAACACACGCATTACATTTGGTTGAGATTCGAGCCATTGAGCCATTTGCAAGGCATTGGCTGAATGTGCTTCCACGCGAATTTTGAGTGTTTCAAGACCTTTCAGGATGACCCAGGCATTGAATGCGCTCAACGTCGGCCCGGCCGTGCGCAAGAATCCATAGATCCCCCCATCCATCAGTAAATCCCGCTTGCCTAATACCGCACCACCCAATACCCTGCCCTGTCCATCCAAATACTTAGTGGCTGAATGGATGACGATATCGGCACCTAACTCAAGGGGTTTCTGCAAGATCGGCGTGCAAAAACAATTATCGACCGCCAACCAAATACCGGCTTTCTTAGCAACTTTCGATAATTCAGTGATATCTGAAACCTCCGTTAATGGATTAGAAGGCGTTTCCAGAAAAAACAGTTTGGTATTGGGTTGTATGGCAGCTTGCCATGAGTTGATATCCGTAGCCGAAACATAGGTTGTATCAATATTAAATCGTTTTAATATGTTATTGAATAAATTTACAGTTGCGCCAAACAGACTACGCGATGCGACAATATGATCTCCTGCTGATAATAATCCCATTACACAGGCCAATATAGCCGACATTCCAGAAGAAGTTGCTATACAAGCTTCCGCTCCTTCAAGCATAGCCAGCCTTTCTTCAAACGCTGTTACCGTAGGATTAGTAAAACGAGAATAAATATTTCCCGGCTCATTGCCAGAAAACCGTGCGGCTGCTTGAGCGGCACTGTCAAAGACGAAACTCGAAGTAAGATACATCGCTTCAGAGTGCTCATTAAATTGACTGCGGTGAATACCGGTATGGAGCGCCAGTGTTTCTGGTTGCAAATGATCAGACATATCTATTAGGCCTCAGATAATCGCTGTATTTATTAAAGGTTATATTTTGTCAAAAGTCAGATTAATTGTATAGAAGACTAAAAATGGATATTCCTCAATAATAGCAATAGCCTTCTTTACAAATCAGTTACCTAATCGGAAACAATCAAGCTTAAATCCAGTTGGGTATTTGATTTCGATTGTGAAGTTGAAGAACTAGAATTTCTTTGCAATTCAATGGTGCGCAAATATTCCGAAGTCACATCACCTGTTATGTAATCCCCATTGAAACATGAGGTTTCAAAATTCTTTACAGTCGGCGATACTTTTGCCACCGCATGATTGAGTGCATCCAAATCTTGGAAAACCAGATAATCCGCACTGATCTCATTACAAATCTCCTCAGTGTTACGATCAGTCGCAATTAACTCCTGACGAGTCGGCATATCGATACCATATACATTCGGATATCTAACCGGTGGCGCAGCTGAAGCAAAATAAATTTTATTGGCACCCGCTTCCCGTGCCATCTGTACAATCTCACGGCTGGTCGTACCACGCACAATTGAATCATCAACCAGTAAAACATTCTTTCCGCGAAACTCTATGCTCATTGCATTTAATTTTTGCCGGACCGATTTACGCCGTTGCTGTTGTCCTGGCATGATAAAAGTACGTCCCACATAACGATTTTTGACAAAACCCTCGCGGAAATCGACACCCAATCGATTAGCAAGCTGCAAAGCGCTAGGGCGACTTGAATCCGGTATCGGAATGACCACATCAATATCCAGATGATGCATTGATTTTTTTATTTTTTCAGCAAGATGTTCACCCATATTGAGCCGGGTTTCATAGACAGAAATACCATCAATCATTGAATCAGGGCGGGCGAGATAGACATACTCAAAGATACAGGGGTTCAGAGAATGTTTGGGCGCACACTGCTGACTGTAGAAATTACCCGCTTCGTCTATAAAAATAGCCTCTCCCGGGGCTACGTCGCGAATCAGTTTAAAGCCCAGTGTATCCAAGGCAACGCTTTCTGAAGCCACTAGATACTCGTCACCCAATTCATTTTCAATCGTGCCGAAGACCAGTGGGCGTATTCCATAGGGATCCCGGAAAGCCAACAACCCATAACCAGCGATCATTGCCACAACTGCATAAGCGCCTCTGCAACGTTTATGAACGCCGGATACTGCGGCAAAGATGGTTGCTGGATCAAGCTGATTATTGCGGGTACTTTCCTGTAATTCATGAGCAAGTACGTTGAGCAATACTTCCGAATCCGAATTGGTATTGACATGCCTGAGATCGGCCCTGAATAATTCCTGCTTCAGTTGCTCCGCATTCGTTAGGTTTCCATTATGGCTAAGCACAATACCGAAGGGCGAGTTCACATAAAAAGGTTGTGCTTCAGCAGGTGAGCTTGCAGAGCCTGCAGTGGGATAACGAACATGACCGATACCCATGTTACCCGTCAATGCACGCATGTTTCTTGTACGGAAGACGTCGCGCACCAGACCACAACCTTTATGCATATGAAAAGTACTACCTTGCGCCGTTACAATACCACTTGCATCTTGTCCACGGTGTTGTAGCATTAATAAGCCATCGTAAAGTAACTGGTTGGCTGGCGATTGTGCAACGATGCCGAGAATCCCACACATAGAAATACTCCGTAAATTTCGCTCTATTCAACTAGGCTATAAATTGAAGACACCCAAGAATAAAATTGCATCATAGAAGAGTAACTGTGCAAACAAGCTTATTCAGGATTCTTTGATAATGAATCATATTAAGAGTTTTCCTTCCTCTCAAAACTAATGCGTTTTGATAGATCATTCGGTAACCAAGGTAAAACTTGCAGTGCAATTACTTCCAATGGACGACTTAAAACAGCTTGCTGCCAGAAACTCTGATTGGGAATCGCCGTTAGGCCGGCGATTAGCGTAATTATCGTCACAATAACCAATGCCCTTAACAGCCCGAATAGGGAACCTAACAATCGATCAATGAATCCGAGTCCAATACCTTTGATCAAGGCCGATAACAACATAGTCATTAAAGCCGTTATCAATAACACTGAAAGAAACACAAGGACAAATGTAATCGAGTATCGCAGTGTTTCACCGATGATTTCCGTTGGCAGGAATGGCTCGAAATAACCCGTGTAAGCACCAGCAACAATAAACGCCACCACCCAACCGGCGATAGATAGCGATTCACGCACAAATCCCCTGATAACACTTAGAATGACCGATACCAGAAAAATGCCAAAAACAACGTAATCAAAAACAGTCATTAATTAAAATACATCTGATACATTAAATTGATAGCCTCATGAATCTTTGCAATCTATCTCGGACTGACTACGCCATCGAATCCAAGTTTTTTTAGCTTTTTCAATTCAGCTTCAGCAGCGCTTCTCGTTGCAAATGGTCCCACTCTCACCCGAGTCACTTCATTCTGATCGACTTTGAGCGTCTCGGTATATGCATTAAAACCACCCGATAACAAGTTGCTATGCTGTTGCTTAGCTTTTGATGGATCTGAAAATGCACCTAACTGAACGACAAACCCTTTTGCCGTATCTTTTGGTGCATCCGCCACAACACTGGCTGAAGGATTACTTGCAACCGGAGCCGGGGTTGCATGTTTTACCTCAGCAGGAGGTATGTAAATTTTTGGTTTAATGCCTGGGATTGGAATGCGCTTGCGATCACTAGGCGTTTCTGTCGCGTCCTCAATGCTCTGTTGATTCGTCTGAGGCTTGCCTTTAAATTCTGGTGAAGCATCCAGGTTATCGAGTGTTTCACGAACAACTGATTCAGCTTTGGGAACTGAAGCCAATCCGTTTTTGGCATTCTTGCCGGAATTGGGTAAATTAATCGCGATTTCATGTTCCTCATTATCTGGCTTAGGCTCATCGAAAATCATTGGCAATACAATGATAGAAAAGATCACCAGAACAATTGCACCCACTAAGCGTCTTCTAGCACGCTTTCTTAGCAATAACTCTTCTTCGCTGATATTTTTAGTCATTTGAAATATCCGATTATTGTTTACCTTGCAGCGTGTTCAGATGCTGCAGCACGCTACCTACCGTATAGAAAGATCCGAACACGCAGATTCTATCATTTTTAGTGGCTTGTTCACAGGCATAAACAAAAGCCGCTACGCAATCCGGGAATGCATGGATAGTATTTTTTTCATTTGAAATATTGGCCTTATGCATTTCATCAATTAAATAATCGGCCGACGCAGCTCGAGGAGAGTCAAGCGTTGATACTAGCCAGAAATCAATCTCATTTCTTAATTCCTGAATGACTCCAGTGATATCTTTATCCTTCAGCATGGCCAATATAGCATAGGTATATCCGACTGGTTTTGTCGCCGCCAGATTTTCAGCCAGAACTGCTGCAGCACCTGGATTATGCGCCACATCCAAAATAATCATCGGTTGAGTTGACACGACCTGAAAACGACCGGGAATCACAGCTTCAGTAAGCCCCAGGCGCACTTCATGCATGCTGACAGGCAACAATTCACTCATCGTGTCCAATGCAACCAAGCAAGTGCTTGCATTTTGCAGTTGTTTCCCCCCACGCAAAGCGGGAAGCGGCAAAGAATGCCGCTTCCCTTTCGGCCCCCAGAAGTCCCATTGGAATCCCTTGCTAGAGAAGCCAAATTCCTTGGTAAATTGAAAAAAATGCGCGCCTATGTTATCAACCTGTTGACGAACGGAATCAGGTATATCGATCTCGGAGCAAATGGCCGGTTTATTTTTTCTAAAAATGGCCGCTTTCTCGAAGCCTATCTTTTCTCGCGTATCTCCAAGATATTCAATATGATCAAAATCTATACTGGTTAAAATGGAACAATCCGCATCGAATGCATTCACTGCATCCAGGCGTCCTCCTAAACCCACTTCTAAAATAGCCACATCCACCTGAGCTTCTATGAACAAACCCACAGCCGCCAAGGTGCCAAACTCGAAAAAGGTTAATGAAGTGTCACACGCTGTTCTTGCAGTTTCAATTTGATGAAAAATCTGACATAACTTGTCATCTTCGACTACTGTTTTATTTATCCGGATACGCTCGTTATATTCGAGTAAATGAGGCGATGTATAGCAGCCAGTTTTATAGCCGGCACAATGCAAAATCGATTCCAGCATGGCACAGACAGAACCTTTGCCATTGGTGCCGCCCACCATGAAAATCGGAAAGGAAGGAGTCAAACCAAGCGCCGTTTTAACACGATCAACACGCGCCAACCCCATATCAATGGTTTTAGGATGCAGCGTTTCAAGATAGATCAACCAATCAACAAGTGAACTGGGCTCTGCGCTAGAGTCATTCATTAAGGACCACCGCGGGTTTATTTAATGCCTATCAAAGATCAATTTTAAATGGACCTATTCTTCCAGAGCCACAACGGCATCATTCCTTTTCTCATTGTTTGTTCTTAGCAGCTGCAATTGATCCAATCCAAAATGGATAAATGCCAGCGCTGTAAAAATTGGTGCCAATAAATTAAGTACTGGCACAAATTGCAACATGCCCGTCAACAATCCCAACCCCCACAGCGAGTATCTGTTTGACGCACAGATCTCCTTGATTTCTCGCTTATTGGCATGTTCGGATAGTGCGTCATACCGAAACAGTTGTTGATTCATGAAAGCAGCTGCGATAAAAGGAATGAATACTCCCACACCGAATGTCCACAGCGGCAAAGAAACCACCCAGATCAATATAAAAACACCCGTCGCTAGCACCGCGTTCACAATGCTGCCGCTAATACTTCCACCGTTTTCCCGTTTTAACTCTGGATAATTACGCTTAGCAACCAGCTTGATCAAGGCCGGCATGATAAAAATAGTCGTAATAATCAGCGTTGTCATGATTACCAGCGGAATAAATACAATGATATGAATCAGGTTTTGAATACTGGTAGCAATCCATGCAGGTTCAACATTCTTCAGCCACTCACCTACTCCCATTTCGCCAAATGCTAAGTAAATCAATTCTGTAAAGCTATCTCCGAAGAGGTAACCGATGACAGACCAGAAAAGTGTTGCGGCCAAAACTGGCCATATGATGATCCATGCAATCTTAAAACGAACTAAGTCTCTGAATGCACTTGCAATTGATTTAAATATAGAAGACATTTGGACTCACATTAAAGAGAATTTAGACAATGAAGCACATCTGGAACTAGAACTGACACCCTGCCACGTTGCGACAGGATGAAGTAGTGATTGAAGTTGGATTACGATGCTTTATCACATGGTATGCGCGAATCCAAATCAGATGCCACGCAGCAGCTCATTGATGCCTGTTTTTGAACGTGTCTTAGCATCCACCTGTTTAACGATTACCGCACAATACAGACTGTATTTTCCGTTCTCAGCAGGTAAATTGCCCGAGACTACGACCGATCCTGGAGGAATACGGCCATAGGAAATTTCGCCTGTTTCTCGGTTATAAATTTTTGTACTCTGACCAATATACACCCCCATGGAAATGACTGAGTTCTCACCCACGATCACTCCTTCAACCACTTCAGAGCGTGCACCGATAAAACAGTTATCTTCAATAATCGTCGGATTGGCTTGCACCGGTTCCAGCACACCACCGATACCAACACCGCCGGATAAATGTACATTCTTGCCAATTTGTGCGCACGATCCAACCGTTGCCCAGGTATCGACCATGGTTCCTTCATCCACATAAGCGCCGATATTCACATAAGACGGCATCAATACCACGTTATTGGCAATAAAAGAGCCTTTGCGCACGGCTGCGGGCGGTACCACGCGGAAACCTCCATCACGAAAATCCCTGGAACTGTAATCAGCAAACTTTGATGGCACCTTATCAAAATAATTGGAAAAACCACCTTTGATAAAACTATTGTCCTCGATACGGAATGACAACAACACCGCCTTCTTGATCCACTGATGCGTCACCCAGTCGCCATCGATTTTCTCCGCCACACGCAGTTTGCCACCATCGAGCATATTGAGTACTTGTGCGATGGACTCTTTCAGATTGGCATCCACATTACGTGGCGTAATTTCGGCACGACGATCAAACGCTTCTTCAATGATGGTTTTTAATTCATTCATAATTTTTCCTAATAATTAAAATTCAACCCGGTTCAACTCAAGTGAGTCACCAGGCTCTTGATTCTGCCCATGGCTTCGATGCATTCCTGCGGCGAAGCAACCAATGCAATCCGTACAAAATTTTTCCCAGGATTCATGTCGTGCGCATCACGTGCCAAATAACTCCCTGGCAACACCGTGACATTATAATCTTGATACAGTTGTTTGGTGAATTCGGTATCGCTGATAGGGGTTTTTAGCCACAAATAAAAACTGGCATCCGGCATCTGCACCGTAGTGACTTCAGATAATAGTGCGACCGCAGCAGAAAATTTCTGTGCATACAAACGGCGATTTTCTACTACATGCATCTCATCACGCCATGCCGCAGCACTGGCAGCTTGCGCAGATGGATTCATAGCACTGCCATGATAGGTTCGATACAGCAGAAACTTCTCCAATAACGCAGCATCTCCGGCCACAAATCCCGAGCGCAATCCTGGCACATTGGATCGTTTCGACAGGCTATTGAATACTACCAAACGCGGGAAACCAGCGCGCCCCAATTGTTGCGCAGCATCCAATGCTCCCAACGGCGGATTGTTCTCATCAAAATAGATTTCCGAATAACACTCATCCGCAGCAATCACAAAACCATATCGATCAGACAATGCAAACAACTCCCGCCATACATCCAGTTTCATGACCCCGCCAGTAGGATTATTCGGCGAGCAAACATAGATCAGCTGGGTGCGCGCCCACACCTCATCGCTTAATTGCGAGAAATCCAATGCGAAATGATTTTCCGGCAGGGTATTAATAAAATACGGCGTAGCACCCGCCAATAGTGCAGCGCCCTCGTATATCTGATAGAACGGATTGGGACAAACCACGGCAGGGCGATTGGCGCCAGGATCAATCACTGTTTGAGCAAAAGAAAACAATGCCTCACGGCTACCATTCACAGGAATGATTTGCGTATCCGCATTGATTTCAAGCAGATTAAAACGGCGCTTGGCCCACGTGGCAATGCTATTGCGTAATGCCGCCGTCCCTAGCGTCGTCGGATAAGTGGATAGTCCATCCAAATGATCGATCATCGCCTGACGAATAAAATTGGGGGTCGCATGCTTGGGTTCGCCAATTTGCAATTCAATTGAACTGAGCTTCGCATTGCGTACCACTCCGTCAAACAGTTGACGCAGTTTCTGGAATGGATAAGGTTGCAGTTGATTCAGATTTGGATTCATGTCCTATTAAGCACAGTGATCAATCATAAGCTGTTAACTCAAGCTTATAGAAAACACCCATTGCCGAGAAAATTAGATTGTTAGATTTATGGATAGATTATAAAACGCGCTCATCAGAATGGCCAATTATAACTCACCCACGCATTGCTCATAGATAGCGTGAGTTTATTTAAAATAAACAATCTAGCTCATTGATTCACAGATGTTTAATAGCCTCACCAATGCTTCCCAGAAATAACAATCACTCTAGTATTTCAATGCACTGATGTGTGGTGAACCTCAGGATCAATCAACCGCCAGTATTTTTGTATTTTGATATGCAATCAACGTTCTATCGCAATTAAGCGCTGCCAGCAGCAAACTTACTCTTCCTTGAGGTTATGATTGCAAGTATAATTCGTGCAATTTTTCCCCATATTACCGCCAATTACCACAGTCTATTGACGGCTTCTCGAGGATTGGAAAAAATGAAACCGCCTATTCGTATTGCCGTCACCGGCGCAACAGGACAGATTTGCTATAGCTTGCTATACCGTATTGCAGCGGGCGAAATGCTTGGCAAAGACCAGCCGATTATCCTGCAGCTTCACGATATCACTGATGCACAGCCATTTTTCGATGCTATTGTCATGGAGCTGTATGACTGTGCTTTTCCGCTATTAACAAAAATCGTCACCACTGATAACCCAGAAGTTGCATTTGATAGTGTGGATATCGCATTATTGGTGGGCGCGCGCCCACGCGGTGAAAACATGGAACGCAAAGATCTTCTGGCAGCCAATGGCCCTATATTCATAGAGCAAGGAAGAGCATTGAATTCGGCTGCCAAACGCAATGTCAAGGTGTTGGTGGTTGGCAATCCCGCCAACACGAATGCCTACATTACCTTAAAAAATGCACCAGACCTTGATCCTGCAAATTTCTCAGCCATGTTGAGGCTGGATCACAATCGCGCACTGTCTCAGGTCGCCCTCAAACTGCGAGTTCCGGTATCGGATATCAAAAAAATGATCGTCTGGGGCAATCATTCCAATACGCAATTTCCTGATTTAAGTCATGCTACCGTTGGCAATGACAAAGTTACCTCACTATTGACCGACTTCTCCTGGATCGAGAATCACTTTATTCCGACGGTACAAAAACGCGGGACAGCCATCATTGAAGCACGTCGCGGTAAATCGAGCGCTGCCAGTGCGGCTAACGCGATTATCAATCATATGCAGGATTGGATTTTTGGCACGGCACAAGATAATTGGGTATCGATGGGAGTACCTTCCAATGGATCCTATGGCATCCCCAGCGGAGTCATCTTTAGCTTTCCTGTGACCTGCCAGAACGGTCAGTATAAGATTGTTCAGGGACTGGAGCAAAGTGCTTCAGACAAAGAAAAAATGCAAAAAAGCTATCAGGAGTTAATTTCCGAGCAAGAAGCCATCAAGCATCTTCTGAAATAAATTAGAAGAAACGCAATACTGTCCTAGCAATAATCAGACTAAACTATTGAGTCCGTGCACTGGCCGCTTCACGGATAGCCAGCAACAATGCTGCATCCAGATGACCATCTGCGATCCGTTGTGTCTTTTGCTGAAAACGGCTGATTGCCTGACGAGTAACCGACCCCAACACGCCATCAGCTTCTCCCGCATCTATGCCCAATGTCGATAAATCCTCCTGCAATTGACGCACTTGCTCTCGGGTGATCTTCACTGTATCAACTTGCGGTGTACGCTGTAATGCGGCTGCGCCTGCTATGCGATCCGCCAAATGCCCCACTGACAAGGCATAAAACTCAGACCGATTCCAACGCATGATGATATAAAAATTTTTGGTGACCAAAAAAGCCGGCCCTTGATGGCCCGCAGGAACCAATAATGCTGCTTTTTGTTCGGTCGGCGCCAATATTGCCCCAGAAGCCGTAGTAACGCCCAGATTTGCCCACTCAACATGACTCAACATCTGATCCCGGCCAGCCAATGAATAATCAAATGAGGATGGCAACCGAACCTCTTGCCCCCAGCTTAAGCCAGCAATCCAACCCAATTGCCGCAAGAAATTTGCCGCTGATCCCATGGCATCCGGGATACTGCCCCAAAGATCACGACGCCCGTCGCCATCGACATCTTTGGCATAACGTATAAAAGTAGAAGGCATAAATTGCATGTGCCCCATGGCACCGGCCCAAGAACCGATCATTCGCTCAGGAGAAATATCTCCTGCATCGAGAATGCGCATTGCATTTAGCAATTCCTGAGTAAAAAAAGTACTGCGACGCGGATCACAGGCAAGCGTTGCTAATGAATCAGGCACCGACCAGTCACCAAAATAGCCGCCATAATTGGTTTCCAAACCCCAGAATGCCACCAGATACTGAGCCGGAATGCCTGTTTCCTGCTGAATCTGATTCAATAGAGCACGATGCTTAGCCAGCAATTCACGTCCGCGTTGAACGCGCTCATCATTGATACGTGTGTTAAAGTAATTGGCAAACGTTTGTGTAAATTCGGGCTGACGCCGATCCAACTCAATAACCCGTTGGATATATTTAACTTTGCTTAATATTTGGTGAACGGTTTTATCGGAAATACCTTCGGATCTCGCTTGCAATTCAATTCGCGATATACACTCGCTAAAATGAGGATTATTCGCCTGAGCCTGTACTGGCACCATCCAGCCGGTAAACGCCAGAAAGCCAGAAAAAAGGCATCGATAACTTAATCGATGCAATATGGAAAGTTTAATTTTTGGAGAATAGCTTGAAACAAGCGCTTGCATATCGTTATTTTCGATGCGGGCAAGCCGGTTTAGTGCAATCCGCATAGAGTGACAATGAATGTTCCTGAAGTGTAAAACCTCGGTCTTTGGCAATCGCTATCTGACGCTTCTCAATTTCCGAATCATAAAACTCTTCCACACGACCACACTGCAAGCACACTAAATGATCATGGTGACCATCACCTTTGAGTTCAAAAACTGCCTTACCGCTTTCGAAGTGGTGCCGTTCCAGCAGACCAGCTTGTTCAAATTGCGTCAGAACGCGATAGACAGTGGCTAGCCCAATGTCTTCACCTTCACTCAGAAGCTCTTTATAAACATCTTCAGCGGACAAATGACGTACACTGCTCTGCTCAAACAAATTCAATATTTTGAGTCGAGGTAAAGTTGTTTTAAGTCCGATATTTTTGAGGTCTATGCTTTTCAGATCGCCCGAGTTATTCATGGTTATCTCTGTTCAGAAAATAATTTGCTGTATCATATAGTGCTATGCACACTTTGGAAACACATAATATCAATAAAATGGTTGCAAAAACTTTCACACTGCTGGTTTTGCTAGTACTTGCAGGGTGCTCATTGGTTCCTCACGTGTTATATCGAATTGATGTACAACAAGGCAATGTGGTCACCGATGAAATGGTAGAAAAACTAAAACCGGGCATGACTAAGTCACAGGTATTATTCGTGATGGGTTCGCCATTGATTATAGATGCTTTTCGCGATAATCGCTGGGATTACGTCTATTTGTTTCATAAACGCGGTGATTTGGTCGAACAAAAGCGATTGACCATCTTTTTTGATGGCGACCGGCTAGCCAATATCGAAAACTATCTGCAATTCTCCAAAGAACCTGTTGAATCCAAGCCTGCTGCAACCAGCCCCGATAAAAAAGAAGACAACACTGAAGATAAAGAATCCAAATAATTAAATTGTTCATATCCTATGGGATATTTAAATCAATCACATGAGCAGAAATACAATGATAACTCAGAAAATTGCTATCGCAGGAAGCTCTGGCCGTATGGGCCGCACCTTGTTGGAAGCAGTTACGCAAGCACCTGACATGCAACTCGCTGCCGCTCTGGAAAGAACGGGCAGTCCTTACCTGAACAAGGATGCGGGAGAATTGATTGGCGCCGGCTGCGGCATTCCTATTGTCAGCGATTTTGCAAGTGCACTACAAGGCTGTCATCACCTGATCGATTTTACGCGCCCCGAAGGCACGCTGGCGCATCTTGCCGTTTGCCGTGAAGCCGGGGTAAAAATGATCATTGGCACTACCGGTTTTTCCGTGGAAGAAAAAGCCATGCTTAAAGCAGCCGCACAAGATATCGCCATTGTATTTGCCCCCAACATGAGCGTCGGCGTGAATGTTACGTTCAAGCTTTTGGAAATTGCCGCCAAAGTATTGAATGAAGGTTACGACATTGAAATTATCGAGGCACATCATCGGCATAAAGTAGATGCGCCTTCTGGAACCGCCTTACGCATGGGAGAAGTCATTGCCGATGCGCAAGGCAAAGATCTGAACAAAGTAGCTGTTTACGGACGTGAAGGTGTCACTGGTGAAAGAGCTCCGGAAACCATCGGATTTGCCACGATTCGTGCAGGCGATGTAGTGGGCGATCACACAGCCATGTTTGCCACGATCGGCGAGCGCATCGAAATTTCGCATAAAGCCAGCAGTCGCATGACTTTTGCGATGGGGGCATTACGTGCGGTGCGTTTTCTGGCTGATAAACCGAATGGATTATTCGACATGCAGGATGTATTAGGCTTACGCTAATATCCCTATCCTAACAGCACAGCATGGCAACTTATGCAATCGGTGACCTCCAGGGTTGCTTTAACGCATTCCAGAAACTGATTGATTTCATTCAATTTGATCCCACACAGGATAAATTGTGGCTGGTTGGCGATATTGTCAATCGCGGACCTGATTCTTTATCGCTATTACGCACCATCAAGCAAGCTGGCGATGCCATGGTCATGGTGCTCGGCAATCATGATTTGCATTTATTGATGGTTGCCGCAGGCATTGCCAAAGTCCATCGCAGTGACACGCTGCAACCTATTTTGGATGCGCCCGATCGGGATGAATTACTGCATTGGCTGCGCCAACAAAAATTATTTCACTCTGCCGGCCCCTATGCCATGGTCCATGCAGGTTTACTACCCTCCTGGTCAATCACACAAGCCGGCCAATTAGCGCACGAAGTTGAGAATGCTTTGCGCCAAGACAATTATCCGGAGTCATTTGCCCATATGTACGGCAACGATCCCCACTACTGGCGGGATGGCTGGACTGGCTATCAACGCTTGCGGGTCATCATCAACGCAATGACACGGATGCGCATATGCACTCCGGAAGGCGTAATGAATTTTGCGTTCAAAGGTGACCCACAATCCATTCCAACGGGCTATTTGCCCTGGTTTAGCTTACCCCAGCGAGCCAGCCAAGAAACCACCCTCATTTGCGGTCATTGGTCTGCATTGGGGTTGTATGTCACCGACAATTTGATTGCACTGGACAGCGGATGCGTTTGGGGCGGGCAATTGAGTGCTATTCGTCTGGAAGATCGACAAATTTTCCAGATCCCTTGTAAGGGATAGGCAGCGATAACGTTTGTGCAATTGCGTGCTCAGACAGACGCGCCAGTTCACGTCGATTCTTCATGCCACATTGAATGGGCTCGTTAAAGGTCAACTCAACATCAATACGCGTCTGACTCAGTATTTTTTGTAGCGACAACACCAAAGACGAATCGATATAAGCGGCCTCCTGACAAACATCTCCCGTCGAATCTCGATAACTGATAGCCACTGGATAAAGCAGCGCATCCGCAGTAACCGCTGACTGCAATAGCGATGCGTGAAAATGATTTAATTGCGTGCCGTCGGCAGTAGTTCCCTCCGGAAAAACTGTCACGCGTTCGCCCTTTTCCAATACTTCGGTGATCTGCTGATTGATTCGCAGCGTATCGCTCCGCTTTGCACGCTCAATGAATAATGTGCCGGCATTACGACTCAACAAACCCAATACCGGCCAATGGCTGATTTCCGCTTTGGCCACAAAACGCGTCGGACAAGCCGCCATCAACACACACACATCCAACCAGGAAACATGATTGGCAGCAAACAGTGCACGCGGAATTTCATGACCTGGTGAATGGCCGTGACAATGCAGTTTAATATTGAGTATCGCCAATACACCGACCGACCAATTTTGCATCATGCGGCGCTGAATATTGTGCGGAAAATACGGATAAACGATGGATTGCAACAAACCGGAAACAACATGTATCAATAAGTGCGTTAATCGCATAATGCGCAACAGCGCAGGAGTCAGTGTTTGCATGTAGTGGATTGGGTCATTAACTATTAATCATTTCAACCATAAACCATGGTGATTACATTTTGTGTGTCAATTTAGCTGAATTTTATATGCACAAACAATTTATCAGCAAAAGGGACCATGCGCTATGTAATCATGCATGCAAAACATTCAGTGCGACAGGCTCGCGCATACAATGCTAGAATGCGGCGCTATTCCGATCTGCATTTTTCTCCGTTTTCCCCTCCAAATAATTTGATTCGGCTTATCAGGAGCTTGAGGTTTATTTATTCATGCAAATGATTAAAAGTCATCATTAACCTCGTGTATAAAAGGATAATTCTTACAAGAATTATTTTGGATTAGTGTACAATACCGGCACATCAAAGCATCGGTAACATCTGGGTATGCAATTTATCTATTTAAATTATTTTCCATTCAAATAATTATCGATGATTCTTCTGAAATCACTATCATTCGATGTCAGGAAAACATCATTAAGCTATTGAATTATTTTCGACTATTGATTTTCTATTAGAAAACCAGTGCCAGGATTAAAAATAATTTTAAAAGACCTACCAAATTGGAGAGAAAAAACAATGAAACAAGCCATCCTCTTATTTTGCATCCTATTTCTTGCTACCCAAGTCGCCTTTGCACAAAAAAATAACCTTGATGTCAAATCGGAAGCCGCGATGGTATTTAATGCCCAAAATGATCGCGTCATTTATGACAAGAATGCAGACAAGGTCATGCCGATTGCCTCGATCACCAAATTGATGACCGCCATGGTCACGTTGGATGCGCGCCTATCGCCGAATGAGAGAATCACGATTACACAGGCCGATGTCGACAAATTAAAACGCACATCTTCCCGCTTGCCCGTAGGCAGCAGCTATCCGCGCCATGAATTATTACGCCTCGCGCTGATGTCTTCCGAGAATCGCGCAGCCGCTGCGCTGGGCCGCACTTATCCCGGCGGCATCAATGCATTCGTCGCTGCAATGAATCAAAAAGCCCGGAAGATTGGCATGACGAACAGTCGATTTGTCGATTCCTCCGGCTTGAATAGTAACAACGTGGCTACCGCACGGGATCTGGCAAAAATGGTCACCGCTTCCAACAATTATGCCGCCATTCGTGAATTTTCAACCACTTCCAAGCATTTCGTATCGCCTGGCAATAAACGCGGACCATTGCAGTATGTCAATTCCAACAGTTTGGTACGCAACCAGGATTGGGCCATTAATGTATCCAAAACCGGCTATTTGAATGAAGCCGGGCGCTGTTTAGTCATGCAAGCCAAAATTTCAGGACAGCCGGTAGTAATTGTGCTGCTGAACTCATGGGGCAAGAATACCCGTATCGGCGATGCCAATCGCGTTAAAAAATGGATCGAAAACACCCAAGGTCGCCGGCAAGCCTAAAATCATCCATCAAACGGAAGTCAGCCCATAAATTTCGCTGTATTTATGCTTGAGATGACCAATAAAATGGTCTGGATTCAAAGCTTCTCCAGTAACCAGTTGAACCAATTCCTGAGGTGTGTATAGCCTGCCCTGACGGTGGATTTTTTCATTCAGCCACTGCTTGATCGGCGCAAAATGGCCATTTGAAATATGCTTTTCCGTATCCGGCTGCTCGCGCAGCAAGGTGTTATAGAACTGACAGGCATACATCGCGCCCAAGGTATAAGAAGGAAAATACCCGAACGCTCCCCCGCTCCAATGGGAATCCTGTAACACGCCCAACGCATCGTTAGGTGGCTGAATGCCGAGATACTTCATCATCAGTTCATTCCAAATCTCCGGCAAATCATCGACCCTCATCGAACCATCAAACAAGCCCTTCTCGATTTCATAGCGCAGAATGATATGCAGCGGATAAGTCACTTCGTCCGCTTCCACCCGGATAAAATCGGGTTTGCAGGTATTAATCGCGCGATAAAACGAATCCACGCTCGCGTGTTGCAAGTTATCCGGAAATGCCGCGCGGATCGTCTCGAAATAGTGCTGGCAAAACGGCTTACTCTGCGCAATCATGCGCTCCCAAAATAGCGATTGGGATTCATGGATTCCCATTGTCAGCGATTCCGATACCGGCAAATCCCCCAGCGCATGCGGGCGTCCCTGCTCATAGAGCGCATGGCCGGTTTCATGAATCACTGCATACAGCGATTCGACAAAATTACTGTCCTTGTAGCGCGTGGTAATGCGCACATCGGTCGGATGACTGCCGCCGCAAAATGGATGCACGGACACATCCATGCGCCCCTGGTCAAAATCAAAACCAATGTCGCGGCTGATTTGCCGAGCCAACGCTTCCTGCTTGTCGCGCGCAAAGTGACCTTGCAGGAAGGAAGTATCCGGTTGCACCGCATGCGCCTGAATGGCATGAATCAACGGAATCAGCTCTTGTTTGAGTCGCTCGAATATCGGCGTAATCGTTGCCATTGTGGTGCCGCGCTCAAACAGATCGATATTCGCATCGTAAGCACTCAATTCAGGCGACACGCACTGCGCCCATTCCTGCTTCAAATCCAGAAAACGCTTGATCACCGGCGCAAAATCGGAGAATTTGTTGTCTTGCCGCGCCGCCACCCAAACCCCATGCCCACGCGAACCCAATTCAGCCAATTCCTGCACCAGGCGCTTAGGCACTTTCGTTTCCAATTCATAACTGCGCAGCGCCTCGCGGATATTGCAACGCTCAAATTCATTAAACGCATCCATACCGCTATTAGTCAGCTCAGCCAGACAATCCCCCAGTTGCGGGTCCGTCATGCGCTCATGAATGACGCCAGCCAGCGCTGAAATCTGCATGGCACGCGCTTCCGCTGCGCCCGCTGGCAGCATGACTTCCTGATCCCAGCCGATCGTGCTCATGACTCCGTTCAAATGGGTAATTTCTTCCAGTTTATTGACCAAATGCTGATAGTGTCGATTCATATTCATTGTCTTTAAAGTAAAGGATTATCTCTGTGCGCGACTCACCTGATCGCAAAGGATGGTGCTAAAATCACAAGCCTATTATCATAACCACTTTAACACGCACCATTCATACTGCCATGCTCTGGATAAAATCACTGCACATTATTTTCATGGTTACCTGGTTCGCGGGACTGTTCTACCTGCCGCGCTTATTCGTCTATCACGCCATGTGCGAAGACCAGCCCGGCAAGGAACGCTTCAAGGTCATGGAACGCAAGCTGTATTATGGCATCATGACCCCCGGCGCGGTACTGACAGTTGTGTTCGGCGTATGGCTGTGGCTGGGATACGGCTTTTCCGGAAGTTGGTTGCATGCCAAACTCGCCTTGGTGCTTACTCTGATCGCCTATCATTATTACTGTGGAAAATTTGTCAAAGCGTTTAAAACCGACAGCAACACACATGGCCATGTATTTTACCGCTGGTTCAATGAATTTCCGGTGCTGGTTTTGTTTGCAGTGGTGATTTTGGTGGTGGTTAAGCCGGATTTGGTTGCGGTGATTTCAGAGTTTTTGAATAGCAACAATTTTGATTTCTTCAATTAATTTCCAATTCCTTTCAGCTTCTGAAGTGCTTCCATTGCTAAATCCATACGATTTGCTTCGAAAGTAAATTGCTGAAATGCCAGAAGCGCGAATATACCAGCAAGCTTAATTACTTCTGCAATCTCTTCAGATGAGAAGTTTGGTTCTATATACGAATCTTTCGAACGGCGTCCAACTTGTTGCATACCGCCATGTGTGTAGCTATGCATGGCACGCATGCTATTTTTCTTCAAACTAGAAAGCGTCCCATCCTGAAAAGCATCCAACTTTTCAATTGACTCAAGTAATTGATAGAAAGATAAATCGAGTTTATCTTTAATGAATTGACTAATCTGATTCTCCGTTGCACAGCGGCGGAGCCAAACACCACGCACAAAGGTCTCAAAAACTGGACGAACAAGCGCAAAGGCTGATCCATTAAATCTAGATTTAAATAGCATAGCAATACCAATATGATGCTCGATTACAACATCATAGCAGGAGACGGCAAGTATTATCCTTTGCTCTCGAGGGATATCCAGCCCATTTAAGCGATGAGTAATCCATCCATGTAACTTGAAAGCCTGGATAATGAGGATCTTTACATCTGCATCTGAACTTAGATTAGACATAAGGCTTAAACTCAATCATCCACAACCACTTGCTCAGGAAACAGCACATCGGTAAACCCAAACAAGCGAAAATCCTTAATCCGCATCGGGTACAGAATTCCCTGCAAATGATCGCATTCGTGCTGCACCACGCGCGCGTGAAAGCCGCTGACGGTACGGTCAATCGCCGTGCCATATTGATCCACGCCTTGGTAGCGCAAGTGCGCAAAACGCGGCACCATGCCGCGCATGCCGGGCACGCTGAGGCAGCCTTCCCAGCCGTCTTCTATTTCGTCGGAAAGCGGCGTCAACTGCGGATTCAGCAATACCGTAAAGGGAACCTCGTCGGCATCGGGATAGCGCTGGTTCTTTTCAAACCCAAAAATCACCACCTGCAAGCTCACGCCGATCTGCGGCGCGGCCAGGCCTGCGCCATTCAATGATTCCATCGTATCGTGCATGTCCTGAATCAATGCGTGCAGTTCGGGAGTATCGAATCGATCGACGGGTTTAGCCACTTGCAGCAATACAGGATCACCCATTCTCAGTACCGGTTTAATCGCCATGACAATTCACCACATGTTCCAAAATGTTTCTAACCCCCACCATCGACTGTTCAAGCACTGCGTAAATTTCCTTGAGCGGAATGCCCGTCGCGTTGGTGCCTCTTCCGGCGGCATAATTGGCCACCACGGCAATGGTGGCGTAATTGAGGCCGAGTTCTCTCGCCAAGGCCGTTTCCGGCATGCCGGTCATGCCGACCATATCCGCACCATCGCGTTCCAGCCGGTTGATTTCAGCCGCCGTTTCCAGTCGGGGCCCTTGCATCGCTGCATATACTCCGCCATCAATAATTTGCGTATTCGCATTGCTTGCGCCTTTTAGCACCAATGCACGTGTTTTCTGGCAATAGGGCAATGTGAAATCAACATGCGTCACCCGCCGTTCCGTGCCATCAAAATAAGTGAATTGACGCCCGTGGGTATAGTCGATGATCTGATCCGGCACTACCAACCGCCCGGGCGCAAGATCGGCGCGTATGCCTCCTACAGATGCCACCGCAACCACATGCGATGGCTTCAGTGAATGCAAAGCCCACAGGTTCGCGCGATAATTGATCGCATGCGGCGGTATGGTATGTCCGTGCCCATGCCGCGCCAGGAAAACGATATCCTGATCCTTGATTTTGCCAAACGTCAACGGCCCGGAAGGCTCGCCGTACGGTGTGCGTATGATTTGCCGATGCGATATTTCGAGGCAGGATAGCTGCGTCATGCCACTGCCGCCAATAATTGCTAGCATTTTTCTCCCATTTCAATCTTTCACTGCATAAATCGCCGGCAAATTCCGCCAGGCACCATGTATGTCCATGCCAAAGCCAAACACATACCGGTTCGGCACGGTCAGTCCGACAAAATCGGCGCTGAATGGCTTGGGTTGCCCGGTCTGTTTCTCCACCAGTACCGCACTATAAAATGCTTGGGCGCCATTTTCCAATACTTTGTCACGAATGGCAGCCAGCGTCACGCCTTCATCCAGAATATCATCCAGCACCAGCACCACCCGGCCATGCATATTTTCCTTGGGTTCGGCTTGCCAGTGAATGGCTCCACCCGTCAACGCCTTGTCATAGCGCGTCAAATGCAGGTAATCGAAATCCAGCGGAAATCCGAGCAGCGGCAGCAATTGTCCGGTAAATACTACCGCACCGCCCATCACGCATAGAACTAATGGTTGCTGATGCGATAACACCTGCGTGATATCTGTCGCCAATCGTTGAACTGTGTGCGCGATTATCTGCTCAGAATGAATTAATTCTGCTGAATCCAGAATTTGTTGAAGTTGTTGGTTGGTACGCATTTAATTTTTCTGGGCCTTTGGAAGTAAAACACAACGTTTGATTCCCAGGAAATAATCCCAGGCATGACAATGATCACAGGCAATCTTCACATATTCAATACTCAAATTGCAAAATAGCGGCGATGACTTAAATGACCACAAACCACTCACTCTCAAATAATACCGTGCTGCCATCGGCAAAAACCCATCCGCGGCAGGTAATATTTTTACCCATGCATCGATCATTTTATGTTTAAATGAAAACTCCTCTCATATCAAGGAGTAGATCAATATGAAAAAGTTTATGACTGAATTTATTGGAACTTTCTTCTTAGTGTTGACCATCGGTCTCACCGTCATTCCTGGAAATGCCGGTGTCATCGCACCGTTGGCGATTGGTTCGGTATTGATGGCTTTGGTGTATGCCGGCGGACATATTTCCGGGGCACACTACAATCCTGCGGTAACCCTGGCGGTGCTGATGCGTGGCAAATGTGCCATTAGCGAAGTGCCCATCTATCTTGTTGCCCAAATTGGTGGCGCTGCTGCAGCGGCGTTTACCGCGCAATTTCTGGTAGGCCCCGGAACCGCAGCTGAAACGATTGATGTCAATAAATCCCTCGTAGCCGAATTATTATTCACTTTTGCATTGGCTTATGTAGTGTTGAATGTTGCGACGGCAAAAGGAACCAGCGGCAATTCCTTTTACGGATTAGCCATCGGTTTCATCGTCATGGCCGGCGCCTTCTCCGTGGGGAGCATTTCGGGTGGCGCATTTAATCCGGCTGTTGCCATTGCCGCACCGCTGATGGGTTTAATGGATTGGAACAATATCTGGATTCATATTTCTGCCGATTTTGCCGGTGGCGCATTAGCCGCAATTGTTTTTAACATGCTCAATCCGGACGATCGATAAAATGCAATTATTCAAAATCATTTTCTTGGTAGTCGCAGCATCCGCTTTACTGATGAATCCTGTTTTTTCACAACAAAACACGCCCGCATCCGATTACCCCACCTTTAAAGACGGGAAATTAACCATTCCTCGAATTGATACGGAAGAACAAGCAGGAAATTATCAGAAAGCGGAGTTTCAGTTTGATCATTCCACGAATAGCTGGAAGCTGTTGAATTATATTGAAACCAAGATTGTTCCTGGACCAACCACTTATGAAGAGAAAGTGGAAGCCATCATTGTTGATTCATCGCCTGTGCAAGTTTTTCTCAAACTCAGCGGACAGTTTTCCAATGGGTGCGCTTATTTTCAACAAATCAACCAGACACTCAAGAACAATACATTCAAAATTACACTCCATTTAGGGCCCAATCCGTTTCCTTCAGGCATCGCTTGTACCCTGTCGCTTGTTCCTTACGAGAAAATCATCCCGCTCGAAGTTTATGGGCTTCCCGCTGGAACCTATGAGTACAGCGTCAATGAGCAACATACCGGCACATTCACATTATCGAAAGATAATACTTTGTAAGTCAATGAATCAAAAGGCAGCTGATCGCTGCCTTTTGATTATTCCGGAAGACAGCAGGCGATTATTTGAGCAATGATTCCAATCCTGCTTGATCAAGAATAGTCACCCCTAAATTCACCGCTCTATCATATTTGCTGCCGGGATCGGTGCCCACAACCACATAATCCGTTTTCTTGGAAACGCTGCCGCTCACCTTTCCTCCCAGCACTTCAATTCTCTCCTTGGCTTCTTCGCGACTCATCGTCGGCAAGGTTCCTGTCAATACAAAGGTTTTTCCACTGAGTGGCGCAACTGCTTGCGTAAACTCGGATTTTCCTTCGTGCTCCTCCCAGTGCACACCGCTTAAGCGCAATTGCTCGATGACTTCACAGTTATGCTTTTCAGCAAAAAAATCCACGATGCTCTGCGCAACCACCGGGCCGATATCAGGAATTTGCTGTAGTTGCTCGCTAGTGGCTTCGATCAAGCGGTCCAAACTGCCCAGATACGCGGCTAAATCCTTGGCAGTGGCTTCTCCGACATTGCGAATTCCCAGCGCATAGATCAATCTCGCCAGCGTGGTTTGTTTACTTTTTTCAATTGCCTGCAGAATATTATTGGCGGATTTTTCCGCCATGCGCTCTAAATTGACCAGCGCTGCCAACCCTAATCGATAAAGATCCGCAGGAGTGCGCACGATGGCATGATCCACCATTTGGTCGACCAGTTTGTCCCCCAACCCTTCGATATCCAGCGCACGTCTGGATGCAAAATGCAGAATGGCTTGTTTGCGTTGCGCCGGGCAGAACAATCCACCCGTACACCGCGACACAGCCTCATCCGGCAGTCGGACGGCTTTGGCGCCGCACACCGGGCAATGATCCGGGATTGTAAACATACGAGCATTGAGCGGTCGTTTGTCCAGCACGACTGACACCACTTCCGGTATCACATCGCCAGCACGGCGCACAATCACGGTATCGCCAATGCGCACATCCTTGCGCTCAATCTCATCCGCGTTATGCAAAGTGGCATTGGTGACGGTCACGCCACCGACAAATACCGGCTTTAGGCGCGCAACCGGTGTCAAGGCGCCCGTTCTTCCGACCTGCACATCGATATCGAGTAACTGCGTGACGGCCTCTTGTGCAGGGAATTTATGCGCGATGGCAAAACGCGGCGCACGTGACACAAAGCCCAATTGCTCCTGTTGCAACAACGAATTGACTTTGTACACCACGCCATCGATCATATACGGTAATTGATCGCGCCTTGCGCCGATGGTTTGGTAATAAGTCAGCAATGCCTGCAATCCGGTTACCACCTGACATTCTTTGGCAATCGGGAAGCGTAATGAAGCCAGATAGGCCATTACATCACTATGCTTATGCCGCGGAATTTGCGAGCCGACAAAGCGGCCAACGCCATACGCGAAAAAAGTAAGCCGGCGGGTTGCAGTAATGGCGGGGTCCAATTGCCGCAGCGACCCTGCCGCAGCATTGCGTGGATTGGCAAATTCTTTTTCACCCTTATCCAGCTGCCGCTGGTTCAATGCCAGGAAATCCGCCTTCAGCATTAATACTTCACCCCTGACTTCCAGCAATGCGGGAGGATGACTATCGGGCAAAGCCAATGGAATCGATTTAATCGTTTTCAGGTTTAAAGTAATGTCTTCGCCGGTATTGCCATCGCCACGCGTTGCTCCGGTTTTAAAAACACCATTTTCATAACTCAGGCTGACCGCCAGGCCGTCAAATTTTGGTTCAACCGCATACTCCACACAATCAACGGATAATCCTTCGCAGACACGTCGATCGAAAGCTTCCACCTCCCCATCATCAAAGGCATTGCTGAGTGACAACATCGGTATGTGGTGGGTAATTTGCGCGAATGCCTTAAGCGGCGTGGCACCCACGCGCTGTGTAGGCGAATCTGGTGTGATCAATTGCGGATAATCTTGTTCGATGCGTTGCAGTTCGCAGAAAAGCCGATCAAATTCAGCATCGGGAATGGTCGGATTATCCAGCACATAATACCGGTAATTGTGTAATTCAATGTCAGCGCGCAATGCCTGCAAATGCAGTTTTATTTTCTCAATATGCTCATTCATGCTTTATAACTGTGTGCTGATTGATTATCATGTGCGGGTTCATGCGATCATTGCCAATGGACGAAGTATTCAATTTAATACTAAAACCAATATTGTTAGCCAGATAGCTTACTGCATTTTTTCAGCCGCCTTAATATAAATCTGACAAAATCTGTGGCCAATGTTTACAAGGCGGGATTCTTTTAATCTGAAGAAATCCTTTATACTGGATATCAACCAGGAGATTAACTTTCAGACATATTCATGTCTCGAGATACTTGATTATGAGCGACAATAAATTAAAAATCCGCATTCAGATTCAACAGCCTCCACAAGCCATAGAACAAATTTATCCTGATCTGCCCGAACCCGAGATCATCTATGAACAAATCATCGATTGGAAAAAAATTTCCATTGCGGCTGCGATCCTGGTCTTGATTTTCGCTGTCATCAGTTATCTCCTTTTCAGTTCAGATGGCCAAACAATTTCTGCAAACGAAGCCACGCCAACTATCGCTCATCCAGCTGCGATGCAGGCGGATAACGTTCCAGTGGATAAAATTGCTCCAGCTTCAGCGCCTGCAATAGCTCCTGCGGCAAATGAAACCAAATTAAATGAATCATCTTCCGCTCGCAATGATTCGCAGGTATCGAACACACCTAAAGCACCGCCTCCAACAGAAAAAACAACCAAACCTGCCAGCGACAAGGCGATCCCAATACCGAAATTGAAACCTGAGCTTAAGGCGGCTCAGCCCATAACTGCTCCGGCAAAGAAGCCTAAGTCGGCCATACCGCCGGATACTCACACGACTGCTCGCGATACTTCTGATCACCCACAAGTGGTCAGAGCGCAACTAAGTCACGATATCAAAGCACGTGAACCGGTAGATTCCATTGATTCAGTTCAATTACTGCCGGGCAAATCCATGCCCATTTATTTTTATTTGCAATTGAAGGACATGCAAGGAAAGAAAGTCAGCATTTTCTGGTATCACAACGACAAGCTGGATTCACAATTGCCTTTGGAAATTCGCAATGATAACTGGCGAACGAATGCCAGCAAGCATTTGGATCATCAGCGACTGGGCGCATGGCGCGTCGAATTGGTGGATGGTGCCGGCAATTTATTGGCAAAACGCAGTTTTACCGTAACCAAGCAATAAAACCCCACCTTCTGACTTCGTGCAATGGTTATCGAAAGTTTGCTTCATTGAAATTGAGAGTTCCCTATGAAATATTGTAGCCACTGTAGTGCCACGGTTGAATTGCAAATTCCCGAAGGGGATTCTCTGCCGCGATATGTATGTACGACCTGTCATGTGATTCATTATCAGAATCCAAAGATGGTGGTCGGTTGCATTCCGGAATGGGAAGATAAAATCTTGTTGTGCCGGCGCGCCATAGAGCCGCGCAAAGGCTGGTGGACGCTGCCGGCAGGCTTTATGGAAAACAACGAAACCCTGGCTCAGGCAGCAGCTCGAGAAACGCTAGAAGAAGCCAATGCGCGAGTTCAAATCGGCGATCTTTATGCGATCTACAGTCTGCCCCATATTAGCCAGGTTTATATACTGTTTCGCGCACAATTACTGGATCTTGATTTCAAACCCGGTATTGAAAGCCTGGACGTCAAATTGTTATCGGAACATGAAATTCCTTGGGAAGAAATGGCATTCCGAGTCATTCATGACCCCTTAAAACATTACTTTAAAGAACGCAATCAGGGTAAACTGGGCTTTCATATGGGCGTGATCGATCGCCCTTCAGGCACAACCTGATTTATTCATATTATTGATTATATTAGATAGAAAAAACGATGGTTTTAGATTCCCTTATGGCACGATATAATGTTCATTTTTTGCTATTTCCTATGAAGTGTTTATTCCCATTATTGTTATTGTGCCTTGCTATTTCATCCGTATCCGCTCAACAGCAAGACATATCCATAGCCGCCAAGTCGTACTTGCTCTCGGATTTTCAAACCGGACAAGTATTGGCAGGTCATAATGCGCATGAACGCATCGAACCCGCGTCTTTGACCAAGTTGATGACCGCTTACGTGGTATTTTCTGCCATCAAGAAAAACCGCTTGACGTTGAATCAAACGGTTCCTGTATCTGATAGTGCGTGGCGTATGATAGGTTCGCGCATGTTTATCGAACCCAATAAGCAAGTGACTGTTGATGAACTGATTCGCGGCATGATCGTTCAATCCGGAAATGATGCATGCATCGCCCTGGCGGAAGCTGTCGCGGGCTCCGAAACCAGTTTCACCAATCTCATGAATAAAGAAGCTGAACGTATGGGAATGAAAAATACGCATTTCACCAATACGACCGGATTGCCTGATCCCAATCATTATACGACGGCACATGATTTGACCCTGTTGGCAACCGCCATCATTCGTGATTTTCCGGAGTTTTATCCGCTCTATTCATTGAAAGAATATACCTATAACAATATTACCCAACCCAACAGAAATCGTTTGCTATGGCTTGATCCGCATGTGGATGGCATGAAAACAGGATGGACTAAAACTGCTGGTTACTGTTTGATTACGTCGGCCACACGCGATAAGAGACGACTCATTTCGGTAGTCATCGGCGCCAAATCCGCCAACGCGCGCAGCATCGAAAGCCAACGGCTGTTGAACTATGGATTCCAGTCTTATGACACCGTGCGTTTATATAAAAAGAATGATTCGCTAACCACTATCCATTTGTGGAAAGGCGCGCAGAATGAAATCAAGGCTGGTTTCGATCGGGACGTATATTTCACGCTGCCCAAAGGTCAATCCGACAAATTGAAGGCCACCATGGAATATAAGCAACCGCTGATCGCCCCCGTTCAGCTTGGCCAAGAAGTTGGCACGGTGAAATTTACGCTGGATGACAAAACTATTGAAACTTATCCGCTCGTTTCCCTGGAAAAAGTTGAGGCAGGGAATATCTTTGGGCGCACGTGGGATAGTGTAAAATTACTGCTCAATTGATCAATCTCTTACTTAAACATTACGAAGGCTCGCATGATATATCTGAACGGTAAATTTATGCCTATTGAGGAAGCATGCATTCCTGTCCTGGATCGTGGTTTTATTTTTGGGGATGGCGTGTATGAAGTGATACCCGTCTACTCACGCAAACCATTTCGCCTTATTGAGCATCTGAATCGGTTACAACACAGTCTGGATGGCATACGCCTGAAAAATCCTTTCAGCAATGATGAGTGGAGTCATTTGCTGGAGCAGCTCATCGCAAAGAATGACGGGGAAGATCAGTATATATATTTGCACATCACGCGAGGCGTAGCCAAGCGAGATCATGCTTTTCCACAAGTTCCGCCCACCATTTTCATTATGAGTAATCCGCTGCTCCCGCCTCCTGCTGAATTGCTGGTCAGCGGTGCATCGGCCATTACTGCCACCGACAATCGCTGGATTCGATGCGATGTTAAAGCCATTTCATTATTGCCTAATGTATTGTTGCGCCAAATGGCCGTGGATGTCCAAGCAGTCGAAACCATTCTGATCAGAGATGGGTTCCTGACCGAAGGTGCTGCCAGTAATATCTTCGTGGTTAAAGACAAGATGTTGCTGGCTCCACCCAAAAGCCATTTGATGCTGCCCGGCATCACTTACGACGTGGTACTTGAATTAGCGGCAGCGAACCAGATTGCACATGAAGTCCGGGAAGTCTCGGAAACAGAAATACGTGCAGCGGATGAAATCCTGTTGACCTCATCCACGAAAGAAATCATGCCGATCACCAAACTGGATGGAAAACCTGTGGGTAATGGCAAACCGGGGACGATGTTTAGTCAATTACACGACCTCTATCAGCAATACAAAGCCACGCGCATGCGCGGTTTCTCCAGTTAGGGGCTGGCAGCAGCATTCCGGAATACTTTGAATTGAAGCAATAGCCCAGTTCCTCATATGTCAGAGCAACCTTCTCTCATCGAATATCCCTGCGACTTTCCCATCAAAATCATGGGAAAAGCGCAGCAAGAATTTACGCAAATAGCGTTGGCTATCGTCAAATATCATGCACCGGATTTTGATGACGCTAGCATCACCGTCAAAGCCAGCAAGAATGGCACATATTTAAGTATTACCTGCACCATACGAGCAACATCCCGCTCACAACTGGATGCGCTGTATCAGGCGTTGTCGGACCATCCTTTGGTCGCCGTGGTATTGTGATCGCGAATGCCATCATCACTTTCAGTGTCGACGTTTGAGCATCCCCATTTTATTGTCAAAAAAATGGGGATATGTGATTACCAAGCCACGTGGCAAGCCATGAAAGCGTTTACTCAAAGCCGAACGGCACAAACCTGCGACGAAATATGGTTATTACAACACCCGGCAGTGTTCACTCAGGGCATAGCGGGAAAGCCTGAACACTTGCTCATGCATCATCATGGCATCAACTTGATCAAAACTGATCGTGGCGGGCAAATTACTTATCATGGACCGGGGCAAATCATCGCTTATTTGCTACTGGATATCCGCCGGTTAAAACTTGGCGTGCGCGAATTGGTCAGATGCATGGAAAATGCCGTGATAGACTTGCTGCATGATTATCACGTCACAGCAACAGGACGCATAGAAGCGCCGGGGGTTTATGTCGATAACGCAAAAATTGCCTCATTGGGTTTAAAAATAAGGAAAAATTTTTGCTATCACGGCATTGCGCTCAATGTGAATATGGATTTGACGCCATTCTCTTACATCAACCCGTGCGGATATCAAGGACTGCGAGTGACACAAACCAAGGATTTGGGCATTACCGACGACATAGAGGTTTTAAGTAATCAGCTTGCTCAGAAATTACAAGAAAAACTGTTTAAAGGATAATTTATTTACCATCATGACCACTGATACTCGCCAGAAAGGCGCTGACAAAACCGCACGCAATCCGATTAAAGTCACCCCACAATCACGCAGTGATCTACTGCGTAAACCTTCCTGGATTCGCGTGCGCTCATCCAGCAGTGAAAACTTTTATGAAGTTAAGCGATTACTGCGGGAACATAAATTGCACACAGTCTGCGAAGAAGCTTCCTGTCCAAACATCGGCGAATGTTTCGGTAAAGGCACTGCCACCTTCATGATTCTGGGTGATTTGTGTACCCGCCGCTGCCCCTTCTGCGATGTGGCTCATGGCAGACCCAAACCACCAGATGCCGATGAACCGTTGCATCTGGCTCAATCTATCGCGGCCATGAAATTGAAATATGTCGTGATCACCAGTGTGGATCGAGATGATCTGCGTGATGGTGGCGCACAACATTTCACCGATTGCATTCGTGAAATACGCACGCATGCGCCGCACACAAAAATTGAAACACTGGTGCCAGACTTCAGAGGTCGACTGGACATTGCTTTGGAGAAGCTCGCTGCTTGCCCACCCGATGTTCTCAACCACAATCTTGAAACCGTGCCCAGATTGTATAAGCAATGCAGGCCGGGAGCAGATTACGCTAATTCTCTGAGGCTACTGAAAGATTTCAAAGCAAACTTTCCACATATTCCGACCAAGTCGGGATTGATGCTTGGATTGGGCGAGACCGACGAAGAAATTATGGAGGTGTTGCGCGATTTACGCGCTCACAATGTAGAGATGTTGACGATTGGTCAATATTTACAACCCAGCATTGGCCATTTACCAGTAATGCGTTATGTCACGCCAGAAGGTTTCAAGGTGTTTGAGCGGGCAGCCCTTGAAATGGGATTTAGCCATGCAGCGTGTGGGCCGATGGTGCGCTCCAGTTATCATGCCGATCAGCAAGCCCACGAATCCGGCTTGCTATGAACCATGCCATGGCGATGCCATTTTCACGGTAAATGGTATCGCTAATTAGGTTGGGCGCTGGATTGTATAATCTCAAAATCATGCGTAATTTTCACAGTACTTTTCAGCATGATGGATGCAGAGCAATATTTCTCGGCCGATAGGTTGATGGCGCGTTCAACCTGCTGGAGGTTCAGATGATTGCCGGTGATTATGAAGTGCAAGTGAATATGGGTAAAAACCTTGGGATCAACAGGCGCACGCTCCGCTTCAATTTCCACCACACAATCACTGATCTCTTGACGGCTTTTTTTAAGTATCAACACCACGTCAAAAGTAGTACACCCGCCTAACCCCATCAACAGCATTTCCATCGGACGCGGTCCCATATTTTGTCCACCGGCTTCCGGAGCGCCATCCATTAGCACCGAATGACCGCTCCCAGACTCAGCCTGGAAACTGACATTCCCCTTCCAAGTTATACGCGTTTTCATTTCTTCCTCGCTTGGATATACAAGTTATTGCTAGCAATCAATATACAAAAAATTTGCTTTGGCGCAAATAAAAAGCCGACGTTGTTACGCGTCGGCTTCTTTTCAGCTAAAACGTATTATTTCAATGTCAGGATAAAATCTGCCAACACTTTAGCGTTTTCTGGGCTAACGTTAGCATTTGGCGGCATTGGAATTGGACCCCAAACACCATTGCTTCCTTTAATGATTTTATCAGTCAGATATGCAGAAGCATCATCTTTGCCAGCGTATTTTGCTGCCACTTCTTTCAATGCTGGACCAACCAGTTTGGTATCAACATTATGACAGTTCAAGCAACCACTGCTTTTTGCCAGTTCAGCACTTGCGTGCACACCACCAGCGAGTAATAAGGCAGATGCAGCAACGACTCCTATTAATACTTTTTTCATATTTTTTTCCTTATTAAAATTATAAAAGGGTAATCATTCTACCCTGAACTTCGCAGACATGCAGCAAATCCTGCAAATTTGTTCTTTCAGGTATGCATCTTGTTACCGAACATACCCTCGCGCTCACAAAATCCGCTGCTGCAACTGATGATACTGCGTTGCTAAGACTTCATGGTAAATTATTAGTTCCAGCGTCGATAGCAGCAGCTAGTTTTACGCACTTTCATTCATCGGCATTTTCGTCACGCAGCAACTCTCAATCGGAGACGATACACACTTAGTCAGTAATGGCACCTACACTCGCAGTTGATACCAGCTTCGCATATTTGGACAATACGCCACGAGTATACCGTGGTTGTGGTGGTTGCCAGGCAACACGCCGTTGCGCCAGAATCTCATCTGAAACATTCAATTGCAACAAACGTTGTTCAGCATCAATAGTAATTGAATCACCTTCTTCGACCAGCGCGATGGTTCCTCCGACAAAAGCCTCAGGAGCAACATGTCCTACCACCATACCATAGGTTCCTCCGGAAAAACGCCCATCTGTAATCAATCCAACAGAATCTCCCAGTCCTTCACCAATCAAGGCCGAAGTGGGTGAAAGCATTTCACGCATGCCAGGCCCTCCTTTCGGTCCTTCGTAGCGAATCACAACCACATCGCCCGGTTGAATTTTGCGGGCGAGAATCGCTGCCATGCAGGTTTCTTCCGATTCAAATACGCGTGCAGGTCCAGTAATTTTTGGATTCTTAATACCAGAAATTTTTGCCACACAACCTTCCGTGGATAGATTGCCTTTCAGTATTGCCAAATGTCCTTGCGCATACATTGGATTATCCCATTGGCGAATGACATTCTGATCGGCACGCGGCGAATCGGGAATATCTTTCAAGATTTCTGCAATGGTTTGTCCACTGATGGTAATGCAATCTCCATGCAGCAAACCATGCACCAACAGCATTTTCATCACTTGCGGGATGCCGCCTGCACGATGCAGATCAGCCGTGACATAGCGTCCAGAAGGCTTCAGGTCGCACAAGACAGGTACTTTGCCACGTATGCGCTCAAAGTCATCAATATTGAATGGAACTTTTGCCGCATGCGTAATCGCCAGAAAATGCAGCACCGCATTGGTAGATCCACCCACAGCCATGATGACTGCAACAGCATTTTCTACCGACTTGCGAGTAATGATATCGCGCGGCAGAATTTGTTTTCTGATCGCGTTGACCAGAGCTTCAGCGGATTGCCCAGCGCTAACCAGTTTTTCATCATCTTCCGCAGACATGGTGGAAGAATAAGGCAGGCTCATGCCCATCGCTTCAAAAGCGGACGACATGGTATTAGCCGTGAACATACCGCCACAAGAACCGGCGCCGGGACAGGCATGGCGCTCCACTTGCAGCAATTCTTCATCGTCTATTTTATGCGCACTGTGCTGGCCGACTGCTTCAAATGCACTGACAATAGTGAGGTCCTGTCCTTTATAGTGCCCAGGTTTAATCGTACCGCCATACACAAAAATTGCCGGCACATTCATCCGCGCAATCGCAATCATTGCACCCGGCATGTTCTTATCGCATCCGCCAATGGCTATGACACCATCCATACTTTCCGCTTGCACGCAGGTTTCAATGGAATCGGCGATGACTTCGCGCGAAACTAGAGAATATTTCATACCTTCCGTACCCATTGAAATGCCATCCGATACCGTGATGGTGCCGAACATTTGCGGCATGGCGCCGGCTTGCCTCAATGCAGATTCCGCTTTCAACGACAACTCATTCAATCCCTTATTACAGGGCGTGATGGTTGAATAGCCGTTTGCCACGCCGACAATCGGCTTGTTGAAGTCTCCGTCATTAAATCCAACGGCGCGCAGCATCGCGCGATTGGGCGCCCGTTGGGCACCTTGAGTAATGGCCTGGCTACGTTTATTGTCTGACATGCTTGCTCCTGGAAAAGATAAAAATACAATTTATGACAAGGCGTACGATTATCACAAACGCACTTGGTATAATGAATAGTATTTTACCGTAAATAAGGTCAAAGCTATGCTCGTTCATCCTCAAATTGATCCGGTTGCCATTTCAATGGGACCACTTTCCGTCCATTGGTATGGATTGATGTATTTGATCGGTTTTGTGCTGTTTATCTTATTAGGGCGCTATCGAATCAAGCACAATCCACATTCTGTTTTTACCTATGAAATGCTCGATGACGCATTATTTTACGGAATGCTAGGTGTGATTCTGGGAGGGCGCTTAGGTCATGTCTTATTTTATCAATTCGGCTACTATCTGGAGCATCCCTTACAAATCCTGGCCATCTGGGAAGGTGGCATGTCTTTCCATGGCGGATTTCTGGGTGTTTTTTTCGCCATGATTTTGCTTGCGCGCAAACATGAATTACCATGGCTCGCTGTCACTGATTTCGTCATTCCACTGATCCCTCTTGGATTGGGGGCCGGTCGTATTGGTAATTTCATCAATGCCGAGCTCTGGGGACGTCCTACTGATGTGCCTTGGGCCATGGTTTTCCCTTATGTCGATGAACTACCCCGCCATCCTTCGCAGCTGTATCAATTTGCACTTGAAGGCATCGTGCTCTTTCTATTCATTTGGATTTATTCCTCCAAACCCCGTGCAACCGGCGCAGTCACCGGAATGTTCATGATTGGTTATGGTGTACTGCGTTCCTTTGCAGAATTTTTTCGCGAACCGGAAGATGGTTTTATGGGCATATTGACGCTAGGAATCACAATGGGTCAATGGTTATCAATTCCCATGATTTTAGCTGGAATAACCGCTGTGATATGGTCAAATCGCCAAACAGTCGCTCCAGAGAATCATCGTCCTGCTAAACGTAAAAAACGTTGAATAGAATGGAATCTTATCAAGTATATTGGTGCATCGAGTATTGATGATTTGACGAAAGTAATCAAGATTTCATTCATCCATAGCTATTAATGCATTCATCCAACTCTGTAGGTAAGCAGAAGAGAATCCGCTTAGGGTTTTCTTCCATTGTTTTTTCTCCATAAAATTCACGCCAAAGCTGGTTAGCTTTAATCGTTATCAGACACCGCAAGGCTTCCTAATGGTTTCCCGTACCAAAAAACCAGAGTTTCCCCAATAGTCGTTGCTTGTTGACTGAGTTACGATGCTATTACTGGTTTATGTTTGGAGGGTACCGATCATGAAAGCACTAAAAATCATAGTATGGCTGCCTTTACTTGCGTTCGTTTTATTGACCTCTTGTGCACAAATGAATCCTTCGGTCATTGCTCAAACGCATGTTGCACATAACGACCATAATGCAATGGCAAAATATTACGAAAATCAAGTGAACGAAGTAAAAATCAGATTAGAAGCCAATCAAAAAGTACTTGAGGAATGCGAAGCTCATCCTTACTATTATAGTCGGCAAGGTCAGGATATGAGATCGCATGCTTCTGCAAATATTCACGAATACCAAAAGGCTTTGAAAGAAAGCCTAAGAAGTGCTGAGCAGCACAGAATCATGGCGATAGAACAAGAACAGCAAATCAATAAAACGAAAGCTCACCTTAATCATGATTTGACGCTAGAACCATCAGAATCTTCAGGTAAAGAACTTTAAGCAAAAACATAGCAACTACTAACCTGCGCGTCGGTAGTTGCTACAATCTGGCAATCCCTTTCTTTTAAAAAGGGAGTAAAAAGTCGAGAGAAAATAGTATTTGATCCTTATTGCCGTCAAATGGTTGATAGGCTGCTGTTTTATATGCGTCCACTCGATCGTAGCGAATATTCGGGCGAATATTCAGCTTCTTTAATAGCTCAGATCTAATATTCAACGCTTTGGCCGCCTTCCAATTAAGCCCCACTGTTACGCTATAATAATCAGCGGGCGCAATACTGACAGTGCGAAGATCTCCCGCAAAACTGACCGGAGTGCCATTAACATTCTGCGCAGCAGCAGCTATTCGGAAGGGTGATGGGTTACGAAAACCATCTCTATCGCGATACCACTCCCCTCGGGCACCGACTGATAATGTATCGGTCAAATCGTAGTATAAATGCGCAACAACGCTATACCATTCAGCATCTTTAGTGACATTGGTGTATTTGGAATTGTTTAACAGTACACCTCCCGCATGACCAAACACATGATGCAAAACAACAAGTGTTTTTGGAGTAATCCTGTGCTGCAACACTACATTGTAGAATCCCCAGGTTTCGCTACTGCGTGTAGAAGTTTCGCCGTAGGTGCCAGAAAAATGAAATGAAGTGGCCTGATTGTCGCTGGTCCATGTAAAACCGGCAATTCCGCTCCAGTTTCCCAATTGTTTGTCCCACCCTCCATCCCATCCACCAGTCGCACTACCGGTAATAGGACCACCCAAGATTAACCAATTTTTGTTGACGGTATAGTTTGCCAATAAACCAGTGTGCGTAAATGGCTCACCTGCATTCAAGGTGTAAGCGCGTGAGTAGAAAAAATTATCTGGTGCCGAAACCGTTTCAAATCCTGTGGGCGTATAAAAATGCCCCAATTTCACGTTAAGCCCATTGCCGACAGGCACATAAGCTTCCAGGTAGGTTTGCGGCAGGGCTATTCCGTAGGTTCGGGTCGATGAGCAACATAGATTCAAATCCCAATGGCCTCTTTTCAAAGGCTCGCCGCTATTCACATCATAAGCTGGCACACCAAATGCTTGCGTAAAGATGGCATCGGTCCCAAACATAAAATCGAAACGCCCACCAAAATCCCATTGCTTGCCTTCCGAAACCACTGAGCGTCGCAAAAATACATTATATTGATTCAGTTGAAATCGATTTGCCTGATCATTGAAAATAACCGGCCCGTTAAATCCATTCGTTTGACTGGGATTAAAAGTAGCTCCCGCATTAATCCATCCCCCCAGTTCTATTCGATTTTCCTTGATAAAGCTTTTCAGAGTCTTAGCATGCACGATCGATTGAGTCGGAAAAAAAAGCGTGCAGCCTGCTATGGCAGATAACAACCATTTTTGGATTTTCATTTTTGGATAACGGTAAGGATTAGTTCGTAAATGCGCAATTCAACCACAACTCATTGAATCAAATTGAAATATTAAATCAATCCATGTACTGTGGTTTTCGGGTGTTTCGCTAACTCATAGACCTAACTTTGCTGTTCTTTATTGAAAATTGAATAATTTTCTTATAGGCAACTGATGATTCTATGTGATATGTATCATAAATTCTATGTGGTCTATGAAATTACAATGCTTGACTCTTCTCATCCATTGACAATCTTGCAAACTCACGAGGTTTATAACCGCATTAGCAGCATGTCATATTTGATTGTATATATTTACATAAAAGAAGATCAATAGATTTCTTGAAAACATTGCAGAATTGGCAAGTCCTAGCGGAATAGTCAAAACTTCAGGCATAGAAAACAAGATCATCAATTTTAACCGCAATGCTTATCTGAGCTTCGTATCCAGCACTAATTTCGATTTTCTGCTAGGAAAAACTCATTCAATTTAAGGGTTTCCATTAGCAAAAAACAATGGTTTCCCCAATAGGCACAACTCATTAAACGAACTAAGATGCCATCATTCGTTGACACCTGGAGGGTACTTAGCATGAGAACACTAAAATTTTTAACCTTGTTACCTTTGCTTACATTGAGTATGTTCGCTTCATCCGTAATGGCACAAAACGAAATCAATCATAACGACCATGCAGCTTTAGTTAAGCATTATGAAAATATAGCTAAAGAAGCAGAAACAAATTTGCAAGAAAATAAAGAGGTACTCAAGCAATATGAGGCGCATCCTTATTATTATGGAAGACAAGGGCAGGAGCTTCAGTCACATACTTCAGCGAATATTCGTGAATATGAAAAAACTGTAAAAGAGAGCAAGATACATGCAGATTTACATAGAAAAATGGCAGTATCACAAAATCCCATCACTAACAAAGCTAAACTCAATCTGGACCATGATTCCCCAGTAATCAGGTAATGCTATTCCCGTAGCAAAAGATTCAGCAGCAGCTAAAAGACCACCGACTAGTCGGTGGTCTTTTCTTATTGTTTCATGTTACCTAGATTAGCTCATCAGATTAGATGAACCCCATACTCAAGCCGATTACCGCCGCAAGTTGGAATAATAGCGCTGATTCTAGGAAACGGACTAATTACATTGTCCTGTTTCGGAACCATCACTGTTAGTTTCTTTGCCATCTTCTTTCACACATAAGTTTTGGCAGACACCTGATTTCTTACATGATTTACCGGCTGTAAGGCTTTTCTTATCAATACAATTTCCTTCTACCAAGTAACATACTTGATTGGCAGCACATGCACTTTTACCATCTTTCTCAGTATCAAGACTACATGCTGCAAATGCACTGCTTGCGGTGAAAGCCATGGCAACAACTAATGCTAAGGCGCTTGCTGTTTTTTTAAACATATTTTTCTCCTCTTTTTTCAATTTATAAGCAAAAACTCAGTTTTTGCTCAGTCAGAATAGCAGAAAAAATTTCTATTAGGTGCAGATTGTTAATGTGCAATTACATCACGAGATGATTTGCAGTCTATTCAAGTGGCAATCAAAGTTGTAAGAAATAACTCACTCATTAAAACATTTCTACTTATTGATTAAAAACAATATTAAATAAACAACGCGAGACTAATCATAGTACACAAAAAATTACTCATCACTATCGCTGGTGATGAGTCGTTTGGCAGAAAACCATATATTGAAGCAGCTGCCCTTACCTACTTTGCTGATAATTTCCAGACGCGCATCGTGTCGATTCAAAACATGTTTTACAATAGCAAGCCCAAGCCCGGTACCACCGGTTTCTCGTGAGCGACTGCTATCGACACGATAAAAACGCTCCGTTAAGCGCGGGATATGCTGAGACTCAATGCCGATACCACTATCCTGCACAGAGAACAATCCCTGCCCGTCTTTTTTCTCCCAGTTAATACTGATCTCGCCACCATCTGGCGTATAGCGAATAGCATTGCTGATCAAATTACCAAAAGCACTACGCAACTCTTCTTCACTCCCCGATAATTGATCCCGGGTCGCGACATTTAATCGGATGTGATGGCGACCCGCACTGAGAGATTCTGCGTCCTGCAAGGCACTCTGCAATAAACTAGCCACATCAACGGGCTTGTCATTTACTTTATTCTGTTCATTCTCAAGACGCGACAACACCAACAAATCTTCAACCAACCGTTGCATGCGCGTAGTTTGCTGAGTCATTAATGCCAAGGCACGTTTATTGAAATCGACACTGACAGGCTCATCGGCGGACAAAGTCTCGAGAAAGCCACCAACGACTGTCAGCGGTGTGCGCAACTCATGCGACACATTGGCGATAAAATCACGTCGCATGGTTTCTATTTTTTCAAAGCGCGTGATATCGCGACTGATCAATAGCTTCTGCTTATAGCCGTAAGGTACCAATTGTAAAGAAACGATGATTCCCTGCTGACGCGTTTGCTTAAGGATCAGAGGATTACTGTACTTGCGCGCCGCCAGATATTCAACAAAAGGGATTTGCCGCACCAGATAAGTGATTTGCTGCCCTGCATCCAATGATAAATTGATTCCTAAGTGCTGCTCTGCAACCGGATTACACCATTCAATCCGATCCGTTTCATCCAGAATGACAATTCCATCTGGCATGGCCGAAGTAATTTTTTGCATTCGCTCCAGAGCAAGACTCAATTGCTCCTGACTTTGACTGTGCTGGCGAACATATCGCGCCAAATGCGCAAATACATCATCCCAGGCGCCGGATCCGGCCGGAATGCTTGCCGGCGTATGATCGGAAACCTGCAACCAGCGCTCCAGCGCCACTAAATGCCTGACATGGTGAAACACCATCCATAACAAAGCACCGCTGCAGAAAATGAGTGCATTCACGGCGCCGAAAATCATCCAGAGCACCGCAGTGATCAGGACAACCAGAATCATATTAAAGGAACGTTCCCAGATATCAGACACTTACATTATCCTGAAATTACATCTCTGCATCGGAGTCAACTGCGGGTAATGCTGGAATCGATGAGAATCGATACCCTGAACCGCGGACAGTTTGTATCAGCGCATCTTTACCGACCAATTCTAGTGCTTTGCGTAAACGGCGTATATGCACATCTACGGTACGATCCTCGACAAACACATGATCTCCCCAAACCCGGTCCAGTAATTGATTGCGCGAATAAACACGTTCCGTATGCGTCATCATGAAATGCAGCAGACGAAATTCTGTAGGCCCCAATTCGATTTCTTTATTCTCAACCGTAACTCTATGATTCACTGGATCAAGACGCAAACCGTCCAATTCAACGACTTCCTCAGTTGCCTCTGGAATCAATCTACGCAGAACTGCATTGATGCGGGCGATCATTTCGCGGGGCGAAAAAGGCTTAGTCATATAATCGTCCGCGCCGATTTCCAGACCTGTTACCTTATCCGCCTCCATCGAGCGCGCGGTCAGCATAATAATAGGAATTAAGCGGGTGCGCTCCCCTTTGCGCAAAATGCGTGCAAACTCAATGCCGCTCATATTGGGCAACATCCAGTCCAATAAAATCAAATCGGGCAATGCTTCATTAATAATAGACATCGCCTTCTCAGCATTATCGGCACATAGTGTTTCGTAGCCGGCTTGCTGTAAATTATAAGTAATCAGTTCCTGTATAGCGACTTCATCTTCCACGATTAGTATTTTTGCGGCCATCGGTCAATTCCAGATTGGATTAAATGAATCCTGTAACGTTTGCCATTCATGAGTTTATCGATTACTCTTCATCCATTTCAATTTGTACTAATGCATCTTATGGCTGGTTTAACCAAAGACACACCTTATCCTACAGAAATCAAATTACACCAGAAATCCAGAATATTGGATGTTTCTTTCTCGGACGGCAAAACTTTCCACTATCCATGTGAATTTTTACGCGTGCACTCGCCATCAGCCGAAGTGTCTGGCCACAGCCCTGGACAGGAAGTGCTGCAGACCGGTAAGAAACTGGTCAGCATTAGAAGCATCGAGCCTGTTGGAAATTATGCCATACAACTGAATTTTTCCGACGGTCATAATACAGGACTTTATTCCTGGGATTTGCTCTATAACTATGGTCTCAATCAAGATAATATGTGGCAACGTTATCTGCAACGATTAGAAGCAGCCGGGGCCAGTCGCGAACCTGTCGCCAAGCCGCAGCAAACCACAAGTCATACCTGCAAATAGAATGTAAAATTGCGCCAGACCAGATGGTTCATTTTCAATAAATCAACCATCAACGATTATCATCTAGCTATAACAACTTTAAACTCAATCATAATCATGACTAAAACTACTCATTTTGGCTTCAATACCGTTTCTGAAGATGAAAAAGCCGGCAAAGTTGCCGAAGTTTTTCATTCCGTGGCCGAACGCTACAATCTGATGAACGACCTGATGTCCGTGGGTCTGCATCGCTTATGGAAACGCTTTGCCATTGAAACCAGCGGCGTGAGAAGTGGCGACAAGGTGTTGGATATTGCCGGCGGCACCGGTGATTTGAGTGCATTATTCCTGCAGAAAGTGGGTAAATCCGGTGAGGTGTGGTTAACAGACATCAATAACTCCATGCTGTCCATCGGTCGGGATCGCCTGATTGATGAAGGCACGCCAACTCCGGTCGCACAATGTGACGCCGAGAAATTACCCTTTCCGGATAACTATTTCAACTGCGTCAGCGTGGCGTTTGGTCTCAGAAATATGACCCACAAGGATGTTGCGCTGAAGGAAATGCTGCGTGTCATCAAACCCGGCGGAACCGTCATCGTGCTGGAATTTTCCAAAGTCTGGAAACCCCTGCAACCCGCTTACGATGCTTATTCATTCAAACTGCTGCCCACCATGGGAAAAATGATCGCCAATGACGCGGAAAGCTATCAATACCTGGCAGAATCCATCCGCATGCACCCTTCCCAGGATGAATTAAAGGAATTAATGGCACGGGTTGGTTTTGAGCGAGTGGAATATTTCAACATGACCGCAGGGATTGTAGCGTTGCATCGCGGTTATAAATTTTAATCGCCCAGAAATTTTTACTCACCGGAGAGATTCACGGCGATGCCCGTAAAACAAGGCAGTCATCGGAAGATAATGACGATCACAGCGAAGATAAATGGCACGGCAGGACAAGTTACATACCAGAGTTCATTAATCAGAAACTGGTCAGGCAAATAACGCTGTCTAAATTCAAGCGGAATATTATTTGCTTAATATTGAATGTTTTATGCTGGACTCAAACAAACTATCCAGAAAAGGACTTGGGTTGGCCGTCAAATATTCATCCTGCTGCCGCCAATATCCTTTAAGAGACGCCATATTCTCCATAGCCATGCGAGAACCTTTGGCAATGATGGAATCAGCACCGATATCGTCGATGACCAGGTCCAAATGAGTGCCACAGAATAGATGATCGTAGGCGTTCAATTCACGTTCGCTAAAGCAATACGATTGCTCTTTAAACAAATGATAGAGGCCTGCCAGCGTATCCCAAAAAACCCACTCGGAACCCACAATGGCTGTTTGGTGCGTAATGGGATCGAAGTAACGTGCTGTTTTTATGGTAAAATGTGAACGCAACTGCTTCAAATCCGGCAACCACATCAGGCTCGAATGTAGGCGACTGACCGTATGGCAGCGCGTATAGTGGTCATAGAAATTCGGGATTAGACGCCCAGCTATTAAATAATGGGAAAAATCCCAATGCTCTACTTGCTCCCAAAAAATGATGTCCGGATCTACCAGGATTGCATTGGGCTCATTCAATAAAATTAACTTGAGGTATGCGTGATGCCTTATTTCCTTTTCAAAGCGAAAATATTGAGCACCCACTTCCTGGCAAAGCCGCTTGGTTTGCTCGCCGATGATGCTGGCGTTGTCATATACCACCACCTCAGAGGAAGGAAATCCGGTACGCAGCGTACGAAAGGTCAATAAGGAGTTATTGGCATTCGCAGGATTCTTGCACCAGATCAAAATGAATACTTTCATAAGCAGACAGTCATTAGGCGTGACCAGGTTGTGCGCTGTCTAACCCAATCCCGGCCAGTAATGACTATCCGGCAAAGGCCGTTTGCCAAAAATAGCCTGCCCGACCCGCACGACCGTTGCTCCTTCTTCAATCGCCAATTCGTAATCGCCCGACATTCCCATTGAGAGTTCGTCAAATGACAATCCTGCTGGCGCTTCCTGGCGCAACATCGCTTGGATGTCACGCATTTTGACAAAGCATTCGCGTACACGATCATGGTCGGTCGAAAAAATGGCCAGCGTCATGAGCCCTTTGATACGAAGGGATGAATAATTTGGCAATTGTTGAACAAACGCGCGCACTTCTTCCGGCGGCAGGCCGAATTTGCTGGCTTCACCGGAACTGTTGACTTGCACATAAACATCAATCGCACGCCCCTCATTTTGCAGGCGCTTGTCGAGCTCTTCCGCGACTTTCAAACTATCCAGCGCCTGGAATTCATTGGCAAAGCGCGCCAGATATTTAGCTTTGTTGGTTTGCAAATGACCAATGATTGCCCATTTGATGTCCAAGTCCTGCAGCGCTTCGGATTTCTCGCGCGCTTCTTGAATCTTATTTTCTCCCATCTCATGGCATCCCGCTGCAAAAGCAATGCGCAATCTCTCCGCCGGTACTGTTTTGGTGACAGGCAGGAGCCGAACACTGGATGGATCGCGCCCAATTCGCTGGCAGGTATCAGCAATCCGTTGTTTAACTGTAGCAAGATTTTTTTTAATCTCGTTTAATTGCTGCTCTTCATTGAATTCCAATATGTTCTCCTAGTGTTCAAATCAAATTGATTGGTTATTGATCAACGCTTGTTTCCATTGCTTCATATGTACTTAAGGAAACGCTGATTAATTGACTGCACGAGCGAATTGCTTCGTTGCGCGGTACTCACTCCCTCGCCTATCAGATTGATATGTCTCGGTTGTTGCGTTCCGTGCGCCTCGCCCTTCATCACGTTCGTTGAATTAATCAGCACTTCCTTAAACATCCGGAACTACAGTGAATCAGTCAGTAATTTTTGATGCTTGATGAAATATCATTTTCCAAGCACTTCCTTGGCGTCGCCAGATCGAAGTTCTCATGGATCCTTTGCTGAGGTTATTCCTATCGTTCATTTTTTGGGCAGTATACATTGCCATCACCAACTCATCCGTCAGCATGCGGATTCTAAAATCATTCAGCGACCATTGAAGATGAATGTCTTTATGAATGAGCCAATCAACCACATCGCGCCTGGCATTTATTTTCCCGCTCTGACTGATTTCTTCAAAATCATGAGACAGCAAATCATTAATCAGTTCAGGTTCTGTCTTCAGATCAAGGTGTAATAATTTTAGTTCCAGTTGTTTGATCTGCTCGGCGATACCATTCATTGGCAAGCTCATCGAAAATGGTGATCACTTCACCCGCATTCCCGGTTGTGCGCCGTCATCCGGAGAAAGTATGAATAATTCGCCTGGATTGCCGCCACCGGCAGCCAACACCATTCCTTCCGACAGTCCAAATTTCATTTGCCGTGGCGCTAGGTTTGCGACCATAACCGTCAATCTCCCCTTGAGCTGCTCAGGATCATAGGCCGATTTAATGCCGGCAAACACCGTGCGTTGCTCATTGCCAATATCCAGTGTCAACTTCAATAGTTTTTCTGCACCCGGGACATGCTCGGCATTGATGATTTTTGCAATGCGCAAATCGATTTTACTGAAATCATCAATGGAAATCGTGTCAGCAATCGGCATAACGGCGTGCTGCTGTTTTTCTGCATGACGCGCGGGAGAATCGTGGTGCGCGGCAGGCGCCAAGCTGTGCGTATTGGCAGCTATCAATGCATCGATCTGCTTGGCATCGATACGCGTCATTAAATGCTGATAAGCATGGATCGCATGGCCTGCGGGCAACAATAAATCAGCCACGGGTTGCCCTGCATTCAACTGCGGCCAGGCCAAAGGCTCACAATTGAGAAAACCCTCGATTTGTTGCACAGTTTCCGGCAAGATCGGCTTCAGGTAACGCGACAACAAATAAAACAGTTGAATACCCAGACTGCAAACGCGTTGCAATTCATCGTTACGGTCCGGATTCTTGGCAATTTCCCAGGGCGCCAGTTCGTGAATCATTTCATTCGCTTCATCGGCAAACTTCATGATATGGCGAATCGCAGCTGAAAACTCCCTGTCCTCAAAAGCTTTCTCAATCTGATCCGGGCGCCAGGTAGCAAAGCGCTCATTAACCATGGCTTGTAATAGTTGATATTGCCGACCATCCACTAACTTGCCATCAAAGCGCTTGCTGATGAATCCAGCACAACGGCTAGCAATATTAATGAACTTGCCCACCAAATCCGAATTGACGCGCGCAACAAAATCCTCCAGATTCAGATCGATGTCTTCCAGCGTTCCATTCAGTTTCGCTGCATAGTAGTAGCGCAGCCATTCAGGATTGAGTCCTTGTTTCAAATAGCTTTCTGCCGTGATGAATGTACCACGGGATTTACTCATTTTTTCGCCGTTCACGGTGAGAAAACCATGCGCAAAAATCTTGGTAGGTGTGCGGTAGCCGGCATTTTCCAGCATCGCAGGCCAGAATAAGGCGTGAAAATAAAGAATATCCTTGCCGATAAAATGATACAACTCGGCATCCGAACCTTGTCGCCAGAATTCATCAAAATCAATGTGCTCACGGACGCATAAATTCTGAAAGCTTCCCATATATCCGATCGGTGCATCCAGCCAGACATAAAAATACTTGCCCGGTGCATCGGGAATTTCAAAGCCAAAATAAGGTGCATCCCGGGAAATATCCCAATCGGACAGCTTGTTTTCTCCGGCTTCACCCAGCCATTCACGCATTTTATTCGCAGCTTCGATCTGCAAATGATCGGCTTCACTCGTCCAACAGCGTAGAAAATCAGCGCAGCGCACATCAGACAAACTGAAAAAATAGTGCTCCGATGATTTTTTAACTGGCTTGGCACCGGAAACCGCCGAATACGGATTTTTCAGATCCGTCGGCGCATAAGCTGCCCCGCAGGCTTCGCAAGAATCGCCGTATTGATCCTTAGCGCTGCATTTTGGACATTCCCCTTTAACAAACCGATCGGGCAAGAACATATTTTTGACCGGATCATACAATTGCTCGATACCTCGCACTGCAATCAAGCCGGCAGTTTTAAGCTTGCCATAGATCTCTTCTGAAAAACGGCGCGTTTCCAACGAATGCGTGCTGTAATAATTGTCGAACTGAATATGAAAGCCGATAAAATCCCCCAGATGCTCATCGTGCACGCGCGCGATCAGCATTTCTGGTGATATCCCCTCTTTTTCTGCGCGTAGCATGATCGGAGTTCCATGCGTATCATCCGCACACACATAATATACTGTGTGTCCACGCATTTTCTGAAAGCGCACCCAGATATCCGTTTGAATATATTCCACCAAATGACCTAAGTGGATACTGCCATTGGCATAGGGAAGCGCCGAGGTAACCAGAATTTTTCGCTTATTCATTGACTCTCAAGAAACCGTATTGGATAAAGGCTTATTGTAACAAACTGTGTGCGCAATCCTGATATTTGTTACCATCCATTTATTAAATTGTTAACCTTTAATAGGTCGAAAAAAGGAGCTTAGTAGTGACGATTTCAGAACAACAAATACAGTCTGCACTCAAACAAATCATTGATCCCACCACCGGCAAGGACTATATCAGCACTCAATCCGTACGCAATATTCAGATCGATCAACAGCACGTATCGATCGACATCGAATTAGGTTATCCGGCGAATAGTGTCAAACAGACTATCCAGAAACAAATAACCGATGCGCTGCACGCAATTCCAGGCATCGAAAAAATCCAAGTGTCAGTCAACAGCAAAATTATTCCTCACAGCGCACAGCGTGGCGTCAAACTGATTCCCGGAGTAAAAAACATCATCGCAGTGGCATCCGGCAAAGGTGGCGTGGGCAAATCCGCCACCGCGGTCAACCTGGCTTTGGCGCTATCAGCCGAAGGCGCTTCTGTGGGCATTTTAGATGCGGACATTTACGGCCCATCTCAGCCGCAAATGCTCGGCATCACACAGCATCCGGATTCGCTTGATGGCAAAACCATGGAGCCGGTTATGGCGCATGGCATTCAGGCCATGTCGATTGGTTTACTGATTGATGTGGAAACTCCAATGGTATGGCGCGGACCGATGGTGACTCAGGCTTTACAGCAATTACTGAACGACACCAATTGGAAAGACCTGGATTATCTGGTCGTTGATTTACCACCCGGCACCGGCGATATTCAATTGACATTGGCACAAAAAATTCCCGTGACAGGCGCAGTGATTGTCACGACGCCACAGGATATTGCCCTGCTCGATGCCCGCAAAGGCTTGAAAATGTTTGAAAAGGTCGGCATTCCCATTTTTGGAATTGTGGAAAATATGAGTACGCACACCTGTACGCAATGCGGTCACACAGAGCCGATCTTTGGTACCGGCGGCGGCGAAAAGATGTGTAAGGACTACAACGTCGAGTTTCTGGGTGCATTGCCACTCGACATTAAAATCCGCGAACATACGGATATGGGCAAACCCAGTGTCGTCGCTGAGCCTGATGGAAAAATTGCTGAAACTTATCGCATGATTGCGCGGCGTATCGCTGTCAAAGTAGCCGAATCTGCTGAAGATCATTCAGATTTATTCGCCAAAATCGTAATGGAAAATGACTGAGCAGGATTAAAGCATGACGATTAAATCAGATAAGTGGATCCGCCATATGGCACAAGCGCATGGCATGATTGAACCTTTTGAACCCGACCAAATTCGCGAGAAAGACAACCAGCGCATCGTTTCCTATGGCACTTCCAGCTATGGTTACGATATCCGTTGCTCGGATGAATTCAAGTTATTCACCAATATTAATTCCACGATCGTCGATCCGAAGAATTTTGATTCCAATTCATTTGTTGATGTAAAAAGTGACATTTGCATTATTCCTCCCAATTCGTTTGCGCTGGCGCGTACTGTTGAATACTTTCGCATACCGCGCAACATCCTGACCATTTGTTTGGGCAAATCCACCTACGCCCGGTGTGGCATCATCGTCAATGTCACCCCTTTTGAACCCGAGTGGGAGGGTTATGTCACGTTGGAGTTTTCCAACACCACCCCCCTGCCCGCCAAGATTTATGCCAACGAAGGGGTAGCACAAGTCATTTTCTTTGAATCGGATGAAGTCTGTGAAACTTCCTATAAAGATCGGGGAGGGAAATATCAAGGGCAACAAGGAGTGACATTGCCAAAAATATGAGCGTCTCATTGACAAGCTTTGTCAGGATAGGCTGCGCGCCTGTGCACATTTGAGCCTGTGCGGTTGCGTGGACCAATCCTTACAAAGTCGATTACATGTCACTAACGTCTGCGCTGGCATTCGGTTTCGACAAAAATACTGCTCCTCAGACTGTGCACCGACAGCACTTAATCTCTATCTCAATTCACGCAGCCTCAGTCCTTTCAATGATCGTATTTGCTCAGTACCTCGGATAAAGCACGCAGGTCCTTTCACACTTCATTCTCAACAACCCACTATGCATCGCGGAGAAAATCTATTTCATTTCCAGTTTAATGAAAAAACAGATAATTACCTGCGATTTTATTGGCATTGATCATTCTTCTTATCGGTTATATTTGGATCAATGTGGCGTACTGGATTTCATTACGCTCAGAGGCGAGCAGTTGAAAATCACTGAATGCTTAAAACTGTAGAAATTTCATAAACTTTTCTTAAAAAAACTCGTCTAATGGAGTATAAATGGCAATTGCACAACTTATTGTTTTTTTAAATAAACTTTTAGTAAATTAAAAATTAATTTTAACGTAAAAAAATGCTTGATTTGCCCGCGATGCAGACTATAATGCGTGCAAATTAAAAACACATGAATTCACCGATAAGGAGGTCATCATGATAAGTATCAAGAACTTTTTTGCCCCAGCTGATTTAGTAAACATTCATATTCCTGTTACGTAGCCATTTTTAAAGGAAAGCACTCATGCGAACATCCTCTTCTACAGTTCAAAAATCTGATCAATCAGAAGTTCTATTCGATACCCACCATGAAGTTAGTCTGGATTTTAAGCACGTCAAGAACGCCTTAAAAGATGGCTATCAGCGCCCATTTTTATTAGTCGACAGCAATATTATTCGACAAAAAGCTCGGCGCTTTAAAGCAGCAATGCCTCGAGTTCACCCTCATTATGCAGTCAAAGCCAATCCTGATGCTCGCGTATTAACAGCGCTGATTGAGGAAAATGTCGGCTTCGAGATTGCTTCTATTGCCGAACTTGATCTGCTCATGCAACTTGGCGTACCGGCAGCTGAAATTTTTTATAGCAATCCGATGAAGTCTCGCGCTTACCTGGAATATGCAGCATCCAAGGGAGTCGAATGGTATGTATTGGACAGTGTAGAAGAATTACGCAAAATAGTCAGTGTCAAGCCAGATGCAAAGATGTATTTACGCATCGATACCCCCAATATTGGTAGCGATTGGCCATTAGCCGGTAAATTCGGTACACACCTCGGGGATATTCATGAGATTATTCACGAAGCTGTAGAGCTGAAAGCAGACTTAGCCGGAGTAACCTTTCATGTAGGCTCGCAATGCCGCAATCCTCAGAATTGGCGTGTTGGTATTGAACGTGCCAAAAAGGTCTTTGCAGATATGCAGATGGCAGGCTTGAATCCCCGATTACTGAATATTGGAGGAGGCTATCCGGTTCGCCACGTCAAACCTATTCCTTCCATTGAAATCATTGCTGATGTCATTAATGAAGCCATTGCTGATTTACCAGATAACATACGCATCATGGCTGAACCTGGTCGGTATTTAGTATCCGACTCGGCTTATTTTGTCTGTCGGGTTGTCGGCAATGCAACTCGCAATGGAAAACGCTGGATGTACTGGGATGCTGGTATGTTTGGCGGCGTGATAGAAATTACTGAGGGTTTGCGTTATGAAATTCTCACGGATCGCAAAGGCAGTAACATTCCTTGGTCGGTTGCCGGTCCAACTTGCGACTCAGTCGATATTCTGGTGCATGATTTAATGCTACCGAATGATGTACAAGAAGGCGATTTCATCTACATTCCTAACGCCGGTGCTTATACCACTGCTTATGCCAGCAATTTCAATGGCTTTCCACTGCCTGATGTTAAAGTGATATAAGCTTCCAATAGAATCTGAATCGCACGTCTTGATGTTGTGTAGACAGTCAATAAAATGGCGAACTGATAAAACAATCAGTTCGCCATTTTCTTCAAGGATTTAAGCTACATCTTGCGATCCAATATCACAAAATGATATTCGAAAATATCATTGCCTTCGGAGAAATGCTGATCGCGCTGCGCTTCCTGCCATTCATTTGAATCAAATTCCGGAAAAAAAGCATCTCCGTCAAAATCCTTCTGAATTTCGGTAATATACAGTCGCTGACAATACGGCAGAGTTTGCCGATAAAGATTCTCACCGCCGATAATGAAACTTTCATGCTGGACTGCGTTATTTTCCTGGCATTTCTGCAGCGCGCTTTCAATCGAATGAACGACAATGGCTCCAGGTACCTCAAAAGTTTCCTGATGAGTCATAATGATATTGGTTCTACCGGGTAAAGGGCGGCCAATAGACTCATAAGTTTTACGCCCCATTACAATAGGATGTCCCATTGTCAGGGACTTAAAATGTTTTAAATCAGCTGGTAAGTGCCAGGGTAATTGATTTTTCTGACCAATTACCCGATTTCTGGCCATTGCCACCAGGATAGACAAGCGTGGTGGTGTCATACGGCTACCGGAGCTTTGATGGCGGGATAAGGATCATAATTTTCCAATACAAAATCTTCATACTTAAAATTCAGGATGTCTTGTATATCGCTATTTAGCCGCATATAAGGCAATGCCCTGGGCGTCCGCTTGAGTTGCTCATGGGCTTGTTCGAGATGATTCAGGTAAAGATGAGCATCACCCAATGTATGCACAAAATCACCGGGTTGAAGGTTGCAAACTTGCGCTATCATCAGAGTTAATAATGCGTACGACGCAATATTAAAAGGCACACCCAGAAAAATATCCGCACTGCGTTGATATAGCTGGCACGACAATCGATTATCCGCCACATAAAACTGAAAGAAAGCATGGCAAGGTGGTAATCTCATTTTGTGTAAATCACCCACATTCCAGGCTGAAATCAGCATGCGACGCGAGTCGGGGTTATTTTTTATCTGTTTGATGACTTCCTGGAGTTGATCCACATACTGTCCATCCGATGCTGTCCAAGACCGCCATTGGTGGCCATAAATAGGTCCAAGATCGCCATTCTGATCTGCCCATTCATCCCATATGGTCACTCCGTTCTCATGCAGATACCTGATATTCGTATCACCTTGCAGGAACCACAATAGTTCATGAATGATCGACTTTAAATGGCATTTCTTTGTCGTCACCAAAGGATAACCATCGACTAAATTGAAGCGCATTTGATATCCAAACACTGATAGGGTGCCAGTACCCGTACGATCGGATTTTTGATGACCATGATCAATAACATGTTGCATTAATTCGAGATATTGCCGCATTCTTATTTTAATCCCTTTATTGAAGCCAGAATAAATTCTATCCGTTAATGCCTATCTCAGCCATAATGCACATAAGACGTATATAATACAAAGATTATCAGCAATCATTCTTTATGCAATGACTCCCGATATCGTCATTCAAAAAAAATTATTTGACAGGAAAGCTTTCAATGCTGGCATCACTTTTCCAGAATATATCACCTATTGATCAAACTATTAAAGCATCACACATTCTCGTAATACTCCCCCAATTAGAAAAGTTACCCAAGAAATACGATATCCCTGGCGAAGAAACCTTGGGAAAGTTGCTTTTGCGTCGTGAGATGGCTTTGACTGACCTCTGTGATACACCGGTGAGCGCAAATCTTGCAAATGGTGAATTGTGTACCTGGGTAATGCTCAATACGAGCAAATCCACATTTGATCTACAAACTTGCATACGCAAAGCTATCAAATTACTGCTTATAGAAAACCCAGCTGAAATTCACATTGCTGTTTATGGAACGATGCATCAGAGGAAAATATTTTCCGAATTAGCCGTCTATGCTACTTGGGTTAATGGTGCAGCTTTGCCAGTACGCAAAAATAAACCTGTTAGAAAATCAGTAACCAATATATTTCTGTATGGCTACAAGGATGCAGAGAACTTTACACTACAACGGGCAATGGCTGAGGGTAACTTATTAGCCCGTGGCTTGACAGTACTGCCAGCCAATGAACTGACGCCAAAAACTTATCGTCAACAGATTAAGAAATTGGCTGAGAACGAAGGTTGGGAATATCAGGAGTTTGATCTAGCGACTTTGAGAGAATTGGGAGCTGGTGCGTTTGTAGCCGTTGCCCAAGGAAGCAATCCTGAGGATGCAGCCATTGTTCATTTGCAGCATAACTGCAGTAAAAAGAATACGTCCAGCAAAAGCATTGCAATTGTGGGAAAAGGCATTTGTTTTGATACCGGCGGCCACAATTTAAAGCCAGCCGGCTCAATGCAGGGAATGCATGAAGATATGAACGGCTCCGCAGTTGCACTTGGTATTTTACTGGCCGCCACACGTGCTGAAATCCCAGTTAAAATTGATTGCTGGCTTGCGATTGCGCAAAATCATATCAGTCCGCAGGCATACAAACAAAATGACATCATTTCAGCATTAAGCGGCTTATCTATTGAGATCGTCCATACTGATGCTGAAGGACGAATGGTTTTAGCAGATACGCTCACTTTGGCGACCAAACTCAAGCCAGACCTGATAATCGATTTTGCCACCTTGACAGGCAGCATGAAAACAGCGTTAGGCTCACGTTATAGCGGTATTTTTAGCAATCGCGATGATTTGACTCAGAAAGCCATTTCTGCAGGCAAAAAAAGTGGAGAACGGGTCTGTGCGTTTCCAATGGATATCGATTATGAAGAAAGCCTTGAGAGCAATATTGCAGATATCAAGCAGTGTGAGTTAGGTGGAGACTTTGATCATATTCTCGCTGCCTGTTTTCTGCGAAAATTCGTGAACGATACGCCCTGGCTACATATGGATCTATCAGCCAGTAGTCATAAAAATGGTTTAGGCGCTGTTGATAGTGAAATTACAGGATTTGGTGTCAGTTGGGCCATCGAATTTCTAAGCCACATTGATTGATGCTGGTGCAGAAGGCGTACCAGACACAATTTACGGAATTTCAACTAACTTCTTGAAAGTTGCAGTTTCTGACCAATGGATAAGTTTTCATCGCTATCATTCCACAATTTGATTTGATCAACGGTGGTACCATGCCGTTTTGCGATTTCAGATAAAGTATCGCCCTTTCTGACGATATAAACACCCGACCGGTAATTCTGTAATTGTTTTTTCCTATGGGCAGTATTCTCTGCATAAATTTCACCAATTGCCTGAGGAACCAATATCTTCTGACCGAGTGTGAGATTTTTATTTCTAGAAATTCCATTAATGGCTTGCAATTGCTTGACAGTGGTTCCAAAACGGGTTGCAATCTCATGAATATTCTCATCTTTCTTAACCCGATAGAACTGCCATGAAACTTTTGGATCCTGGTAAGTCTCCAGATTCTTCAAGAAAATTTCTTTATTGTCTCTTGGTAATAACAATGTACGCGGCTCACTCATCACTTTGATTACATAACGATTATAGGCGGGATTGAGTGCGTTGAATTCAGCTTCTGAGATATTTGCAAGGCGAGTAACAAGAGAAATATCGATGGGTTCGCGTATTTGCACTGTATCAAAATACGGTCGATTCGGTACCGGTCGCAGTTTTATGCCGTATTTTTTTGAATTAACAATAAGATCTTTAACAGCCAACAAGCGGAATACATAATTTTTTACTTCAGTAGGAAGATTTAGATCGTAAAAGTTAACGGCTCTTCCTTTATGAACACTCTTGGCTAATATTTTACTAACAGCACCCTCACCTAAATTGTAGGCGGCAATAGCCAATTTCCAATTATTGAATTTTTTATAAAGATATTGCAGATAATCAAGAGCTGCTTGTGTAGATGCGACGATATCACGTCGATCGTCATGCCATACGTTTTGAGCTAGACCTAAAATTTTTCCTGTTGCTGGTATGAATTGCCACAGGCCAGCAGCTTGTCGATGGGATTTATTCATTGGATTATATGAACTCTCAATCACCGGCAGGAGTGCAATTTCCATCGGCATATCGCGGCGCTCAATCTCGTCAACAATATAATACAAATATCGTTCACTGCTCGCAACAATACGGTTAAATGCTTCCGGATTTTGAGCATATAGAGCTTCAATTTTTCGTATTGCTTTACTATCTGGCGGGAGTGCTAATGCAAATCCACTTCTTATACGATCCCACAAATTTGCATGATATTGGTTCTTGTTTTGTACGAGTCTTTCGGCTGATGCGTCAAAGGGTATAAATGTACAAGTCCAAAAAAGCAGTGATATGAGTAAAGCAAATAGGTTATTTCTTATAAAAATCATTTACATAGATTATTTTCATCTTTATCCTGGTTAACAGGATATATAAAAATTTAATCTTTGCAAACTGTTTTTTACATAATTATTTTTTACAAATTAATAATAAACATTATATATCATGAAGTTAATAACACTACTTCTAGCATTACATTACAAACTAGCTACGGACATTCGATTGAGTATCGAATTCTTGAAGAAAAATAGCTGGTTTTGGCTGCCACCCTTTTTTCCGAAAATCTACAGTAACATTGGTAAAAATGCCACCGCGCACATAAAAACGTGCTGTTAGACGTATGTATCTTGGCTTCAAAGCAGTAACCAGATCATCAAGGATTTTGTTCGTCACTGCCTCATGAAATACACCTTCATCACGATATGACCAGGTATAAAGTTTCAGGCTTTTCAACTCAACACATTTTTTGTCCGGAATATAATCCAGAATTAAAGTTGCAAAATCAGGCTGTCCCGTTTTGGGGCATAGGCAAGTGAATTCTGGAATTTCCATATGGATATGATAATCCCTATCGATAAAAGGATTAGGAAAGGTATCGAGATTCTTCTCAGGTTTACTGGCCATTCTTCGTACTCATAGTTAGATTAATTCGGTTACAATGATGTATTACAGATCTCTCGATAAGTAATACCGCTATTATAACCGTCTTACCTTCTAAACAAAAAAATTGCGCTTAGCCCATATTAAACTTGCCGGCTTCAAATCATTTGTTGACCCAACTGCCATTCCAGTTTCTCAAGATTTAGTAGGTATCGTAGGACCCAATGGATGCGGAAAATCAAATATTATTGATGCTGTACGCTGGGTACTGGGCGAATCCAAAGCATCCGCATTACGCGGTGATTCTATGCAAGACGTTATTTTTGCTGGTTCTGACAATCGCAAGGCCATAGGTCGTGCCAGCGTTGAAATAGTCTTCGAAAATCACGCCAGCAAGGCAATCGGCCAATGGTCTAGTTATGCTGAAATTGCGATCAAGCGCGTGCTTCAGCGTGATGGCGTATCCAGTTACTACATTAATAATCTTCCAGTACGTCGACGTGATATTTCGGATATTTTTCTGGGAACCGGTGTAGGTGGCCGTGGTTATGCAATTATCGAGCAAGGCATGATTTCACGCATTATCGATGCGAAGCCATTAGAGTTAAGAAGTTTTCTGGAAGAAGCCGCGGGAATATCGCAATATCGGGAAAGAAGACACGAAACCTCTCTACGCCTAACCGATACTCGCAAAAATCTAACTCGCCTGGAAGATATTTGTCGAGAGCTAGCAGGACAGTTGCACCATCTTGAAGCCCAAGCGGAAACTGCCCGACACTTTCAATTACTGCAAGAAAAGTTACACACTGCACAAGCCCTATTATGGTTACAGCGAAGGGATGAAGCGATTCATCAGTGCACACTGGCAGAAAAGGACATCCAGCAACTTGAAACAGAATTGGATATTGCGCTATCCAATCAGCACAACGCTGAAAAAGCTTATGAAGAAACCAGAACGAAAGAATATGCCATCAATGATCAGCTACTCCAAATACAAGGACAGCTTTACTCAGCCGATGCGGAAATCGGACGTGTCGAACAAGAAATCCATTTTCTGAATAATACCCGTGAACGCTTGGCACAGCAGCTTCGGGAAATCGATCATCAATTGGAAAGAAGCAAACAAATACAACACGCCTCCTCGGAAAACTTAATCCAGTGGCACCAGGAAAAAGCAAAAGCCGAACTTGCTCACCAACAGCACATTGAAATCAATAATGAAGCAGTTAAAAAACTACCTAAGATTGAAGCTGAATTTCATCGTTGCCAGGCAGAGCTCAGCAAATGCAAGCATCATCTACTCTTAACCGAACAAGCCAATCAGCTGGAAGAAAGCCATCTCAACCACGCTACCAAAAATATTCAGCAACTTGAAACCCGCCACTCGCGTTTATTAAAGGAACAAACTGAGCTTGCTGCTATAGACCAACCACGCTTGATAGCGCTGGAATCAGAGATCAGTCAAATTGACCTGGCTTTGCAAGCGGAACAACAAAAACATCTGGATATGCAGAGCCAGTTGTCTGCAGCTATTCAACTGAAACAAACCATCACAAACGAAATCCAAGAACTGCAACATGCCTTATCCCAGGCTACAGCACGCTTCAAAGCACTGCAGAATCTTCAACAGAAACTGGATAACAATCAGAATTTAAGTTCCTGGTTAAAAAAACAACAATTGGATGCCCTACCGCGTTTGTGGCAAAAAATACAGATTCAGCCCGAATGGGAAAATGCATTAGAGGCTGTTTTACGTGAGCGGCTCAACAGTATTGAAGTCGAACAAATTGATTCCATTCAAAACTTACTCAATAACCTGCCCTCTGGAAAATGGACTCTGTTCGAAAATATACAAACGGCATTCCCCGAGCACACTCAATCCACTGTTTCAGATTCAATCAATGGCCAAAAATTAATTGACCATGTAACCACTCATCAGCCAGAGATTCAGCACACATTAGCAGATTGGTTGGGATCGACCTATGTAGCCACAGGTATCCAGGAAGGACTCAGCAAGAGATCGCTGTTACATACCGGCGAAATGCTCGTCACCCCGGAAGGTCATATCATCACGCGTACAAGTCTGACCTTTTATGCGCCTGACACTCAATTACACGGTGTTTTGTCGAGACAACAAGAGCTTAAAAATATCCAAAAAGAGATCGATCAATTGGAATCTCTGCTCCAAAAGCAGCATGCATTACTGGAAGACGCCAAACATGACAATACTCAACTGACCGAAGCCATTCACGCATCCAATCTGCACAGCAAGCAAATACAGCAGCGTCGACATGATTTACAACTCGAATTGGTAAAATTGTCACAAATCAATGAACGAACAACTCATCGCAATCAGCAGATTAGTTCCGAATTGACAGAAATTAAGCAGGCATTGGATCACGAAATTTCGCTACTAGAATCTGCAAAAGCGAAACTGACCAATAACTTGGAACAAATTGACACGCTAAAAAAGCATAAGCTACAAGCTCAAGCAGCTTGGGAAGCAGCCAATCAATTACTTGCCAATCAACGACACAGCGTACAGCAATCCACAAAACAACTGCAGGAGGCAGTATTCCAGATAAAAACTTGCCAAAGCAAAATCGATGAAATTGAACACACTGCACAGTCAGTTCTGCAGGATTTGCAGACACTATCGCAGAATCACTCTGATCTGCTCAAAGAACAAGAAAGCCTGGATACTACATCATTGAATAATCAGCTGGAAACGCTTCGGCAACAACGCAAATCCATTGAACAGACCGCTTTGCAAGTGCGCCAAGCAGTCGAGGATACCGCAAAGTGTTTGCGTGAAATAGAAAGCACACGCATGGCATCAGAACAAAAATCGTATGCATTAAAAGAAACTGTCAATCAGCTGCGTCTCAAAGCACAAGCTGCCAGCATCACCGCTACCCAGTTTAATGATCTCATCCGAGAGGCAAAGATTGATGCGGATTCATTATCCCCATTATTGGGCAAAAAGAGTGTGGCAGCCCTCCAAACTGAAATTAACCGGTTGAATACTGACATCAATAAGCTGGGCCCGGTCAATCTTGCGGCACTAGAAGAATTAGAAAATGCCCGTGCCCGTGAGTCCACTCTCATTAGCCAATTACAGGATTTGAACGAAGCGATTATGACGCTAGAAAATGTCATTCAACAAATAGACCGTGAAACGCAAATCCGCCTGCAGGAAACTTTTGACAAGGTCAATCAATATTTAAGCGAGATCTTTCCCGTCATATTTGCGGGTGGGCAAGCCAGGCTTGAGCTATGCGATGGTAAGATTCTGGATGCAGGTTTATTGCTAATGGCTCAACCACCCGGAAAGAAAAATAGCTCCATTCATTTGCTGTCAGGAGGAGAAAAAGCACTAACAGCCTTAGCACTGATTTTCTCACTATTCCGACTCAACCCCGCACCCTTCTGCTTATTGGATGAAGTCGATGCGCCTTTGGATGACAGCAATACCGGACGCTTTTGTGAGTTAGTAAAAAATATGTCAAAACAAACTCAATTCTTATTCATCAGCCATAATAAAATCACCATGGAGATGGCGCAGCAATTAATTGGAGTTACAATGCAAGAACAAGGTGTGTCCAGAATTGTCGCGGTTGACATCGCCGATGCCATCAAAATGGGCAAGCGCGACAAACAACCTGTGATTCAGTAAACAATTGCGGTTGATCATATAGAGCTGACATGATCTAATTCGTGTGCTTTGCATAAAGGTATTTTTAGGAGATATTAAATATGAGTGACTTGCAGATGAGCTTGATTATCATCGGCATTATAGTGATCGCCGGTGTCGCTATATTCAACTGGCTACAACAACTGCGTTATCGACGCAAAGTACAAGCAGCATTCGATCATAAACACGATGATATTCTTTTAGATCCTCATCACTCTGAAGAGAGCACTCAACGCATTGAACCGAAATTTAATAAAACGCCGGTTTCTGACGATCAGTTTGATATATTGATGCCTGATGACCTACCAGCTGCGCATACTGACACCAAAAAACCTTTCGTTGCACCCAATCCATCCATCCATATTTCAACACACTCATCGGCCACTTCGCCTATTTTGGATTATGACAACGTCACCAATTACATCGTCAATATCCGATCAGAATCAATCATCGCCAATACTTACATTGCTAAATTGTTACAGAGAAAATTTGATTTTGGAAAATCTGTTTGTTGGCTGGGTCAACGGCATAAAGATGAAGCATGGGAAGAAATCACCAATGAATCCAATGTCGAAAGCGACGGTTACATCTGCCTAAAAGGATGCTTGCAACTTGCTGACCGGGCAGGCCCCATCAGTGAAGTCAATCTATCCAAGTTTCGTGATTTGGTGCAAGACTTCGCAACGCAAGTGCACGCGACCGCCGATTGCCCTGATATAGTCGCCACTCATGAGAAAGCGGTTATCCTCGATAAATTCTGCGCTGAAGTGGACGTGATGATAGGTATCAATATTATTAGCAAGGATGATGGCGCATTTGTCGGCACTAAGATTCGTGCATTGGCGGAGGCTTCCGGATTCAAACTTGAGTCAGATGGATTGTTCAAATATCGCGATGACAGTAATAATGTTCTATTCACATTAAGTAATTATGAATCGCCCCAATTTTTGTCAGAAAATATGAAATCGCTGACAACGCACGGCGTAACTTTCTTGCTTGATGTTCCCAGAGTAGCTCATGGAGAGAGAGTATTTGATCAAATGACTCATCTGGCAAAAATTTTCTCCAATACGCTTGGCGGCATTCTCGTCGATGACAATCGCGTTCCATTGAGTGACAGCGGCATTCAGAAAAGTAAGCAACAATTGGTTGAAATACAATCCTTGATGAAGAAAAATCATATTAATGCTGGCAGTGCAAGTGCATTGCGCTTATTTGTATGAGACATGTTTTTTAATTAAGTTAGCATAACAATAGGTTAGATGTTATTTATTAATGCTAATTATGCAATAATGATCATAGTCTTTCTTGGCGGGATCATTATGCTTTATATGAATTCTATTATTTAGCCTGGAGATAAGAATGAGTGAAATTTCTAATCAAGAGCCATCTTTTTCACCCATTGAAGTTAAATTGGAAGCTGGGAAAGACTATTATTGGTGCACTTGCGGTCGGAGCAAATCTCAACCCTTTTGTGATGGTTCGCATAAAAATACAGAATTTACTCCCAAGAAATTTAGTATTGCCGAAACTAAAACAGCTTGGCTATGTACTTGCAAAAAGACAAATAACGCTCCTTATTGTGACGGCACTCATCGCAAGCTGTAAGATTCTATGATTACTGCATTATTTAAAAAATAGCCCTATGGTTTGAACGAGTATGCGGCACGACTAGAGTAAACAGAATTAAACTTGGTTACCCATTAACCTTTTAGTGGTTCATAAATATAGTGTGTCCATGGAAAAAGAACTAAAATCTCTAGAAGAAAAAGTTTTTTTGCTTTTACGTCTATATCACGATACTTGTAAAGAAAATGTTAAGCTGCGCAAAGAGCTTGCAGATACACTGACTGAAAACACGAAATTAAATGAAAAAATTCATACGGTGGCTGGCCGCCTTGAAACGCTATTGTTAAATATACCTGATGAAGAATAGTAAAACGCTGAATATTAAAATCATGGGTAGGGAATTCTATATAACCTGCCCGAATGAAGAACAAGAAGACATTCAGCTTGCTGCAACCTATCTGGACAAAAAAATTCAAGAAGTCAAAGCAGAAGGAAAAGTAATCGACTCTGATCGCATAGCGATTATTGCTGCCCTGAGTATTTCCCATGAGCTGCTGACATTACGTAATGGAACGAGTTTTGACATGGATGAATTTAAGCGTAGAATTGCATCATTGAAAAAGAAAGTTGATGAAGTCATCATCAAAAAAGAAAGTTAGTTTTATACAAAAGTTTAATCCCTGCTGTGTTTGTTAAGATCTATATTCTTTGAACCAAGTATTAGAAAATGGTTGTGGACTTTAGTGATACTGTTGTGCGCATCTTTATTAGACGTGCCTGATGTATCCGTGAAGCAACCGCCTTGGACCTCATGGTTCAAGATGAAGATCTGACGGCATATGTGGGGAGCTCTTACAGAACAGGGAATGCTAATAGCATTCCCTGTTCTTTCATTTTGTGCCTGTCGATTTATTGTTTTGATGAGTTTGCAACATGCCGCAAAAGAATAAAACCTGTTCAGATTGCTATTCAAAAACATTTCTAATTGATATTGGGCGCGTGTTACTCAATTTTGATTTTGAATCCTCGCTTATAAAGCTGATTCCTGAAGATATTGATAATCCGAAAGAACGTGTTCAATGTATTCTTGAGAAAAAAGATGCGCTTGAATCCGGATTAATCGCTCCCGAGCACTATGCCAATTGGGCGCTGAAGATACTGGGCAGTCATGCCACCATAGAACAGTTTTATCATGCATGGCAGCAAATCTTTACTGTCAACGAAGCTATGTGGCGTTGTGTTCATCAGCTTGCCAACCAAAAACACTCATTAATTCTAATTTCAAATATTAATGCCATTCATTGCCCCTGGATATTCTCTGCATATCCGGAATTTTCATATTTCAAGCATAAAATTTTATCTTATCAGATCGGAATTCTGAAACCGGAGCCTGCAATCTATCGATATGCAATCGATCATTTCAAACTTGATCCCAAGTCGACACTTTATATTGATGATATGCCGCAAAATATTGCATCTGGCCGAGAAGCAGGTTTTCAATGCTGGCAATATGATTTAAATAATCATCAGGCTTTTGAGAATTGGCTTGCACAAGCCTTGACATCCCAATAATTTACACCTATTTATTAATGAGATAGGCAGTATCCGTGCAGAAATTCATTAACGATGCCTTCCCTTGGTTCATACTTCTGCCAAGAAATGCTCGACCATCGCTTGCTTATGCTCTACCTGACCAAATGAAACATCTTTTAGCTGGCCTTTACGATCGAATAAAATGCACGAAGGGGTTCCTTGCAAAGCAAAACGTTCAAAAGTCTCGGCCTTCATAGATTTTTGTTCCAGGTAATGTCTGACTTGCTGCAATACGGATTTTTGCTGCTCGTTACTGAAATTCTCAAAATCAGGCAGAAACTCGCGTGCATAGCGTTGCACTCTTTCATCCGTCACAGGTTCGGTCTCTGCCACCACGCGATCCATCCCAACTGCGAAAGGTATCTTCCATTGGAGCTTGCCTTCAGACAGCTGGCCATATTGATTCAGCGCTTTAAAAGTTTGACCGATCACTTCCCCTGTTTCAACTAATTTGCGCAAGTTTTCCAGCGTATTTTTATCATAATCTTCAAATGCAGTCGCCAAACCAATGACAATCAGCCCCTGATCATGATATTTCTCATGCAGCTCAATGGCCTTAGGTAGAGAATAAATGAAGCAACCAGGGCAATTAACCTGAAAAATTTCGATTAACACCACAGAACCAACCAAATTGCTTAATGCGCCTGGTTCGCCTTGAACCCAAGTATCAACGGAAATATCAGAAAGAGAATGATTAATCATTGTGACTGTCGTTAGAATGAATGAATAGAATTTCAGTAGTATTGAAAAAAGACCCTCGGCAATAATTACACTGGTCAATATTAACAATGTGAGCACTTCGCAAAACCACAAAAACTGCTTACGAAATGGGCACTGACATTGCCCCAGTGACATATCCCGACATCGTGGCAAAATAGCATATTTCAATGAAGTCATAAAAAGAATTTAAGCCAAACTTGCAGTAAACTGATCCTGTTTGGTGAAAACATTACAATCGATCATAAAAATGCGTTATTGGTTAATGAAATCGGAGCCCTATAAATTCAGTATTGATAATTTCTCAGCACTGCCTAATCGGACGGTTGCATGGGACGGCATTCGTAATTATCAATCGCGCAATTTCATGCGCAATCAAATGGCTGTGGGTGATCAAGCTTTCTTCTATCACTCCTGCTGCAAGGAACCCGGGATTGTGGGTATTGCCACAGTGAGTCAGGCCGCTTACCCCGATGCCACACAATTCGATCCGCAGAATAGGCATTTTGACCCTAAAGCAACACTAATCAATCCACGGTGGTTTAACGTTGAAATTACGCTGGTGAGTACAACCCGCCTCATTCCCATCAAAGAATTAAGGCAATATCCGGAATTATCCAGAATGCGCGTGCTGCAAACAGGCAACCGATTATCGATCACTCCGGTTGACCCGGCGGAATGGCGATTCATCATGAATCTTCTGTAATTCAGATCAATTTTTTCATTTTTTCTATTAAGTCTTACAAGGACAAGGATTGATTCATGGAATGGTGGCTAATTTACCTGCTGACCGGTGCATTTGTCGGTTTTTTTGCGGGTTTACTCGGTATCGGCGGTGGACTCATCATTGTCCCTGTGCTGATCTCACTATTCACCGCACAGGACTTCCCTGCCGATCGCATCATACATCTGGCGCTGGGCACCACGATGGCCACCATCATTTTCACCTCGGCAGCCAGCTTGCGTGCACATCATCAGCATCAAGCCGTTCAATGGCGAATTGTAAAGAATATAACACCGGGAGTCTTGCTCGGCACTTTCGCCGGAGCTGCTTTGGCAAGCTCGATGACCGGACAGATTCTAAGCATCATTTTTGTCATATTTATTTTTTATGCTGCCACGCAAATGCTACTGCAATTTCGTCCCAGTCCCATTTTTCAGCTCCCCGGACAAGTCGGTTTGTTTTTAACCGGCAGCGTCATTGGCACACTATCCAGTCTGGTTGCCATTGGCGGCGGATTATTGTCAGTGCCCTTCCTGACGCTTTGCAATGTCAAACTTCAGCATGCAATAGGCACAGCGGCAGCGATCGGTTTTCCCATCGCACTGGCGGGGACGATAGGCTATATTGTGAATGGTTATCTACAAACAGAAACGCTGCCTCCCTATAGCCTAGGTTACGTCTATCTACCGGCACTTCTCTGGCTCGTACTAGCCAGTATGCTAACAGCACCGCTCGGTGCAAAACTGACGCATTCCACAAAAACTTCAATATTGAGAACAATCTTTGTTGTTCTGCTGTATGGCTTGGGTATCAGAATGTTACTAAACTTATTCTAGCGAAACCGATCACAAATCCGATTTTTAAATTCTCATTATTGATCAGTGAAAAACAGGATATGATTTACTCCTATTTTTTATCAAACCAACTGACTAACTGAGCGAATCATCTATGAAAATCAAGTTTCAGTATTTGGCTGCAGTAATAAGCTTTGCAGTCCTGATGAGCACCGCGCCCATTGCACGAGCCCTGCCCAATGATTGCCAGGGTTTAACAGCTCCCGTTACCTATCTTGAATCGATCGGTTTGGTGTGTTTGCAAAAATTGATTGTAACGAATCCGGCAGACAATCAGCCCTACAAAGCATCTTTACAGTGGCTAGGCATGAATAATCCCGATTTGTTCAGTCTGTTAGGTGTTGAATTTGATAGCGCTTCTGAAGTTCATAGCCCAATCTTTTCATGGGTTGATGGATTACTGACTTTACCCAAAGTTGATATTCCCAAACTATTCGGTACGGAACGATACACTGTCAATTTAACTTTGGTACCGAATACCGAAGATTCCACCGTCACACTATTCAAACTAACAAATGCCACGGTATTTAATAATCCAGATTATATTCCGAATGTTACCTGGCGGCCTTATGGCATGCTGATTCCTGAAGAACGCCGGGCCGTTGATTTATTGGGGCGTTCGATCCCTTATGCTCAACTTTCCGATGCAATCTATGATTTCGATAACGTAGTCGTCGACAATTGGGAATTGATCGAACATATCAGCAAAAGCTCTGGCATGCAGGCTGGCGTTTACAATAATGTTGAAACCAGTGAATTGGTGTTGGCATTTCGTGGCACTGAAACCTGTGATTTTCCCTGCTCCTTCAGTGAAACAAAAGCTTATTTACTGGATGTAGCAACCGATGCCGCTTTAACAGCCGGCTTTGTTGATAATCAATTCAAGCACGCATTTAATTTTGCTCAAGAAATGGTCAATAAATATCCTGGGCGTAAAATTACCGTGACAGGACATTCACTGGGTGGTGGGTTAGCGCAGGCAGTCGGTTCGGTATTGGGACTAGAAACTTTCGCTTTTAATTCTTCCCCGGTCCCTGATGATTATTTTGATAACTATCCGATCACCTTAACCACCGAGCAACTCGAGGAATTAATCTATGTTATCGGCGATATTCACGATCCGGTTTCCAACACTGACGAAACCGGCAAGTTTTATTTAAATGCCGATCATGTAACCTCCCTGATTCAGTTTGATTTTGATTCAAAAGAAGTCATGCCTGACCAATCATTAGACCTGGATGAACTACGGTTCAACCGGCATAGTATTACGAGGCTCTTTAATAATGCAGTGAGTCTTATGCAGATTTACCGGGAAGGTTGGTGATTTCTGGCAGCACATGGGGCTCCCTCGTTCGCTAAGCTGTGCAAACATCAGGATTTCATGTGTTCTTACCCACTGTAGATTAAATGCACACAGATCTGCCATCATTGCCTAGTTTGCAATCCAAGTGTGCGCAGAAAGATGATAGCCATTCTAGTAAAAATCAAAATTTAGGCTTTTAATAACTAGCCAAAAAGCGCTCTAAAAGGTATGATTCGCTCTATAAGTTGTTTCAATGGAGGTGTGGCCGAGCGGTTTAAGGCAGCAGTCTTGAAAACTGCCGTAGGGGTGACTCTACCGTGAGTTCGAATCTCACCGCCTCCGCCACCACTCCAGCCGTACATATTCGCAACAATCCACAAACCCCAATAAATAAGCCACCTTATTAAAGATTCCATTCCGTAGTAATCCGAATTAATCCGCTAGAAGCCAGTAAAAAAGTGTGGTAAGTTGTGCAGTAACTCAGTGAGGTAAGCCCCCGGCTTTGCCGGGGGACTCACGGTGGTTTGACCTATACGGCGGTCATTGAGAATCTTCTATCTCGACCAAGAGAAGGAGATTCAAGATGAAAGAGTATCAGAGTTTTGCCCACACAAGGTGGGACTGTAAATACCATGTGGTATTCATTCCGAAGAAACGTAAGAAGCGGATAT
>CADEDO010000003.1 GCA_902826115.1 uncultured Nitrosomonas sp.
GTAGCGAAGCTGGCGGAAGCCGCCATCATGATAGCAAACACAAAAGGCACGTTATTTAAATCAGCTTTCTCGGTGATCTCCAACACAATCGGCAACATCAGAAGCGCGGCAGCATTATTGGTAATGACCTCGGTTAATATTGAGATGGATATATAAACCAAAATGAGCAATAACCAGGGTGTACCGCCGCTTAAGGTCACGATATTTTCAGCAAGATATTTGGCCACGCCAGTTTTCTCCAGCGCCATACCTAATGCAAATGAAGATGCGATGGTAATAATGACCGTTAAATCAAGACTTCTTTCAGCTTGATTGGCTGAGCAACAACCCGTAATGATCATCAAGCCGGCGCCAATTAAAGCGCCATTTAACATGCTGATGACTTCAAAGCTGGCCGCCGCAATGACACCCAAAAGAATCAACCAGGCAAGATATGCCCTTTCATGGCGCGGCGCTTCCGTATTCAGGTCATTGACCAGCAAAAAATCCTTGTTATATCGTTGGCGGCTGACAAAAGCCGGTCTTGCTTCCAATAATAAGGTGTCGCCAGCTTGTAATATGATGCTTCCCAGGTTGCCTTTGATGCGTTCACCATTTCGAGCCACAGCCAATACCGCTGCTCCATAGCGTGCACGAAAACGTGAATCACGTATGGCATACCCCAAGGCTGTGCAATGCGGAGAAACGACCGCCTCCACCAAACACCTCTCGGTATGCTTTATGGTAAAGGTCTGTATCTGCTCTTCTTCAGTGGATGGAACAATGCCATTGATGCGCAGCAAATCCGAGATCGCATCGGTATCGCCAGCAAACACCAATCTGTCATTTCCTTGCAGTACTTCTTCTGGCGAAACCACTGTAATCGCGGTCCCGTTTCTATCAATTTCAACCAAGTACACGCGTTGCAAATGCCTTAATCCGGCTTGTTCAATCGTTTTACCAACCAAGGGACCATTGGGGGCAATGGAAACTTCCAAAGTGAATTCGCGCAAATTGGAAAAAACTTGGCCTTGTGTCCGATCTGGCAGCCATTTGGGAAACAGTATCCACATTAATAAAAAGCCAGCGATAGCGACCGGTATGCCAACCGCAGCTATCGAAAATAAGGAAAAACCAGCTTCACCGGTCAACACTTGATATTGACCATTCACGATCAAATTGGTACTGGTCCCAATCAGCGTCACTGTGCCCCCCAGTATGGCCGTATAGCTGAGAGGTATCATCAATTTGGTAGGTGCAATTCCGATTTTGCGCGACCAGCTATAAATAGCCGGAATCATCGTGGCAACAACAGGCGTGTTATTCAGGAAACTACTTAAAAACGCAACCGGCCAGAACATTCGGTTAAGTGCGGCCCGTGATGTTTTAGGTCTGCCCAACAATGTATTTACCAGCAAATCAATCGCACCCGAAGCATGCATACCTGCAGCCACCACAAACATTCCTGCAACAGTGATCAAGCCCGAATTACTAAAACCGCTCAATGCATCTGCGCTGCTCAGAATGCCGGTTACGCTGAGTATCGTTAATGCCCCGAGCATTATCAAATGCGGACCGATGCGTGTAAAAATGAGTGTTACCAACACAGCAACACATAAAGTCAACGTAAACCAGCCTTGCCATTCCATAGCTTTTAAATTCCAAACAAAAGTCTGAAATATACAGGAGTTATTTATAAAGCTGGAGACAAATAAATCTATTTTATCGTGCCATATCTCCAGATATAGGTTGGCAAATAAGGTTGAAGGACGAATTTTTACAGGATGTTCTTTGATGAATGCGGTAATTTGATCAATTCACCGGTGTAACACGAATCACCCGCGGATCGTCGGCAAATTCGAGCAGCAGAAGACGCACACGTTCCTGCCAGGCATTGGCGAAAGCGGTTTGTTGGGCAACATCGGCACAATCCTGCAAAATAGCCATCAAACGTTCGCCCTGGGCAGGGTCAGCGGGTATCAAGGAAACATCCAGTGTCACCGCCACACTGGCTTCGTTATCAAGGCGCTTGAAAATGATCGCTTCGCCTTCACGCTGGTTTGCAAAACTCAGTAAACCTTTGCGTCGATAACGACCACGCATGCCTTGAAAACCATTGTCGGCAGCTGCGCCAGTCAGTAACGTCAGGACTTGCGCCATGACACCCGTAACCCCCTCATTTTCTGGCGCGGGCATGTGCACGGCAATATTGCCGCGTTCAGCAGGTCCATCCGGATAGAGTGCTGACAGCGCCGCGCGACCGATCAGAAATGCACCGGCGACGGTCGGACAGGAATGCCCAGCCAGCCGCACAGCATCCACATAATGATAATCAAATCTGCCATCACGGGCGGCACCCAACATGGCAGCAAACGGATCATGGGTCGGTATGACGGGAGCTTGCTCATAAAAATCAGGAAAATTCACGATAATCACCTCTCGGGATGGTTGATTGAATGGGATGTAGCCTTAGATGCGATACATGGATGCAGCTGCAACTGAGGAAAAAACACACGCTCCTCATAGCGCACATGAGCCGCGACAAGATCGGCAAATCGGCGCAGGCGCTCAGTTGGCTCAAGCGCGCAGTGCCCGCTGGCAAGCGCGCGCAGCTCCGCATGCTCGGCTAAAATACGTGCAACGGATTCCCTGTCCAGGGTTTCCAACGCAAGCTGGATCAATTGCTCCTCCTGTTCAAAGTGCGCAGCCAATAAATTGTGCCAATGCGCCTCGATGCGCGCTATCGCCGCCAAACAAGCAACCGGGTCGTTATCATCAGCCGCTTTCCGAGCAGCGCGCGCCATCACCAACGAGGTATGATGTTCTCTCGACAATGGAAGCAAAGCACCCGTTCTAGGCATAAAATTTTTACAAGAAAAGATAGTCAAAAAAACAATCGCTTAAGCTTGATTCTAAGCGCTGTCACCTGTTCAAGATTGGATTGAATAATCTTTAGCGAGCCGTTAAGAAATGTTTTCGGATGCGCCGGATCAGGCAAAAACAGGCGAAAAAACGCATTGATGCGTGATCAATCAACATTCTGAGCCTGTTTTTAACGTCGCAGCGGCAACGTAGATAGTTTTTTAACAACCTGCCAGACAGTAAAATATTCGATTTATTCCAGCAACCTCTCAGATCATTCTGCTGAATCCGCATAATGTTTTCAACCCCAAAATCAAAAGGGTCGGTTGATGTTTGTGCTGTTCTTCTCTGAATTACAGGCTATTTCAGCGCCACTCAGTATCCATTCAGGTAATCACTGGTTGCCACTGTTTGAGTTGGTTTGACTCAATCTTGCATTAATTCTGCCGTTCTATATTTGCACAAAAAAATAGCAATCAAAGATTCGCATTTGCCCATAGTACGTCATTTTATTTTTTGATGATCATCAAAAGCAGTGATTTAAATTTTTTATTTGATAACACCGAATTTCAATGCTTAAAACATCTTTAGTTCAGGAAAACGCGACAAAGTCATCGCCCATTTCTATGCAAGATATCCATAGAAATGGTGACCTGGCTGCTATCCATTCGTCTTGCGGACTTGCTTACATTGATTCGACCGGACAAGTCATATCAGCAAACCCTGCTTTTTTTGAATGTTTCCAAATACCACTGGATTCTCATGCTCGGTCATTATCAGATCTGGCAGCTTACCTCAATCCATTGATTGTTCACTCTGTTCAGAAATTGCTGACTAACCCGTCTGTCGGGATGATCGAGTTGATTTCCGACGATCAAAAGACTGTGAACTTGCACTTGGCAGAATTGAAGCAGGTTTATCGTCTAGTGGTTGTTGAAAGTTTGCCTAGTCGCAAATCATTGACGCAGACACAGAACAATTTCTTAAAAAATCAGAATTGCCTGCTACCAATGAAAGACCGGGGCATGTTGAATGATATTTTAGCCCACTGGAAAGCATGTGATTCTCACGCTGATTCATTGGCTATGCTGATGATTGGCTTGGATCGATTCAAGCCAATCAATGAAACACTAGGGCATGATGCCGGTGATCAATTATTAAACTTTGTCGCACAGCGAATACTGCGCGTATGTCGTTCGGATGACATGGTGGTGCATTATGAAGGCGACAAGTTTGTCGTGCTGCAAATAAACCAGGATCAACCTGTCAGTATCACAAAAATGGCAGAACGTCTTTTGGAATTATTGAAGCGTCCTTTCCTGATTATCGGACAGCAGGCAAACATCAGTGCCAGTATCGGTTTGGCGGTCCTGCACCACGAAACCCAATCCGTGGACGATTTAACCAAACATGCAGAATTGGCATTGTATGAAGCCAAAAATAATGCGCGCGGACATTATATTTTCTTTGAATCTTCGTTTGAAAAGAAAGCACTGGAACAGCACGATCTGGAAGTCAGCCTCCGGCGAGCGCTATTATTGCAGGAATTAACCTTGTTCTATCAGCCACAAGTAAACATGTCGGATAACAAAGTTGTTGGATTCGAAGCTCTGATTCGATGGGAGAGACCAGGCAAAGGCATGATTTCTCCCACCAGCTTCATTCCACTGGCAGAAAGCACCGGAGAGATCCATGAAATTGGCAAATGGGTGCTGCAAACAGCTTGCAGGGAAGCGATGAGCTGGCCGGAGCACATCACGATAGCCGTCAATGTCTCTCCTGTGCAATTTGAAAACAACCAACTGGTGTCGACTGTCAAAGCAGCGCTGGCATCCAGTGGTCTAAACCCACAACGCCTAGAATTGGAAATCACAGAAGGACTATTGATCAAAAATATCGAAACCACGCTGGAGCAGCTTTGGGCTATACAGGCTATGGGTGTCTCGATTGCGATGGATGACTTTGGTACTGGATTTTCTTCCCTCAGTTATCTGAATAGTTTTCCGTTTTCCAAAATCAAAATTGATCAATCATTTGTTCACAGCATGCAAACTGACAAATCCCGCGCACTAATTAGAGCCATTCTGTCATTAGGCAACGCTCTGGACATGAAAACACTGGCTGAGGGTGTTGAAACAGAGGAGCAGTCTGATTATCTGGCGCTGAATGGTTGCATGGAAGCACAAGGTTTCCTGATTAGTAAACCTGTTCCATTCTCAGAAACGCAGCAATTGATAACTTAAGTATTGATGAGGAAATCATGATGGCACAAGACTTATACCGTTTAATTTACCTGAGTAACAACGAGATCACTGGCGACGCTACCATAATCCAACAAGAAATCAGGCAAATATTGACGATCTCCCGTCAACGTAATGCCGAAGTTGGTATCACCGGGGCGCTGATGTTCAATAAAAACTGCTTTGCCCAGGTACTCGAAGGTCCACATGATCAATTACAGGAAACTTTTGAACGCATACAATGCGATCCACGCCACTCTAATGTGATTATTTTGAATTTTGAATCGATGCAAACGCGTCATTTCTCACAATGGTCGATGGCTTATGTCAGTCAAGAAGCGGCAGACAGCGCACAATTCGCAAGAATCCAGAGAGACTCCGGATTCGATCCAAACCAGCTAACCGGAGAACGGATTTACGACCTGCTGCACGTGCATTTACAGGCAGCAGAAAAAAACAATTCTAATCAGGTGTATTAATCTCCGTATCAATATAGGATTATCCAGTCATCCTACCAAGCATTCAGTAACACCTTGCAGCATGACTGCAAACGATGCTTTCTCATCTTCGCACTATTTTCCGTGAGCTTGGATCAAGGTTGATTGTTCGCTTTACCATAGCTCCAATACAATATAAATCCAGTAAATAGCATTCCGCCGAGCATATTACCGGCAATCACCGGCAATCCATTCCATAACCACCAATCAGCCAACGTAATATTTGCTCCCAGCATCATACCAGCGGGAATCACAAACATATTGACGATGGCATGTTCATAACCCAAGCCAAAAAAGGTCATGATCGGCAACCACATAGCGGCAATTTTGCCCGTCGTTGTGGTCGAAGTGAATGCCATAACCGCGCCCAGCGTCACCATCCAATTACACAGCAGTGCGCTGGTAAAAGCAGCGATGGTGCCATCCAGACCCAATCGGGCATAATCGAGCGTTTTAGCCTCGGCAATGGTGATGATTCGTTGCACAGCGGGAAGAGTTGCTGGATCAATGAATCCCATTTTAGTCGCGACAATCACATATAAAAATGCATACACGACACTGCCGATCAGGTTACCAATCAATACCCAGGTCCAATTGACGATCAAGCGACTGAATTGAGTGCGTCTATCTTTGACAGCAATGGGAATGAGGGCGAAATTGCCCGTAGCCAGCTCCAAACCGAGCAGAATAATCATGACGAAACCGACTGGAAAAACTAACGCCCCGGCCATTCCCCAGCCCGTTTGCGTCGCCGCCATAATGGCTAGCGTGGTGGCATAGCCCAGAAAAGCACCCGCCAGAAAACCACGCATCAGCAAATGCCTGACCGGCAAGCCTGCTTTCTTGGCACCCGCCAGCAACATATTTTCAACGATCTCTTCCGGTTTCACATACGCCATGTTCCCTACTCCTTATCAGCAATTTACTCATCAATGGTTTCAAAACCAAGGCGTAGAATTCTAGCGCAGAATTAAGCGAAATTTACTTCAGGATGGAGTACCAGCACTATTATTGGGAATTGGCTTCGGGCAAAAAGATTTGCAGCAAGTCATTGAGAAAGCGACGGCCCAGCACAGTAGGATTGATGTGCAGATTATTGCGCACGATCAGTAAGCGTTGCTCAGCTTCGTCCAAGGGTTTCTTGATGGCACTGATAGGCAAGCCGGTGCGTTCCTGAAACAGGGATGTTTCAAATCCGCCCGTCAGTCTTAGCGCGTTCATCATGAACTCAAAGCCGCGATCCTCAGGTATCAGGACGTGTTGCGCTTGAATCAAGGACTCTGCTGCTTTGGCCTTGGCTAAATATTCCTTAGGTTGCTTATACCGCATCTGGCGCACAATCCTATCGGCAAAACTGATTTTGCTATGCGCACCCGCACCGATGCCGACATAATCGCCAAACAGCCAATAATTCATGTTATGGCGCGACTCCTTCCCTGCTTGCGCAAAGGCTGAAGTCTCATAATTGCGGTACTGATGACCAGAGGTAATTTGTTCAATCATTTCCTGCATCGCCGCCGATTGCTCATCATCCGGAAGGTTGGGTGGATAGCGATAAAACAGCGTATTCGGCTCCAGCGTCAAATGATAAGCTGACAGATGCGTAACGCCCAATGAACAGGCGGTTGCAATATCAGCCTGTGCTTCTTGCAGCGTTTGTTCAGGTAACGCATACATCAGATCGAGATTGATATTGTCAAAATTCTTTTGGGCGATTTCCACCGCACGATAAGCCTCATGATCATCATGCACGCGCCCTAATGCTTTCAGATGGCGCGCATTAAAACTCTGTATGCCGATGGATAAGCGGTTGATACCGGCAGCACGGAAATCAGCAAACTTTTGTGCTTCAAACGTTCCAGGATTGGCTTCCAGCGTCACTTCGGCAAAGTGTTCCAAAGGCAGCAACGTTCTCACTGCTGTCAAAATGGTATCAATGCTTTTAGCGCTGAACAAACTGGGAGTGCCGCCGCCAAAAAATACGCTGCTGAGCCGCCGCCCCCAAACATCCTGCAAAGCACCCTCAAGATCACGAATCAATGCGGCCACATATTCTTCTTCCGGTGCCTGGCCTCCCTCTGCACGAATTTCATGCGAATTGAAATCGCAATAAGGGCACTTTTTCAAGCACCAGGGAATATGAATATAAAGACTCAGCGGAGGTAGCGCTTTGAGCCGGGGAGATTGCAAATCCTGCAGGAATGACGATGAACTCATAGCAGTCACGAGACAGTTTATCCAATCTTGCGCAAGGTCAATAAAGGCGGCGTAGATAACGCTGAGCGTGTGCCCAGAAGACCGGCTACTAATACACCAATCATGCCGGCAACAAAACCGATCAACCAGATCCAGGCGTTAAAGGTGTAATCGAGGTGCAAGACATGATGTCCAATGACATAACCCAGCACGCTCGCTCCTGCCGCGGCAAACAATCCCGACAGTCCGCCCAGAATTGCAAATTCCGCTGCCCAGGCGCGCGACAATTGCTCTCGCTTAGCGCCCAGCGCTCTGAAGATGGCAGCTTCATGAATACGCTCGTCCTGCGTAGCTGCAATGGCGGCATACAACACGGCAAAACCAGCCAGTAGAGTAAACAGAAAAACAAATTCAATGGCCCGGGAAACCTGTTGGATCATTTGTTGCACTTGGTTGATGACTACCGCCACATCGACCACCAGAATATTGGGAAATTCCCTGACCAGCGCATGAATCATAGCGCTTCCCGAAGGCGGCACATAAAAACTGGTGATGTAGCTGACCGGATAATTCTCCAGTAATCCAGGGGGCGCCACTACAAAGAAATTGACTCGGAAATTATCCCAATTGACTTCCCTCAAATTACTGATCTTGGCCGAAAAATGACTTCCACCAATATCATAGGTCAGTTCGTCTCCGAGTTTAAGGCCCAAGGTTTTGGCAATGCCTTTCTCGAACGATATTACCGATTCGGTTGTTCTTTCATCCCACCAATTGCCTTGCACAACCTGATTATCCAGTGCCAATTGATCGGCCCATGACAAATTAAATTCGCGCCGGATATGCCTTGCCGCATGCGGATCATCCGCATAATCTTCCGCAGATACAGGCTTGCCATTAATTTTAATCAAGCGCCCTCTGACCATGGGAAACAACGGTGGTTGCTCCATTGCATGTTGCTGGAAAAATTCTTCCAGCGCATCAAGCTGATCTGATTGGATATTGACCAGAAAATGATTGGGTGCATCGGGCGGCAAGCTGGCATGCCAATCCTCGATCAAATCATCCTGAATCAAGGTCAACACCAATAATGCCATCAAGCCCAAACCTAATGACACGGCTTGCAAGACACTGGAAACAGCACGACGGTGAATACTAGCCAGGCCATAACGCCACGCTCCACCGGCTTGATGACGCAAACCAGCTAACCCTTTAATCAGCAGCCAGCCCAGACAACCAAAAATAGCAATTGCGGATATAAAGCCAGCCACGATATAAAGACCCAGTTTCAGATCTTCCGCTTTCCAGATGAATAACAGCGACAGCGCTGTCAATCCCAACAAATAACCTGTCAGGCTGTGCGCATTGGATAAACCGATATCTCTGCGCAATACGCGCAAAGCTGGAACGCTGCGTAAATTCAAGATCGGCGGCAAAGCAAAACCTAATAATAAAACCAATCCAACCAGCATCCCTTGAATCGCTGGCAGCCAACTGGGCCAAGGCAAAGCGGTCTCAACCAATCCGGTCAGCCAATGCGCCAGAATTTCCTGCGATGCAAAGCCAATCAGACATCCGGTACAGCTGGCGATAAGCCCTAACGCTATAAAATAATACAGATACAGATAAAATAGCTGCTGCTGACTGGCGCCCAAACTGCGCATCACCGCACAGCCATCCAGATGACGCTGCGTAAAACGTCGCACTGCCAAGGCAATCGCCGCTGCTGCCAGAACCACGCTGGCCAGGGCAGCCAGACTCAGAAATTTTTCGGCTCGTTCCAAAGCGGCTCTGATTTCAGGACGCGCGTCTCGGATCCCTTCGATTCTCTCCGCTTTGGACAGTTGAGGCTCGGCCCAATCGCGAAATTGTTGCACTTGGTTGACATCACCAGCGATCATCAGATTGTAGGAAATGCGGCTGCCTTGCTGTATTAACCCCGTTTCAGGCAGATCAATCGCGTTAATCATGACGCGTGGACCCATATTAATGAATCCTACGGAATGATCAGGTTCACGCATGATGAGCTCTGTTACGGTCAATTGCATGGCCCCCACATCCACTTGGTCTCCAGGTTTCAGATCAAGCCGCGTCAAGAGCTTTTCATCCACCCAAATGGTGCCTGGTTGTGGAATCCTACTCAGTGCTTGCGTTTCCGATTGCAATTCGTGCGCTTGGGAAGGTTTTCCAGCAAGATCCACGCGCCCTCGTAGTGGATAGCCTTCAGTCACGGCCTTAATCTCAGCAAGCAGATTATCCTCACCACTGGAAATCATACTGGGAAACTTGGTTACGGTTGAAACAGACAATCCCAGCCGCGCAGCTTCATGCGCATACTGCTCTGGCACTGGATGGCTGGAAATAACCAGCAAGTCTGCACCCAACAGTTGATTACTTTCGCGCGACAGCGCCATTTCCACCCGGTCAGCAAAAAAACCTACCGTGGTCATCCCGCTGATTGCAATCACTAGCGCCAATGCCAAAACATTTAACTCGCCTGCGCGCCAATCCCGGCGAAGCATGCGGAAAGAAAGCTTAAAATGATTCATGGAAACAAACGATACCCTGCTGAAAATATTAGAAGCAAACCAAGACTGCTGTATTCTGGTACTCAATTTGGAGTCCAAGGTTAGGGGTTATTGAACAAGTTTGCCATCCGCCAAGCGGATTTGACGTGAACAACGTTGCGACAGCGCTTCATCGTGAGTGACTAAAACCAATGTTGTACCATGTTCACGATTGAGTTCGAACATGAGTTCGATAATTTGCACACCGGTTGCAGAATCAAGATTCCCAGTTGGTTCATCAGCCAGCAATAATTTAGGATTGGTTGCAAAAGCACGTGCAATGGCCACGCGCTGTTGTTCGCCACCGGATAATTGTTTGGGATAATGATGCAAGCGCATCGCCAGCCCGACCCGATCCAACAGCCTACATGCAGTAGCTTCCGCATTACTAACAGCCGTGAGTTCGAGTGGCAGCATCACGTTTTCTAATGCCGTTAGTGCTGGCAGTAATTGAAATGACTGGAACACAAACCCCAGAACCTTACCGCGCAAAGCAGCCCGACTGTCTTCATCCAAGGTAAAAATATCAATATTATCGAGATGAACTTTACCCGAAGTCGGCAGATCCAATCCTGCAAGCAAACCTAATAACGTTGATTTACCCGAGCCTGATGCCCCTATGATCGCGACCGCTTCACCGGCATTTACTTGCAAATCAATATGCTGCAATATAGTCAGTTGCTTATCACCCGTATTGACTTGCTTGGTCAGTGCACTAGTCCAGAGCATGGGTTGTTTAACTAGATTATCTAACATGAAAAATTCCCTAATTATTCTAACTTTCTTTTTTATTTTTACTGCAACGGCCTCTGCGGCATCGCCAAAAACAGTGATGGTTTTTGGCGATAGCTTATCTGCAAACTATGGCATACCCACGGAAGCTGGTTGGGTTGCGTTACTCACACAACGATTACAATCCAAATTTGCTAATTATCAAATTATCAATGCAAGTATCAGTGGTGAAACAACGCTTGGGGGGCGCAATCGAATTGAACAAGCGCTTGAAAACCATCATCCTGAGATCGTTATTCTTGAGCTTGGCGCAAATGATGGCTTGCGCGGTGCTTCTATAAAATCTATTTACGAGAATTTGGAGGCTATCATTAAAAAATGTCAACAAAATAATGTGTTAGTTTTACTTGCTGGCATGCAATTGCCTCCCAACTATGGCATCACTTATACACAAAAGTTCCAAGCTATTTTTCCACGTTTAGCCGAAAATTATCAAATCAAATTGATACCGTTTTTACTGGCTGGTTTTGGTGAGAAACACGATTTCTTTCAGGCTGACGGGATTCATCCCAGCGAAGTTGCACAAGAAAAAATCGCAGACAATGTATGGGAAGTTCTACAAACCATGGTTAAAAAAGAACAAGTTGGCCATTCATCTCAAATGCTTAATCGCGCGGCATTATAGCACTTCGAGTCATTAAATGAATGATCGACAAATTATCCATCCGATGATTTATCCAATGCATCCATAAATTTCTGCAGATCTATAGCGAGAGGTGACTGCAACGTCATTCGCTGTCCGGAAACAGGATGTGTAATCTGCATGGTATGCGCATGCAAAAACATCCGCGCCAGATGGGTTGCACTATTCACTCTTGCCAATTGTTTATTCATTTCGAAGTGGCCATATTTATCATCTCCAATGATGGGATACCCCAGATGAGCCAGATGGACACGGATTTGATGGGTGCGACCGGTTTTTAACTCCGCATCTAGCAAACTGAAATTTTTCCAGGATCTTTGTAGTTTAAAGATAGTATGGGCCAATATTGATTTGTTATCTTTGTGCTCCCCTGTTGATATCGCAACACGACGCTCTCCCGATGCAGTGACGTACTTATTTAATGCCAGCTTGACATGCTGCTTGGCATTCCGCCATTCACCTTTCACCATCACTAAATAATGCTTTTCCGTTAGGCCTTCACGAATTTGTCGGTGTAATTCAACCAGTGCATTACGTTTCTTCGCCAGCAACAATACTCCCGATGTTTCTCTGTCAAGGCGATGCACTAGCTCAAGGAATTTCCATGACGGATTTTGTGCCCGCAATTGTTCAATGACACCAAAACTGATGCCGCTTCCTCCATGGACTGCCATACCGCCTGGCTTATCAATGACAAGCAGCGCCTCATCTTCAAACAATTTATTGAAACTAAAGAAGCTTGCTGGAGCAATCGGACTTTGATGGGAAGAATTTCTCTCAGTTATTTTAATCGGCGGGATACGGACGATATCGCCTAACTGCAAACGATAGCTAGCATTAATGCGTTTCCCATTCACCCGTACCTGACCACTTCTCAATAACTGATAAATATGGCTTTTGGGTACATTTCTAAAACGCCTAAATAAAAAATTATCAATTCGTTGATCATTTTCTTCTTCTTCGATGCGTTGTTTCTCTACTGATATAATAGGACAGTCCTTTCATGCACATTAATATTACTGAGTGTGCCTTTATTCGTCGAAACGGGGTGCAAATTTCCACAAATTAAATAGCGCTATAACACTTTTGTTGAAAACGTTACTGTAAAATTTTATCTATTGTAATAAATATGGCACATCCTAGTTATAATATTCATATATTATTAATAAATAGACTTAAAAAATTCACCAATAAAAATTGACTTAACACAAAGTTCTATTTGGAACTTTATGTAAAATCTGTTACCTTAAATGAGCTTTTTAAAAAAAGTAGCGGGATAAAATTGAAACATTTTATTCATTAGCCCGATATGACAAGAAAGCCGTCTAAAAAGAATAAATCAATATACTCAATAAAAAGAAATATATAATTGATAAATAAACACTATAATAAAATATTCATAACAAAACCTCGTCATTACAACTACGTTTACCAGAAAAAGCTATCCGACCAAAGTATGGATAGTGTACCCATAAATAGAACACGTAAGGTTTGTAAATGAAACGAATGTTATTTAATGCGACACAACCGGAAGAGTTGCGAGTCGCGATTGTTAATGGTCAGACATTGATTGATCTTGACATAGAATCTGTCAGCAAGGAACAACGTAAAAGTAATATCTACAAAGCCATTATCACTCGAATAGAGCCTAGTCTGGAAGCAGCATTTGTCGACTATGGCTGTGAACGCCATGGTTTCTTGCCATTCAAAGAAATATCATCATCCTGTTTTGGTGAAAACTCCAATCCTGCCAACAACCGCATTCAAGATCTTTTACATGAAGGTCAAGAATTAATTGTTCAAGTTGATAAGGATGAACGTGGCACAAAAGGTGCTGCATTAACGACTTACATTTCCCTAGCTGGCCGGTATTTAGTATTAATACCCAACAATCCCAACAGTGGTGGTGTATCTCGCCGAATAACCGGTGAAGAGCGTAATGATTTACGTGAAGTGATTGCAAAGCTTGAAATACCAACCGGCATGAGCATTATTGCCAGAACAGCCGGCATTGGCCGCAGTGCGGAAGAGCTGCAATGGGATTTGAATTATTTGACACAACTTTGGTATGCCATTGAAGAAGCAGCCAATAATCAGGATGGTGTTTTTTTAATTTACCAAGAAAGTAGCTTGGTTATTCGCGCTATTCGCGATTACTTCAATCAAGAAATCGGCGAAATTTTGATTGACAGCCGTGATATCTATGAACAAGCGAGTCAGTTTATGGCGCATGTCATGCCCGCAAACGTTGATCGCCTCAAATTTTATCATGATGACGTCCCTCTGTTCTCACGCTTCCAAATTGAACATCAGATTGAAACCGCCTATTCAAGGCAAGTTTCACTTCCATCAGGTGGCTCAATCGTTATTGATCATACCGAAGCCTTGGTTTCCGTTGATGTCAACTCAGCACGCGCCATTCGCGGATTAGATATCGAACATACCGCACTCAATACCAATCTTGAAGCAGCCGATGAAATCGCACGTCAACTGAGATTGCGTGACTTAGGTGGATTGATCGTCATTGATTTCATAGATATGGACGTACAACGCAATCAAAGAGAAGTTGAGGCTAGATTGCACGAAGCGCTTAGACAAGATCGCGCACGAATTCAGGTTGGAAAAATTTCGCGGTTTGGCCTGCTGGAACTATCACGCCAACGCTTGCGGCCTTCTTTGAGTGAAGGTAACTATATCTCATGTACACGCTGCCATGGCACAGGTTTCATTCGAGGAACAGATTCTTCGGCACTGCATGTGCTAAGAATCATCCAGGAAGAAGCCATGAAAGAAAACACCAGCGCATTGCATGTGCAACTTCCGGTTGATGTGGCTACTTACTTGCTCAATGAAAAGCGCGCAGAAATCTATGATATCGAAGTAAGGCAGAGAATTAATATCATTCTGATACCTAATATCCACATAGAAACACCCAATTACAGCATCACACGGTTGCGTCATGAAGACATCAAAGCAAATGAAAGTGTTGCCAGCTATAAAATGGTCGAAAGAAGCACAGAAGAAAGCAGTCCAATCGCTTTCGAGCAGAAAAACAAACCTGCTCGTCCTCAAGCTGCTGTTCAAGGTATAACGGCGGCAAAACCTGCACCTATTCGTGAAGACAAATCACGAGACTCATCGCTACTGGATAAATTCTTCAGTTGGTTTAAGCCTGCAAACACAGAAGAAACAAAACCCGATGCAGGCACGAAACAATTGACGGATAAAAGCAAGGCAACGCAGGATCGCGGAAAATTGCGCAGCCGTCGCGGACGCAACAACAGGAATGAGCGCAATAAAGATAATCTTGCTGCTAATAAGGGAGCAGCACAAAACGGTACCGTTGATATCAGCATGAGTACTAATGCACTCAGCATTGACACAGAACAATCTCCCCAGCATGCTGCAACGGCAGAGCGTAAACCCAGTAAAAACAAATCCATCCAGAAAGTAGACTCGAATCTAACTGAGAAAACGCAAACCGAAGACTTATCGCTAGCTGAAAAAGAAGATGCTGAGGGCGCTTCGCCCAAGTCAGATAATCGCAGACGCCTGCGGCGTCATCGCGGCAATAAAAATCGTGATCAATCCACTCGCGATAAAGGCGTTGCTGAAAATCAGGAGATGACTGCTGAAGAATCGCTCAGCAGCATCGCTCAACGTGATGATTATTCAGTCAGTATTGAAGAATCACCGATTGGCGCAACAAAAATAGAAGAGCATGCCGAACCCATTGTGGCCGATGAAAATCCAGCAACCGTTACACCTAGACGGCATTCGGCCAGAAAAGTAGTCGCAAATACCACCGAAGATAATCCTCCGCTGACTGCTCATAGCGATCAACCGGCCACTGTCGTCGCTGCGCCTCCAGCTGCCGAAACCACTCCAATTAAGGAACTACCTGATTTCAAGAAAAGTGGTCTCGTAATGATAGAAACTCCGCCTGAGAAAGTTGACATGGTTATGGAAGACATCATCGTTCCTAAGCGACCCAGAAGAAGAACCAAAGAAATTGTCGCGACTGAAACCGAACCCTTAATGCAAGTTGAAACTCGCGAATAATCAGCCATTCACAAACTATTCGCTTTTCGCAAATAAAGCAGGCACATCAATGTGCCTGCTCCCAGTTGTTGCCAACGCCAACTTCTATTAATAGTGGCACATCCAGTTGCAATACTTGGCTCATATAACTCGGTAACGCGTTTTTCATTAACGCAATTTCATCGTCAGGCACTTCCAGCACCAACTCATCATGCACCTGCATAATCAGCTTACTGCGTAATTTATCCTGTTGTAACCAATTCAGAACAGCAATCATTGCCAGCTTAATGATATCGGCAGCAGTTCCCTGCATGGGTGCATTGATTGCCGCCCGCTCCGCCCCTTGCCGGCGATTTCCATTGGCATTATTAATCTCTGGCAACCATAATCTACGACCCAGCACGGTTTCGACATATCCCATTTGCTTGGCTTTTTCCCGGGTAAGCTGCATATACCTTTCAACACCGGGATAACGTGCAAAGTATCGTTCCATATAAGCGCGGGCAGCACTCCGTTCAATGCCCAATTGGGCAGCCAAGCCAAATTCCGACATGCCGTAAATCAAGCCAAAATTAATCACTTTGGCGTATCTTCTCTGTTCCTGATCTACTTGATCCAGCGGAATTCCAAATACTTCCGCAGCGGTTGCCCTGTGAATATCTTCACCCGCAGCAAATGCTTTAAGTAGCCCTTCATCCTGGGAAATATGCGCCATGATGCGCAATTCTATTTGGGAATAATCTGCCGAAATAATCTGAAAACCCGGTGGCGCAATAAACGCTTCCCGGATTCGCCGCCCCTCACTCGTTCGCACCGGAATATTCTGCAAATTCGGATCTGAACTGGCCAGACGCCCGGTCACAGCAACTGCCTGTGAATAATTCGTATGCACTCGACCGGTATTTCGGTCCATCATCAAAGGTAGTTTGTCAGTATAGGTCGATTTTAATTTGGCCAAGCTGCGATAATCGAGCAACAATTTGGGAAGCGGATAGTCCAGTGCAAGCTGTTGCAGCACATCTTCATCCGTAGAAGGAACGCCTGTCGGAGTTTTCTTGATGATAGGCAGCTTGAGCTGGTTAAATAAGATTTCCTGTATTTGCTTAGGCGAATTTAAGTTAAAGGGTTGTCCCGCAATGGCATAGGCCTGTTGCTCCAGTGTTTGTAACTTTCCTCCCAGCTCATGGCTCTGATTTTGCAAAAGTTTATAATCCAGTAAAACACCGTTGCGCTCAATGGCAAACAACACATCCAGGATAGGCATTTCTATCTCACGATAAATGTAATCCAGTCGGTCATCATTTTTGATACTGGGATATAAGTGCTGATGCAAACGCAGTGTGATATCAGCATCCTCCGCTGCATATTGAGTGGCAATATCAATGGCCACCTCATCAAAACCGATGCGATTCACCCCTTTTCCTGTCACTTCATCGTAACTGATGGTTTTAATATCCAGATGGCGCAATGCCATACTGTCCATATTATGCGGGCGATGCGATTCCAGAACATAAGACTGAAGCAGTGTATCGTGCGCTATCCCATTCAACTCAATGCCATGGTTAGCAAACACATGCTTATCGTATTTTAGATTCTGTCCTAATTTTGGTTTTTCTGCATTTTCCAACCAAGGTTTGAGCCTACTTAATACCCAATCAATCGAAAGTTGCGCGGGCACGCCGGTATAGTTATGCATGAGCGGAAGGTAAGCAGCCTGCTGACTCTCAATACAGAATGAGATTCCCACCAGCTTTGCCTGCATAGGACTCAAACTGGTCGTTTCAGTATCCACTGACACCAGCTGTGCCGCATTCAGTCGACGGATCCATTCATCGAAATCCGCCTCAGTATCAATCGTCCGATAAGTACCTGCGTGCGTCTGAGCGGCCGGATGATTGATTGCATCAGTGATCAGGTCCGCTTGGCGATGAGCAGGATTAATGGCTTCAGATGAATCCCGATCGTTTTGCTGACGCAGTTCGCGCAGCGATGCTTTCATATCCAGCTGCTCATATAGCTGGATCAGTTGCTCTATATCCTGAGACTTCAGTTCAAGCTCAGTCAGCTTGATGGGCAAATCCACATCACACTTAATCGTAATCAACTGGCGCGACATACCGAACCAGTCTAGCGCTTTGCGTAAATTATCGCCAACGACCCCTTTAATTTCATCGGCATGAGCAACTAAATTATCCAGGGATCCATACTGTGTCAGCCATTTTACAGCCGTCTTAGGCCCTACTTTTTCCACTCCAGGCACATTGTCTGCGGTATCACCCACCAGCATCAGATAATCCAGCATACGCTCAGGCGGCACGCCGAATTTTGCCAGTACGTTGGCTTCATCCATCACTTCATTACTCATGGTATTTACCAGTGTTATCCGTGGATTCACCAGTTGAGTAATATCTTTATCGCCCGTAGAAATAATACAACGCATATTTTGCTGTTCTGCTTGTCTTGCCAGTGTACCGATCACATCGTCGGCTTCCACGCCATCAACGATTAGCATCGGCCAACCCATGGCGCGAATACACGCGTGCAATGGCTCAATCTGAACTGCCAGATCCGGCGGCATTGATGGCCTATGTGCTTTATAATCAGGATAAAGCTCATCCCGAAAAGTTTTACCTTTTGCATCAAACACACACGCGCTATAATCAGCCTGATAATCCTTGTGCAAACGCCGAAGCATATTGAGCACTCCATGGATTGCACCTGTCGGTTCATTTTTTCGATTGCGCAAATCCGGTAATGCATGGAATGCGCGATATAAATAGGATGAACCATCAACCAACAACAATGTTTTCATTTATAAGTTTTTCCTATGAGCCTACGAAATCAACCGACCACCTACTCAGCACTGGATAAACCCTGGTCAGCAAAAGAGTCATGGCGCTTATTTGGAATTATGGCAGAGTTTGTGGAAGGAACGGAGCGACTTGATGCCATTCAACCTGCTGTCAGCATTTTTGGCAGCGCACGCACCAACCCGAGTAATCCTCACTATCAATTAGCCGAGCAAATTGCCAAACAACTTTCGGATGCCGGCTTCGCGGTAATCTCGGGCGGAGGCCCTGGTATCATGGAAGCAGCCAATAAAGGGGCTTATTCTGGTAAATCACCCAGTATTGGCTTGAACATCCAATTACCGCACGAACAGCATCGCAATGCTTATCAAGACATTAGTCAAACATTCAGGCATTTCTTTGCGCGCAAATACATGTTTGTGAAGTTTGCGACTGCTTATGTAGTCTTACCAGGGGGATTTGGAACGCTCGACGAATTAATGGAGGCGCTCACCTTGGTGCAAACCGGAAAAACCCGCAAAATGCCCATCATCCTGGTTTATTCAGAATTCTGGCGCGGTTTGTTGGATTGGTTCCAACAAGCACTCATTGCGGAAGGCTTCATTTCATCAGAAGATATGAATCTCATTCAAGTCATTGATGAACCAAGCCAGATTGTCAACGCCATCTTCCAATATTATGAAACCAGCGGATTTGAGCCCACTGCTGCAGAAAGAGAAATTCAGCTCAATCTTTAACCATCCACTGCGATTTTAGGTAGAATACAAAATGATCCTGACCCACCGGGAACCGATATGTACCGACTTATTTTAATCATGCTGTTAAGCGCTGCGATACCGACTCTGGCGCAAATTGAACAGCCAATGAAATCTGAACAATCCAAAAAAACTAAGCAACCGGATAATTTGATTCCATTACCTGAAATTCCTGAATTACCTGACACCGATTCACCGCCGCTTGTACCTGAAATCGAACCTGATCCTGAACTAGAAACACAAGTGACCATTATCAAGCGGGGAGAAGATACTATTGAAGAACATCGTGTCAGAGGTGAACTACTCATGATCAAAGTGATTCCACGCATCGGCCCCCCTTATTATCTAAAGAAGAATACTGGCAGAGGATCACACACCCATGCAGGCGAGGGAGGTATTGATGTCAGCCCTCCCATGTGGCAACTCCTGAAATTTTAATATAATGAAACAAAATTTAATTTCATGATATTCATCCAGTCTTATTTAATTCTTGCCGCTTCATTCCACTAGCCCATGTCTGTTTTTACGCCTGTTACAAATAGCCAACTCACGGCTTGGTTAAATAATTATGCACTGGGTCAACTCATCAGTCTGCAGGGTATCTCTTCAGGAATCGAAAATACCAATTACTTTGTCACAACTACGCAAGGTAAATTTGTCTTAACCTTGTTTGAAAAATTAACATCCCTTGAATTGCCTTATTACCTGAATCTGATGGCACATTTGTCACGCCATGATATTCCCTGCCCCGCCCCTATTCCGAGGCTGGATCATGCGCTTTTTGGAGAACTGAATGGCAAGCCGGCCACCATCGTTACCTGCTTGCCCGGGCATTCATTGATACACCCGACCTCAGAAGAATGTGCAGAAGTCGGGAGAGTACTGGCCAATCTGCACTTATCCGGCCAATCTTATCCCGGTAAAATGGAGAATCCGCGGGGGCTAAAATGGTGGCAAGCTAAAGCGCCTGAAATTGCACCATTTTTGTCAGCTGATGAAGAATCTTTATTGAACGATGAATTAAATTTTCAATTATCGCAACAACTTATCGGATTACCGAGTGGCGTCATTCATGCAGATCTGTTTCGCGACAATATTCTGTTTACTGACCGTGCAATTGGTGGCGTCATCGATTTCTATTTTGCTTGCAACGATGTCTTGTTATACGACTTGGCGATCGTTGCCAATGACTGGTGCATGACTGAAGATAAAGCATTGGATCCGGCTCGCACACATTCTCTGATTGAAGCCTACCATACCATCCGACCGCTATCTTCGATCGAACAGGATGCCTGGCCTGTCATGCTGCGTGCGGGCGCCCTGCGTTTCTGGATTTCCCGGTTATACGACTATCACTTGCCGCGCCCAGGAGAGCTGACTCACGCAAAAGATCCCGATCATTTCAGAGAAATTTTGAAACATCATGTCGCAGACTCGACCAAGCTCAGCCAACTCTGGATTTAGAAAATCATAAATACTGTCTCACTGAATTTAACTGGAGAAACACAATGGAAATTCATCAAGTTAACGCAAAACAGGGACTGCAATGGATCTTAAGTGGCTTCTATCTGTTCAGAAAAGCTGCAATGGCCTGGATATTAGTGTGTTTTACCTTGATTTTGATCGCCATGTCCCTGTCATTCATTCCATTAGTTGGAAAATTCATCTTCACGCTGGTCTCACCAGCATTCCTGGCCGGCATCATGATAGGTTGCAAAGACATGGAGAAAGGCAAACCACTGGAGACCGCTCACTTGCTGGCTGCTTTTAGAACCCATGCCGTCCCACTCATTACTATTGGCGGCATCTACTTGATTGGACAAGTGCTCATCGTTGGTCTGGTCATGCTGATCGGTGGATCTGCAATGACAGATATGCTGCTATATGGAAAAAGAGTGGACGAAAGCGAATTGATGGGCGTGATGAGCAGTATGTTAACGTCTTCACTGATTGCATTGACACTGTCTATTCCGTTGATGATGGCTTCCTGGTTTTCTCCCCTACTCGTCGTCTTTCACAATGTGCCACCGATTGTAGCGATGGAAAAAAGTTTCTTTGCATGCTTGAGAAATTTTATTCCGTTCCAGGTGTATGGCGTCACCCTCATTATTCTTACAATTCTGAGTGTGATACCTTATGGAGCGGGCCTTATCATCCTCATTCCTACAATGTTTGCTTCCATTTATGTGAGTTATAAAGATATTTTTCTGGCGGAACCCATTCGATTTAACAGCAACCCATTTGAACAGAACTATCAGAACGCAAGCTGGACGGATACTGATCAAGAATCTGTAAAACATGATTCTGAGGCAAAATCCGGATTAAATGACACCGACAATTCAGCAAACAAATCAGATGAATTAGTTCAGTGCGCTCAATGTCATTCATTCATCCCAAGGAATGAAGCCATTCAGGACAAAGAACGCTTCTTCTGCAGCAATGAACATCGGGAACAACATCAGACTGCCGAAAACTCGGCAAATAAACAGTGATCTAAAGCTTGCCGCGCTTGTAGTCTAATGACAGCATGCAATAATCACACTCAAGATCGCTGAATTTTGAGCAATTTTTCCTAAACTTCCGATCATGCAGTTAAGTGTACTATCTCAGATCTTGAGCTAGTACACTTTAGTAATCTCAGAGTTGACTCTGATCACACGAGATTGATCCACTCAAGCTTAGCAGTGAAATTACATATTTCTCTTATTATCAGTGGCTTCCTCACCCATCCCTATATCTGTCGCCTTATTGCACTCCGACTATCATTCACATCGGATAGTCGCCATCTTTGCATACAAGAGTAGGAACAATCTTATATAGAGCAATACAATATACTCTGTTAAATACAGGATAATGTTATTAAATTATATTATTTCAAGTAATTAATTAAAGTCATTCGGATTTTATGACGTAGGTGATATCCTACATCATCATTAATCATAGCGAGCCAACAATGAGGATAAATGAACCAGTTACCCAGAAAGACATGGGTATGAATAATGACTGTGAGATCATTTCCACAACGAACTTAAAAGGAGCCCTAACGTCAGCAAACGAAGATTTTATTAGGATGAGCGGCTATACCTGGGAAGAACTCGCGAATAAGAATCACAATATCATTCGCCACCCGGATATACCTCCTGAGGCTTATGCAATGCTATGGAGTGCACTGAAAGCCGGCAACCCTTGGATGGGAATAATAAAAAATCGCAATAAAAATGGCGATCACTACTGGGTAGATGCTTTTGCCAGTCCTCAGTATGAGGATGGCAAAATCACCGGTTATCAATCAGTTCGGGTAAAACCCGAGAAAGCCTGGATAGATCGTGCAGAAGCACTATACGCCCAGATCATGTCCAAAAAATCGCTAGATGATAAACGACGCTCAACAATAGATCAGGTCAGATTGACCCGCTTCCCAATCAGTTTCACCGCAAAGATTGCAGCAGCTATCACAGGAGTGCTTGCACTGAGTTTTGTGAGCTTGGCATTCTTTGGGCAAGTTTCGCTATCAGCCGCTTTGTTCGCCTTCATAGCCAGTAGCTTAGTAAGTTCTATCGTTATATACCAAATGTTAAGCGAACTGCGTGAGTTGGCTGCAAAATCGGAGAAGATTGCCAATGACCCTGTGGCACGCTATGTCTATACCGGGAGAAATGACGAACTGGGTCAATTAAAATATGTGCAGTTATTTCAGCATGCAAAACTTCGAACCGCCATGGGTCGTGTCAGAGAATCATCCTCAGTATTGAAGCATGCATCTGATGAAATTGCGAACGGCAATCGGGATCTTTCCGGTCGTACAGAGAGTCAAGCATCCAGCTTGGAAGAAACCGCTTCTAGCATGGAGGAAATTACTTCCACGATACAGCAAAATGCTGAAAATCTAAAACAGGCCAATCAACTTGTACAAGAAACGCGCAAGCAAGCTGAGAAAAACGTATCGGTAGTTACCAGTACCATGCAAGCCATGGTTGAAATTAATGAAAGCAGTACAAAAATTGCAGATATTACTAATGTCATCGATGAGATTGCTTTTCAAACTAATTTACTTGCACTGAATGCTGCGGTCGAAGCCGCCAGGGCTGGAGAACAGGGACGCGGTTTTTCAGTAGTGGCCCATGAGGTGCGGAATCTGGCCGGACGCAGCGCTGAATCCGCGAAACAGATCAAAGAGCTTATTAGCGATAGTGTTTCCAAGGTAGAAAGTGGCACAAGATTAGTCAATCAATCTGCTGAATCACTGACAATGATTAATGATCGCATCCAGAAAATTGCCGGTATCGTGTCTGAGATCTCCCAATCTTCTCATGAACAAGCGAATGGAATCGACCAGATTAATCAGGCAATTATGCAAATTGACGAGGTGACGCAGAAAAATGGGCAATTGGTAGAACAAATCACCTCTTCCAGCAGCGCCATGCTACAGAAAGTCAAAATGCTTTCCGGTTTGGTAGATCAATTTAAATCAGTGAATTGCCAAATCAATTGAAACTCAAACCATGTTCATTAATTCCACTGAAGATCTCGCATGACTGTTGCCATTGCTAACAACACTGTGAACAGGCTTGCAAAATACGTTGAATCAGTGCCTTGACAGTATCTATAGAAAAACTCAAATTGCGGTCAACTTTGCATACTCGAGCAATAACCATTTTGTTCCTGCCTGTGCGAAGTTGACCTGTACACGCGCATCACTGCCACTACCTTCACAATTGACAATCACACCCGTACCAAACTTTGCATGCAAAACATTTTGCCCGATTCTCCAACCGATATTAGAAAATTTTTGTTGATCGTAGCTCGGTCTTCTTGAGGCAAATGCCTGGGTTTGATTGCTGCCACCGGCATGATAAGGGTTGATATTGATTTTGGAAGAAGATTGCAGCCACTTTAAGCAATTCTCTGGGATTTCATTGACAAATCGTGATGGAATGTTAAATCGAGTCTGGCCATGTAGCATACGGCTTTGTGCAAAGCTCAGATATAAACGGCGGCGAGCACGGGTCATTGCCACATACATCAGACGTCTTTCTTCTGCAATACCATCCGCTTCATTCAGGCTGTTTTCGTGCGGAAATAGCCCTTCTTCCAATCCGCTCAAAAATACACTATGAAACTCCAGGCCCTTGGCAGCATGCACCGTCATCAGCTGCAATGCATCCTGACCGCTGCCTGCCTGATGTTCACCGGCTTCCAGTGAAGCATGGGCAAGAAATTCTGCCAGACTATCATCCTCGGCCTCGTGCACAAAACTGGTTGCAGCATTGATCAGTTCATTCAAATTCTCCAATCTATCTGCACTTTCGCGCTCTTTAGCGTAAAAGGCCAACAACTCACTGTGCGCCAGCATCTGCTCAACAATCTGAGGTAGAGGCAACGCTTCACAACTTTGACGCATCGCCATAACCAAATGCACGAACCCTGCAATCCCCTTCAAGGATTTTGCAGGATCTTGCGCAATGGCAGCTTCTCCACCACATTTTTGCAGTGCAGCAGCCCATAAACTCCCGCCTTGCAGCCGCGCATCATCTTGTAACAACTCCAGACTGCGCGCGCCAATGCCACGTGCCGGAAAATTAATGACCCGCAATAAAGCGCTGTCGTCATTCGGATTGGCAATCAGGCGCAAATAAGCCAGTGCATGCTTGATTTCCTGGCGGTCAAAAAAACGCATGCCCCCGTAAACCCGATAGGCTATCGCTGCATTGAACAGGCTGTGTTCCAGCACCCTGGATTGTGCATTAGAGCGATACAACAATGCAATTTCTGATAAAGGTGTGCCTTCTGCATGCAAAGCTTTGACTTCATCGACGATAAACGCAGCCTCATCAAAATCATTCGGCGCATTATAGACACGCAACGGTTCGCCTTTGCCTTCAGCAGTCCAGAGATTCTTACCCAAACGTTCACTGTTGTTGTCAATCAACGCGTTGGCGGCATCCAATATATTGCCATGCGAACGGTAATTCTGCTCCAGCTTAATCACTTTGGATATTGCAAAATCATGCTCGAAATCTTTCATATTACCGGTATTTGCACCCCGGAATGCGTAGATACTCTGATCATCATCACCAACCACGAATACGGCTGCAACCGTTGGCGTTCCCACGCCTGCCAATAATTTGAGCCACTGATACTGCAATCGGTTCGTATCCTGGAATTCATCCACCAAGATATGGCTAAAACGCTCACGATAATGCTGACAGAGAATCGCGTTACGACTCAGTAATTCATAACTGCGTAATAGCAATTCCGGGAAATCAACCACGCCTTCCTTGTTGCATTGCTGTTCATAAGCTTGATAACACTCCAGCATGCGGTGTGAAAACGGGTCATCCACTTGCACATACGCCGCACGCAATCCGGCTTCTTTGGCGTTATTGATAAACCACTGCACTTGTCGAGGCGGAAACTTCTTCTCGTCTATGGATAAGCTTTTCAAAATGCGCTTTATTAAACCCAGTTGATCGGCAGAATCGAGAATTTGAAATGTCTGCAGCAACCCTGCGTCCTGATAATGCATCCGCAGCATGCGGTTGCACAGCCCATGAAATGTCCCAACCCACATGCCACGTACATTAATCGGTAGCATAGCGGTAATGCGTGTCAGCATTTCCTTAGCCGCTTTGTTGGTAAAAGTCACCGCCAGAATACCCTGTGGATTGACTTGCCCCGATTGGATCAAGTATGCAATCCTTGAAGTCAGGACACGAGTTTTACCACTGCCTGCACCTGCGAGTACCAAGGCGGATTGATGCGGCAGCGTAATGGCTTCAAGTTGCTGTGGATTCAGATCAGATAGTAGAGAAGTCATGCAATCAATTTCAATGTAGATTGTTGTGCAGAGAAGCCATGCAGCCAAAGACGGCTGACCAGAAAAGAATAAAAGAAATGATCCTCATCACGCTTGGCAGAAACCATATGCATAATCTGTTAATGAGGATCTAACTTGCTGATTAATTCTGAATCCGATAAATACGGATCAATATTTACACGTGATTCAGGAATTAACCGGAAGTTAGTCAGTGCCTACTAAAACTAGGCTTTCTTACTTTTTGCAACAATATCCAGAATCAATGGCGTCAGGATCAGTTCTATCGCCATGCCCATTTTTCCGCCTGGAACAACGATGGTGTTAGGACGCGACATGAATGAATCATGAATCATATTCAGTAAGAAAGGAAAATCCGCTTTTACTGGATCTTTGAAACGAATCACGACAAAACTTTCATCCAGCGTTGGAATTTCACGGGCGATAAATGGATTGGAAGTATCGACCGTAGGCACGCGTTGAAAATTGATATGCGTACGCGAAAACTGCGGCGTGATGTAATGAACATAGTCATGCATGCGACGCAAGATGGTATGTGTGACCGCTTCCGGAGAATAACCGCGTGCATTGGTATCGCGAAATATTTTTTGAATCCATTCCAGATTCACTATTGGCACAACGCCCACCAGCAGATCTACATACTTCGCCACATCGGCCGTATCGCTTTTTGCGCCACCATGCAATCCTTCATAAAACAACAAATCAGATCCAGGAGCAATAGGTGACCAGGGAGTAAACGTGCCTGCTTTTTGCTTCCAAGGCTCTGCTTCTTCATCGTTGTGAAGATATAAGCGTGTCTGTCCACTACCACTTGAACCATATTCTCTGAATAAGGTTTCCAGTTTCTCGAACTCGTTGGCTTCGGGTCCAAAATGGCTGATTGCGCGCCCGCCATTTTTTTCTGATTCTGCTACAGCCTGTTTCATCGACTCACGATCATAACGATGAAAGCTATCTCCTTCTACAATGGCCGCTTTCAAATTTTCGCGACGGAAAATATGTTCAAAACTGCTTTTAACTGTAGAGGTACCTGCACCAGATGATCCGGTAACGGCAATAACCGGGTGTTTTTGCGACATTCTAATTTTCTCCTTAAAAAATATAACTATTCAGTTTACCGGCTCATAAAAGCCATCGATGGCAATTCTGTGCCCATATGATACCTTCTTTCGGTTCATATTTGACAGGGCGCATCATTTGTATTTAGCTTCCGTTTAGATTCAACCTGATTTATATCTAAACGCTATTGGAACCTATCGAATTCAAATAAGGTCAGATTGGTTGCTGAAATAGTTTCGGTATTGTATACCAAGATTATCAACAAGATGCGCCGGGTATTACTGTAATTACTGGATTGATTCGAGGCTAAGTGGTATGAGAAATTTAAAATGGCTTTTGATTACCCTATCATTGCTAGCAATCACGCTCAATAACTCGACACTGGTTAATGCAGAAGATGGTGGCGGGGATTCTGGAGGTGAAGACAGCGGGGATTTTGACAGTGGTGCCGATCACGACACAAACGATTTTCAGGACAATGATGGCCACCATCACCATTCTGATCACCACCATCATCACTTCAATGTAGGCATTGGCGGATACTATGATCCCTGGCTTTGGAATGGCTACTATAGCTCGGGATTCTGGGGAGGAAGTTACTATAATCCTGGTTTCTTTGGGCCCGGTCTCTACGGTTATCGTACTTTCGGATATACCGATCCCTTTTTCACGCCATATTATACTTACCCACGCACAGTGGTTGCGCCTTCACCTCATCGCCCTCCCGCTTATATCCAGCAACAAACACCTCAGAGAACTGAATCAATAACCAGTTACTGGCACTATTGCAAAGATCCGGAAGGATACTATCCTCACATCAAAGACTGCCCAGGTGGTTGGTTGCGAGTCGCTCTCCAGCCAACCGCCCCTTAATGGAGTTAAATGCACATGATGACCATACACAGAACAACAGCTTTACTAACAACGATTGGCATATTGACGGCTTGCGTTAATTTGCCAACCGGTCCCAGTGTGATGACATTACCTGGTTCCGGTAAAACTTTCGAACAATTTCGATATGATGAATACGAATGCCGGCAATATGCTTATGAACAGGTGGGCGGCGTCACTGCCCAGCAGTCATCCCGCGCCAGTGGCTTAGAAAGTGCTGCCGTTGGCGCTGGATTAGGTGCCATCGCAGGCACCGCAATCGGTGGCGGCAGTGGCGCCGCAATCGGTGCCGGCACGGGTCTGGCAGCCGGTGGATTGGTCGGATCGGGCACCGCCAGTACTTCCGCATACATCAATCAGCAACGGTATGACATCAGTTACATTCAATGCATGTATGCCAAAGGTCATCGCGTTCCGATATCCGGCAGAATCACAGCTGATCAACCGGCCAGCAATCCCTCCGGCACGAGAATTCTGACCCCGCCGCCCAATTTCACTCCGCCATCGCCACCACCTGGCAATCCCCCTCCGCCACCGCCGCGCTGATTTTTTCAGTGACTGACTATCAATTCCAATCGTCAGTCACTGCATACTGTCTGCATACAGCGCTTGAATCCCCATTTTGTAACTAGAAATCTGGCGTCATCGCTAACTTGCTAATAACTGAGTATCGTATTAAGCTAAAATATGTACCCTAGATAGATATTCAGCTTTATTGCTGAAATTTGAATTTTCTACAAACTGCAACTGAACCTTAAGACAAGACATTAGGAGTAAAATTGTGCATCCGATTGTACCCACTATCATGGCACTTGGTGCCATTCTGTTTCTGGTAGGAATAACTGTCTATACACGGCTTGGCGTGCTACGCATCAACGTAGTCAATTTCCGTGGCAAAGAATATAGGCTTTGGCAATTTGTAGTGATTACTGTAGGCGCAGGCGTCGCGTTGATCATGTCATCGGTGCTAATCCACAAACATGTTCCCTATCAGCCTGACATAGATCCCAATTCGATGCAGCCTCTGATGTCCAGCAACCTGAAATATGAATTGGAATCTATTTTATCCAGCATGAAAATTGATAAGGATGCCATGATGGTCGTTATCAATCGGTTTCAGGTCGAATATCAGGAAGCTGCACAAAGAGGGGATATCAATACCATGGATCTGCTCATCATGGAAATTGCTTTCCGAGTGAGAACCGAATTGCAGAATCAGAAATATCCAGAACATCAGATTGAACGCGAAGTCGAGAGAATTGTCAGCGTGCTTAAGCAACAGACTAACAAATAAACCATTTTCACGAGCTTTATCAGTGCAATCAATTCATTAATCATTAAAGGATTTACTATGAAAAAAACCATTCAAGCGCTGTTCATACTATTTATCACGCTGTTAGCAACGCCTAACTTGGTAATGGCCGATCAATATCCGGACAAAGCGGTTGAGAAATTGGGAAATGGCTTAGCCAATGCAGTGACAGGTGTCGTTGAAATCCCCAAAACGATCACTATCGTAGGGAATAGAGACGGTGTAGTGCATGGCATGACCGTTGGATTCCTGACCGGCATTGCCAATGCGGTTGGACGTTCATTAAGCGGTGCTTTTGATATTGCGACATTTTTGATCCCTACAACACCTTTTGTCAAACCGGCTTATATTTGGGATGACTTCAACCGAGAAACCACTTTTGTTGAAGCTCGCATGCGTTAACGGTTATTGAATCCCTGTTGGTGTGTGCCGCCAACAGGGAACCGTAGCTCCTTAGCAAATCTTGCGCCTATCCATATTTCCTTCAAACTAAATCCCTGCAACCATTTTTGATGTGATAACCGGAATTTTGGTCGTTTCACCAGCACTGACCACGGGACCATCCTTCATTAAACACTCACTAAACTCGTAACTCTCGAGCCCTTCGGGTAATTCAGCACTATCAATCAGTGCAAAATTGACACAATCTAACTTTTTAAATTGATATTGATATTTATCTGGCTGCTCCATGTCAGACGAAGCCAATTCATGAAACAATCCATCTTTGATCCACCAACGCCCTGATTCGGAAAAATGCTTTTTTGTACCATCCAGTTCTGTAAAACTGAATTCTATCAAATAACCACCATCCGCCTTTCTGGTTTGCGTCCAGCTTTTTATCGAACCACCAGGTTCGGTATACTTTCCCTCCCATACTCCGATCAATTTGACATCAATGGATGGACGTTGATTAGCATCCGAGATAGCTTCACAGCCCAACAAAGCTATTAACAACACCGTCCAGCAAATCTGTTTCATTATTATTCCTTCTTTTCTTATAATTTATTTGAATATTATGTTTAAATCAGCACAAAAAACTAATTGAGTTTTCTGGAGATAGCATAACTCCAATCTTCGTGAAGATCACCCTAGGCGTCGGCAATAAGATTATCAAATATTTTCCTAATCAACGGACACTCTTCCACTTCCAGCGCAACAATACGCGCAATCGCCTGAACACTTCTGCATCAATGCCATCCGGCAATATCACCACGCTGCGAGTCAGAAATTTACCGACTGGTTTCAGGTTCAGAACAGTCATGTAAGGCGCTACAAAAGTACTACTTAAGATGGTGCAGACAACTGATTCACCAGCACGGGTAGTCAAAGTACATTGCATGTCATCAGATAGCTCAAAAGCAACGACAGCGCTGCTCGCGGAGAGCAATGCTTCTTGCCTCGAATAATAGATTAGGCTGATAATCGATAAGATAGCGATGACTGCTTTAGTGCTCATAGGCAATATCAGCGGCCATAACAAACCCGCTGCAACACAATGAGCGATACTCAGGACAGTCGCAAGTCGAAATGAGGGTTTACGCTGAACGGACAAAATGATCATATTCAAATCATTTACGGATAGACAACCGTTATAGAAAGCACAAATTCTGAGTCATTGCTTCTCTTCATGACACCAAGGAGCAATTTGTCAAGATCCAGGATTTTCATTCAGACAGGATATCGTATAATTACGCTCTTTGATTACTCGTAGTATTCATATGAATCCAGCCTGGCATACTCATTTACGCAGTCATCACGCTATTATTGAAAATAATCACGTGATTCATTTTGGTAATATGGCAGCGGAGCTTAGTGCCACGCGAACGGATACTATTATGACCGACCTTTCACACTTTGGCTTGATCCGGTTCTCTGGGGAAGACGCACAACCCTTTTTGCAAGGTCAGCTCAGTTGCGATGTGCGGGAGATTAGTCTGCAAAAAGCGCAATATGGCAGTTATTGCACGCCCAAGGGCCGGATGCTGGCCAGTTTCCTGCTGTGGCAGCACCATGATGACTGTTTTATGCAACTTCCCGCCAGTTTGCTCGCTTCTGTCCAAAAACGTTTATCGCTCTTTGTGTTGCGTTCCAAAGTACAAATAACGGATGCAAGCGACACTTGGATCCAAATGGGTATCGCTGGACAACATGTTGCTGCCTTGTTTGAAGAAATAACAGGCCTAAAACTCAGTTCAGATCAACCCATGCATATTATCCATACCGAGAAAGTCGGCATACTTTGCTTTTCCCAGCACCGTATGCAGCTAATCACATCTACTGAAAACGCCCCCGCTCTCTGGGAACGATTGAGTCAATATGCCAAACCTGTCGGCATCGGTTGCTGGGATTGGTTGAATATTCGCTCTGGAATTCCGATCATCTTGCCTGAAACCCAGGAAGCATTCTTGCCACAAATGGTCAATCTGGATGCCATCGGGGGCATCGGTTTCAAGAAAGGCTGCTATCCAGGGCAAGAGATTGTTGCACGTACTCAATATCTTGGAAAATTGAAGCGACGTATGTATTTGGCCCATATTGCCACAACGCAGATGATACAACCTGGCGATGCGCTGTACAGTATGGATATGGAGGATCAATCTAGCGGCAATATCGTTAATGCTGCGCCATCACCATGCGGCGGTTTTGATGTATTGGCCGTTATTCAGCAAAGCAGTGCTGAATCTCATGAGATTCATTGGCGATCCCTGAACGGCCCTGCGCTTGACATTCAATCTCTGCCGTATTCGTTGAATACGTGAAAGAAAGCACACGACCTTCATTCGTATTCAAAATTTCTAGCGCTACTCAGTTTCGCTTTTTATTGCTTTGGCGGGTTTGAAAAACGCAGGCTATCCGGTGCATTAGTACCGCCCGTCACCACAAATGTCATGGCTTCCTCAGTCGTCCAATCCGTCAGTATTACGTTTTCCATCGGAATGATTTCTATATAACCCGAAGTAGGATTGGGTGCTGTCGGCACATAGACTGCAGCAAGTTTCTTTCCTGTGTCTTTATCATGCAAGACTTTGGTAATAAAACCAACCGCTTTCATTTCCGATGAGGGAAAGCTGATGAGTACGACGCGTTGCCCAGTCACGGGAGGTTTACTGATAGTATGTAAAAAACGTTTGGTAGCTCCGTAAATTGTCTGCACCAGAGGAAGTCTGGCCAGAATATTTTCGTAAATACCAATCACTTTCTTACCAATGACAAAGGATGCTAGCAACCCAATGCCATATAAACTAACGATAGTCAGTAGCGCCGCCACTGCATGCTGAAAATTGGAATCCAATAACCAACTGGCCGTGGTATCTGAAAATGGACGGACTGCATGTGCCATTCCGCGCAATAACGGAGCTCCCACACGAGCCAGTAAATTCAATAAAAAATCAAATACCAGCCAAGTGACCCACAATGGTGCGACAGTCAAAAAACCAATAAGTATGTAGCGACCAACATGAGCAGAACGGACTGCTGGCTGCTCATCATTACTTTCTATCGTCATATGCCGCCATTATCTCCCGCTAAGCAAACTGGTTTAATTCCTTTATATGATTTCATGCTTCGATCTTATACCTCTCTTTGTAATCAAAGAAAAAATCACAGCCACCCTATATCCAAAGGATTCGGAAACACTCAATCGGCTATGATAATATCATTTCACCAACGAGCGGCATTAATATTAGAAATATCATTTACTAGCAAGCTAGAATTGTTCTTGGTAGAATCGACACGCTAGTTTCTTTAATTTCAACAGAAATTTACTAGTAATGAATGTGTTAGATCAATTAATGATGCGATATCTGTTTTCTTTTGATTAAAAAAGAATTTTGGCCAACGTGCATCTCCTCATATTTATAAAAACAGCCAAAATACCTGATTGAAAAACAGCATCGTTTTTAGACGGGCAAAATTAATAAATAACCAAACCACCGCCCACAAAGTATCTTTGTCGGGGTGCACTTTTATAAGAATGAAAAGGGACTGTTATGTCACATAGTTCAACACAAATTAATAAACACTTAAAAAGCTTACAAAAACACCTCGCTGATGAGCATCCAGATAATCCGACCCTAGCTAAGGCTGTAAAAAGTTTTAGGAAAATGGATTATGTCGGCCATAGCATGGGACTGCTCAGTGAAGATGAATCCTATGCGACCTGTGTGACATGGTGGCCCATGATAGCTGTATTAGGCACATTCTCAGCCGGCAAGTCGACTTACATCAACTCTTATCTGAATTTACCACTGCAACGTACTGGCAATCAGGCTGTTGATGATAAATTTACAGTGATTTGTTACAGCCGACATAATGAAGCTAAAACGCTTCCTGGCATAGCGCTGGATGCAGATCCGCGTTTTCCTTTTTTTCAAATAAGCCGCAGTATTGAAGAAATCTCTGAGGCTGGGCAAGAACGTATCGATGCGTACCTACAATTAAAAACTTGCCCATCTGAAAATATCCGTGGAAAAATTTTGATTGACTCTCCAGGTTTTGATGCGGACAATCAGCGCGCTTCCACATTGCGCTTAACACAACATATCATCAATTTATCAGATCTTGTCTTGGTGTTTTTTGATGCACGCCACCCCGAGCCTAAAGCCATGCAAGATACGCTGGCCTATTTAGTCTCTGCCAGCGTTAATCGAGCTGATGCCAATAAATTTCTATACATTCTTAATCAGATTGATGTCACTGCCCAAGAAGACAATCCTGAAGAGGTCGTCTCAGCCTGGCAACGCTCGTTGGCTGAAGTAGGTTTAGTCACAGGACGTTTTTATCGGATTTACAATCCAAGCGCAGCAGTTCCAATAGCCAATCCTCAAGTCCGAGAACGATTTGAGAAAAAGCGTGACGAGGATATGGCTGACATCAACGCACGTATGCATCAGATTGAAGTGGAACGGTCGTACCGCATTGTTGGAAAACTTGAGCAGACAGCAAAAGGAATCAAAAATCAAATCGTCAACAAACTTTCAGATATGCTTACTAAATGGAAAAGCAAAGTCATGATGTTAGACGGTCTTGCATTGGGTACATTGGCCATACTAGGAGGAACAGCTTTAACGATGACTGAATCCTGGGAACTGCTCAAAACATTTCCAACCGAGTTTTCTCAAGGTGAAAATTCTGCATTAGTAATCGCAGCATTTTTAGTGATAGGCATTTTATATACTCATTTCTCGATTCGCAGATTTGTTGCGAATAAGCTACTGAAAAAATTAGCCGATGAAATAGGCAATGATCACGAAGTATACAAACAGTATATGCAAGCATTTAATAAATGTACCGCCGCCTATCGCCCAATGTTTCTGCAAGGTCCTGCTGGTTGGAATGAGGTAACACAGCAAACTATCGATGAAATTATCAATGAGGCTAATGATTACATTCAAGAATTAAATGATCAGTTCACTAATCCATCTGGCAACGCGGATGAAAACACACAAGTTTAATTAATTTACTCATCGATAAATTTGCTCTGCGCGCACTGCATCTATCATCCCCGTGGCAAAACCACGGGGAATTACAAGTTAAATATCATGTAATTATCACATCATCGATTTAATCTGGATAACAAAAAAATTAACTGTGCACTTGTGTCATTAATATTTCGTTTGTTATTCAAGTTTTCTCATGCTTCTTGATCTTGAGTCCGCTCCCATCCTCATTTCTGATCTAATTCAAATCTTACCGGATGTTTGCAAGAGGTAAATTATTGATTTTATTATCTAACTAATATCCAGTATTAAGCCATTGTTTTTTTCACACCCACAGTTGTTTGACTATAGTGCGACCCCTGATCTGGTTTGGACAAGAACAATATTAAAGAGTAAAATTCCGGCTCTTTACATTGGGTAATTAATTGGAGAAATTTATGTCAGTCACAATCGACCAAAAAGCACAGATAGTGCGCGACTATCAAAGAGCCGCCGGAGATACTGGCTCTCCAGAAGTTCAAATTGCACTTTTAACAACACGTATCAATGACTTGATTGGGCACTTCAAAACACATGTCAAGGATCATCATTCCCGTCGGGGCTTGTTACGCATGGTAGGCCGTCGCCGTAAACTGCTTGACTATCTTAAAAGTCGTAATGTTGATGCTTATCAGACACTGATTGAACGTCTTGGTTTGCGCAAATAAATGCTTTCCGTCAAATCGGCTAGCAGCAAATTAAGTAGATCATTTTCCGATGAAATTTTCACACAGCCCAAAGTATGGGCTGGTGATAATTACAATTGCGGAAAAATTCATCAAAAAAGGATTGTTAATTGAAACCTATCAAGAAGAGTATTACCTACGGGCGCCATCAACTTACACTGGAAACAGGCGAAATTGCAAGACAAGCACATGGCGCTGTAATGGTTACAATGGACGACACAGTAGTACTTGTTACCGTAGTTGGCGCAAAAAATATCAAACCTGGACAAGATTTCTTTCCATTGACAGTGGACTATCAAGAGAAATTTTACGCTGCAGGTAGGATACCGGGAAGTTTCTTTAAACGAGAAGGCCGTCCATCAGAAAAAGAAACTCTCACTTCCAGATTAATTGACCGTCCTATCCGCCCACTCTTTCCCGAAGGCTTCTATAACGAAGTACAAATTGTTGCCACTGTCATGTCATCTGATAATGAAGTGGATGCAGATATCCCTTCTATCATCGGTACTTCAGCAGCACTTATTCTTTCTGGTATACCATTTGATGGTCCATTGGGCGCCGCTCGTGTTGGTTACATAAATAATGAGTATGTATTAAATCCAACCATATCGGAACTTAAAGATACTCAATTAAATCTTGTTGTTGCTGGTACACAACAAGCCGTCCTGATGGTTGAATCGGAAGCGATGGAACTGTCCGAAGAAGTAATGCTGGGTGCCGTAATGTATGGGCACGAACAGATGCAAACCGTCATCAACGCAATTAACGAGTTTGCTGATGAGGCGGGTGTCACTGCATGGGATTGGACTCCGCCTGTAAAAGACACTGCGCTTGAGGATAAGATTGCTCAAATCGCTGAAGCAGACCTGCGACAAGCGTTTAAAATCAAACAAAAGCAAGCGCGTTCGGAAGCTATCGAGGCAGTTAATCAGCGTACATCGACTGAGTTGTGTGTTGATACCGAAAATGGACCAGACCTACAATCTTTCAAAGAAGCTTTTTTTGCATTGGAATCTAAAATTGTTCGTAACCAAATCCTTGATGGAGAGCCTCGGATAGATGGTCGTGGCACACGAACTGTTAGAGCCATTACTATTCGAAATGGCGTACTGCCCCGTACTCATGGCTCGGCTTTATTTACACGCGGCGAAACTCAGGCATTAGCGATAGCAACCCTAGGAACAGCTCGTGATGAACAAAAAATCGATTCATTACAAGGCGACTATAATGATCGATTCATGTTGCATTACAACATGCCACCTTATGCAACAGGAGAAATTGGCCGTGTAGGTACCCCTAAACGCCGGGAAATTGGCCATGGCCGACTTGCAAAGCGTGCATTAGCCGCAGTGCTGCCTTCTCCAGAAGAATTTGGGTATTCCTTACGTGTTGTTTCAGAAATCACAGAATCAAATGGCTCTAGCTCAATGGCATCAGTATGCGGCGGATGCTTGGCTTTAATGGATGCAGGTGTGCCGTTGAAGGCGCATGTTGCCGGTATCGCCATGGGTTTGATTAAAGATGGCAACCGTTTTGCTGTCTTGACAGATATACTCGGCGACGAAGACCACCTGGGTGATATGGACTTCAAAGTAGCGGGCACAGAGCAAGGTATCACTGCATTGCAAATGGATATTAAAATTCAAGGCATCACGAAAGATATTATGCATGCGGCGCTCATTCAGGCTCATGAAGGGCGGCTACATATCCTTCAAATTATGAAGCAAGCTTTACCTTCAACACGCGAAGATATCTCAGTTCACGCACCTCGCATTATTAAACTCAAAATCAACCCTGAAAAAATTCGCGATGTTATCGGCAAAGGCGGTGCAGTTATTCGCACACTGACTGAAGAAACCGGTACCACTATTGATATAACAGATGATGGGTCAGTGACCATTGCCTGTGTAAGCGCTGAAGGTGGCGAGCTGGCTAAGAAACGAATTGAAGATATTACGGCTGAAGTTGAAGTTGGTAAGGTTTATGATGGCGTAGTATTAAAACTGCTTGATTTTGGCGCTATTGTTAGCGTCCTGCCTGGCAAAGATGGTTTATTACATATCTCACAAATTGCAAATGAGCGTGTCAATAATGTTTCCGATCATCTCAATGAAGGCCAACAAGTGCGAGTTAAAGTACTTGAGGCGGATGACAAAGGAAGACTGCGTTTGAGCATGAAAGCAGCATCTGCTGAAACTAGCACCGACACCACTACTACGGAAGAATCCTAAGAAACATCTCGTGCATGCTATTCTGACTTTTTACTTGTAAGTTACTTTAAAGCCCTGCCACCCTGACAGGGCTTTTTTACAGACAGCAGTTATTATACAAAAACTTTTACACAGCTTATCCGATTTATTTGGCGATCTGTTTTTCTCGAATTTCATCCAATGTTTTACAATCAATACACAGTGTAGCCGTAGGCCGCGCTTCAAGTCGCTTTAACCCGATTTCTATTCCACAACTTTCACAATATCCATAATCTCCAGAATCAATTTTTCCAATAATCTCGTCGATCTTCTTGATGAGCTTTCGTTCACGATCGCGATTTCGTAATTCCAGCGTCATATCAGATTCCTGACTGGCGCGGTCATTAGGATCGGCAAAAACCGTTGCTTCATCTTGCATGGTATGAACCGCCCGATCAATATCCTGGCCTAATTCAATTTTCATACCTTCCAGTATTTTACGAAAATGCATAAGCTGTTCAGGATTCATGTAATCCTCACCCGCTTTGGGTTCATAGGGAGTCACTTGTTTACTTTGTTGCTCTTGTGGCATCTTTTAGGGCTCCTGTTTAATTCTGGTCGAGTACAAAAACTGCATACTATTATCAGAAAAAGCGCTATACAACAAGTTATTTTTCTATCTCATGACACATAGCTTTTAAAAATAGCATAAGGGGATTGAGTAATAATAAGCAATATTGTACTCATCCTTATAAAATCTTGAGGCTTATAACCTATAACAAACATAAAATTTAAAATGTGAAGAAATTGACGTTTCTCACTTAAGTAGGTATAGTGTCGCCTTTTCCGGGGTGTAGCGTAGCCTGGTAGCGCGCCTGGTTTGGGACCAGGATGTCGGGAGTTCAAATCTCTCCACCCCGACCAATTTTAGCCCTGATATTTAGAGCAAACCCGACTTGGTGCCCGTAGCTCAATCGGATAGAGCACCAGCCTTCTAAGCTGGGGGTTACAGGTTCGATCCCTGTCGGGCACGCCACAAATATTTCTATATAGTGTGGACTACATTACTCAACACAGTTTGTGTAAATTAAACCAATTTGCCTTAGTCTTTCTTATGGTGGCTGTAGCTCAGCTGGTAGAGTCCCGGATTGTGATTCCGGTTGTCGTGGGTTCGAGTCCCATCAGCCACCCCATCTGATTATCAATATCCCGATGCGCAATATCATTATTCAATTGAATTACGAGAATTGATTACTGCGAATAATCAATAATACCTACATACATGAAATGCGATTTTATGGATATGGATTGAAAATAAAATCATTGACAGAATAGTTCACTAACTTTCGTTCTTCTCCAAAAGAAAACAGGAACATTACCATGAGTCATAACTTATTCAATAGCCTGCATGATCTATCACTTCCACAAAGTAGCCGTGTCCAATACTACTCACTTCCGGCATTGGAAAAAATTGGTCTTGGGAAAATTTCCCGTCTACCAATATCAATTCGCATCATATTGGAATCTGTATTGCGTAATTATGACAATAAAAAAATAACCGAAGCCCATATCAAGCAATTGGCAAATTGGGAACCAAAAGCGGCAAGAGTAAATGAGATACCTTTCGTAGTCTCACGCATAGTTTTGCAAGACTTCACTGGCGTACCGTTGTTGGTAGATTTGGCTGCTATGCGAAGCGCAGCTATAAAACTAGGGAAAAACCCGAAACTTATTGAACCGCTGGTCCCTGTTGACTTGGTTGTTGATCATTCAATCCAAGTTGATCATTATGGAAATAAAGAAGCGCTCAATCGCAACATGGAAATTGAGTTCTCTCGAAATAAGGAACGCTACGAGTTTATAAAATGGGGTATGCAGGCTTTTGATACCTTCAAGGTAATACCTCCTGGCATTGGTATTGTGCATCAAGTGAATCTTGAGTATCTCGCACGCGGCGTGCACCAGAAAAATGGAATCATCTATCCTGATACTTTGGTTGGTACCGATTCGCATACCACGATGATCAATGGCATTGGTGTTGTTGGTTGGGGAGTTGGTGGTATTGAGGCAGAAGCCGGCATGCTAGGGCAACCCGTTTATTTTCTTACACCTGATGTAATTGGAGTCAATTTAACAGGTCAGTTACGTGAAGGCGTCACTGCCACCGATTTGGTCTTAACCATTACAGAAATGTTGCGCAAAGCCAATGTCGTTGGCAAATTTGTTGAGTTCTTTGGTGAAGGAACAGCTACGTTGACCCTACCAGACCGTGCCACAATCGCCAATATGGCCCCTGAATACGGAGCCACCATGGGCTTCTTTCCAGTGGATGATGTCACCATTGAATATTTCAAAGGTACTGGACGCACCCCTGAAGAAATTACAGCGTTCCAGGCCTATTTCCAAGCACAGGAAATGTATGGCATCCCTCGTCAAGGAGACATTGACTACACTCTGGAATTAACGCTAGATCTGGGCTCTGTTGCCCCTTCACTGGCCGGGCCAAAGCGCCCGCAAGATCGTATAGAACTTGCATCTATCAAATCCAAATTCACTGAACTTTTCAACAAACCCATCATAGAAAGCGGGTACGGTAAACAAGCTGACGATATTAACCAACGTTACTCGACACGCAATATCCAAACGCAAAACCCTGATGTGTGCACTCATATTGATTCTGGCAATCTGGAACAGAATCAATTACCGCTCCCTAGCGGACGCAATGTCAGTGAGATGATCAGTAATCATCCAACTCCTGATGCAATTAAAATTCCTAGCGCAGATGCAGCGAGCAGTGCTATCGACTTAGGTCATGGAGATGTATTGATCGCTGCCATCACTTCTTGCACGAATACATCCAATCCGAGCGTTCTCATCGCAGCAGGCCTATTGGCTAAAAAAGCAGTTGAGAAAGGGCTGTCGGTTAAGCACCATATCAAAACCTCTCTGGCACCCGGCTCACGCGTGGTAACCGACTATCTGACTGTAACTGGACTGTTGCCCTACCTAGAGCAACTTGGCTTTAGCCTAGTCGGTTATGGCTGCACTACTTGCATTGGTAATGCAGGACCGCTCGCGGACCCGATTGAGGAAGCCATCGTAAAGCATGATTTAGTTTGTGCGGCTGTACTTTCTGGGAATCGAAATTTTGAGGCGCGCATCCATTCAAATATTCGCGCTAATTTCTTGGCTTCTCCTCCCCTGGTTGTGGCTTATGCCATCGCTGGCACCGTTCTTAAAGATCTCACCAGCGAGCCTTTAGGAAACGGCAAAAACAATCAACCAGTATGGCTTAAAGATATTTGGCCCACTAGCGCAGAAATTCATGCATTGATGAAATTCGCCACCAACGCAGACACATTCCGCAAGCTGTATGGCAATCTCACCAAGGATCATCAGTTGTGGAATAACGTTACTTCAGTAACCGGACAAACTTACAATTGGCCCCAATCCACCTATATCGCCGAGCCGCCGTTTTTTGAAGGCTTCTCATTACAACCGGCAGATACCAATCATTCAGACGGCATTTATCATGCCTATGCATTAGGCATATTTGGTGATTCGGTAACTACAGATCATATTAGCCCGGCAGGTTCCATCAAAGAGACTTCACCGGCCGGTCAATACCTATTGGATCACCATGTCACCAAAGCTGATTTTAATAGCTATGGTGCCCGTCGCGGCAATCACGAAGTAATGATGCGCGGCACATTTGCTAATATCCGTATCAAGAATCTCATGATTCCGGGTAGTGAGGGCGGTATAACCCTTTATCAGGGCACAAACAACACTCAACCAGTACAAATGAGCATTTATGATGCTGCCATGAAATATCAATCCCAGCACATTCATACGATTGTTTTTGGCGGCAAGGAATACGGTACCGGATCCAGTCGTGATTGGGCTGCAAAAGGAACTCAGTTGCTCGGTGTCAAGGCAGTCATCGCTACCAGTTTTGAGCGTATACATCGCAGCAATTTAATTGGCATGGGAGTGCTTCCCTTACAGTTTAAAGGTAATGACAGTGTTGATACATTGCAGATTAAAGGTGATGAGCGATTTGATATCATAGGACTGAACAACATTCAGCCACAAAAAGAGGTCACTCTGGTAATCCATAGAAAAGATGACACCACCCAATCGGTTCAACTGTTATGCCGCATTGATACGACTATCGAGGTTGATTATTATCGACACGGAGGAATCTTACCTTATGTTCTTAGAGAGTTGATGTCTCATTAATATGGGGCATTGAGAAAATATCGACTAGATTCCGTTTTTTTAAAACAACCATGCAAGAAAAATGGCTTCTTTTACAAGAAGCCATTCATAAACAACCGAAACCATGCTAGTGAAACTCACATAAACCGTTTCCTGTTTTGTTAGCTACAACTGATAGCAATTTATTTCTTTACCAAATCGTGCAAGTATTCCTCAAACTCTTGCTTCAGTTCAGGATGTTGGAGTGCAAACTCTACAGTGGCTTTTAAATAACCAGATTTACTTCCACAATCAAAACGTTTGCCGTCGAACTCATAACCTAATACCGTTTCCTCATTTAACAGCTTTGCAATCGCATCAGTTAGCTGGATTTCGTTACCAGCTCCACGCTCTGTCATTTCGAGCAACTTGAAGATGCGCGGGGTCAAAATATAGCGACCAACCACGGCCAAATTGGAAGGCGCCTTATCAACAGCTGGTTTTTCAACAATGGCATTAACCTTGGATAAGCTGTCGGCAATTGGCGAGCTATCGATAATGCCGTAGCGATTCACAGTTTCATGGGGGACTTGCTCAATGCCCAGTATTGAGCAATGATGCTGATTATAGATATCAACCATTTGGTTTAAACACGTTCTCTCACCGGCATCAATCAAATCATCCGCCAGCAACACAGCAAAAGGCTCATCACCGACAACAGATTGTGCACATAAAACGGCATGCCCCAATCCCAATGCTTCAGCTTGTCGGATATAAACGCAGTCAACATGCGATGGAAGAATATTTCTCACAATATCAAGCATTTCCTGCTTCTTACCGGCTTCCAGTTTTGCTTCCAATTCATACGCTTTATCAAAGTGATCAGGTATCGAACTTTTGTTACGTCCGATAATAAAAATCAATACATCTATCCCCGCCGCAACGGCTTCTTCTGCAGCAAACTGGATTAACGGTTTGTCAACTATCGGCAGCATTTCCTTTGGATTTGCCTTGGTTGCCGGCAAAAAACGTGTTCCCAATCCAGCCACAGGAAAAACCGCCTTTCTGATCGCTTTCATTAAACATCTCCTTAATATTTAACACGTTACCTAATATCTTTATACTTTTACCGATATGCTAAGAAAATAACGCTGCTTAGCACTGATATCCGTTAGGATTAGCGCTCTGCCAGCGCCAACTACTTGCGCACATATCTTCCAAGCCAAGTTTTGCCTGCCAGACCAGCAACTCAAGCGCAAGTCTTGGATCGGCATAGCAAGAAGCAATGTCGCCAGAACGTCTGGGGGCAATTTTGTATGCGATAGCTCGCCCACTCGCCCGTTCATAAGCTCGCACAACATCTAAAACGCTATACCCCTGACCTGTGCCCAGATTGACTGTCAGGCATCCTGTAAATTTTTTAGTATGCATACTCTGCACAGTTTCCAGTGCTTCCAATGCCTTAAGATGCCCCAGGGCCAAATCAACCACATGAATATAATCACGCACTCCCGTTCCATCTGGAGTGGGATAGTCATTACCCCATATATTGAGTGCTTCTCTTCGCCCCACTGCAACCTGAGCCACAAAAGGCATTAAATTATTCGGTACGCCTTGCGGATCCTCGCCAATCAATCCACTCGCATGGGCGCCTACCGGATTAAAATAACGTAATATGCTGATTCGCATTGAATCATCGCTATGCTGAAAATCACGCAGGATTTCCTCCACCATCATTTTGCTGCGCCCATAAGGATTTGTGGGTGAAAGCGGGTGATTTTCTGTCAATGGCAGTTGTATCGGATCGCCATAAACAGTAGCCGATGAACTAAATACCAGTGTCTTTACACCGCATTCTTGCATCGCTTCTAATAGGCGAAGCGTGCCCACAACATTGTTATCGTAATAGGAAAGCGGTCGTTCAACGGATTCCCCCACTGCTTTCAAGCCCGCGAAATGAATAACCGCTGTCGCCTTACTTTGTTTAAAGGCAGCTACCAATGCAGCACGGTCTCGGCAATCACCTTGCATTAACTTAGGTTTTTTCCCGGTTATTTGTTCTACCCGCGCCAGTGCTTCGGGGTTGCTATTACAGAAATTATCAAAGACCGTAATATCAAAACCTGCATTTAACAATTCAACGCACGTATGCGATCCTATATAACCGGCGCCACCTGTGACTAGAATCATGCTGATACACCTCAACAAGAAACGATAAATTGACTTACTCTAAAATCCATCAATTTATCAAGGTTTTATTAAATTAACCGCAAAAGTGTTGTTTAAATCTGGCTACAAAATCATCCAGTGATCCTGGTGGCAATTGATTGATACCCGCAGCAGCTTTGCGCCCACCACCCGTATCAAATTGAAGACACAGTACATCAGCCCCCTGAGGATTCGCGATGGAAGCTCGCACACTCACTGTGAAATTACCTGTGTGATTGGGAGTGATCACTGCATGTGCGCGGTTTGGATACTCGTTCGCGAGCTTATTGGCAAAATTACCAGTCACACGCCGCGCCCACGGCTCGTTAGGTAACAAATACGCTGCACAGTGATCATCATTCGATAATGGCTGCAGTAAATTCGCATGCCCCATATCTTCTTTAAAGCCTGCAGCCAGTTTTGCAAATGCACTCGAGTTTGCAACAAAATCAAGCGGATTCTTATAAGGTTTTATGGCTTCGTATAGCTCAGCCGGATGGAAATGCAAATCCTGCAAGCTATCACCATAGCCATTGTAATTTAAGTATTCTCCCAAATGAGAAAGCTTGTCAGCATCTGAATCAGCAAGCCCCGCAGATTTTGCAAGACTGCGTCCTTTCTGAATGAGATTATCCCCAAAAGCGGCAGTAATGGCCCACAAATGAAACCGGCCAGCCAGATATTCATCGACCAGAAGGCTCGTACACACATCCGCAGCCAAATTGATATGTGTAATCAAATTAGCATGTTGCGGTATTTCACCGGCATGGTGATGATCGAAATACTCAATCATGGCGCCTTCTTCCAACAGACGCATAAGCCCTTTGCGATTACTATCCAATGAAATGTCGAGCACCGTCACCCGATCACCCTCACTCACATTTACCCGATCAAGCAGTTTAATATCGCGTTTAACCCCGGTGATCAGATTGGCAGCCGCCGCGGGCTCTACCAATCTAAGCTGATGGAGTGCGCACAATCCGTCCGCATCACCGTTAAATACGTAGTAATGACTCATATTAAATGAAATCTCCTATCCGGCATTGTGCTTAACCCAAGCGGCGACATGAAATGGAACCAGTGACTGCCAAGACTAATTCAATGCATCCACACTCATTAGATAACTGACAATTTTTTCAACAGCCTGCTCAGGGGTAAGATTCGTTGTATCTATGCGAATTTCTGCATCTTCGGGCGCTTCATAGGGCGAATCAATCCCGGTAAAGTTTTTCAATTCTCCACGCCGCATTTTTTTGTACAGCCCTTTGGGATCTCTCTCTTCCGCTACGTGAATGGGCGTATCGACAAAGATCTCGAAGAATTCGCCTTGTTCAACCAGTTCGCGCGCCATCCTGCGTTCAGAGTGGAATGGTGATATGAAAGATACGAGAACAATCTGCCCTGCATCCACCATCAGTTTGGCGACTTCTGCGATGCGCCGAATATTTTCCACGCGATCGGCATCGGTAAAACCGAGATCCTTGTTGAGCCCATGGCGCACATTGTCGCCATCCAATAGATAAGTATGCTTGCCTAATGAATAGAGTTTCTTCTCGACAAGGTTGGCAATGGTTGATTTGCCACTGCCAGACAAACCTGTAAACCAGAGAACAAATGGCTTCTGTCCTTTAATAGCAGCATGCGCCTGCTTATTGATGTTGATTGCCTGCCAATGAATATTCTGCGACCGGCGCAAAGCAAAATGCAGCATGCCTGCACCGACTGTGTTATTGGTCAAACGGTCAATCATGATGAAGCCGCCCGTATCACGGTCTTCTTTGTATGGATCGAACGCAATCAATTGGTCTGAATTCAAATTGCAGATACCAATTTCGTTCAATTCCAGTTTCGTGACAGCCACATGCTCCAATGTATTGACATTCACTTTATATTTAAGGGTGGAAATGTTGGCAGTAACCGTTTTTGTGCCGATCTTCATCAAATAAGGCCTACCCGGGAGCATAGGCTCATCCGACATCCACACAATCGTTGCTTCAAACTGATCAGCCACACCTGGCAGTGAATCGGGAGTGGCGAGCACATCGCCTCGACTGATATCGATTTCATCCGCCAGTGTCAATGTAATCGATTGCCCCGAGATTGCCTGTGGAAGATCGCCATCACCGGTTACGATGCGGGTTACACGGCTCTCTTTGCCGGAAGGTAAAACACGTATAGGGTCGCCTGGCTTAATACTGCCACGCACAACAATGCCGGAATAACCACGAAAATCCAGATTCGGACGATTGACCCATTGCACCGGCATGCGAAAAACCCCAGCCCCTACCGTTTCATCCTCCACCTGAATATTCTCGAGGTAACCCATCAATGTTTCCCCGCGATACCAAGCTGTATTCGCGCTCAATTCGGTGATGTTATCGCCTTTTAGTGCGGACATTGGGATGGTCACGATATTCTGCAAACCGATCTCTCTTGCAAAATCACGGTATTCAGTATCGATCTTTGTATAGATTTCTTCCGAATATCCCACCATATCCAGCTTATTAATGGCCAGCACCACATGACGAATACCGATTAACGACACCAAATAGCTGTGTCGCCGCGTCTGTGTCAATACGCCTCTACGCGCATCGATCAGAATAATCGCGACATCGGCTGTTGAAGCGCCAGTAATCATATTGCGCGTATACTGCTCATGCCCGGGCGTATCGGCTACGATAAATTTTCGTTTATCCGTTGAGAAGAAGCGATAGGCCACATCGATGGTGATCCCTTGTTCACGCTCCGCCGCAAGCCCGTCCACCAACAATGCGAAATCCAGATCCCCTGCTTGCGTGCCTACTTTCTTCGAGTCAACTTCCAACTGAGCCAGTTGGTCTTCAAATAACATTTTTGACTCGTACAGCAATCGTCCTATCAGGGTGCTTTTCCCGTCATCGACACTACCGCAGGTAATGAAACGCAATAAACTCTTATTCTCATGCGTTTTTAAATAAAGCTCGATATCTTCAGCAATCAGGTCCGATACATGCGCCATTAGAAGTACCCCTCTTGTTTCTTTTTCTCCATCGAACCTGCGGAATCATGATCAATCAAACGCCCCTGCCGTTCGGAGGTTCTCGCCAATAGCATTTCTTGAATAATCGCTGTCAAGGAATTCGCCTCACTCTCTATAGCACCTGTTAATGGGTAACAACCCAATGTACGAAAACGTACTTTCTTCATCATAGGAACTTCCCCTTTTTGCATCGGCAAGCGGTCATCATCCACCATAATTAATGTGCCATCCCGTTCAACCACCGGACGTTCCTTGGCAAAGTAAAGTGGGACAATAGGAATATTATTCAGATAGATATACTGCCAAATATCCAATTCTGTCCAATTGGAAAGGGGAAAAACCCGGATGCTCTCGCCTTTATTCTTACGCGTGTTATACAAGCGCCATAGTTCTGGTCGCTGTAATTTTGGATCCCATCGATGTTGAGCCGATCGAATGGAGAAAATGCGCTCTTTCGCTCGCGATTTCTCCTCATCCCGACGCGCACCTCCAAATGCCACATCAAAATCATATTTGTCCAGCGCCTGTTTCAACCCTTCCGTCTTCCAGATGTCAGTATGAACCGCAGAGCCATGGGTAAATGGATTGATCCCCTTTTCAATTCCTTGAGGATTGATATGGACAATCAGATCAAGTCCAAGCTTTTTTACCATGACATCACGAAATTCAATCATTTCTTTGAATTTCCATGTGGTATCGACATGCAATAATGGAAAAGGGGGTTTTGAGGGATAGAATGCTTTAACTGCAAGATGCAGCATCACAGCACTATCCTTACCGACGGAATAGAGCATCACTGGATGCTCGCACTCCGCAACAACCTCCCGCATGATCTGAATACTCTCCGCTTCAAGGCGTTGTAAGTGTGTCAACATTGTCAGTAGCTTCCTTAATTTATGAGACGTAATAGAATTATGTTAATACAGTTTTAAGTTTTTCTTATTGCGAAATAAGCCAGTTTATTCCCGCAATATTAAATTTTTATTACTTTGATGAGAAGACAACTTGTAAGCCGACAGGGCTATAGGACGGAACCTTAAGCAGGTTAAATGCATACTTGATTTTGATTTTAGACTCTAATTTGTATTTAATGATGACTTGAATCAAAATGCTGAAACCTAAAGCGAAACCTAAAGCTCAAAAAAGTCTCATTCGGATAGATCTCTTATACCACTTGCTTATTGCGAGAATTATTGTATCCGATAATCACGGTATTGTCAGTGCGTGCAGTATGTTCATTTTCATAGAACCCAATATTGGGACAGATATTGCACATCAAATGGCAGATAAAAGCTCAAAAATCACCCGTTATGCAGAATCAACGACAATTTTAGCAAGATAAATGAATGCTTCCTTGCAGTATAGCAATTGCCAATAGCGTTTTGACTTCACTTCGAATGTTTGCTATTTTCCAGCGCACACAAAGGAGATCGTCTTTTTATGTCCAAGAAAATATGAGTGGTCACCTGCACGAAGAAACCGTGATGCACGGCCTAAAAGCCAAGGGACTAAAAAAAGGATCCGTTTCCAGGTCGGCTGCCGTCACCATCGGTCTGGCCGCCACTGCGCCAGCTTATTCGTTGACGGGCGCTCTAGGTTATGGTGCTGCCGAAAGTGGTTATCAACTCCCAATCGTATTCATTCTTTCCGTGATCCCGATGTTCTTCGTCGCGCTTTCCTATAAGCATTTAACCGCTTCTGCACCGGATTCCGGAACAGTTTTCACTTGGGGGACGAAAGCTATTGGACCAAGAATTGGCTGGTTTGGCGGATGGGCGCTGTTATTGGCAAGCGTCATGGCAGGAGTGGCTGCAACCGAAGTCATGGTCAATGCAACCGCGCTTATGCTTGATTTTCAAGATACCCCCGTGTGGCTGCATCTCGGCGTCGCCATTCTGTTCATCCTCAGCACGACATACCTGACAGCTCTGGGCGCAGAGGAATCTTCACGCACCACCATGATTTTGACCATTGCGCAATACGGTGGACTGATCACACTGACTGCGATTCTGCTCATGCGCGTCGTACAGGGAAACGCAGTAGTCAGCGCGGAAGTATTTTCCTTAGAATGGTTCAATCCATTTGCCATCTCTTCCTTCAGTGCTTTTCTGCACGGATTCTTGGTGGCGTTATTCATTTTTTGGGGATTTGATGCATCGTTGGCCATGTCTGAGGAAACGGATGGCAGCGCCGAGCAGGCAGGACGCAGCGGCATCATCGCGATGATGATTACTGCCATCACTTATGTGACTTTTTCCACTGCCGCATTAGCTTATGCCGGTATCGATGCGCAAGACCCATCCAGTCTGACATTCAAAGATAACATCGGCTCCATCATCACCGCTTTAACCACTGATATCATCGGTACACAAGGCACGCTGATTGCCGCTTTGATCATTGCCGTTTCAGCCTTTTCATCGACCATGTCTACCATTATGCCGGCAGCGCGCGCCGCATTGGCGATGGCAACCTATCGGGCCATTCCGCGCAAATTTTCTTCCATCAATGAAGCCACTCAAACACCCAAATTTGCCACCTGGACCATTGGCCTAATGACGCTGACCATCTACATGACCTTGAGTGTCATCAGCGAATCGATCGTCAAGGATTTGATCCATAGCGTCAGCATCGCCATCTGCACTTACTATACGGTAGCGGCCCTGTCCTGCGTGCTCTACTTCCATCGCACTGCCTTTAACCACTGGCACACGGCTCTTTCGCAAGTCATTCTGCCCATGATTGCTGCCGCCATTTTGATTGCAGTCGGCATCCTGCAGGCATGGAACATGATGGATCCTACCTATGGATCCAGCGGCTCCATTGCAGGAGTGGGTGCGGTATTTTTAATCGGCGTTGCCACTCTGTTTTGCGGCGCTCCCCTGATGATTCTGTGGAATATGCGCGAACCCAGGTTCTTTCGGGGTGAAACCCTGCCGCTGGAAAGAGCACACATGGTAGCAGATAGTCAAAATGGCCATTCAGCTCACGACACGCCAACCAAAACTGCTCACCACGATACTCACTAACCCCAATAAATTAGCAAGCCATTTCACGCAATCAGTTATTATTTTTCTAAATTGATTTATCTTTCTCAATGGGTGAATTGGCTTCACGCCAAGCTCTGATACCACCATCCATTGACATCACATCGGTATAGCCCATTTGCTGGAGAGCATCTGCCACCAGAACAGAGCGATAACCACCTCCGCAATACAACACGATGGGCGCCTGTTTATCGGGGATCAAGGTTTCAATATCACGCTCAATAATCCCTTTTCCAAGATGGCGAGCGCCTGCCGCGTGATCAATCCAAAATTCATGGTCCTCGCGCACATCGATAAAATGAAATGACTCTCCCCGCGCTAATCTCGCTTGCACATCCGCCACGGTACATTCTTTTATCCGTTGTTTTGATTGCTCTACTAACTTTAAAAATCCTGGATTGTGCTGCATTTGTCTCCTTTGTTATTCAAATCAAGATAAGTGATGTTTGAAACATAGCCATTGAAATGTACCAAAGATCCCATGATATGGTCAAAATGATTACTTACGCATCAAGATGATGCTGAATTATGCGGTTCTGTGGTTGGTAAACTGAGTGGAATCAGTTTACCATTCCGTTTGAGGAAAGATTGTTTAACCATAAACGGTATAGCCGTTGTTCACAAAAAACAGAAGGTTTTCCCAGTAGTCAACTCGGAGTCATCGGACGCTGGATGAGGCACGTATGAAGCATTGGCTGGAATGTTTGCACCCTTTCAAGACTGCAGAAACTCGGCGTCTTGCGATTTTATTTGCTGTCATCTACTTCGCCCAGGGAATGTCCGCCCTGCCCAATCAAGTCATTTCCATCAGCTTTAAGGATCGAGGCTTCGAAGCCGATGATGTGGCCTTTTTTTTTCTATTGACATCGATGCCATGGTTCATCAAACCGGTATATGGATTGATCTCGGACTTTCTACCGCTGTTTGGCCAACGCCGCAAAAGCTACTTGCTGCTAACTTCGGCACTTGCCTGTATTGCAGGCTTAATTGCGGCATTTTCGTCACACTATACCTACTGGGAGCTTGCCGTCCTCTATACCATGATGGGACTGGGCCTGGCTTACAACGATGTGCTGACCGATGCGCTGATGGTGGAAAGCGGCAAATTGAATGGACTCACCGGTGCATTCCAGTCGGTGCAATGGACAGCGGTCACCGGAGCGTCGATCATCGTGGGATTGCTGGGCGGATATTTTGCCGAACATCGCAATTTGCAGGCAGCTTTTGCTTTTTCGGCCATATTCCCATTTATTGTGTTGATCATGGCAGTTTTCTTTGTGCGTGAAAAACATATTGCACCTGGGAAAGGCGAATTCAAGGAAATCTGGGCAGCGCTGCGGGCAGGATTTGGCGAGCGCTCAGTATGGCTGGTCGGCGCTTTCATTTTTCTATTCAATTTCAGTCCATCTTTCGGCCCGGCATTCTTTTACTACCAGACTGACGTGCTTGGTTTTGGCCAGCAATATATTGGCGTCTTAAGCTCAATCGGTTCCGCAGCCAGCATCGCTGGGGCTTTCATTTATGCACCCCTGTCGCGAGTGATGCCACTCCGGCGGCTGATCAACCTCGCCATCGGTTTATCTGTCCTGACCTTGCTCGCTTATTTGGCTTATCGCGGGGAAACCTCTGCGATATTCATTCATATCATCTGGGGCGTTACGGGCATGATCACCATGCTCGCATTCCTGGATCTGGCCGCAAGGGCTTGCCCTAAGCGCGCGGAAGCAACTTTCTTTGCGCTGCTGATGTCCGTTTTTAATCTTGGGTCACTGGCTTCGCAGAATGTCGGCGCACATTTGTACACTGAACTGGGCGAAGGCCCTTCCGCTTATCTCTGGTTGGTGATCATTTCCACCATTGCGACAGCCGCCATCTGGCTGCTTGTTCCGCTGGTGCACATCGAACGCATCGAATCTCATGCACGGCACCCGTAAAATTTCGCCTGCGCTTGAAATAATGGAATGTCGGTCTATGGTGACTGAAAAATAAGCCATACTTGAGCGACAAGCCGGTTTATCATGGAAACTGTATAGTCAGTTCCCTGCTAGTTCAGAAATCAAGGAGGAATCATGAAGCGCCACTTATGTTTACTCTGTTTGTTATTGAGTGCCTGTGCGGGATTGCCGGCAAACTTTGGCAATGCACCCACTGTGCAACTTTCCTATCAGCAGGTCAACAGTGATATCGCCAGTTATCGAGAATCCCCAGTGCGCTGGGGTGGCGTGATTATTGACGTCGATAATGAAGATCAAGTCAGCCTGATGCAAGTGGTGTACTATCCGCTCGATTACAGTGGCCGTCCACAATTACACAAACCGGGTGAAGGTCGTTTTGTCATTAAAAGCGCTGAATTTCTCGATCCGGCCATTTACACCAAGGATAAAGAGATCACCGTTGCCGGCGTTATTATAGGAAACATCGAGCGCACCGTTGGCAAAAGAGTCATCCAGGTGCCGCTGCTATCCGCCACGGCCATTCATCTTTGGCCCACCTACCCAAATCAATACGATTATCGTGGCTACGGTCCGTATCCTTATTTTGGCTATCCGGGCTTTTATCCTTTCTATCCGGGCGGACTCTACAGTCCGTATTATCGAAGATGGTAATTGGACCTCTAAAAAATCACGGCTACTTGATAGTAGAATAACCAGTTCCCCTGTCGCCCGGGGTTCAATAATGGAAATTACCCTGCAAAGATTAATTGAGGATTAGCAATCATGTATGTGACCATCGTCTATGTTTCTGTCAAACCGGAAAAAGTGCAGGCATTCAAGGAAGCCTGCCGATCAAATCACGAAAATTCCATCCTTGAACCGGGCAATGTCCGTTTTGACATTCTGCAATCAGCGGATGATCCGGCAAAGTTCGTATTTTATGAAGCCTATAAAACACCACAGGATGCAGCCGCACACAAACAAACCGCACATTATCTGGCATGGCGTGACACTGTGGCGGACTGGATGGCTGAACCCCGCAAAGGCATCGTTTATGACGGTTTGTATCCAATCATCCACAGCTAATGTTTAACTTTTCCATTGCCCGATTACCACGCATCGAATTTGGCGCAGGCGTGTTCAAAAAAACGCCCGATATCATTGCCAGTTATGGCCCGCGCATTTTACTGGTAACCGGAGCCCGCTCATTCACCAACACGAACCATTGGCAACCATTCATTGATCAACTCAAGCAGCGCGCCATCAGTTGGCAGCATTGCACGATTGCTGAAGAGCCGTCGCCCGCTTTAATCGATGAACTCGTCAAAGCTTACGCAAGCGATTCCTTCGATGCCGTGGTCGGTATCGGCGGTGGCAGCGCACTGGATGCTGCCAAAGCGATTGCCGGATTATTGAAGGTACAGCGCTCGGTCATGGATTATCTGGAAGGTGTCGGGCCGGAATTGCCTTATACAGGGCCTGCCACTCCGTTCATTGCAGTACCCACCACTGCCGGCACCGGTAGCGAGGCCACCAAGAATGCCGTGCTCAGCGTGCAAGGGGAAAACGGTTTTAAAAAATCCTTCCGGCATGACCAATTGGTTGCCGAATACGCCATTGTTGACCCCGATTTACTTGCCAGTTGCCCGCCCAATGTCATCGCCGCCAATGGTATGGATGCATTGACGCAACTGCTGGAATCGTATGTTTCCACCAAATCCAACGCATTGACTGATGCGCTGGCAATCAGCGGTTTGCAAGCTGCCCGGGATGCATTGATCCCGTTATACCGCCAGGAAGGGGAACTCCAAGCACATCGTGAAAAAATGGCCTATGCCGCGCTGCTCTCCGGTATCACACTGGCACAGGTTGGTCTGGGTTCGGTGCATGGCCTGGCATCTCCACTGGGTGCTTTTTTTCCAATCCCACACGGCGTGGTATGCGGCACGCTGGTCGCTTCCGCCACCCGAATCAATATTCACAGCATGTCAGCCCGTGAACCAAATAATACCGCACTGGCAAAATACTGGCGTACCGCTGAAATTCTCTGCCAGAGGCGTTTCATTGATCCGCAAGTCGCGTTTAATAAGTTGATCGATCTGTTGGCACAATGGACCAACGAACTTGCCCTGCCACGTCTATCGCATTACGGTTTGCAAGAAACCGCATTGGACAAGGTCATCGCCCATTGCCGCGGCAGCAGCATGAAAACCAATCCCATTGTGCTAACCGATGAAGAGATCAGACAAGTGTTGCTGGAACGGTTATAGCAATCAACATTCTGAAAATTATCCTCAAGGAAACTGATGTATAGACCCATATCTCTGCTGATCAGCCCCTTGAAGCAAAATAAAGGGGGTTCGATATATTAGCATCAAGCAAATTCAAGTCATGAAATATCAGCCCCAAAATTCGTTTGATAGCTAATTCAGCACCTCTTCCAAAAAATCCGCAATCGACCGGTACGCACGATTCGCCGCCAGTTCTTTATAGACGGTTCCAAAGCTGGGATTATTGGCTTTCGGATTGGTAAATGCGTGCATCGTGCCGCCGTAGACATGCATCTGCCAATCCACGCCAGCTTGCGTCATTTCAGTTTCAAAGGCGAGTACTTGTTCCGGCGGCACCATGGGATCATCGTGGCCATGCAAACAAAGGATTCTGGCGGTGATGGGTTCATTCGCCACATGGCCAGGCGCAAAAATACCGTGGATGCTGATGACGCCGCGCACATCCGCGCCTGAACGAGCCAGTTCGAGCACGCACATGCCGCCAAAACAATAACCCATTGCAGCAACTCTTGAAGCATCGACCTGCGGCAATTGCCTCACTGTATCGAGTGCCGCATTGATCCTGCGCCTGAGCAACGCGCGGTCTTTTGCAAACGGACTCATCAGAGCGCCATTTTTTTCAGCATCACCGTCCGCTCCAATAATGCCTTTGCCATACATATCCAGCGCAAAACCCACATAGCCCATATCCGCGATTCTTTCTGCCGCTTTGTTGGCGAATTCGCGCCGCCCGCTCCAATCATGCGCCACCAGCACCGCAGGTTTGGGTTGATCGGTCTCGTGATAGGCCAAATAGCCTTCTAATTGACGACTACCATCCTGATAATCGATCGTCTTCGTAATCATATTCACACCTCAACTAAAAAGTACAAAATATTGAAGATGGATAACCCTGATACACTATGATTGAAACAGTGATAATCTCACGCTGCACCGTTAATGTTTATTCGTAAAATTTGACCAGAGGATTTGATCATGACAAACAAACTTCAATCATTGATAGCCGGTATTTCAGCATTATCGATTTGTTTATTATCCCCTCTAACCTGGGCGCAGGACTTTCCTACCCAGAAAGTTTTACCGCTTGAATTATCAACCCAGGCAGCCATGGCGGCAATAAAAAAATGCCATGACGATGGATTCAAGGTCAGCGTAGCCATCGTTGATCAGTCCGGATTACTCAAGGTGCAATTAAAGGCGGATGGCGCCGGCCCGCATACACTGGATAGCAGTCGCCGCAAAGCATACACAGCCAATAGCCTGCGCGATTCGACACATAAATATGCCGTGATGGTGGCACAAAAGCCCGAGTTGCAAAGTTTGACGCGCCTGAATGACAACATCCTGCTATTGGGTGGTGGATTTCCGATCAAAATCGGCGGCGAAGTGGTCGGTGGCATCGGTGTCGGCGGCGCTCCCGGCATTCAGTTTGACGAAGTGTGCGCCAGCGCGGCGCTGAAAGTGTTGAAAGCGGACGATACTTTTGAAGGCAAATAACTATCGTCTATTCATCAGCACACGGTAAGCAATCAATAACTCTTCCAGAAACAAACGCGGATTCAGCGGGTGATGTGACAACTTTTGCTTGGAATTCAGAGCCCGGGTAAAGGTGATGCATTCCGGCAAGTCAATTTGCCCGCTGAGTGCCTGGATGGCAGCCAGTTGTTTCAGATAGTAGCGATTTCTTCCGGTCGTGCGATAGCTGACGAGGTCATAACACCATTTCTGCAACCAGCTGACAACCAGCGACAGATTCACCGGTTGCATAGCTTCGGCGAGCGCGAGCGGATCGAGTCGGCTGGGATTACCGATTTGTTGAATAAATTGATCATGTTGTGCCGCATGGCCGCCTTGTTCAAACGCTAAAGCGGCTAAGGGGGAAAAACTGGCGGCGGCCAAACTGGTTTCAGGGTCACTGACACGCTGTTGTTTCAGCCAATCAATCGATGACTGCACGTCAGGAATAGGCATGGCAATTTGCTGGCAGCGACTCCGGATGGTCGGCAATAAATGCTGCGCTTGATGCGTGACCAGGAGGAATAATACATCGGCTGGCGGCTCCTCCAGTTTTTTCAACAACGCATTGGCTGCCGCGCTATTCATGGATTCGGCGGGATGAATCAGGATAATTTTGTAACCGTTCTGATGCCCGGTCATATAGACAAATTCGGTTAGCTTGCGGATTTGTTCGATACTGATTTGCTTGCTGGCATTTTTCTTGGTTGCGGCACTATTAGACTTTTCTTCGCTATCCTCTTTTTCGCCAGAATCGCTCGAACCGGCTGCCAAAGCTTCCGGTATGATCTGAAAAAAATTAGGATGGGCTTGTTGCTCAAACCATCCACAGCTCAGGCATTTTCCACAAGCTGTTTGCTCAGTTGTGGGCGCAGTACATAACAATGCTTTGGCAAAATGCCGGGCAAATTGAAATTTGCCGATTCCTTGTTTGCCTTTCAATAGCAGTGCATGCCCACGCCATTGACGCTTTTGCGTCAATTTTTGCCAGATTGCCTGCTGCCAAGCATAAATATCATGCACGATTCAGCACATCCAGCAATATGCGTTCAACAGCCGCCTTCACCACAGTGACAGGCTGGCTGCCATCGACAATTTTGATACGTTCGGGAAACTGTTTCGCTCTATCCAGATAAGCAGCCCGCACACGCTGAAAAAACTCGGTTTTTTCTTTCTCAAAGCGGTCAACAACCTTTATTTGCTTGACACGCTGCTGCCCCAGCTCCACAGGCACATCGAAATACAGCGTCAAATCAGGCTGCAACACACCTTGCGTCCAGCGTTCCAGGGTTGCCAGCTTATCCCTATCCAATTCCCTGCCGCCCCCCTGATAAGCAAAGCTGGCATCGGTAAAGCGATCGGACACCACCCACTGACCTTGGGCCAATGCTGGCAAAATCAACTTGTCCAAGTGTTCACGGCGTGCTGCAAACATTAGCAGCGCTTCCGTTTCAGGATGCATGGTCATGGCGTTATCCAGCACTAATGCGCGCAATTGCTCGCCTAACGGGGTTCCGCCGGGTTCCCGAGAGACGATGGCGACTAGTCCGGCTCGTTGAAGCAGTTCTACGATCCAAGCCAATTGAGTTGATTTGCCTGCGCCATCAATGCCTTCGAGCGTAATGAATTTGCCTTGCATCCTGTCGTTCACCATTTATCTGTTTTCAAGTTTTAATCCGGTAAGCTACCATGTACGGCCATGCCATTATTTTTTCATTTTCGCCATGCACATTGATGATTCCGGTGTTCTGACCACTGCCCAATGGATTGCCTCTCCCAATTTCGACCAGCGCCCGGCAGAGACTGAAGTCAGTTTATTGGTCATCCATAATATCAGCCTGCCACCCAACGAATTCAGCGGTCAAGGCGTGATTGATTTGTTTACCAACCGAATCGACCCGCAAGCCCATCCCTATTATCAATCCCTACAAGGACTTAAAGTATCCGCACATTTTTTTGTCCGCCGAGATGGCACGATCATCCAGTTTGTATCCTGCAACGATCGCGCCTGGCATGCCGGTGTATCCAACTGGCAAGGCAAAGATCGCTGCAATGATTATTCCATTGGCATTGAACTGGAAGGCAGCGACATCACACCATTTACCGATACACAATATGCCAGCTTGATTGCACTGACGCAGTGTTTGCACACTCGCTATCCGATTAAAGACATCATCGGGCATTCGGACATCGCTCCCGGACGCAAAACCGATCCGGGGCCTTGTTTTGATTGGGAAAGATACGACAGTGGTTTGCGTCGAGATTTTATCAAGCGATCAACCAATAGCACACCAACGTAATCACTGCGGCACCGATAAAATTAAGCACAAAACCTTCGCGCGCCATACTGGCCATTGGGATCATACCGGTTCCAAACACAATCGCATTGGGCGGTGTCCCCACAGGCATCATAAAACCATAACTGGCAGCCATAGCAGCAGGTACCATTAGCAAAGCGGGATCAATACCTGCTGCTAAGCCGGCAGGTCCAAGAATCGGCATCAACAAAATGGTGATTGCCGTATTACTCGTTATTTCTGTGAGAAAGATAACTGCCAGCGTAACGAATACAATAATGATCAGTGGATGCAGGCCAGACAGCACTGCCAATTGCTCGCCAATTGATTGGGATATACCGGTTTCAACAAAGGCCTGAGCAATGGCAATACCGCCGGCGAAAAGAATAAGAATACCCCACGGCACTTTGGCTGCCGTCTCCCAATCAAGCAGTTTCCCATCACGACCATTGGGGATCAAAAACATAGCAAGCACAGCAATCAATGCAACCGTTGCATCTGTCGCCCCCTTAAGATCAAGCCAGCCACTCCAACCACCAAAAGGCTCCGTGCGTGTTATCCAAGCGAGAACAGTTATGCCAAAAATAATCAAAACGCGCTGCTCTTCCGGACGCCAGCGACCCGATTCCGGCATAGTCAACTCACCCACATAATTCAAATGACGTGTCAGCCACAAACCAGCCAGCGGTGCCATTAATAGAACGACAGGCACCCCCAAACTCATCCACTCCAGGAAACTCACTGTGTTGCCTGTAAAACTTTCATACTCCTTCATGAAAACCAGATTGGGCGGTGTACCGATGGGCGAACCCAGACCGCCAATGCTACTGCCATAAGCTAGCGACAATAACAAGGGCAAAGCCAGTTTTTTATCATTACTTTGCGCGATAACCGCAAGTGCCAGCGGTATCATCATGAGCGTCGTTGCCGTGTTCGAAATCCACATGCTAAGCAGTGCGCACGCAAACATGAAACCAAAAACAATGCGCCGACTGCTATTTCCGCCTATTATGCGAATCAACCCCAAGGCAAGTCGATGATGTGCTCCAGAACTTGCTAAAGCTGCAGAAATCATAAATCCGCCTAACATCAGCAATATCATATCGTTTCCATAGGCTTTGGCCACATCCTCCTTTGACAAAACATCAACCAATGGAAAAACTGCGAGCGGAATCATGGAAGTGGCCGGTATCGGAATCGACTCAAAAAGCCACCACACGACACACAGCATCACAACTGCACCTGTCCAACAGGCTTTGGTATCCCAACCGGATGCGTTCATGCTGGCGGCGAGGAGTGCGGCAAATAGCGGGCCGATAATTAAGGCCCAGAAACGAATTGAAGGCATGGAAGCTTCACTATGCACACTGTTCCTTAGGAGATTTAGTTTTATCTTTAAATTTCACTCCTTCAGGAAATACTAATTTATAAGAGCTATCATTTTGTTTTTCTATTGGTACAAATTGATATTTACCGTCACATCTTGCTAGGACTTGTACGAGATGCCCTTTTCCATTGATTCGGTCATAATCCCGACTACCAGTTTTTTGATCAAACACAACTTTTCCAGTTACGCCAGTAAATTCTAATTTAGAAACTTTTTCAGAAACTTTTTGTTGAAGCTCTTGCCGCGCTTTATCTTCTTTACTCTCTAAAGGAACACTTGATAAACCTTGTATTATTAGCTGAGTTGCATCATAAGCCATTGCAGACCGCCAAGTAAGATCAATATCTGGGTCAAATTTTCCGATTGGACAATCTTCGTTTACCTTTATCTTTTGACCATTCCAAATACAGTTGGCATTTTTAATGAATTCTTTGCTTTTCTTTTTACTATCATTATCATCATGCGAAGATTTGCTGTGCCAATTAACCGCCACTATTGCTCCTTCTAAATCCTCTCCTAAAACATCCCGGCTGAAAAGTGTGTAAGCATTATATAAATCTAAAGAATTATTATTGCTATTCCTTCTAGCTATGATAGCGCCATCAATGATATTTTTAACATGAACAGAGAGAAATAAATCTGTCAATTTTTCCTTTCTTTTATCTAATTTTTCTTTAGATAATTTATCACTCTTCAATTTAGATATATCGCATTCTATTACTGTCTTATTATTTTCTTTAGTAATTCCTTCCACAACAATATACTTTTTTAAGTCTTTCGATTTAATTTCTTGATCTAATCCTTCTACCAATTTATCAGTATCATGAGCAATTGGATCAGCACAAAAATAAACATTCCTTTTTTGTTGGTTAGATGCTTTACTTTTTATATGATCAACAATTGCTGGCAACACACTTTGCACTGGATAAGTAATTGAAAATATGTAATTACTTTCCGCATCTTTTATTTCCTTAGCAGAGTGATTAAGGGTATGACTTGTCGGTGATATCATTACTAGTTTATTTTGATATTCCTTTAAAACAGCATTAGAAACTTGACTGGAGTTGTGTCCAATAACAGCAAGAATATCTTTTCTTTCATTTGCAATATGCTTCGCAATACCCTCTGCAATTTCGATATCATTATCATCACTAGCAATTAGCACTTGCAGAAGCCAACGCTTGCCACAGTCTTCAGCTCTATTTTTTGGATCGTTTTTACAGTCTTCTCGCCATTGATCGTTTATCTCTTTCTGTGCTTGCGCTACACCACGTAGTATTTCTTTTGCTACCGTAACATTTTTCTGTATCGGAACGCTTACAGCAATGGTCCGAATTTGATTTTGATCTCCTGAATCTGCCAATGCATTTGATTTTGCTTGGGCATTTTCTAGATATATTTGAGTCTCTGGATCATCAGGCACTTCATTTAAAGATTTTAAAAACCCAGTTTTTGCATCTCCAAGTCTGAAAAGGAATTCCCTTGCACCGATTCTCTTATCAAAAGAAGCTTCTAGAAAATATTTCTCTCCTAGACTAAGTCTTCTTGCTATGTCCTTTTCAAGTCGTTTTTGTTCTTCAGATTTTAGCGTCTTTATATCTGCTTCAGTCTTTCTTTTTCCCGTTTCTGCAGCTTCTAATTTCTGATTGCAGTAGAAATTCCAGCCTCCCGAAAGCAGCAAGCATAATGCTAAAAATACTACAGTAGGCCACACCCAAATTGGAAGTTTTAGTCGAATAAACTCTTTTAGTTCCTTGTAATTATTAGATTCTAGCTTATCGAATGATATGTAACCTAGACCCGAAAAATAACCCAATACCTTATCTAGGGACTCAATAATTTCTTCAATCCCTTTTGTTTTTGTTTTTCTTAATTCTTCTTCTAACTGAGTCTGATATTCGCTAGATCCGCGCAAATTCATTAACTTGCAATTCCCAACGACGATTGGAAATATTACTTTCCTATCGTCGTTAGAATGTATATTAGAAATCTCTCGTAGCTCAGTCATACACCAAGGAGATTTAGCATAGGCATCACTAATCACAACAACAACTTTATCTCCTTCACTCATATTTTCGATGAATTTTCTAATTGAGTCCCCTGGGTTAATATTTTTCTCGTCCCAAATTAGTTCAACTTCGTGCATCCAGCGCATCCATCTAGTTAATCTCTTTAGACCATTGATAATTCCTATTTCCTCATCAGTTTCACGTGCATATGAAACATATATCTTAGTCTTTGTAAACTTGGATTTCATAAACTTGAGCCCGATTCAAGATTTTTTTCAATTAATTCGCGACGCTAGTACATCTATTCTTAACATCAAATCACCCGGTAACTCGCAACCATTCGACACTCACCACCCGGCGCAACTTCAACAACATCATCCGCCGCATTGGTGGTTTCAACACATAACAAACGTTTGTAATCGTCATCTTCCAAATCCGCCATTTCCTTGGCGATTTTCTCCCAGGGATTCCATACCACGGCGGTTTTGCTGCCTTGCGAAGCAATCTGGATGCGGCGGTTGAATGCGCCGTCATCAATGGTCAGGATATTACCGACATTCAAATAAATGCGATCGACTTCGGCATCGATGGTCACGTCTCCGGATTGGTGTTTTTGCACGCTGCCGCCACCGGCTTTGTCGAGATAATCGCAACCGGCCAGTCCCAGCACTTTCGCACGGGCGATATCGCCGACCTTGAAGTAGGTGTGAAACGCCTGGGTGATGGTGAATTTTTCCTTGCCGGTATTGCGCGTGATCAGTGACAGATTTAACGAATCGCCAATGATGATTTCCTGCCGCAGGCTGAACGCATGCGGCCAGATGGCTTGCGTTTCCGCTGTATCGTCGAGTCCGACGGTAACTTTGATATCGCCGTTCGCCAGCGCTTCAGTCGCCACCACATTCCAGCCGCGATTGCGCACGAAGCCATGTCCTGGACGTCCTTTGCCTTCCGGATCGGCGCCAAACCACGGCCAGCAAATCGGCGCACCGCCTTTAATCGCTTTCCCGTCCTGATAATAGGCTTTCTCGCTCAGGAACATGACATCTTCCGGCTCACCGGTGGGCTGATACGACAATACCTGACCGGCATGGATCGATATCAGCGCCTTGGCCTTGGCGCTATTCACCTGAATCATGGGCAAACCGCCCTTGCCGGCTACAAATTCAAGTTGACCGGAAATACTGTATTTGGCATTGAGTTGCTCAATAGTCATAAATTTACCTATTTAAATGGTTGATTAATGTAAAAAGTTAGGGAAGCGCTGATTAATTGACTGCACGAGCGAATTGCTTCGTTGCGCGGTACTCACTCCCTCGCCTATCAGATTGATATGTCTCGGTTGTTGCGTTCCGTGCGCCTCGCCCTTCTCACGTTCGTTGAATTAATCAGCGCTTCCTTAGTTGTACTTTGCGTTATGCTTGAATGGGCTTCACCCGGCTGGCAGCCAGTTTAGCACGACCTCTGGCCTCATTCGTATCCACACCATTGGCCAGTGCCACGCCCATGCGACGACGGATAAATGATTCCGGTTTGCCAAACAGCCGCAAATCGCTTTGCGGCACGCTGAGCGCTTCGGCGATGCCGGAAAATGCAATGCCTGGCGCTTCCAGTTGACCGTAAATCACTGCACTGGCACCCGGTGCCTGCAACGAAATATCCACTGGCAATCCCAGGATAGCGCGCGCATGCAAATCAAATTCACTTTGTTTCTGGCTGCACATCGTCACCATGCCGGTATCGTGCGGGCGCGGACTTACTTCGCTGAACCACACGTCATCGCCCTGGATAAATAATTCCACACCAAAAATGCCCAAGCCGCCCAGATCGTCGGTGATCTTCTTGGCAATGTCGCGCGCGCGTTGCAGCGCCATCGGCGACATTGCCTGCGGTTGCCAGCTTTCGACATAATCGCCGTGCACTTGCACATGCCCAATCGGTTCGCAGAAATGCGTTTTGACGGTACCGTCTACATCCAGCGCGCGCACCGTCAGTTGCGTGATTTCATAATCGAATTGAATCACGCCTTCGACGATGACACGACCCTGATCGACCCGGCTGCCGCTAGCAGCATAATTCCACGCCGCTTCCACCTCCCCGGCATGGTCGATGCGCGATTGCCCTTTGCCGGATGACGACATCACCGGTTTGACAATGCAGGGATAGCCGATCTTACCGTCTATTGCGGCACGCAATTCATTAAGACTGTTGCCAAAAGCATAGGGCGAGGTTGGCATGCCTAATGTCTCCGCCGCCAGGCAGCGAATGCCCTCGCGATTCATGGTGAGTTTGGCGGCTCGTGCGGTTGGAATTACGGTAGCCATGCCCAATTGCTCGATTTCCAGCAGCATATCGGTGGCAATGGCTTCAATTTCGGGCACGATGATATCCGGCCGCTCCTGCTCTATCAGTGCGCGCAGCGCCTGACCATCCGCCATATTGATCACATGCGCGCGATGCGCCACCTGCTGCCCCGGTGCATCGGCATAGCGATCAACCGCAATGGTTTCCACACCCATGCGTTGCAAAGCGATAATCACTTCCTTGCCCAGCTCGCCGCTGCCCAGCAGCATGACTTTGGTTGCTGATGGACTCAGCGGTGTACCTATTACAGATCGTTTATTCATCTTGGGTTGTCCTGAGTTGCTGTTCTTTTTTCATCCTGTTGCTGAAGTGCCCACTGCACATGTTCGCGCACCAATGCGGAATCATCATCCAAGCGCGCCTGCAATGCCCGCACGATTTCTATCGAATAAGGTGCGTTACCCAAACCCACGGCGATATTGCGCAACCATTGCTGATGGCCAATACGGCGAATCGGGCTTCCGGCCAGTTTGTTTTCAAAGGTTGTCTGATCCCAGCCGAACAACTCTACCAGCGATATATCATCCATGCCATTGCGCACATGAAAGTCATTTTCATTGGTGATCCTGGCAAATTTGTTCCACGGACAAACCAGCTGGCAATCATCGCATCCATAAACACGATTGCCAATCAAAGGGCGTAACGCTTCAGGAATGCTGTCTTTTAGTTCGATGGTTAGATAAGAAATACACCGCCGCGCATCCAGTTCATAGGGTCCAATGATGGCCTGCGTAGGGCAGACATCGATACATTTCGAGCAACTGCCGCAATAATTGCCGCTCACGTCATCAACGGGCAATGGCAAATCCGTATACATTTCAGCCAGGAAGAACATCGAACCCGCTTGGCGAGTGAGCAATAGCGTGTGCTTGCCACGCCATCCCAACCCCGCTTTCTGCGCCCAGGCCACTTCCATCACCGGTGCACTATCGGAAAAAACCCGATAATTGAACGGTCCCACTTCCGCAGTCATTTTATCCGCCAATCTCTGCAAGCGTGCACGCAAAACCTTGTGATAATCACGCCCCAGCGCATAGCGGGAAATAAATGCCCGATCACCGGCATTAATCACATTCCAGCTATTTTTTACAGAAGGCGGCATATAGTTCATGCACACCGAGATAACGCGCTGCGTTCCCGGCTCGAGCTCAGCGGGCCGGGTACGCTTGGTTCCATGTTTCGCCATATAATCCATGTCACCGTGATATCCTTTATCCAACCACTTGAACAAACCTGATTCGACCGCTGACATTTCCGCATGCGCATCGGCTATGCGAAGATCGTGAAAACCCAATTCTTTGCCCCATGCTTTTATGACCACTGCCAAAGCAGCATAATCCGGGTATTCTTTTTTGGAGGTATCGTCTTGCATAACGCTCATTCTACAGACTCTGGATTCACGCAGAATCTTACTTATTATCTCGCTGATGAAACAGCAACGTTGGCCTTTGGCAAAAAACTGGCTGCCTGCTTGCATGCCGGACTGACCATTTTCCTGATTGGAAATCTCGGCGCAGGCAAAACCACCTTAACACGCGGCATTTTACACGGCCTTGGATATCAGCAGCTAGTCAAAAGCCCTACCTATAATTTAGTTGAAATCTATAAAATTTCTAGGTTATACTTGTATCACTTTGATTTTTATCGATTCAATGATTATCTTGAATGGGAGGAAGCAGGTTTCCGAGATTACTTTAATTCAGACTCGATCTGTTTAATAGAATGGCCTGAAAAAGCTGGGAATCTGTTGCCGATAGCTGATCTACAGCTTGCTTTCAATATCCTTGAAACAGGTCGGAGTATTCAAATTCAAGCTGGCACAGAGACAGGAAAGCAATGCCTAGAACATTGGAAAAATACAAGCAATTGACGCAAATAGGTTTCAGTGACGACGCTGTTACCGGGAAATTCGCTTTTCTGACATTTTTTGCACTGCTTGTTCTTTTTACCAGCCTATTTCTGAATCCATCCGCCTTAGCCGCCGATACCGCCGTCAAGTCGGTTCGCGTTGGTTTAACGCCCGATTACACCCGTATCACGCTGGAATCGAATCAGCCGCTGCAGTACGAGTTGAGCATGCTGGATAATCCGCATCGAGTGATTGTCGATTTAAGCAACACTAAAATTTCTCCTGCGCTGTCAGCGCTGCCGCAAAAAGTAGATGCCATCGATCCTTTGGTGCAGAAAGTGCGTATCGGACAATTCAAACCGCATATCATCAGATTGGTATTCGATCTGAAAGCCAACGTCGTACCACGCACATTCGTCATTGCGCCCAAGGATAATTTTGACCATCGACTCATACTCGATATTTATCATCCTGATAAAGCCGAGAAAACAAATGCAGACCTCAAACCGGATCCACTCGGCAACGATGCTGATCCACACATTCTGGATGATTTGATTGCAAAGCTGGCACAAGATGGCAAAACCAAGAAAATTAGCGGCCTGCCACAAAGCCGCCCACTACCGGTACCCGCACCGCTATCATCGCAGTCACAACCACAACCTAAACATCCCATAAATCAAACGAAACCAATCATTAGTCCTCAAATCAGTCAGCCGAAGCAATCCGGTAGTTTGCAAGCAGCAAAAAGCCGCAAACCATTAATGATGGTGCCAAGAATCATTATCGTCGCTATCGACCCCGGTCATGGCGGCAAGGATCCGGGCGCCATTGGCAATCAGGGCACGCAAGAAAAGGATGTCACTCTGGCGATTGCCAGAAAACTCAAGGAAAGAATTGATAAAGAACCCAATATGCGCGCAGTGCTGACTCGTGAAGGCGATTATTACATTACCCTCCCACAGCGTCGTATTAACGCCCGGCGCGCCAATGCGGATCTGTTTGTGTCGATCCATGCCGATGCCAATCCGAAATCACATGCGCATGGATCGTCGGTATTTACCTTATCCGAACATGGCGCAACTTCGACTACGGCCAGTTGGCTCGCCAATAAGGAAAATAGCGTGGATACTGATTTAATGGGCGGAATCGATATCACCTCAAAATCAAAAGACATCAAAGAGCTGTTGCTTGATCTTTCCGTCAACGCCACGATCAATGACAGCGTCAAGTTGGCCGAACAAGTTCTGAAACAGCTGGGCGACATCAATCATTTGCACAAAAGAAATGTTGAACAAGCGGGTTTTGCGGTCTTAAAGTCACCGGATATTCCATCAATCCTGGTTGAAACCGCTTTTCTCAGCAATCCTAAGGAAGAAGAAAAGCTGCGCAACAAAACTTACCAAAATAAAATCTCCGATGCTGTATTTGTGGGGATCAAAAACTACTTTGCCAATAATCCGGCATTAGCTCGCGCCGAAGTTGCCCAATCAAAATAAACCGCGCGCTTTCGTTGGCATGATTTAATCCAATTAAATTATTGTCATAAAAGATATACAATAGTTTCGGTATACCAACACGAATCACAGCCATCTTGAATCAAGATTTTCTAATCGCACAGACATTAATACATTAACTTTTGGTTAAAAATACTGGGTAATCCGCTAAATTTTACCCAGCATAAATGAATGCATACCCATAAAACACTGATGCAGTGGTATCAATTGAGTAACGAGAAAGGCGCCCCGCGTATCATTCTCAGCGGCAGCTATACGCTGACGGCGCTCGAGCAGGTACTGGATGCCTTAGCTAAAGATCTCGCTCAGAAGGCAAAAGATCCGCACTTAAGCTGGGATTTAACCGGCATTCAACAAATGGACACGGCTGGAGTGGCCATGTTGTGGCGCGCTTGGGCATCGCAACGACCGCAGCATCTCCAACTGCGACCTGAGCATGAAAAGATGTTTGAACGACTGGAAAATCTCCCCGCTTCGCCAATGGCCACCAAGCATACGGACGTACTCTGGCCCATCACCACTTTGGGGGGGCTGGCACTGCTCTTATGGCAGCATACCGTAGGACTAGTTGCATTGATTGGACAGTTATTGATGGATGTCATTTATCTGTTTCGCCACCCTATTTATATTCCCTGGCGTGAAATTTCAGCCAATCTATTTCGCACAGGCGCGCAAGCGCTGGGGATCACCGCCCTGGTCGGATTTCTGATTGGTATCGTACTGAGTTACTTGTCTTCCAAACAACTGCAATTGTTTGGGGCGGATATTTTTATTATCAATATCCTGGGAATCAGCATCATTCGTGAATTGGGTCCAATGTTGGCCGCCATATTGGTAGCAGGCCGCTCGGGATCGTCCATGACGGCTCAATTGGGCGTCATGCGAGTCACACAGGAATTGGATGCGTTGACCGTCATGGGTATTTCGCATAGCCAACGCCTGATTTTACCGAAAATACTCGGGCTTGGCATTGCCATGCCTTTGTTGGTCATGTGGACCAGCGCCATTGCATTGTTAGGTGGAATGGTGGCTGCTGAGTTGCAATTAGGTTTGAATTACCAATATTTTCTGACCGCGCTCCCGGATTCCGTGCCGATTGCCAATTTATGGCTGGGATTAGGCAAAGGCGTCGTGTGTGGCATGGTAATAGCGCTGATTGCCTGCCATTTTGGCCTCAGAATCAGGCCCAATACGGAAAGCCTGGGAGAAGGCACCACTTCTTCTGTCGTTACGGCAATTACCATGGTCATTATTATCGATGCCATTTTCGCCATTTTATTTTCTGATGTTGGACTAACTTAGCTTCATGATTAAGCCTGAATGCATTATTGAAATTGAAGCGCTGCATACCCGCTTTGGCAACCATGTCGTGCATCGAGATGTCAATTTGTGCGTCTATCGAGGCGAAATACTGACCCTGATCGGCGGTTCAGGAAGTGGGAAAACAACTTTGCTTCGCCAAATGCTCGGCCTGGAAGAGCCTGTGCAAGGCTCGGTAAAAATTTTTGGCAGTTCACGCAATGATGCCGACTTTAATCTTCAGAGAAGAAATATCCGCAGACGCTCAGGCGTACTTTTCCAGCAAGGCGCATTATTCAGTGCGCTGACGGTCTTTGACAATGTCGCCCTGCCCTTGCGTGAATTGCATACCCTCAGTGAAGATACCATCCGTGACTTAGTGATGACCAAGTTGAACATGGTGGCGATTGGATCCGAGCATGCCAACAAAATGCCGGCGGCCTTGTCAGGTGGTATGATTAAGCGCGTTGCCTTAGCGCGCGCGTTGGCTTTGGATCCGGAACTGTTATTTCTTGACGAACCCACGGCGGGACTGGATCCTGAATTAAGTGAAAGTTTTGTGGAACTGATTCTCACCTTACGTAGCGAAATGGATCTGACAATTGTGATGGTAACCCATGATCTGGATACATTAGTCGCCTTATCCGACCGCATTGCCGTATTAGCGGATCAACAAGTGATTGCGACGGGTACTTTGGACGAAATATGTCGCATTCAACACCCATTTATCTCCAGTTTCTTTAAAAGTATTCGACACAAGCTGGATCAAAATAATAATTCGGAGCCAACATGGAAAACCGCGCCCATGCCCTCGTAGCTGGACTTTTCGTTATTTTCCTGAGCATCACCGTCGCGTTGGTCGCGATGTGGTTCAGCGGCAACAACATTCAACGCAACTCTTATCTTGTCGTCACCAAAGAATCGGTTAGCGGTTTAAATCCCCAATCGGCCGTACATTATCGGGGCGTTAATATCGGCAAAGTTGAGACTATCGAATTTGATCCTGATAGTCTGCAGCGCATTCTGATTCAGATTTCCATTGATCAAAATGTGGCGTTGAGCAATACGACGTATGCGCAATTAGGTTATCAGGGCGTTACCGGGCTGGCTTATATACAGCTCAACGATGACGGCACTGGCAGTGAACGTTTACAGAGTGATGCGCAGATTCCAATGCGCCGGTCATTACTTGATGAAGTAACGGGATCGGGGCAAGATTTGCTCAGCAATGTCAATCAATTGGTATTAAAAATGCACCATTTGCTGGATGACCAGAATCAGGCGCAAGTTTCACAAATTCTGCAGAACATTGAAAAAGCAACGCGCAACTTTGATGGTATAGCCGGTCATTTGCAGCCAGTACTGAAATCATTCACCGATTTAACCATTGAATCGGCCACGCTGGTAAAACGCCTTGATCAGCTTTTAGGTGAGATCAATCTGGCAGTAACCAAGGCTAATCAAAAAGAAGGGATTTTTGATAGTTTGTCTCAGAGCACGCACGAACTGGCTACCGCCATACCTGAACTACGCAAGGTCAGCAGCAGCATTGCACAGAACTCCAATAATTTGGATCGGGTATTGCAGCAACTAGAGGAAAATCCACAAAGCCTATTATTTGGACGCCCGCCATCATTACCGGGTCCCGGAGAAGCAGGCTTTGTTCCACCTGCAGAGAAAATTCAATGACAAAAATATTTTTATTAATAGTGAGCATTTATCTGTTCTCGGGTTGTACTTTACTGCAAAAACCGCCTGCTCCCCTTTCTGTGTATGATTTTGGATCGCAACTGTCGCAGCATCCCGAACCAACACAGCAACCGTCATCGCATCAAAGAAGGATACTCATTGCCGATGCTTCAGCACCACCATGGCTCAATAACAATGCGATGCATTATCGGCTCCTGTTTAACAATCCCACCCAATCTTATACTTATGCGCAGAGCCGTTGGATAGCGCCCCCCGCGTCTGTGCTTACCCAGCAGATACGCAACCGCATTGTTACGCATGCAAACGGGCTGGTCGTCAAAGAAAATGGCACAGCAAAAGCAGATTACATTTTGCAAATTGAATTGGAGGAATTCATGCAGGCATTTGATCAAGCGAATGACAGTCATGTAGTCATTTTATTGCGCGCCAGCCTGATTGAACGCAATTCACGACAACTGCTGGCGCAAAAGGATTTCAGCATTCAACAGAAAACACCCAGTGCTGATGCTGCAGGCGCTGCGTTTGCTTTCAGCTTGGCAAGTAATCAATTGGTTAGCAAACTGACTGACTGGTTAGCGATTCAATTACCTGCCAATTAGCCCTGTAGGTCACTGCCAAAATTAATCGCAAGTTTGATTAATTTATTATTCTCTATGTTAGTATCCGGTAAATTATTACTTAGGGGATTTTTTCGTGCGTTTATTCCTCATCATATTTGTTTTAACCTATCTGCTCAGTGCGTGTGGCCATAAAGGACCACTGTATATTCCACTGCCACAAACTGACGAAGCAAATCGCGCATTACCCAACGAAATGAATAAAAAATGAGTGGCTTTCCAGAATTTATTTATCGCAACAATGAACTCTGCGCTGAATCCGTCCCTTTAAAACAGATTGCCGCTGAGTTCGGCACGCCTTGTTATGTCTACTCACGGTCTGCATTGACCAAAGCTTATCAAGAATTCGATGCTGCATTCGCAGGTAGAGATCATTTAATTTGTTACGCCGTAAAAGCCAATTCCAATATCGCCATACTCAATTTATTTGCACAGCTTGGCAGTGGCTTCGATATCGTATCGGGCGGTGAGCTATGGCGCGTGATGAAAGCGGGTGGAAATCCCCAGAAAACCGTATTTTCTGGAGTTGGTAAAAATACCGACGAAATGCGCATGGCTCTGGATGCGAATATTCTGTGTTTTAATGTGGAGTCTGAAGCAGAGCTAAGTACCTTAAATCAAGTTGCGCAAACCATGCAAAAAATTGCTCCCGTCAGCTTGCGAGTGAATCCTGATGTGGATGCCAAAACACATCCTTACATCTCGACCGGCCTCAAGGAAAATAAGTTTGGCATGCCCATCAACGAAGCCGAAAGAATATATCTATCTACGCACCGCTATCCTCACATCCGCTTTACCGGTTTGGATTGCCATATTGGTTCCCAGCTCACCGAAATTGAACCCTTCATGCAGGCCAGCGAGAAAATTCTGAATTTACTTAACAACCTGAAATCACAAGGTTTAGAAATTGAACACCTGGATCTGGGGGGAGGATTAGGCATCCGTTATACTCACGAAACACCACCGTCCATCAAAGACTATGTGTCTGCGCTATGCGCCCGCACAGGCCACATCAAGCAACGATTGTTAATCGAACCTGGACGCGCTCTGGTGGGAAACTCAGGCATTCTACTGACGCAAACTGAATACCTCAAACATACTCCGGCACGTAATTTTGCCATTGTCGATGCCGCCATGAATGACTTGATGCGCCCGGCACTATATGACGCCTATCATGAGATTCTACCGGTCATTAAACGCAACGGAGATGTTCAGAATTATCAGATTGTTGGCCCTGTTTGTGAAACAGGGGATTTTCTGGGGCATGATCGCAAGCTGAGTTTGAATAGCGGAGATTTACTAGCCGTCATGTCAGCCGGTGCTTATGGTATGAGCATGAGCTCCAATTACAATACCCGGCCTCGCGCTGCTGAAATCATGATCGATCAGGACACCATTCATGTCATCCGGCAGCGGGAAACCATTGATCAATTAACCGCAAATGAACGAATCTTGCCTTAATCAATGGCTGGAAATATAGAGATGCGTTTATTTGTAGTAATATCCTCCATTGCCATACGATAAATCTGTAATGACAAGCCTTCCTAGCATTGATGATGAGCAATATCAGGATGATATTCTGCGGGGTGTCTCTCGCACTTTTGCACTAACCATTCCTCAATTACCCGAAGCCTTGCGGCGGGTAATTGGCAATGCGTATCTTTTATGCCGCATCACGGACACGATTGAAGACGATAATGCCTTATCTTCAGAGCAAACCAGGCAACTGTCGCAGATGTTCTCCGAAGTTGTTTGTGGAAATGTTTCCGCGCAACTGTTTGCAGATCAACTTTACCCACTACTTTCGAACCATACTATCCCGGCAGAACATGATTTAATCAAAAACACCCCAGCAGTTATTCGCATCACGCATAGCTTTAACGCTACTCAGCGGCATGCATTGGAACGCTGCGTTCGAATCATGGGGCAAGGAATGTCTGACTATCAAGAAACAGAATCTTTGGAGGGATTAAAAGATTTACCTTCCATGGATCAATATTGTTATTACGTTGCAGGTGTCGTCGGTGAAATGCTGACCGAATTGTTTTGTGATTATTCACAAGAAATGAATAACCATAAAACAACATTGATGAGGCTTTCCGTGTCCTTTGGACAAGGATTACAAATGACCAATATCCTCAAAGATATTTGGGATGATCGTAAACGTGGCGCATGTTGGCTGCCGCAAGATATTTTTCTCAAGCATGGATTTAATCTTAGTCATTTACAACCAGGCAATAAAGATCCAAGGTTTCAAGCTGGGTTAGCAGAACTTCTCGGTGTCGCGAAAGGCCATTTACAGAACGCACTGACCTATACCAGCATAATCCCCCCGCAAGAAAAAGGCATCCGTCGTTTTTGCTTATGGGCAATCGGCATGGCGATTTTAACGCTGAATAAAATTAACCAGCACCGGGATTTTTCTGAAAGTACGCAAGTAAAAATTAGTCGCCGCAGCGTTAAAGCCACGATACTAACAACCAGTCTATTTGCTAACCAAGACTGGATACTAGAACTACTTTTCAAGCTGACATCCAGAAATCTTCCAGATGTTAATGGTCACAATGAAATTTACCTTAATAATCAAACCAGAGATCAATAACCCTCGGCATAGTTATTTTTATCAACACCAATAGTTGAATCCAATCACAAACTACAAGGCATTATTTCATGATGAAATCATTCGTAACCGGCGCAACAGGATTTCTCGGTTCGGCTGTTATGCGATGCTTGCTTACAGCTGGCCATGAAGTCCGTGTATTGGTAAGACCTGATAGCAATCGAAAAAATCTTGAAAACTTCCCGGTTGAAGTAATTGAAGGCGATTTGCGTGACCATTCATCACTAAAACGTGCAATTAGTGGGTGCGACAATCTTTTCCATGTAGCAGCAGATTATCGTCTCTGGGTTCCTGATCCAGAAACTATGTATGCAATCAACGTTACGGGCACACAAGCACTGATCATGGCAGCGGCTGAGGCTGGCGTAAAGCGCATTGTGTACACCAGCAGCGTGGCAACCTTGGGTTTGAATCAGGATGGATCACCGTCAACCGAAGACACACCAACCAGCTATACCGCTATCAATGGATATTACAAACGCTCTAAATTTCAAGCTGAGCAGATGGTCAGGCAATTAACCCACGATCACCAGTTACCTTTGGTCATCGTCAACCCTTCCACTCCTATTGGCCCGGGAGATATCCGACCTACACCAACTGGCCGCATCGTGCTAGATACTCTAAGGGGTCGCATGCCTGCCTATGTCAATACTGGATTGAATATTGCGCATGTCGATGACATTGCCTATGGCCATCTATTAGCTTATCAGCACGGAAAACCGAAAGAACGTTACATATTGGGCGGTGACAATATGACTTTATTGCAAATCCTACAAGCAATCGATGATATTAATGACATAAAAAAATACCGCGTTAACTTACCCATCAGTTTGATGCTCCCTATGGCATGGCTTATGGAAAAGGTTGCCACCTTCACACATATCGAACCACGCGCAACCTTGGACAGCATTCATATGGCTAAAAAACTGATGTTCTTTTCTAGTGAAAAAGCTCATCGTGAACTAGGCTATCAATATCGGCCCACCATAGAAGCACTTAGAGATGCGGTAAAATGGTATAAGGAAAATGGTTACTGCAACTAACAGATAATTTGCTTCACCCTCAAGCTTTACACCGCAAGCTAAATTTTTAATTTTTCTGCCTATCACCCCTCATAATCTCATTTTTTCCTACTCAAAATACTGAAGACTTATATTCATGTTCTTCAGTCCGTTAGAACAATTCTTTAGATTTACACTAAACTTTTACCAAGAATTACCGATAAAAAAAACACCCAGAAAACCATATGGATATGTTTATTAGCTAATTCTAGAGCTTAAGAAATTCTGATCATATATAAAAATTAAGCTTATTTACGGAGAAAAAAATGCCTGACAAAAATTTAAAATTCTTGGTAGTGGATGACTTTTCTACTATGCGTAGAATCGTTCGCAACCTTTTAAAAGAACTTGGATTTGTCAATGTTGATGAAGCGGAAGATGGCGCAGTTGCATTGCGCAAACTACAGGATGGCAATTTTGATTTTATTGTATCTGACTGGAATATGCCCAACATGGATGGGCTCACTATGCTTCAAAATGTCCGCGCGAATGAAGCATTGAAAAAAATCCCCGTACTTATGGTAACCGCCGAAGCTAAAAAAGAAAATATTGTAGCAGCCGCACAGGCAGGTGCAAGTGGTTATATTGTGAAGCCTTTTACCGCAGCTACTCTTGATGAGAAATTAAATAAAATTTTCCAGAATATGGAAAACAAAGCCTCGACTTAACAATGTCAAACCTCTTTTCATAACAAACCATTGAGTCCAGAATGAATACAAAACGCCTTATGAAAAAAAAAGCTGAAGGTGCTTCTCAAGAAGAAATCAATCCAAAGTCCTTTAAACTTGCTGAAACAACATTAGCTTCTGTAAGTAAAGATATTGAAGAATTTGGACTTGCAACAAATGATAAGAAAGTCATTGATCAGATTGGCCAATTAACGCGCACTTTACATGATAGCTTACGTGAACTTGGATACGATAAACGTCTCGAATTGATTGCTGCTGAGGTTCCTGAAGCACAAGACAAACTTACCTATGTGGCAACCAAGACTGAACAAGCCGCAGACCGTACACTCAACGCCACAGAAATTGCCATGCCTATTCAAGAAAAACTTTCTGCAGATGCTATTCATTTATCGAAGCAATGGAAAGAAGCCCTTGAAACTCAACAAGCTAAACCTGACACAGAGAAATTTAAACTATTATTGATAGACACATTACACTATCTCGATAATATCCCTGCTCAAACAAATGCTACTAATGCACAGTTACTGGAAATCATGATGGCGCAGGACTTTCAAGATCTAACAGGTCAAGTGATAAAAAAAATCACTCATATGGTACAAAACTTAGAGAAAGATCTCGTTGATTTATTACTTGCAAATGTTCCTGCTAAGAAGGTTATGGTTTCGGAAGAAGGATTTCTAAATGGACCCGTCACAAATCCAGAGAAACGTAGTGATGTAGTATGCAATCAAGATCAAGTTGATGATTTATTAGCTAGCCTTGGGTTTTAAATTATTTTTCTTATTGCTAAATTGATGAGTAAAATAAATCCAAATTGCTGGGGTTTTACTAAACTAAACACTGTTTGGCAAAACCCCATTATTTTCTGAGCATAATTTTTATTCTCAATAATAAAAATCTTTATTCTTTTTGATTCTCAACAGAATTTTCAGCATTAAGTCTATTCCACAAACATTTATTGTTACTCTCGCGCGCAATATTGTCTAATACCATGAAATGTTGAGCACATTCTTGAGCTGTGGCTTCAATTATTTTTAAGTTGAGATTATCTAAATTTTCTACTGAATTTAGGATAGGTAAAAATTGTTCCAGATCCATCAACAGGCTTTCTTGTCCGCGTGTCATGGCAAGATAAACCTCTGCCAATAACTCGGCGTCTAACAGTGCACCATGTAGCGTACGTTTGGAATTATCAATATTGTAACGATCACATAAAGCATCAAGATTATTACGTTTACCAGGATGAAGTTCTTTCGCCAACTTCAATGTATCGATTATTGATAAACAATACTTATCCAATGTCTTTAAATTGATTAGATTTAATTCATGATTCAAAAAGCCGACATCAAAGGGAGCATTATGGATGACCAATTCGGAGTCTGCTATGAAATTCAAGAACTCATTGGATATTTCACTGAACTTAGGTTTGTTTCTAAGAAATTCAGTGGTTAAACCATGTACTTGCAAAGCGCCTTCATCGCTATCGCGTTCGGGATTAAGATAATAGTGAAAATGCTGAGTGGTCAGCTGTCTATTACTTAACTCAACCGCCGCGATTTCCACAATACGATGTCCCTGCCTATGATCCAAGCCTGTTGTTTCAGTATCTAATATTATTTGGCGCATGCTAAGGTTTCAGATTGTTTCTCATTTCTTCAGATACCATCATTTCAACTCCACGATTTGCCAATTCATCTGCGCGCTCATTTTCAGGATGCCCCGAATGACCGCGCACCCAACACCATTCAATTTCATGCCGCTGCGTTAAATGATCTAATAATTTCCAAAGATCGTCATTCTTGACCGGTTTCTTTGCTGATGTAAGCCAATTACGCATTTTCCATGACTCAATCCACTCACTAATGCCTTTTTGCACATATTGCGAATCTGTATGTAAATGCACTTTGCACGGACGCTTTAAAGATTCTAAAGCACGAATTGCAGCCAGTAATTCCATGCGATTATTCGTTGTTAATTTTTCACCACCGAAAATTTCACGCTCCTGTCCTGCGTATCTCAGTAGCACTCCCCATCCTCCAATGCCAGGATTTCCTTTGCACGCACCATCTGTATAGATTTCGACAATTTTAGAACCACTCATACTTACTCATTTTTTAATTCATCACTCTAATTCAAGTGATCAGACGACTGCTTATCAGAAGAAACATTATTAAATTTCTGTGTAGCAGGCGCCATTTTCTCCTTAGGATCAAAACAATTCTTCCAACCTGGCTTAATGATTCGCATACCATGCATGTGTTTAATCGCATGCAGAAAATACACCCCTCCTGAGATTGGCCACCAACGATCACCGGCTGCTTCCATAAAATGAAACCGTTGGCGCCATTTTTCCTGTTGCAATGGTGGCGTATAACAATTTAATCGCCCCCCGGCCATCTCAAAATTCAATAATTTCAACCAATCTTTCAATCTTGACAAGGCAATGAAATTTCCATTCCAAGGAAATTCTCGACGCATCGATTTTAAGTAGTGGCAGCTTCCCCACAAGCTAAATGGATTAAAACCCGATATGATAATGTGTCCTTCAGGAATCAAGATTCGGTGCACTTCCCGCAAAATTTGATGTGGATTGGCATTAAACTCAAGTACATGTGGCAGAATCACCAAATCCATACTATTCGTCTGGATGGGAAGAAAATCAGGTGTAGCCAGCAAAGATGCCTGATTATCAAATCCCACGGAGAAATGCAGAGGCATCCTATTGAGTCGAAGAAAATTAAATTGGGGCAACCCAATTTGCACCGCGTTATAACCAAAAATATTCACTACAACTTGATCAAAATAACGATGTTCATGCTCAATTAAATATTGACCAAGAGAGGATTTAAACCAGAAATGCGCATTATGAATCGTCATTATTTTCCACTGACCATACTTGAATTTTGTACTTGTTCCCAAATCACTTAAGTAAATTATCCAGTAAATTTAATCAACTAGATGGAAATGACATGCAGAACATTTATCCAATCCATGCCTTCAAGGATAATTATATATGGATTATTCACAATAATAATCACGCAATAGTTGTAGATCCAGGAATCGCATCCCCGGTCATTGAATACCTTCACACTAACAAGCTGCAACTAAGTGCAATTCTAATTACTCATCATCATAACGATCATACAGGAGGTAATGCCGAGTTGCTTAAATTGTTCGATGCTCCAGTCTATGGGCCAATGCACGAGCTTATTTCAACCGTAACGCATCCTGTCAGAGAAGGCGATCAAATTAATTTGCAGGCAATGTCGCTCGATTTTACCGTATTAGAAATTCCTGGACACACCCGAGGACACATTGCTTATTATGGATCCAATCCGATAAAGCGTTTATTTTGTGGAGATACCCTATTCGCTTGTGGTTGCGGGCGCGTATTTGAAGGAACTGTTCAACAAATGTACCACTCATTAGGGAAGCTTTCTCGGTTACCAGATGACACCCTGGTGTATTGTGCGCATGAATACACGCTCAATAATATTCATTTTGCAAGGACAGTCGATCCGGATAACCCAAAACTCGCTGAACTTGAAGTCACGATGCAAGCACTTCGCTGTCAGAATATTCCAACCATCCCTACGACGCTGGCACTTGAAAAAACCGTCAATCCTTTCCTCCGTTGTGATCAACCGGAAATTATGGATAGCGTGCAAAATTATACTGACAAAATACTCTTAACACCTTTGGATATCTTTACGGAATTACGTAATTGGAAAAATAATTTCTGAACAATAACAGGAACGTTATCTCAATCGAGATGAATATTTGCGCTGGTATATCGATTGAATACATATGAATTATGCATGTAGAAAAGGCAACTTGACTTTTCCAGATTGTCAAATTGCCTTTCTCAGGGAACTAAGTGTTGCCCATTAAGCCATCAGTTAATTATTTTTTGCCTGGCTTGGCAGCACGCAACACTGGGTAATACTGGGTAAATACCATATCTTGCGCAGCATTTGCTTTGTGGCAAGCTGCACATGCATCATCAGCTTGGAGTATGCCTTGCTTGGCTTCATAAGATTCAAAACCAAAAAATGCCCAGTTTCCTGGTTTATCTGCAAAGCGTTTGGAATCTTTCACCATGGCAGCAATTCCATTGAAATCACCGGGGAAATATCCATTTCCACTGGCTGCCTCTTTTGAACCTACGCTTACTAATTCTTTAACGATCACAGTCCCATCACGGAATTCACCCGTTTTCTTCCAGTGGTTCCAACTTGTTGGATCAATGTAAACATTATGAAATTCAGGAAATGCAGGTTTTCCATCATTCATATCTTTTGGTGTCACTGGTGCACCCACAAAAATCCATTCACGATAATCCTTTGGTGTCAGCAATACATTTTCTTTCGTGAAAGCGCCAAAATTATGATCTTTATGATGGGCATGATGTGCATCGGAAGCAATCACTGGGCTCGCCAATGTAACGGATAACAATACCGGAGCAATACTACTTAATAACGTCTTTTTAAACTGTAACATAATAAGCCCTTAAAATGGTTAAAGAAACGTAAAGAAAAAGCAATAGCGTATACTGCCTTCCTTCTTAATAGTAGTCAGACACACTATCTTCGTCAAGAGGTAAGTCAAACTGACTACCACAATGATATCGCTTACATAACGAACAAAAATTGTCGAACTAATAAATCGAGTAACGGATAAAAAGTAGATTTCTGATTTTTGGCAATTAATTGATACCGCCCATCAGAATCTCACATCCATCGACGCACGGTTTTCAGATAACTGGCATAGGCACCGCCAAATTTTGCCAATAAAGCATTTTCTTCCGGGGTGATCTGGAATCGATTCATATAACCAACGAACAGTGGTAGCCAAGAAGCTGACAGGATATTCGCTAAATAAACAGCCCATGCGGCAAGCATTAATAAAATCCCGACATACATAGGATTCCGGCTCAATCGATAAATCCCGCTGATAACCATTGATGTGGCCAGCTCCGGCGTGAAAGGATTGACCGTCGTCTTGACTGAAATGAATGTAGCAGCACCGGCAATAATCAATGCAAGTCCGATTCCCCATATTCCCAATGCCAAAAATATCCGCTGAGGAATCTCCACAGTCGCCCATGGACAGATCCAGGCAACAAATCCCATAGCGCATGCAAACAAAAGTGCGAGCATCACGGGGGGAACTTTAAGTTCGAGACGGAAGCCACTCATCTTTCGTGCTCGGATGAAGCAATATCATTCGTTGATTTTGACTGCGCATCCAGTGATATTTTTCCCAGAAAATACCCTCCAAGAACACCTAGAATCCAAGTCAGAACAACCAAAATAGGCATTAAGTGCGAACCATTTGTGTCTCGAAACTGAGTCATCAAAATTCCCACTGGTGCAGCACCTAAGCATAGGGACACACAAGCATCCAATGCACCTTTTCTCCAACGAAACACAATCCATGACAGTCCTAGGAAGGGAAAAAACATCAGCATCTGGTAATGCCAAGCAATGCCGCTCCAAAGTATGCCAAAACCTATAAACGACAACAAAAAGCCACCAACCAGCGCCATTAGCATCATCATTGCCTCTTTCCAATGGCCCCGCTGAGTTGTTTCCTCTTGCATATAAATCCTCCCATAGCTCGCATGCTGATCCGATTCAACATGCATTATAGATGCACAAAGTCATATTCACGGCTGTCATGCAGTGTGTGTTTGGCAAACATTAATCTTCCGACACATGGCCGCCGTCTCGCAGCAAGCCAATCCCCAATATCGCCATGCCAATCGAAATCACAGGATTGAGCAAATTCAATAAAGCATAGGGCGCGTAATCCAGTACTGGTACGCCAAGGGTTGCCACATAGAAAGTACCTGCTGTGGTCCAGGGAATCAGACCCGTGGTCAACGTGGAGCCTTCTTCTACCGAACGTGACAATATCGCCCGGTCTAATTTCCTTTCCTGAAATGCACTTTTGAATAGCTGACAGTTCAGAATGATCGAAATATAAGCTTCTCCCATCGCCATATTGCCAATCAATCCGGATGCAATAGTCGTGGCAATTAATGTACTGACTCGCTGGATGCGTGCAATGATACTCTCTAGCAACACGCGCAGAAATCCCGCGTGGTGCATAATACCGCCCAGTGCCAGCGCCATGATGGATAACAATAACGTCCATGCCATGCTGTAAACTCCACCGCGCCCAAGGAGATCGTCAATATTGACGATCCCTGTGGTGCCTGCTGAATTCATCCACAGGGCATTGATCACTTCAATTCCATCCCTGTCCTGATACACGATGGCTATCAACATGGCCAGCAATATACTGCACGACATACTGACTTCCGCGGCATAGCGTTTAATGCTCAAGCCAAACATCAATAACAAGGGCAGCAATGTCACCCATGGATTTAACTGATAAGCACCCGACAGCGCGGCGCGAATTTCTACAATATGATCTGTCGGCAATGCATTTGCACCGTATTGCAACCCCCATAGCGTGAAAATGCCCAACACAATGACAAATGTCGGCGTGGTGGTATACAACATCGCACCGATATGCCGGTAAAGATGGGTTCCGGCACTCATGGCCGCCAGATTGGTGGTATCGGAAATAGGCGACAATTTATCACCAAACGTAGCGCCGGAAACAATCATGCCTGCTACCAGAGGCAATGGAATACCAATTGCATCGCCAATACCAATCAACACCACGCCAATCGTTCCCACTGTGCCCCAGGAGGTACCTGTGGCCACCGACATCAAGCTGCATAAAATAAAACCAGCAGCCAGGAAAATCGTCGGATTAAGCAGATCAATGCCGAAATAAAGCAGGCTTGCAATAGTACCGCTTTGCATGAAGCTGGCAATCACCATGCCGATCAGCAAAAAAATGTAAATCGCCGGCAGTGCTTTGATGATGCCATCATCCATCATGCCCCGGATATCGGTAAAGGCATATCCCAGCCATCGTGTTTGCAGGCAAACCCAAACCAGTGCCAAAAATAGTATGGCATGAATGCTGATGGCATACACAAACATCCCCAGCGAAATCAACAAGAACACCCCGGTAAAGCAAATAACCGCTTGCAATAAGGACGGCAGTCGCTGCGCAGTGAATAATTCGTCGACAGGTGAATCGCTATCAGTCATGATCCATCCTATTTATTCACATCTTGCGCAAACAATGCGGCCAGTTCCCCATAACCCATGGTCGCTAAATCTTCCTTTTTAATGAACTTTAATGACGCAGAGTTTATACAATAGCGCATGCCGGTCGGCAGCGGACCATCATTAAAAACATGCCCCAAATGACTATCCGCATAACGACTGCGCACTTCCGTGCGCGGAACCCACAGATCAAAATCGCTTTTAAGCTGGATATATTGCTCATTGATCGGTCGGTAAAAACTGGGCCAGCCGGTGCCCGAGTCAAATTTATGAATTGACGCAAACAGCGGTTCACCCGATACAATGTCAACATAAATCCCGTCCGCTTTGTGATCCCAGTATTCATTCTGGAAAGGAGGTTCCGTTCCGGCCTTTTGCGTTACCTGATACTGTAGCGGCGTCAGATCATTCTTTAGCAATTCAGGATCTTTTTTAAAATTTTCGAAGGGATTGGTCATCACCGATTTTCCTTATCAACAAGACAATTACACATTATTCACTATGAAATTCACAGGCAGCATTACACATTTATCACAAAAAGGTCTGGGCGTCGTCAAGAACGACCAGAATAATATAGCCTATTTTGTTTCCGGTACTTGGCCGGGGGATGTCGGTGAATTTGAAGTCATCGATAAGCCGCTGAACAATAAAAAATTCGCTTACGCAAAACTCATTCATCTCATCCAGCCATCCGCACAAAGACAAGCCCCTGCCTGCCAGTACGTCAGTCTGGAGGAAAATGCCTGTACGGGTTGCCCCTGGATGATTGCCGATTATACAAGCCAGCTTGAGCAAAAAAGGAATCGCTTTGTGTATGCGATGAAAAGAGTCGGATTTGACACCGCACAATTAACCATCAGCGCTGTTCACCCTGCCCCGCAAACTTATGGATACCGCAACCGCTGTCAGTTGAAAACGGATGGCGTGCAATTGGGCTTTATCTCGGAGCACTCGCATCAGATCGCACCCATCGACGATTGCATTGTGCTCAATGATTCCTGCAGAAACTTATTAAAAACAACCCTCATGCAGTTACCCAATACGGCTTGGCAAAGCGACCCCGGAAAGGATTTCAATGTCATTGAACTGGACGACGAATTGCCGCCGGAAGCAATCCACATCAATCAGAAGCGCCCGTTCAAACAGGGCAATACCAGCCAGAACCTGTGGATGCAGAGCTGGTTGCGACAAAAACTCGCACAAAACACTGCTTTGGGCAAAGTCGTGGAGTTATTTTGCGGTTCCGGCAATTTCACGCAAATCATCGCCGAATCGAATTGCACCGCGATCCTCGCTTATGAATCGGAAAGCAGCGCCATTCAATCGCTCAAAGCCAGAAACTTCGCCAAGGTCAATCCTCAGGTTGCCGATCTTTTTCAACCCATGATCTGGAAAAAGATCAAAAAACAGGTCATTGATGCAGAAACTTTGGTTCTCGATCCACCCCGCTCAGGGTTGAAAAAACTGCAGGGTTTTTTTGATAGCTTTATTTCGTTGAAAACGATCTTCTACATCTCGTGCAATCCAGAAACCTTTGCCCGCGATGCCTGGTCATTTAATCAACAAGGTTGGTCGATTGTGGATATTCAACTTGTCGACCTGTTTCCGCATACGCCACATGTTGAAGCCGTGGTTGAATTTAAAAAGATTTAGGGAAGCGCTGATTAATTCAACGAACGTGATGAAGGGCGAGGCGCACGGAACGCAACAACCGAGACATATCAATCTGATAGGCGAGGGAGTGAGTACCGCGCAACGAAGCAATTCGCTCGTGCAGTCAATTAATCAGCGCTTCCTTAGATATTGAACGACCTAATGTTAAGCACCCGAGCGGAAGTCAATTCAACCGCTCGGGTGCATCGGTCACACAGCTACACTATCCGCTCGCATGACTTACCGCTGATGGCACTCACTCAATTAGCGAAATTTTAATCGGTGTGTTTGTATTTGATTGCCGGTCAGTGATGCTGACAAATTCCCATTGATAATGCTGGCATCGGCGATATCGGTTTCAATATGCGTCGTCCTTTTTCCCGACACAATACTTGGCGCCAATGACAAGGTGTAATTGCGCGCCGCATTGGCTTGATTCCAGACCCGTGCGATGACGCCCTGACTGATTCCGTCTTCGGCTGGCTTCAAAGCCCACAGCAACACATCCGGATCTGAAATCGTCAAAAATGAATAATTCTTTTCATTGTAAGACGGATCTGTTCCTGTCACTTGGTGAGTCACCAGCGGATTCTGATGCTCGAGAGAAAATTTCATCGCCGATGTTTGGTTAAACGCACCGTGAGTTTGCAAGGCAAATCTTTGCAAAAACTTGGTATCTCCCCCCTGATTGGGAATACCCAAATTAGGACCGTCCACCTGCCCGCCTGCCAGAATATTCAGCTGCGGTGTCGTGGCATCCAATGCGGTGTGTGTGCTATTGCCCAGTTGCATATAATAAGCATCGGCATTTGACAGCGTGACACCTACCCCGCCGCCGGACATATCGGCAAAATGATTGATCGTCAACCAATCATAACGCGCATTTCTCGGCGAATAATGACCGCCATCCGGCAGTAGCTTGGCACGAATCACCGCACCGACTTCCTCGTGCCAAATATCAGGCGAATCAATGTTGAATGAATAGCCCCATGTCAGCGTTTCACCAAAATTCTGCAGAATATTGTTGTCAATTTCGATGCGATTGGCGCCCTTGACCAAAGTAATGCGCGAAACCAGTGTATGTGGATTCATCGAAGTAGCCAGCAGCGTAACGCTTACCGGTCCGACGTTTTCCACCGTCAAACTTCCGCCGATTCCACCCAGATCATTGATCGCGCGATCATTGATCGTTCGCGCAAATTCGCGATTTGCCCGCTTTTTATCAATCAGGCTGGTAATTGCACCGGTACTTGAAACCGTGATGCGGTAAAAATCGTTTTCAATGACATTGCCACTGATGGTTGCAGCATCTGGAAATGCAGTGCCGGCACCGCTCCTGATTTCAAACACTTTATAACCTACCGAAGGAACATTGCTGGCCAGAACTCTCAGATGGGTTCGCCCATTGATCGTGACATACTGAGAAGGCACTTGCTGGCCGGTTGCGATATCGACAACATGAACCGCGCTGGTATTACTGACGTGGAAATCAGCATAATCGGTCCGTGCCCAACTCAAACTGTTAAAAACATAAAACCTGGGGTTAGTGCCACTACGAACTATCATTGCACCCAGCTGACTTTTCGCATCGTTGTGTAGCTTATTGACGTAGTTGGTAATTTCACCTTGGATTTTACGCTGCCAATTGGCTCTGGCGGTACGCGTTACCGGACCATCCGCAGTCCAGTTATGCTCATAATACAAGCCAAAATTAATCATGGCCTTATCGCGGGCGGCAATGCGGCTATCCATAAAGCCGGGTCTTTTCAAAGAAACCAGCGTAGCCAGCGCGTCGGCACTACGCAGTTTTTCCACAGCACGCTTCACTCGTGCGGAAACTTCCGACATCGAAGCCGAATAGAGCTCCCATTCATTCCCATAGCTTGCTGCAAAGGTTTCCAATTCCGCACCGTGATTGGTTTCAAGATCCTGAAAAAAATCGAGCTGATTCGACACGATGACCTGACGATTCGCATTGGTTAATTGCTGCGCGGCAGTGACAAATACATTGTCGGTCGTTTTTAAATCATCTTCTCCCTTACCGAAGATTCCGATGACAGGAAAAGGGTGACGGGCTTTGAACGACGCATTATTTTCCACAAAATCAACCGTAGCGAATGGATTGCGCCCTTCGGCATAACCACCGATCGAGTTATTATTGGTTAGCAGCGAATTCCATTTCATCAGAATCCGGCTGCCATCGCGCCCACCGACATAATAAGTCTCGCGATCCCGGTTACTCAGGTGAGGCACATGCGAAGCGCATCCACAAACCCCTTTCCAGGAATATTTCGCTCCTGAACCGGCCCAGAGCGAAGACAACCCATAAGGCAGCGTCTGATTCTCCATGGCGATGGCAATCGGAAAATCAACGCCATAAGCACGCTGAATGAGTCCCGGATAATACATGCCGCGCAGAACCGCTTCTGCCGGCGTGCCGCCGTTTGACAGTACCAGAGCATTGAGCGGCATGCTGAAATGCCCGTCGTTTATGCGCTTAATCAGTCTCTGGAACTGCGGTGCTGTGCGGTTCTTTTGATAAATCCACATCCAAAAACTACCGTCAGCATTCCAACGCGCCTGATACGGCGGCGCATTTCCTTCAGTGGCATCCATCCGGTCGAGATAATAATCGGTCATGGTCAGAAATGCATTTTCGTAGGTCGCTTCATCTGCTGTCCACATATAGTCAGTATGGTCGTCGGGAGCTAGATAAATCCGCTTTTGCGCAAAAGCGCCTTGCATCATTAACATTAACAATAAAAGCACCAAGCCGCTTAGCATATAATTTTTCATAGTCATCTCCAGAACGGAAGCATCAAAAGCAAAAGATGTCCGCTAGGTTACCTACAAAAAAAAATGGCTAAATCTGGAAGAAGGTCAGAAAACAGAACTAATTCATTCTGGATCTTAGGAAGTTAAAGCGCATCCAACCACGATTGTTGGCGCATTGCGCATAGGAATTCTAACGCCACAGGCTATCGCGAAACAGAAGGCGACAAAGTAATGATGATTTAGACGAATCACGTTCATATATCAATCAATTGCAACCAATCGATAATTATTTATACAGTGACGAACAATAAATCAATCAACTGATGCGCGCCAAGCAGGCATAAGAAGCATCGAAACTCATCGCATGACACAGTCACACCTGTTTAATCACGCCGTCTTCCAACTCCACCACTCGATCGGCAATATCCAGAATGCGGTAATCATGCGTTACCAACAGGATGGTAGTTTGTGATTCCTTAGCTAATTGCTTCAGCAGATTAACCGCTTCATGACCGCTTTGTTTATCCAGCGAAGCCGTTGGTTCATCGGCCAGAATAATCTTGGGTTGACCAACCAGCGCTCTGGCAATCGAAACACGTTGCCGCTGTCCGCCGGAAAGCTGATCTGGTTTGTAATCGAGTCGGTCGCCAAGTCCCACGGCAATCAACATCTCTGCCGCCCGCTCGCGTCTTTGGCGCTCGGTCAAGGCAGCATTGATCTCCAGCGTCATGCTGACATTTTGCAACGCAGTCAACGATTTCAACAAATTATGCTGTTGAAAAATATAACCGATCTGCTGACGGGCTTTGACTTTGATTTGTTCGCTACTATTGATGAACTGCTGATCAAGCACTTTCACGCTACCGTGAAAAGCCTGGCGCAGACCGCCGATGATGGTCAGAAATGTCGTTTTTCCAGAACCGGAAGGTCCTGTGATCAGTACGATTTCACCTTTCTCGATCGAAATCGTAACATCCTTCAGCACCGGCTGCGTTAATACGCCACTGCCAAAGCTGAAATTCAGATGCTCGACGTCAATGACGGTAGACATCAGAACATATCCGCCGGATTGGCATCTTTCAACTTGCGTATCGCCAGCAAGCCTGCCATAAAACACATGGACAGCATGAACATGAACACAGTCGTGACTTTGCCAAAAGGCAGCGGCATGGGCATGTACATTTTGGATTCCGCCATGTGGTACAACCCCAATGACAGTAGGTAGCCGGGAATAAACCCCAGAACCGCCAGAAAGAAAGCCGAAGCAAACACCACGCGCACAAAATAACCCTGTTCATAGCCCATGGCTTTCAGCGTAGCAAATTCATTGCGATGATTGGCGATATCGGTGAAAAGTATCTGATAAACAATCACCAGACCAACTACCCACCCCATGACAGTACCAAAGCCAAAAATAAACCCGATTGGCGCCGTATTCGCCCAATAATCCTTCTCATAGCTCAACAACTCTTCATAGGTAAAAATATTGACGAATTCATTTAATTGGCTTCTTAGCGCAGCTTGCACCTGCGTGGCAGAGGCGCCGGGATGCAGTTTAATCACCCCCAAGTCGATATCTTCGTGATTCCTTCTGGAAAAAATACGCATGAAATTCAGATCGCTGGTCACCACATTGCCGTCGGCTGCAAAAGATACTCCCAGACGAAACAATCCAACCACAGTGACTTTATAATCATTGATTTCTGTCACATTCTGGTCTGCAGCCAGCAACTGCCGCATAGGCCCGAATTCCGGGCGTGAATATTCGTCAAACAACACCGTATCCTTCAAGCGCAATTCAGCACGCTTATCGTCAATGGCATCGATCTTGAATATCTGCGAATCCGGATCAAAACCGTAAACCATCAGGGTGCGCTTGGTCCGGGTCTGGATATTCTTGAAAGGCGCGAGTCCCAAATATAATGGATAAGCTTCCGCAACTGCGGAATTACCCAAAACACGCATCAACTCGCTGCGCTTGAACCGTACCGGACGCCACAGCGCTTCGCTTTGCTTGTGCATTAGAAATAAATCACCATTCAATTTTACCGGCGCCGAGGCTGCACTGGCATACAGGGCATCCCTGAAGCCCAATTGCATGAATACCAGTACGCAAGCAAACAGCACACCGCAAATGGCCGCTACCAGCTTAGTCCGGTCAAAAACAAGCTGCCGCCACGCCAGGCGTGCAGGAAAATAAAACCAGATGATCGGCTTCACGGCATGATGCGCACTTTGATCTGACGGAAAATCTGGTGCTGCAAATCGGTCGTTGCTTCCGGCTCCAGAGTAAGGCGTACTTCGACAATGCGATTGTCGCGATCCGCCAAAGGATCGGTATCATTTAAATCATTCTTCCTGACCAGATAACCCAATTCTCTGACCTGAGCGTGATAACTGCGCTTGAAACCGGAAGCCGTAATACACCCCTGCTGTCCAATTTTTACTTGAGGCAACTCCGATTCATAGACTTCTGCCACAACATCCAATTGCGTCAAATCGGCCATTTCCAACAACCCTTTGTCTCCAATCCGTTCACCGGGCCGGGCAAAAACTTTGACTATCGTTCCCGAGATGGGCGCATAGATCAGCGTATTTTCCAATTCCGCCTCGGCGATTTTCTGCTCAGCCTGTGCGTGAGCGATTTCAGCCGACAAGCGCTGCAGCTTCGCTGTCGATTGTTCAAATGCCAGCCGCTTCTCATCGGCCAGTGAAATACTTACTGCTGAACTGGGTTCCAGCGATTGATGGCGTTCATGTTCTCTCTTGTTAAATGCTAAAGCAACCTGCTCCACTGCTTTTTCTGCGTGCAGCACTTTGATGCGCATGCGGATTGCTTCCACTTCAGCTCTTCTTTTGGCGTGTTGTGAAAGAACCGCCAATTTTTCTCCCGCCTTGACCAAATCGGTTTCCTGAAACAACAACCGTTCCACGCGAGCGCCTTCCGGTCCAGCATTATGCGAAACTTTAATCACGCGCGAACGCGGCTCGATGCGGCCTAACGCACCAATGCCCTGATTCGTATCCAGCCGGCACGACGTGTCGGCAAATGCGCTGGCGCAAGTTGCCACGAACAATCCCATCACAGCAAGCCAATCTTTGGTTTTAGTATTCATGAATTCTTTTTAACAACATGATATTACACACACCTTCACCTTCCCCTGCACTGTCCCAAAAATCCGCAGCGGATTCAAAGTTAAATTACAGTGTATTTTCAGATAATCCAATATTGGCC
>CADEDO010000004.1 GCA_902826115.1 uncultured Nitrosomonas sp.
TCGTCCACTCTGCCCAAGGAATCACTTGCTCCATTTCTTCGAGAAACTTTTGTCGACGTGTTACTTTTGGTCTCTTGATAAATAACGGAATCGACAAGCCTAATTGTTTCATCAATGTGCTCCCTTGCAGTGGTTACGATCTACCGCATATTTTACAAGTTTTTGGGACTTAATCAGAGTTTCCTAAAAGGAATATAAGTCGCGTAGTGATCAGGACTTTTACCTCCTTTCACCCAGAAACCAACCACATTACCGTTGGCATCATTTTTTTCATTTTCAAATTGGAAAACACTGTGATTCAATATTTTTTGATTCAAATTTCCCCAGTTCGAAATAAAATCAGTAGCCACATTGGTGGATTGCACGCCATCAACTTTAACAATGGAATCAACCCCATCTGGAAACACTACTGATTCAGCGATCACATTGGTTCCTTCACCGCAACCATGACCCAGAACAACATTATTGCTAACTCTCACACCTTCGGTAACAACTGGTATTTCCAGGCGGGTATGGGAAAACGCGCTTTGTGAAGCAGCCAGCAATACGAGTGCTAATGCGGAATGAATTGGAAACTGGATACGTTTAAATTTTGTCATGCTAAATGCCCCTTTAATTAAATTATTTTTATTCATGTTGTCTCTTTTTGTGATCAATCATTGCGCGCACCTCAATTGGCCAAAAAGAAACCGAAAACCATTCTTCTCCCATATTCAAGACGAGGTCATATCGAGAATATTCAAGTAGGGAAATGAACTTCTTCAGGTGCGGATCATATTTTTCAATGACCGAGAAAACAATGCGGCAAAATGTCGCACAGTCTCCCTCTGCGCTTTATAGACCTAAGAGCAATCAGACATATCATTGAAAAATAATGATTTCATAATCATCGATAAGTTTTCTGCGATATTAAACACAGCTTATCTGCGACAATTTGTCGCACCATCAATGCCGATTGAATTGCATGCCTGCACCCGCCCCCATCACTTTCATAAAAATGGATTCCCATGCTTGGCCTGACAATGTATCCAGTCTATTCAGAAAGAATAAAATCACTCATTGGTAATCAATAACCATCGAGATGATTATGCAAACCCTACTCTCCAACTCACTTTGAATGAACACGGCTCTGTCTAAGCTAGTTAGTTACTGACACACTTATTTTTTGAATGCTTCATGAACAGAAACAGGAGCCAAAGCCCCTGTTTCTGCTGATTTTCTCTTAAGAATACTAGTTATGGTTTTGGCCAGATTTGTGTGCCATTGTGAACAATAGGCATGTCACGATTCATTTGAGCCGCCGATGGAATGATTTCAATGGCATCGCCAGCGCCACAGGCTGCATCGAGAGGATTCTTGTCCAGATCACGCATTACCGTCAGAGTGGCAGGAGAATTGTAGCCATGCATTCCAGGACCGTCGTAGGCTGATCCTACCGCCGGTGTCCACAGATTGAGTTTGCCATCGGCGAAGCCTGCAACATTGGTAATCTTGCAAATGTCAGCAATGCCCAGTACAACTTTTACGCTGGCGGCACATGAAGTAGGTTCTATGACGACGGCACTCGTTCTAAACGGAACAAAAGCAGTGTAATAATCAGGCACCGCGCCTCCTTTCACCCAAAATCCAACCACATTACCCAACGGATCCATTTTCTCGTCTTCGAATTTAAAGACACTGTGATTCATGATCTTCTGGTTACGATTGCCCCAATTTGAAACAAAATCATGAATGGCACTCGTCGTTTGCACTCCATTTACTTTAATGATGGAGTCTTCTCCATCTGGAAAAACGACTGAACTTGCGATCACATTCGTACCATCGCCGCAACCGTGGCTGATAACGACATTATTGCTCACATTTGTCCCGCCATGTCCAACTGCACCGGCAGATTCGAGAATGACCGGTATCTCGAGACGCGTGTGAGATAAGACACTTTGTGAAGCGGCCAACAACACGAGTGCTAATGCGGAATGAATTGGAAACTGGATCTGTTTAAATTTTGTCATGCTAATTTACCCCTTTTTGATTGAATGATTGTGTTTTCAGCAGATATTGTTTCTTTTTGTGCCCAACCATTGCGCGCACCTCGATTGTCCAAAAAGAAACCCGAAATCATTCTTTTCTCTTATTCCTGACGAGGTCATATCGAGAATATTCATTGCCAAGAATTGAATTTTTTCAGGTGCAGATCATATTTTTCAGTGACTTAGAACGCAATGCGACAAAACGTCGCAGATCCTGTTGTACACATGACATAGAAAGAACATGCCATATAACCCAATGATAATCATCATTTATATGCCAAGACATCAAATCGTTCATAACTCAAACACACTCCCGCTGCGACAATTTGCCGCATTACCCACACCGTTTTTCTTGCTTACAATCCTGCTACGCTCCATACCATCTATGAATAATACTTGGCCGTCTGTAAACACTAAATAACACACCCTCTCTCACTTATTTCAGACATACGGAACGCTCGTAAAGAATTCAATGCAACAAATTTCAGGATAATAATCATGTTTAACAATCACTATTTTAATTTTAAAAACTTACTCGTTGCCTTGGCTCTTGCCCACGGATTGAGCTTGAATGCCTCCGCGCAAAATGACGCTGCCATCGCACCGACCCACGAACAAAAAGATTGTCGGGCCTTATTGGCAGATCGAGTATTTGATGGCTTTAATGTGCATGAAAATGCAGCCGTGATATTCAGTGGCAACAAAATCGTTCAAGTCGGCGATCAGACTCAATTGCTTGGCGTATGCAAGCATCAGGTCGACCTGGGCGATGCAACGATCCTACCCGGCTTTATTGAATCACACTCACATCTAGCTATTCAAAATATCCCTCACGAAATTGTACTCAGGCATGGCATTACCACCGCCAGAGATACTGGCGGCCCATTACAAAAACCCATGGGGGGCAATGGCAAGCTGCGCGTTCTGAGTGCCGGACCTATCATCCAGGCCGTGAATGGATATCCACTTAACATTTTCGGTCATGGTGAGCATAATCCGGCAGATAAATATGACGCCGTGGGCATTGCCGTTGAAACTGCGGCTGAGGCGGAAAAAGTCGTCGAAGATTTAGTTGCCGGTGGTGCAACCATCATCAAAGTTGCCCTGGAACCGGGAGGCGAACTCGGTGCTCCTTGGATGTCCAGCCACGGTCATGGCGAGCCGCCCAAAACGCCTTGGCCGCTGCTTTCTCTTGATATCGTCAAGGCGATCGTTACCAAAGCGCATGCCCTTAAAAAACGAGTGTCAACGCATGTAGGCGAAGATACTGGCGTTGAGCTGGCGCTGGAAGCAGGTATCGATGAGTGGGCGCATATTCCTTGTGCTGAAATTCGCGAAGATTTGTTACACCGGGCCGTCGCTCAAGGCGTTACTTTTATCACCACCATTGACACGCTTTCTGCTTGTGCAGGCGTTCATGCGAATATGCACAAACTGTCGCATATCATGGCTCATAGCACCGATACCAAAGCGAAGTTTATCTATGGATCGGAAATTGGTCATGACAATGTACCTTGGGGCATCAATGGTGAGGAAATGGCACTCATGCTGCATCTGACCAGTGGTGAAGCCATCGATTTCATGGATGTATTGAAGGTATTGAAGGCGGCGACCTCTGATGCGGGGAAAAACCTGGGTAAACCATTATTGGGAACCTTACAGAAAAATGCGCCAGCCGACATTATCGCGGTACGCGGCAATGCCATACAAAGATTTAAACTGCTGGAATATCCCGATTTGGTCATTTCCGGTGGATATACCGTTGTCAATCATTTCAAGAAAAATAAACAAAACGACTAAAGGCCAAGCATGAATCAACCTTCTTCCAATATCCTGGGAAAAACCTGGCTTTACTGCACGGTATTTTTGACCGGTGCTGCAGTCATGGTCATAGAATTACTGGGAACCCGTCTGATTGCGCCTTTCTATGGCGCCAGCCTGTATGTCTGGACTTCATTGATTTCCGTAACGCTGATTGCTTTGGCGGTAGGCTATTATTGGGGCGGCATCTGGGCAGACAAAACACGTTCAGGATTATCATTGATCATCGCCATTTCGGGCTTCTTGACCCTCATCATCCCCTGGTTGACAGGACCGATTTTACTTGCCACCGATCCTTTGGGGCTGCGCCTGGGCAGCTTTATCAGCACATTGATCCTGTTTTCACCCAGTCTGATCATGCTCGGCATGGTCGGACCTTTCGCGGTGAAGTTATCAACCGCCACGCTGGCTAATGTGGGTGCCAGCACTGGCTCCATCTATGCAGTCAGTACCGTAGGCAGTGTAATAGGAACCTTATTTCTTGGTTTTTACCTATTTCCGGTCATAGGTTCGCGCGAAATTTTTATCGGCGTAGGGATTGCTTTACTGCTGTTGGCAATGATCGTTGCTGTGATCGAACATCGGTATCTCAAATCCAAGATGGCCGTCTTACCTGCAGCAGTGCTGCTAGTGATCGGAATTGGCATATTTCCACAAATTGCCAATTCGGGACGCATCCAATCCAGCGATGAGGCCTTTCAAACTCGTTTCGAACGCGAAAGCCTGTACGGCTGGGTGCGAGTGATCGATAAACCCAAAGAAAACATTCGTTTGCTCACTGTCGATGCGTCTACTATCGGTGCGGCCAGTATCAGTCATGGTCAGAACCTGTTGACCTATCAAAAAATCGTCACACACATACCGGCTTTAGTTCCCAACATGAAACGCGCGCTACTGATCGGCCAAGGCGCCGGGCATATGGCAATGACGCTGAAAGAGTATGGTATCGTGACGGACACTCTGGAAATCGATCCAGCCGTCGCTGAAGCTGCCAGCAAATTCTTCGGTTTTGTGCCCACAGGCAAAGCCATCATCGGCGATGCGCGCTATGAAATTCGCCAGCTTAAAGACACTTATGATTTAGTCATTCTGGATGTTTTCACCGGTGGCTCGGAGCCAACCCATTTATTGACAGTAGAGTCTCTGGCTCAATTGCGCGGCTTACTATCCGATCAAGGAATACTGGCGTTGAATTTCGTGTCATTTTTTGATAATGGCGAGAATCCGGCGCTGACTTCTGTTGCGAGAACCCTCTCGCGGGTCTTTCCCTATCAACAAGTATTTATTTCCGACCCCGGTCGGGATTTTAACGATTTTATCTTTCTAGCGACCAATCACGCCATTGATCTGGAAGCAGAATCTCTACCCAATGTTCATCGTAGCTGGTTAAAACATCGACTACTGGATGTTGACCCTTCGCAAGGAGTGATCTTGACGGATAATCTCAGTCAGCTTGAGTTGCTACAAACGCGCAAATCTGAACATTATCGGCGAATCATTGTGGATTCCTTGGGATCCAATCATTTCATTCGCTAGTGCCATTCACACTTGCAAATTGCTTCATCAAGACTACTCGCCGGCACTGCCATGCAACATCTCAGCCGCATGCTGGCGAGTAGCTTGAGTAATTTTGACTCCCCCTAGCATACGCGCGATCTCTTCCACGCGTTGTTGCTTATCCAGGACATTGATTTTACTCACAACCGGCTGATTATCTGCGCTGTCGGCAGATTTGACCACCTGCCATTGGTGGTCTCCGGTTGCAGCTACCTGTGGCAGATGGGTAATGCACAGCACCTGTCGTTCTTTGCCGAGTTTCTTCAGCAGCTTACCGACAATCTCTGCAACCTGACCGCCGATTCCGACGTCCACCTCGTCAAAAATGAGTGTTGGCACGGTACCGATTTTACTGGTGATGACTTGAATGGCCAAACTGATACGGGATAATTCACCGCCCGAAGCGACTTTGGCCAAAGACCTTAAAGGCACGCCTTTGTGAGCCGCAACTCGAAATTCGACTTGTTCCAATCCATATGCATTGCCCTGTTCCAGTGGAATCAATTCCACAGAAAATTGCCCGCCAGTCATTGCCATCGTCTGCATGGCAGCACTAACCTGCTGCGATAAGGATTCACCGGCCTTTTGACGAATTGCGCTCAATGCTTGAGCTTGTTTACGATATTGCTGCTCAGCAGCAGCTTCCTGCGCTTTCAATTGATCGATATCCGAATCGGAATCCAGCGTTGCCAACTGTTGCGTGATCGTCTGCAACAAGGTCGGCAAATCTTCCGGCGTTACGCGAAACTTGCGCGCCGTGGCATGGATCGCCGATAAGCGTTGCTCAATTTCCTGCAAGGCTTGCGGATCCAGGTCAAGATGCTGGCGATAATGTTTAAGCTCGTAAATACTTTCCTGCAACTGTATTTGAGCGGAATCAAGCAGATCAACGATAGGCTTCAATTGACTGTCATAGTCGAGCAAATGCCGCAATTGACTACTGACTAAGTTAACCTGATTCAGGGCTGCCATTTCACTTTCAGACAATACCTCAATGCCCGACTCGGCTGCTTCCAGCAATGAGGCCACATGCGACAATCGGCTATGGTCGGTCTGAAGTGCTTGCCACTCTTCCAGCGTAACATTGAGCGTTGATAATTCCTGCTGCTGCCATTCCAGTTGTTCGCGTTTTTCAAGCGATTCTGCAGCACGCTGCTCCATGGCAATTCTGTGTTGACAACAATCTTGCCACTGCTGATAAGCTGCCTTGACCGCACGCGCCGCTTCCTGTGCTCCTGAGAAAGCATCCAGCAATTCGCGCTGTGCGTCCTTTTGCAATAAAGCTTGATGCGCATGCTGACTGTGAATGGAAAGCAAAAATTCCCCAGCCATGCGCAATTGTTGCAAGGTAACGCTGTGCCCATTGATATAGTTGCGCGAGCGGCCGTTGGTTTCGATAATGCGGCGCATCAGACACAGGTCATCATCGCCCTGCAGATCATGTTCAGCCAACCAGCGCATCAGATCCGGCATGTGAACCAAATGGAAGGTCACATTGATTTCAGCGCGATCACACCCCTGCCGTATCAGACTGGCATCGCCGCGCTCTCCCACAGCAAGCATCAGCGCATCAATCAGAATTGATTTGCCTGCGCCGGTTTCTCCGGTCAACACCGTGAAACCTGACATGAATTCGAGTTCGATTTGATCAACGATGACAAAATCTTTGATGCTCAAATGTTTTAGCATACTTAACTATTCTGCTGGCACATCAGGGAAACTCGCTCCAACCCAGTTTCTCTCTGAGCATGCGGTAATAGCTATGGTTGATTGAATGCAACAATCGCACTGTTTTGGGAAAACGGCGCACAATGATGTTATCTGTCTGTTCAAGATCGAAACAGGAATGGCTGTCGCAGTTGATGCGCACATTGGCAGTGCTGTGCATATGGATCTCAACGCTGGCATCGGGTCCGATGACAATCGGTCGGTTGCTCAACGTATGGGGGCATACTGGCACGAGCGCAATCAAATCCAGACTGGGGTGTAAGATAGGTCCGCCTGAAGACAGCGCATACGCAGTCGATCCAGTCGGTGTGGTCACAATCAAGCCATCGGAACGCAGTGTATTGACATATTCATCATTAACCCTGACTTCAAATTCAATCATGCCGCTACTCATGCCTCGGTACAACACGACATCGTTGAAAGCCAAAGCCCTGAAAATACTCTCGCCATCACGAATCACTTCCGCATTCAGCAACATACGGCGCTCTGTCGTATATTGTCCGGCCAGCATCTGATTGAGCGTTTCAAACATGGTGTCTACCGATAAATCGGTCAGAAAACCAAGCCTGCCCTGATTTATGCCGATTAAGGGCACATCATAAGCAACCAGCATGCGGGCAATATTGAGCATAGTGCCATCCCCACCCATGACGATGGCAAGATCCGCTTGTTCGCCCAGCTCTTCCAGCGATACGGCTGGATACTTGTCGCAGCACACTTGGGACGCTGTGAGATGATCCAACAAAACTTTATAATTTTGTTGAGTCAAATATTCCGCAAGATTTAGCAGCGGAACCGCAATCTCGGGATTCTTGTGCTTGCCTATCAGCGCGATGGTAGTGAATGGGAAACTCATTACTTGAAAATGTATTCGCTATTAGTATTCGGTCAGAATTAAATATAAACGTCAGAATTACCGTTGAAAAATGCACTCAGTGCCCCCATTATCACCTCAGAATGTACAATACTGGTTTTATATACTGAGTAACATAAACATTCCAGACATACAGACAGATGCTGGGATACCAACGGAAATGTACGCTGATACTTGGAAAGTTTAGCATATATGAGGCAAAATCACTGCTCACAACTAAACAATGAAACTTGTTGATTCGTGTAGAATTACCCTATGTTAAACGAACGTGCTCAAATATTATTAAAAACACTGGTTGAACGATATATCCACGAAGGGCATCCTGTCGGCTCACGTACCCTGTCAAAGTTCTCCGGACTGGATTTAAGCCCTGCCACCATCCGCAATGTCATGGCCGATCTGGAAGAAATGGGATTGGTTGCCAGTCCGCATACTTCAGCAGGCAGAATTCCAACGCCCCAGGGTTATCGTTTGTTTGTCGACACCTTGCTGGTGGTCAAGACGCTGGACAAAGTCGAATTGAATCATTTGGAAAACCAGTTACACCCTGACAATCCTTCGCGCCTAATCAACGTCGCTTCCCAAATGCTGTCAGAATTGACCCGCTTTGCCGGCGTGGTGATCACCCCAAAACGCAAAGGCGCGGTTTTCCGCTATATCGAGTTCATGGCACTATCCGAGAAACGGATCTTGCTGATCATCGTCACGCCTGAAGGGGATGTACAAAACCGCATCATCTTTACTGACAAAGTGTATAGTCAATCCGACCTGATTGAAGCGGGCAATTTTATCAATCAGCACTATGCCGGTTGCACGCTGGACGAAATTCGCGGTCGCCTGGATACTGAATTAAGACAATTGCGCAGCGAAATGATCACCCTCATGAGTGCTGCCATCGAAGCCGGCGGCGATGCCATCAATGAAAGCAGCGAAGCCGTCGTTCTGGCCGGCGAGCGCAATCTTCTGCAAGTCGATGATCTATCGGACAATCTGATGGGTCTGAAAAAATTATTCGAATTGTTCGAACGTAAAACCAAGTTATTGCAATTGCTCGAATTGAGCCGTCAGGCGCATGGCGTCAAGATTTTTATTGGCGGCGAATCGGATGTTGCCTCACTGGAAGAATTCAGCGTGGTGACCGCCCCTTATGCAATGGAAGGCGAAATCGTCGGTACCGTCGGGGTCATTGGTCCAAGACGCATGGCTTATGAACGCATCATTCCGATTGTCGAGATTACTGCAAAACTACTTTCCAGCGGTTTATCTCAGCATTAGCACTGTCAAGCCGCACCATTGCCGACAGGCTAATCATCAGTTATTTTACCAACCATCATTTTACTCAGCGATTACACTTTAAATCCTATGATCACTAAACCTGTCTATCATCACGGTTCTCCCAATCGAACCGGTATATTGTTAATCAACTTAGGAACCCCTGAGGCGCCTACGGCACAGGCACTTCGCCCTTATCTCGAGGAATTTCTCAGCAATCCCCGTGTGATTGAAGTTCCCAGATTGATCTGGTGGCCGATTCTGCATGGCTTTATACTCCCTTTCAGGCCCAAGAAATCAGCTGAAAAATACGCGCAGGTGTGGATGCCGGAAGGCTCACCACTCAAAGTTCATACTGAACGGCAGACAAAATTATTGCAGGAAGCATTGCAAGCTCGACTGCCCCATCCACCCATTGTTGAATATGCCATGAACATTGGACAACCATCGGTTGCCACGGTGCTGGCAAAAATGCAGCAACAAGGCTGTGAGCGCATTCTGGTGATTCCTCTGTTTCCTCAGTATGCAGCCAGCAGTACCGCTGCTGCCATGGACAACGTGTTTGATGTATTAAAAACGATGCGCAATCAACCGTCCCTTCGCACGATCAAACAATATCATGACCATCCGGGCTATATCGCCGCATTGGCACAAAATGTACGTGATTACTGGGATATGCATGGCCGTCCAGACAAGCTGGTTATCAGTTTTCACGGTACGCCGCGTGCCAGTCTGGACAAAGGTGATCCGTATCATTGCGCCTGCCAGAAAACCGGCAGGCTGCTCGCCGAAGCACTGGAGTTAAATTCCAGCCAATATTCGGTCTGTTTTCAATCGCGCTTTGGCAGAGCCGAGTGGCTCACACCCTACACTGCGCAAACATTGACGCAGTTGGGTAAAGATCAAACACGGCGTGTGGATGTGGTTTGTCCCGGCTTTGTATCCGATTGTCTGGAAACGCTGGAAGAAATCGCCATGGAAGCGAAACACACCTTTATTCAGGCCGGCGGCAAGGAATTTCATTACATCCCATGTCTGAATGAACATCGTGACTGGATACAGGCGCTGGCTGACATTACTTGCACGCACCTGCAAGGGTGGTTAGATGCCGATGCCACTGAAGAATCCTGTCAATTATCCAGAAAGCTGGCACTGGAACTGGGCGCCAAAGATTAAGCATCAACTTCAGCACTGAAAATAAGCTCCGGCATAAACGCGAATACTAGTTTTATGCCGGAGCAATCAAGTTCTACCGATCTGGCGATTAGCGGACGATTTCACGATAAATGGCTTGCATCACACCATTATTGTAATCCTGGATCACGAGCTGCGCTTTGAACAATGCTTTTAGTTCCACTGCGCTGATGGCAATCAGAATCAGGATGCCCAGCCCTGTCAAGCCAGTAAATATACACAACACTCCCGCAACAAATATCAGCAGATTAATCGAACCGCGTATCCATTTTCCGAGATAAAAATGATGCAAGCCTGCGATAAATAGATAGTTAAGCGTCGCATAAGTATCCGGATCCTTGAGACTCTTTTCTGCCTGCTTGAAAAATGCCAGCCTTTTGTCATCAGGTAATTCACGTACCCACTGCCTGATTCGCTCTTCCTCTGCCTGAATGACCTCATCTGCTTTCACTATCTTTTACCCTGTTGTAATCGCATCATTATTAAACAGCCTCCTTCATTGTCATCCGAATATGCGCACCGATCAGCCATATCAGCGAGCCAACGTGATAATCACTGCTTCACGTTTCCAGAACAACATAAAGCGTTTTTGCTCAACAAACTGGAATACCAGATTCCAGCCGTCGGCGGCCTCCTTATTGAGCGTCACTTCCAGTTGTTTGATCGGGATGCCGGACGACCCCAGGAATATCGTCCCAAGCCCGCCTTCCACCACATGCAACACTTTATATTCCTTGTAAGCCATTATCCAAATTCCTTTAAATTGATCAGAGGTTAAAGTTATATTTTAGAATCCCACTCTTTGCAACTATTCGATTCGATAACCGCATGCTTAAAAATTTAAAGTCATCGCAGGATTAGGTTGAATGACCGCTTGCTCAAGACCGGTGTTTTATTGTTACTATTGACTCAGCACAGCTAATCAGCCACTCTAGTCAGGTTCAATGAAGGTAAAAACCATGATCAGGAACCCATTCACCATCCCCGCTGCAGCCAAACTCGATGATGCCATCACTTTTCCGCAAGCACGCCGCCCCCCAAACATAACCAGAGATCGTAGCTAATGCTCTGGCAAGCGATTAGTGCTGTGCATGACATGGGTCGCCTGCATGATATTGCGGCCGTACTTATCCGTTATGGGTTCGGTGACCAAGTCCGTCGCATTGGTATGGCCAGCGCTTTAGAACGAGCGGGGCGTGTTCTGCACTGGCGCGCACCGGATGAACTGGCAAGACTGGAACCGCCGGCACGAGTGCGCCGGGCATTGGAAGAACTGGGACCGACCTTCGTCAAACTGGGGCAGATCCTTTCCACCCGGATTGACCTTTTCCCGCCCGAATGGATCGCCGAATTTGGCAAACTGCAAGATTCCGCGCCTTCGGTTCCATTTGACGCACTCCGCGCACAATTGGCAGAAGATCTGGGCGAACCTCCGGAGAAGGTGTTCACCGCATTGGAAACCACACCATTGGCGGCAGCTTCCCTTGCCCAAGTGCACCGAGCAAGACTCGCCAATGGCGATGAAGTTGTGCTCAAGGTGCGCCGCCCAGGCATTCGCAAGGTTGTCGAGGCAGATTTACGTCTGTTGGCCCACGTAGCCGAAATTGTCGAAGCGGAAGTTCCTGAGCTGCGTCGCTACCATCCGCAAGAGGTGATTCATCAGTTCACCGTTTCCCTGCGCCGCGAACTGGATTTCGCTGCCGAATGCCGTAACGCCGAGCGCATTGCCGCCAATTTTGCCGATCATGATGACATTGTCATCCCCCGCGTGCACTGGCAATGGGTTGGGGAGCGTCTCAACGTACAGGACTTTATCCGCGGCATTCCCGGCCGCGACCTGGCAGCTACGGATGCAGCCGGACTAGATCGTAAACTGCTGGCTCAACGGGGAGCGGAAGCAGTGCTCAAGATGATGCTCGAGGACGGTTTCTTTCATGCCGACCCCCACCCTGGCAATGTCTTTTACTTGCCGGGCAATCGCATTGCCTTCATCGATTTTGGTATGGTTGGCCGACTCTCTGAGGAACGGCGCTATCAGCTAGCCGTGCTGCTGCACGGCCTGGTGAATCATGACGCAGAAGCAGTCGTCGAAGTGTTGTTGGATTGGAAAGAAGAATCGGAATTTAGCGGCGAAGCGAAATTGGATCAATTAAAAGACGAGATTGATGCCTTCGTCGACCATTATCGCGGTGTACCCTTAAAGCAACTGGATCTTGCTGTTTTGCTGTCAGATCTGGTTACCGCCTTACGAGAACACGATCTCACTCTACCATCCGACCTGACGCTGTTAACCAAGGCTTTCATTACGCTGGAAGGCATGGGGAGGCAACTTGACCCTGATTTTGACGTAGCCAGCAGTACCGCACCATTCCTTGAGCGAGTCATGCTGGCTCACTATACCCCCGACAACATTGTTCGACGTGGCCTGCACACACTCAGTGATGCAGCCTCTCTCCTGACCGGATTACCCCAAGACCTGCGCCAACTGTTACGCGCAGCACGGCGAGGCAGACTGCATATACAAGTCGAAGTGCTGCCGCTCAAGCAGTTCGGTCAGCAAGTCGACCGCGCCGCCAGTCGGCTGGCGCTGGCCATCGTCACCGCCGCCCTGATCATCGGTTCCGCCATCGTTATCGACGTGAAAGGCGAATTCAGTCTGCATGGCTTGTCCTCGCTCGTACTGCTTGGATTGCTAGGCGCTGGCTTCGGCGGTCTTTGGTTGTTGATATCCATTCTGCGCAGCGGAGGGAAGTAATACAGAGATTGCGAACCGGTTAGAATGCGATTAAATTCTGCCAATTATTTTTTGTGCGGGTCCCGGTGTGTTTCTGTTTCCTCAATAATTTGCGCATCTTCGATAATGATAGTGCGATCCGTTTCCGAATGCCGGTTGGCATTATCGTGTGATTGCATCGTATTTTGGAAATTTCTGCGCAGCCACCAGAAGCGGATTCCAATCACCACCACAGCCACCGCGAGCAAGGCCAAAAACGCGGCAAAAAAGAAAACACCAATCATTGCCAGAGCTGCCACCACCGGAATGAGTATTGCATAGGTAATCCAGCGATTCACCGGAGAAACGGGTACACGCTCATATTCACCGGATTCGTTTTGGCGGTACCCGGACATTTTACTGATAATAATTCTTCTCTCTTCATCATTCATTGCATCAGCTCCTCTATATCGGCTATTGATTTGGGTGCTGCCACTGTCAAAAGTTCATGACCGGTTTGGGTGACCACCACATCATCTTCGATGCGAATACCAATGTTCCAGAAATGTTCGGGCACGTTATCCGCCGGACGAATATAACAACCAGGCTCAACCGTCAGCACCATGCCGGGTTGTAGTAGACGCCATTCGCCATTTTGCTTGTATTCACCGGCGTCATGCACATCCATTCCCAACCAATGGCCAGTGCGGTGCATATAAAAGCGCTTGTAATCTTCAGACTCCAGCACCGCCTCCACACTGCCCTGGCATAACCCCAGATCAATGAAACCTTGCGCGAGCACGTTCAATGCAGCCTGATGCGGATCATTCCAATGATTACCGGGTTTTACCTGCGCAATTGCTGCCGCCTGCGCAGCTAACACCAATTCATACACAGCTTTCTGTGCCGCGGTAAATTTTCCATTCACCGGAAATGTGCGTGTAATATCCGAAGCATAGCCGTCCAGCTCACAGCCTGCATCAATCAATAATAAATCGCCGGATTTCAATTCATCACGGTTATCCACATAATGCAGCACACAGGCGTTGGCACCGCCGGCCACAATCGAGGTATACGCGGGCGCTTGCGCGCCATGCCGGTAGAAGGTATACAACAGTTCAGCTTCAATCTGGTATTCGCGCATCCCCGGACGCGTTGTTTGCATCGCACGCCGATGCGCCTGCGTCGAGATATCAGCCGCACGCTGCATGATTTGCAATTCATCCATTCCCTTGATCAGACGCATTTCATCCAGCACGCTGCGGCAATCATGGATTGCTCCGGGTGCTATCACTCCGCTACGCATTTGTTCTCGCACCCGATTGATCCAATCGACCACGCGTTGATCCCAGGCACGGTCCTGACCCAACATGGTATAAACCGCTGGTTGATCGGCCAGCAATTTGGGCATTAATTCATCCAGTTTGGCAATGGAATAAGCCTCATCAAAACCAAAAGCTTCTTTGGCCGCCTCAGGTCCATAGCGAAAACCATCCCATATTTCACGTTCCTGATCCTTTTCACGACAAAATAGAATCTGCTTGACAGGTGTTTTATCGGTCGCGGCAATAATCACCAGCACCGATTCCGGTTCACGAAAGCCCGTCAAATAATAAAAATAGCTGTCAAACCGGTACGGATAATGGGCATCACGGTTGCGCAATTGCTCTGCAGCGGTAGGAATGATGGCGATACCAGCAGGCATCTTGCTTGCCATCGATTGTCGGCGTGTGATGAAAGGTTGAATGTGTGTCATAAATTCATATCAGTGAAAAATGATGATGATTGCTGTTTAAGTTGCTGATCGAGAAATTCCAGTCGCTCCGGTGTTCCCACATCGATCCATTTGCCTGGAAAATATTCACCGCTTACCTTTCCTGCCTGCATGGCTTGTCGCAATATCGGCGCCAATTTCGTCGCAACACCGGGAGATACCGCATGAAACAATTGCGCTTGGTAAATGCCTATGCCACTGAAAGTGAGTTTATTGTCCCCGGTCAGCATCACCTGACCATCTCTTAAGGCAAAGTCACCGTCAGCGTGATGAGCGGGATTGTCCACCAGCACAAGGTGCGCGAGCGACTGATTAACCTTCGACTGCATCGCTTGCAGCGTCGGTAATAATGCAGCGAAATCCATTTCGCAATAGATATCTGCATTAACCACCAGAAATGGTCGATTATCAGCCGCTTGCATCAGAAGCGGCAATGCGTTCGCGATTCCTCCAGCCGTTTCCAGCACCACTTTCTCAGGAGAATAACGAATATTAACACCATAGCGCTCGCCATTTCCTAGTGCATTTTCGATCATTTCTCCGAGATAAGCATGATTGATCACGATCTCAACCCATCCAGCGCGCGCCAGATTTCTTATTTGATATTCGATGAGCGCATGGCTGCCGGCTTGCAACAAAGGTTTGGGCAAGGCATCGGTCAATGGGCGCATGCGCTCGCCGCGCCCTGCCGCGAGAATCATGGCTTTAAATGGAATACTGTTAGAAGGTATAACCAATTTTCTGATCGGATTCAGTAGGATTCAGTTCATCCAGCAGATTATGCAATAGATGAAGTTCACTATAGCGATGGCAGGCTTTGCGCAAATAATTCATTACCAGCGGCATATCATCGAGATAAGTTGCTTTACCGTCACGGTAGTTCAGACGGGCAAAAATCCCCAGGATCTTGAGATGCCGTTGCACGCCCATCCATTCAAAATCCCGATAAAATTCGGCAAAATCGGCCGACAGAGGCAGGCCAGCCTTGCGGGCTTTTTCCCAATAACGAATGACCCAATCCAGAACACGCTCTTCGTCCCAGTAAACGTAAGCATCCTTGAATAAGGATACCAGGTCATAAGTGACGGGACCAACCACGGCATCCTGAAAATCAATAATGCCCGGATTAGGCGTGCTCACCATCAAATTGCGGGAATGATAGTCGCGATGCACCAGCACTTTCGGTTGCGCAAGATTATTGGCTAGAATTCGAGCAAAAATAGTGCTCAGCATGACTGTTTGTTGATCGGACAGCGCTTTGCCCAAATGTTTGGCGATATACCAATCCGGAAACAGGTTTAATTCCCTCAACAACAGCGTTTCATCATAATCAGGCAGGCCCTCTGTACGTTGCGACAATTGCATCTGAATCAGCGCATCAATCGCATCTGCGTATAACTGATCAACCCTAGCGGTATCACTCGTCAGCGCTTGCAGGAAAGTGGTATTGCCCAAATCAGATAGCAACAAAAAACCATGTTCCAGATTCTGTGCCAATATATTGGGCACGTGCACACCGGTAGCCGACAGAATATCTGCCACTTGCAGAAATGGCCTGCAATCTTCATGCTGTGGTGGCGCATCCATCACCACGAATGTCCGATCGTCGATAAATACACGAAAATATCGTCGAAAACTGGCATCTGCCGAGGCCGGTTTCAGCGTGAATACTTTTTCCGGAAATTGATCCTTAATCCAATTCTCAAGTAATTGTGTGCGTTCCATTCATCTATCCAGGGAATTAACCGTTATTTAAACAACAAAATCATCAAGAGTATTCATTGATTGAGGCAGGCATGGCAGAATAGGCCGCCTATCCTTGACACTGGAACCCTTCTCAATAACAGTGGATAATCAGGTTTTTTAAAGAGAGGTCGATTTTATCACGTAGCCGTCATGATCAGCTGCTCAAGTAATCAGTCAATCAACCAGGAGAACAACGATGCTTAATAAAAATGTAATCGACGAAATCAATGCCAAAGTCAGCGAGGTCCTTCAAAACAGTCCGGCCAAAGACATCGAAAAAAATGTTCGGGTATTGTTGTCGGGCGCATTCTCGCGGCTGGATTTAGTCACCCGTGATGAATTTGATATACAGCAAGAAGTTTTACAGCGCACGCGTGAAAAACTAATGATCCTCGAAGGCAAAGTATCCGAACTGGAAGCACGCTTAAAACTGACACATGACAACGCCGCATCCCCTAATCCCGCATTTGACAAGCGCGACGATGAGGACATGCACGAAAAATAAGTCAATTTTCACCATTCACTTGTCATTCCTGCGTTAGTTTCCGCCCGCATCAGCAGATCCCGAATGGCTATTTGCTCAAATGTCTCTCGCCGTCCTGTATAGCCGGGCACTCGCAGGTATGCAAGCACCGTTGGTGACGGTGGAGACGCATATCGCCAACGGCCTTCCAAGTTTCAACATCGTAGGACTCGCTGATACTGAAGTCAAAGAAAGCAAAGATCGCGTCAGAGCGGCTTTGCAAAATGCACAATTCAAAATTCCCGCCCAGCGTATCACTATCAATCTAGCGCCTGCCGATCTACCCAAGGAAAGCGGGCGCTTTGATTTACCCATTGCACTGGGCATTCTGGCTGCAACCGGGCAAATTCCCAAAGACAAGCTGGATCAATATGAATGGGCAGGCGAGCTGGCCTTAACCGGAGAATTGCGTCCGATTCATGGCGCACTGGCGATGACTTACCACGCATCACAGTCGGGCCGCAGTTTTATATTGCCGCAGCAAAATGCCGCCGAAGCTGCATTGGTCAAAAAAGCCACTATTTATGCGGCCAAATCACTATTACAGATATGCGCGCATCTGAGCGGACATGAACCGTTGCCGATCTATCATAACGACCCTGAGGCTCCGACTGAAAACTATCCGGATCTTGACGAAGTCAAAGGCCAGGCGCATGCAAAACGCGCACTGGAAATTGCTGCTGCCGGTGGACATAGTATTCTGATGATCGGTCCTCCCGGCACTGGAAAATCCATGCTGGCAGCACGCTTTCCCGGCATTCTGCCGCCCATGACTGAAGTGGAGGCACTCGAATCCGCAGCCATACAATCGCTTAGTAACGGCAGCTTCAATATCGACCACTGGAAACGACGCCCTTTCCGCACCCCTCATCACACCGCTTCCGGCATCGCGCTGGTGGGTGGCGGCAGCAATCCCCGTCCGGGTGAAATTTCCTTGGCCATGCACGGCGTATTATTCTTGGATGAACTGGCGGAGTTTGATCGCAAAGTACTGGAAGTGCTGCGCGAACCGCTGGAATCCGGAAAAATCACCATTTCCCGCGCAGCACGCCAAGCTGAATTCCCAGCACAATTCCAATTGGTAGCAGCCATGAATCCCTGCCCCTGCGGCTACTTGGGCCACCCGTCCGGCAAATGTCATTGCACGCCTGATCAAATCGCCCGCTATCGTGGACGAATTTCCGGCCCGTTACTCGACCGCATCGACCTGCAAATCGAAGTTCCGGCAATACCGCAAGAAGAGCTCATGCGCCACAATGTAATCGGTGAGAAAAGCAGCGTCATCCGGGCACGCGTGACAGAATCGCACCAACGGCAACTTAATCGACAGGGAAAAACCAATAGCCAATTGAGCGTTAAAGAAATCGACCAACATTGCGCTCTAGATACCGCTAGCGAGAACCTGTTGAAACAGGCCATCAGCCGTTTGAATTTATCTGCACGCGCGTATCATCGCATCCTGAAAGTCGCTCGAACCATTGCGGATTTAGCAGGTATCGAGAAAATCAACAATCAACACATTGCCGAAGCGATTCAGTATCGCAGATTGGACAAGGGCTAGACTATTTAAATGACTGTGGATAATTTGAAACTATTAGGCATGCCAGCAGAAAAAGCCAGATGGATATTGGTTGTGATCGGACTGTTGATCAATGTCTGTGTCGGATCCATTTATGCATTCAGCGTTTTCAGAAAACCTCTGGAGACATTGTGGGGAATAACTTCGAGCCAAAGCGGTTATCCATTTATGGTTTTCCTTGCGGTATTTGCGATTGCCATGCCATTTGCAGGCAGCTTAATGGCAAGGTGGGGCCCAAAAAAGACGGCTATGCTTGGAGGCTGGTTGGTAGGAACAGGATGGATCTTGGCCAGCTTTTCTCCGAATATTAGTATCCTAACCATTTTATACGGCGCAATAGGTGGCGCTGGCGTCGGGATAGTTTACGGTTGTCCGATTACAGTGGTAGCAAAATGGTTCCCGCATAAAAGTGGTCTGGCTATTGGTTTAACGGTTATGGGTTTTGGCATATCCGCATTGTTAATCGCTCCACTCATAAAAACCATGATAGATAATCCGAGTATTGGAATACTGAATACATTTCTTTACTTAGGAATAGCCTTTATGGTGGTAATCATGCTTTTAGCCCAATTATTAAGCTTCCCACCTGCCGGATGGACGCCTGCAGAAATAAAAACAGCTTTTGCTGCAACTTCTGCAGAATCAACTCCCGACTTGAGCAGACAAGCAATGCTAAAGACCCGCAATTTCTATGCTCTGTGGGTTATTTACACTATCGGATGTTTGGCGGGATTAATGGCTATTGGAATAGCATCCCCTGTGGGTACAGAAGTGGCCAAATTGGATACGACAATAGCCGCGCTTGCTGTTTCATTGTTTGCTGTATTTAACGGTTTGGGTCGACCAATTTTTGGAGCGCTTACTGATAAGGTGGGTCCAAAGCATGCAGCAATCGTTTCGTTTACCATGATACTGGGAGCATCTCTACTGATTTTCTTTCTAGGACAAGGCAACGCAACGGTGTACTTATTTGCATTCTGCGTTTTATGGATGTGCCTGGGTGGATGGCTTGCAATTGCACCGACCGCAACCGGAATTCTTTTTGGAAAGAAACATTATGCGCAGAATTATGGAGTAGTGTTTACTGCCTATGGTGCAGGTGCGATCCTAGGCACACTGCTATCCGGTAATATCAAGGATATCACCGGAAGCTATTTGGGTGCATTTCCAATCGTTGCGGGCCTAGCAATTCTCGGAATAGTGATTACTGTTTTTGGATTTAAACCGGTAAACAATAAATAATCCGGCTAAAAAGATTAAAACCATCATAGGTTCGCCTTCATTTGGCATCAGATCCAAATTTAATTCGTCAATTGTGCTTCTTATTGACGATAAATGCAGATCTCATGCGCTCATCATCTTTCATTCCAGCCAAAAATCTTGATTTAAGAATTCAAACTCGAAATTGACATTTTCTATTTTTTTCAATGATCTACATTAGATACTTCCTGCTAATGTCAGACCTGTTTGCTGTTATTCTTTTATTCATTATGTAAGTTTTCCTACAGAAAATTTAAACCAATTCAATTAATCTACCTAATTCCTATGTTAATAGCATGGAATAAGATCCATACAGATTTATAATTTGTTTTCTGGGAAACCAGACACTTTTTACAGTGCTCTAATCGACTATTATGATAGTTAAAAACCGATACTATTATCGCTCCAGGATCAAAGAAGTGAAATTCAGGCAGATTATTCGCTATTTTGCATTGGATTACACTGCCACTACGACTGCCCAACTGGTTCAGATGTCGATTCGATCCGTCAACTCCATCTATCTCAAAGTCCGGCAACGGATTGCTCAGTTCTGTGAGCAGGAATCGCCTTTAAAAGAAACCACCGTAGTCGATCAATCGTTTCCTGAGGCATTACGAACTCGTGATATAAAAATTCGTGACAATTACGGCAAAACTATCGTTTTTGGAATACTAAAACAGCGCAACAAAGTCTTTACAGAACTGGTTCCGGTCTGCTCAAAAACAACGCTACAAGCCGTTATTCACGGGCTCATAGCCCCCGATACCGTGATTCATTCGGAAGGATGGCGTGGTTATGATGGATTGATTGATGTTGGATTCGGCAAGCATTTTCTGATCCAGCATGGCAATAATCAATTAGCTGATGAAGAATCTCAAAGTGACAACAATATTGAATCATTCTGGCGCTTTGCCAAGCGCCGCTTGACTAAATTCAATGGCGTACCCGAACACACCTTTTATTTGCACCTCAAAGAAACCGAATTTCGTTTTAACCATCGGCGTGGCAATCTTTACTACGCCATCCTCAAGATCCTACGATTAAATCCACTTTAAGTTTGGATAAATGGATTCATAGCAGCCTGAATCCAATAGTCGCAGCGCAGTAACAGAACGATGACTGGCATAGATGATTATCCAATCACCTTTCCAATCCGACTTATTCATTTAACAAAGAATCTATAATGAATTGGCACCATCACCGCTGCGGGCTACGTGCTCACGTCGCAGGACATTTTTAACTACCAAGGCACCATTTGCCCGTCAAACGCATAAAACTTACCGGAATCTTCGAATTTCAGGTTGCTGATCACGCGGCGCATACCGGTAACGCTTTGCTCAGTTGAAATCAATCCGTTGGGACCGCCCATATCGGTTCTGACCCACCCGGGATGTAATAGTACGGCGGTAATCCGACTGGGACTCAAATCAATCGATAGGCTTTTCATGACGATATTGACGGCTGACTTACTGGAACGATAGATATAACTTCCACCACCGCGGTTATCGGCGATGCTGCCCATCTTACTCGTGATGGTAATGATCGTTTTCAGTTGACTTCTCGAGACTTGCTGCTTGAAAGCCTCCACCATTCTCAGCGGCGCCATCGTATTGACTTCAAACGCATATGCCCAAGCGGCATAATCGGTTGCTCCGAATGTATCGCCTTGCTCTGGCGGATAAACGCCGGCATTATTGATCAGCAAATCTATCGTTTGACTGGACAACGCTTGTGATAACTGCTCAATTTGTTGATGATCGACTACGTTGAGCGGATGCACAGTGATCTGATCCGGATATCGCCCGGCCAAACGATTCAACGCTTCAGCGCTCGCCGGATTGCGGCAACCCGCGAAAACACGCCATCCATCTTGTGCATACTGGCGCACAAACTCAAGCCCAATGCCACGATTGGTTCCGGTAATCAACGTTGTTTTCATGCATCTCCCTGGTCATCATTAAAAAGCCGCTATTCTAGCGCTTCCTTTTCAGTTGCATCGCTGGTTTTGTCGATGATTGAGCACCGCTGATGAATCTGTTCAGCCTTTCTCCTACTCACACAGAAAACATCCACTCGGCATCTTTTGTTTTGACTCAACAGCAAAAAAAACTGGTAGCATCCGTCCGGTCTAAAGACCTATATTGCAAAGAAATTCCATTCATGCTGAGCTACCGACACGCTTTTCACGCAGGTAATCACGCCGACGTGCTGAAACATCTGATCGAAGTGCAATTACTGCGCCATCTGATGCAAAAAGACAAATCATTCTGGTACATCGACACACATGCCGGCGCCGGTTGCTATGCGCTGGACAGTGGCTATGCCGCACAAAATGCAGAATACGAGAGCGGCATCGCCCGTTTGTGGGAGCGCGATGATCTACCCGTTGCCATCGCAGATTACCTAGCACTGGTGAAAACCATCAATGCGGATAAAAAAATCAACCTGTATCCGGGCTCGCCATTGTTTGCAATGCATCTGCTGCGCGCGCAGGATAGATTAAGATTGTTCGAGCTGCATCCGACTGACAGTCACATCCTGCAGCAAAACTTTGCCGATGAAGGTGCTCGGGTACAAGTGCAGTGCGCTGACGGATTTGATGCCTTAAAAGCACTCTTGCCACCACCACCGCGCCGTGCATTGATACTGATCGATCCTCCTTACGAGGACAAACAGGATTATCGTCGCGTCATCTCAGCACTCAACGAAGGCCTGAAGCGCTTTGCCAATGGCATCTATGCGATATGGTATCCACAATTACAACGCGCCGAAGCCAAACAATTACCGGAGCAGCTCAAGCGATTGCCGGTAAAAAGCTGGTTGCATGTTGCGCTCAGCATCCAGGCGCCTGGCATCGGCGGTTTCGGCATGCATGGCAGCGGCATGTTCATCATCAATCCGCCCTGGACGCTTTATTCGACATTGCAAACGCTCATGCCCTATCTCTTGGCACAGTTGGCGCAGGATGAACACGCAAAATTCACGCTTGAACAATACGAATCCGACCTATAATTATTGTTATTTTTTAGCTAAAAAGCTGGCGACGCTGGAAATTTTTTAAGCCATGATGATGATATTTTTGTAAAATATTTTATGTATGCTCATCTGAGTCTGAACTGAGTCAAAAGTCCCAAACGGCCTATCGCCAACTACCGACTGATTTATTGTGATCACTGTCATATCACCGCTAATGCAACTTTAATCTCTTTATCGTAAAACCATGATCGAATTCATTGCTACTTTTGCCCGGTGGTCACAACTGACTGCTAATTTAATTCTATTCGGAAGTTGTGTTTTTCTCGCCATCATCGCACAACACAAAACTGTATTCGAAGCTCCCTGGGTAGCCCGCCTGGAAAAAGGCTTTCCCTGGATGGCAGGTATCGTTGTGCTAGGCTTAATGGGTATTTTGGCCACCACCACCGGTGATGCAACAGGCATAGTGGCTGATACCTGGAATCCCCGCGCATGGCTTGAGATGGTACAGGAAACACGCATTGGCCATATCTGGTTAGCCCGTGAATTGCTGGCAGTCATTCTTTTCAGTGTCATTCTGATCATTCGACACCAATATCGAACCCGCTGGCACTATTTCTTATGTGCTGTAACCGCCTCGCTTCCGCTGATTGCGGGCTCGCTGATCAGTCATTCCGGCGCAGAAGAAATATCGTTCACTTCAGTGGCACCGTACGCGCTGCATATCTTGCTGGCAGGCGCTTGGTTTGGTGCACTGCCGGCATTTCTATATATCGTGGCCAACAGCCAGCATGCCCCCAATCAAACATCATCACAGGTAACGGTAACCTATCTACAAAAATTTTCGACCATCGCTTTGCCCGTCATGTTGCTATTGGCAGCAACCGGTTTATTCGTGGCTGATCGCATGGTTGAAGAGGATTATCATGCACTGGTTTCCAGCGCTTATGGCTGGCTGTTGAATGCCAAATTGGCAATATTGGCAATCATCCTGGCGATTGCTTATCAAGTGCGCAACCAATGGCTTCCCATGCTTTCCCAAGCAAGTAACACCGAACAGATCAAAACAAGCATTACTCATTTGAGTCAATGGGTTCGCATTGAATTTATGCTGGCGATGGCGCTGGTATTGTTGGCTACCATATTGGCCAATACGCTGCCCGCCAAGCATGCCATCATCGATCATTGGCCTTATCCCTTCCGTTTCTCGATTGATGCAGCTTGGGAAGAACCGAATGCACAGGCACTGTTCTGGTTAGGCGTTGCGTTATGTATCCTGGCATTGGGCATGATTGGCGCCGGTATCCAATACCACTGGGATAGGAAGAAAAAAATCCTGGTTCCCGCCATCTTGATGATCACTGCCTGCGCTATTGCCCTGCCCCCTTTTGCCATGGAAGCTTATCCGGAAACTTATCAAAAACCATCCGTTCCATTTGATGTCATTTCGATATCCAATGGCTCCCAGCTATTTGCAGAACATTGCACCAGCTGTCATGGCCCGCAAGGCAAAGGGGCTGAAGTCATTCTCGATCCGGAGATAAAAGATCCAACGGATCTGCTGACTGAGCCACACACGGCAAAATATACCGTCGGTAACGTATTTCATTGGCTATCGCATGGAATTTCGGGAACCAAAATGCCGGGCTTTTCTACAAAATTGTCTGAAGAAGACCGCTGGGATCTCATCAATTACCTCCACGCTTTATCGCGCGGTTTCGATGCACGCTTGCTGGGTAGTATGATTGTTCCGGAAAACCCGGCAATTGCTTCACCGGTGTTCAATTATTCTGCGAATGATGGTTCCGCTGGCAATTTGAAAGACTTCCGCCTACAAAAAAATGTCCTGCTGGTGCTGTTTTCCTGGCCGCAATCTCAACAACGCTTACATCAATTGACTGCGGCGTATGATGAAATTCGCGCTCTGAATACAGAAATTTTGGCGGTTCCCAATCGCGAACTGAGTGAACAAGAGTTACAGCAAATCTCGGCTTTTGTTCCTTTTCCAGTGGTGACAGAAGGCTGGACGGAAATCAAGAACAGCTATTGGCTGTACCGGCGCGTAAGAACCGTGCCGGATTTGAGAGGCAAAGGCATGTTTCCGGGGCACATGGAGTTTATGACCGATCGCTTCGGATACTTGCGCGCCCGATGGGTTGCTCAATTCGAGGGATTCGGCTGGCAAAGCATCGATGCACTGACACTGCAGTTGACTCAATTGAATCAAGAAGATGAAATCATGCCGCCGCCCGGTGACCATGCGCACTGAAATGAAACATGAAACGTTAGGCGATATCATTTTTTATTCACAGGCAGCCTTTTTATTCACAGGCAGCCAACAATATGCTCTACCCATGTAGCGGTATTGCGCAAACTTTCGATCTGTGGTAAAGGTAAAGGCACTACAGCCATTTGAATCTACAGATCACTTGTTTGGCACATATAGATGAGCAGAATCGACTGCTCGCAACGAGCCTGCGGATAAACAATGATACATTCGAGTTTGCATTCAGGCGCGCACGCCACCGATTCCGGTTTTCGCATCGTGAGAGAACTTCCACGCGAGATTGCCTTCGGTCGATCGGTAGCCTATCTGATGAGCAAGCCGGTTTTTGCCAAGGCCCCGTTTGGGCATATCGCACGAAGCCTAGCAGGACAGGTTAATCGCGGTCATTATGCTTTCGTGTATCGAGAGAACGCCATCGTCGGCTTCGTCGGTTGGGCGCTTGCGAACGAAGTGCTCGCTGAAGCATGGCTAAATGGCCAACGCGCACTTTCCGGAACGGAAGCTGAAAATGGAGATTGTGTCTTGCTTAATTTCTGGCAAGCCGAAACACCGCAGGTTTCGCAGTTTATCATTGTCCACATGCGTGAGGTGCTGACGGATGTACGCAGAATCTACGCAAAACGACACTACGCGGACGGACGCATCCGTCCAATCCGTCTTAATCTACGATCCAAAGCATAAAAAGGAGGCTAATAACCAAGACTGAGCAAATATCCCAATAATCCATTGACTCAACGTATTTCAAAGGAGATGAATATGTCCAATATTGACGCCTCTACTTCAACCGAAGCCGTTAACATCACCCTCGTTAGTGATCAATTTGCGTTTAGCACCCGAGATGGCGGTGGAAATAATAGCGCAACGCAATACTCTTGGCTCACCACCGGTGGCGATGATGTGCAGACAACCGGAAGCGGCATAGATTTCAACAATAATCCGGCAACTGCAGGCTCTGTCAATCTTATCGAAATCGATTTATCAAATAACAATTTCGCTGCTCCGGATGTCACCATCGATTTCATCACCAATCAGACCGGCGGTGGCGCAGTTTCCCCGGCTCGCATGGCGGAGATCACCGCTGGTGCAAACTCTTTCTTCGATGAACTGATGTCGTTCAACGACACAATGCTCGGCAGCAATTTCAACGACACCTTCAAGGCCGGAGGCGGGGATGACACGCTATCGATGGGCGGTGGTGACGACAGCGCCTTTGGTGGCGACGGTAACGATGCCATTAATGGCGATGCTGGCAACGACAGCCTGAATGGCGATGGTGGCGATGATACGCTCAACGGTGGTGACGGCAACGACCGGCTCAATGGCGGTATTGGGCTCGATACCATGAACGGCGGACTCGGCAATGACGTGTATGTGGTGGACAACATCGGTGACTCGGCAGCCGAGGTAGCCGGCGGCATTGATTTGGTTGAATCGAGCGTTACCCACACACTGAGCGTCAACCTGGAGAATTTGACGCTCACAGGAACTGGCACAATCAACGGTACTGGCAATGATTCCCACGCCAACATCATTAACGGTAACAGCGCCAGCAACACGCTATCCGGTCTTGGTAACAATGACACATTGAACGGCAACGCTGGCAATGACCGCTTGGATGGCGGTACCGGCGCCGACAACATGACCGGCGGAACGGGGAACGACACTTTCATCGTGGACAATGTCGGCGATATTACTACGGAAGCTGCTGGCGGAGGCACAGATCTCGTGCAGTCGAGCATCACTCGTGCGCTGACCAACATTAATCTGGAGAACCTGACGCTCACTGGCGCTGCTGCAATCAACGGTACAGGCAATGCGGTTGCCAACATCATCCTCGGAAACAGCGCCAATAATACGCTGTCGGGGCTTGGCGGCAATGACACCCTGAACGGCAATGCTGGCAATGATATTCTGAACGGAGGCACTGGAGCCGACAACATGACCGGTGGAGCAGGAAACGACACTTTTATCGTGGACAATGTAGGCGACATTACTACGGAAGCTGCTGGTGCTGGTAGCGGCATCGATCTGGTCGAATCCAGCGTTACCCGATCGCTGACCAACGTCAACTTGGAGAACCTGACACTGACCGGTGGCGCAGCAATCAGCGGCACGGGTAATGTTAATGCCAATATTATCCTCGGTAACGGTGCCAACAATACGCTGACCGGACTAGGGGGCAATGACACGCTCAATAGTGGTGCCGGAGTCGACACGCTGATCGGTGGCGCAGGAGGAGATAACCTGATTGGTGGAGCGGGCGGTGACAATTTCATCTACAACGCCGTTACCGACTCAGGGCCTGCCGCAGCACAGAGGGATATCATCAACGGATTTGACGTCCCTGGAGCGGGAGCCGGCGATTTGCTCAACCTCACAGCAATCGATGCCATCGCCGGAGGTGCTGATAATCCGTTTGTATTCCTCGGCGTGATCCAGAATCCATTCCCGCCAGCAACTGCGGCAGGTTCGCTGTGGTTACGTAACGAAGCCGGCGATACGGTCGTATATGGAAATATCGATGGCGATAATGCTCCGGAAATTGCCATTCGTATCGCCGATGGCGCGGTTTTGCCAGGTGCTTACAGTGCGCTGGACTTCGCGCTCTAGCGTCCTATATGACTGATGATCGCTGAGGTGTGGACGACACTGAGAATGCAATTAATCATGTGGGTAGTTAGCAATAACAGATCTCGGCATGACCGATTCTCATCGCCCAATGACCGAAGCGATCAAATCATTCTGCAATCTTGATAAAAAGAAGCGCTTATAGACAGCAAAAGCGCTTCTTTCAGGTCTTGCTTTATTAATACAATCACTAAACAAGAAAGAATTATCCGACATGAAGATGACAACCATCGGAATTGATTCGGCACAGCAATCCAATCCGGCCAGGCAACTTAAATATCTTGTATAAATCGCTGTCACTAAGGTATAGTTCGCACTTTGCCATTTGTGTCCAAGCAGGAGAGCGCGCTGTTTTTTAAGTGCCGCCGAAGGCGTAACCCCCCCGGAATCGCTCAGGCATGGTTCAAGTCTATCTTGTTCCTTATGAACCGCTTGTGACAGGCAATCTGGAGAGCGCTGAGCATTTTTTCGGCCACCGAAGGGGCACGCGGATTTCAATCCGTAAATCTCTCAGGTAAAAAGGACAGAGGGGTGAAGTCATTAAGATAATGACTCTTTTTTATTTCCGGGAGAAAAACCGTGCTGAAAATGACACCCCTTAATCAAGCCCACCGAGACATGAATGCCAAAATGGTGGATTTTGGTGGCTGGGATATGCCGCTGCATTACGGCTCGCAGTTAGACGAACACCACAAAGTACGCCAGGATGCAGGCATGTTTGACGTATCTCACATGCTTCCTGTTGATATCAAAGGCGAGAAGGTGCGCGATTTTCTGCGCCATCTAGTTGCCAATAATGTCGACAAACTCACCGTTCCTGGCAAAGCGCTGTATTCCTGTATGCTGACCCCTCAGGGGGGCATCATTGACGATCTGATCATTTATTTTCTATCTGAGACCTGGTTCCGTATCGTCGTAAACGCGGGCACAGCCGACAAAGATGTCGCCTGGATGCTAAAACAACGCGATGCACTCGCTCCCAATCTGGAAGTGACTCCCCGGCGTGATCTTGCCATGGTTGCAGTGCAAGGGCCTAATGCTCGCGCAAAAGTCTGGCAAGTCATTCCCGGTTCGCAAGCTGCAACGGAAGAACTCAAACTATTTCAATCGACGGTAGTCGGTGAATATTTTATTGCACGTACCGGTTACACGGGTGAAGATGGTTTCGAAATCATTCTACCGGCTGCCGACGCTTCCACATTTTGGAAAGCGCTCCATGCCGCTGGCGTAGCTCCTGCCGGATTAGGCGCACGCGACACGCTGCGCCTGGAAGCTGGCATGAATTTATACGGTCAGGATATGGATGAAACCCAGAATCCTCTGGAATCGGGACTGAGCTGGACGGTTGATCTGAAGAGCGAGCGGGATTTCATCGGCAAACAGGCGTTGCTGGACACCGCTGTGAAACAGCAATTGGTGGGCTTGGTACTGATTGATCGCGGAGTATTGCGTAGCCACCAGCAAGTGGTCGGACAGCAGAATGGCGTCGAATATCAGGGTGAAATTACCAGCGGCGGATTCTCACCCACCATGAATCAATCCATTGCCCTAGCCCGCATACCGGTACAGATATCTGTCGGTGATGAAGTCGATGTCATCGTGCGTGATAAGAAGCTGCGTGCCAAAGTGGTAAAATATCCGTTCGTGCGCAATGGAAAAGTGCTGGTTTAATTTGAACTAACTGTAACAAAACATTACTTTAATCTGGAGTGAAAAAATGAGTATTCCGACACAATTAAAATATACCAAATCCCATGAATGGGTAAAACCTGAGGCGGATGGCACGGTAACCATTGGCGTTACCCACCACGCGCAGGAATTGCTCGGCGATATGGTGTTTGTCGAGCTCCCACAAACTGGACGCCAACTGACGCAAAAAGAGGAATGTGCAGTGGCTGAATCCGTCAAAGCGGCTGCTGATGTCTATGCCCCTATTTCTGGTGAAGTCATCGCGGTGAATTCCGGCTTGGAATCCGAGCCTGAGAAAATCAACCAGGATGCTTATTCGGCCTGGCTATTCAAGCTAAAACCTTCCAATCCTGCTGAATTAGACGCATTGTTGGATGCCGCAGCTTACGCAGAACTACTTGAAAACGAAGATCATTAAATCATTCCCGCACCAACTATGATTTGCATAGATTTTCCTACTTACTTTATTACTTTAAGTTTTTAAAAATACATCATGCCGTTTATTCCACATACCGAAGAAGATATAGCCGAGATGCTCGCCAGCATTGGTGCGAAGAATATTGAAGAGCTGTTTGATGAAATTCCCAGCGAATTAGTCAGCGGCCAATTAACAGGGGTTCCCCCCGGACTCAGCGAAATGGAAATAACTCGGCTGATGATGGAACGCGCCGGGAAAGATGGGTTTTATCAAAATTTCATTGGCGCGGGCGCCTATGAGCACCACATTCCTGCAGCTGTCTGGCAGATTACCACGCGGGGCGAGTTTTATTCATCCTATACTCCCTATCAAGCGGAAGCCAGCCAAGGAACACTGCAACTATTATATGAGTACCAAACAATGATGGCTTCGCTGACGGGCATGGATGTATCCAATGCCAGCATGTACGATGGCGCAACCGCATTGGCTGAAGCTGCACTGATGGCTGTTCGCTCACATAAAACATCGCGCCGCATTCTGATTCCGAAAACAGTCCATCCGATCTATCGCAAAGTTGTGCGTGCAATTGTCAGCAATCAGAAAATTGAAGTTGTGGAGCTGCCCTTCGACATTCAATCCGGTCAGGTTCTACCGGAAATGCTCACGGAATTCGGTAGCGAGGAATTTGCCGCACTGGTTATTCCGCAGCCTAATTTCTTTGGGGTATTGGAACAAGTCGATGCACTCACCGATTGGGCGCACAGTAAGAATGCATTTGCCATCGGCGTGGTCAATCCAACATCACTAGCGATGCTGACACCGCCGGGTGAATGGGGCAGCAAAGGCGCTGATATCGCGGTTGGTGAAGGTCAACCGCTGGGAATCCCGCTGTCCAGCGGCGGCCCCTACTTTGGCTTTATGGCCTGCAAAAACGATCTGGTACGCCAAATGCCTGGACGTATCATCGGCCGCACGACCGATTTAGACAACAAACCTGGTTTTGTTTTGACCTTACAGGCACGCGAGCAACACATCCGCCGTTCCAAGGCCACTTCCAATATCTGTACCAATCAAGGGTTGATGGTAACGGCAGCTACCATTTATATGTCTCTGCTAGGTCCCGAAGGTCTGCGCCGAGTAGCGGCACAATCGCATGCCAATACACTGGAGTTGGTTGAGGAATTGGAAAAAATCAATGGCGTCAAAAAAACTTTCAGCAGCCCTATCTTCCATGAAGCGGCACTGACTTTGTCGGCATCCACCAGCGCAGTGTTATCCAAGCTTAAACAAAAAGGCGTGCTCGCCGGATTGGATTTGCAGGAACATTATCCAGAGCTGGGGAACACACTGCTAGTTTGCGCCACCGAAACGAAAACTTCGGCCGATTTACAGAATTACATTGGGCTTCTCAAACAAGCGCTCAGTTGATGAATTTTCATTGATACCAATTCGAAACGTATTATTTTTCAATATTTGTGATGAAGGAAAAAACCATGGTTACTCTTAAAGGAAACCCGATCAAACTTGAAGGCACTTTTCCCAAAGTCGGACAGAAAGCGCCTGCATTTTCTCTAGTAAACAGAGATTTGGTTGATGTTACTCTGGCCACTTACGCCGGAAAAAAGAAAGTACTGAACATCGTTCCTAGTCTGGATACGCCCGTTTGCGCGATTTCCACACGCAAATTCAACCAGCAAGCCAGTAATATGGATAATACGGTGGTATTGATCATCGCAGCGGATTTGCCATTTGCCATGAGTCGCTTCTGCGATGCTGAAGGACTCGACAAGGTTATTACACTGTCCACCATGCGCGGCGCCAATTTCATGAAAGATTATGGCGTGTTCATCGCAGACAGCCCATTTGCTGGCATCACTGCACGCGCAGTGATCGTTCTGGATGAATCCGATACCATTATTCATGCTGAATTAGTTCCGGAAATTGCCGACGAACCCAATTATGAAGCAGCTCTGGCTGCCTTAAAATAAATTAACGATAACGCCATTAAATCATGCTGATATTTGAACACTCGCGCCCCGGGCGTCGTAACTATTCTCAGGCACCGATGACGGTTGCAAGCAAGTCCAAGATCCCACAAAACTTGTTACGCAAATCACCTGTACTGCTGCCAGAAGTTTCTGAAATGGATACGGTACGTCATTACACGCGTTTATCACAAAAGAATTTCTCGATTGATACCGAGTTTTATCCACTGGGTTCTTGCACGATGAAATACAATCCACGTGCTTGTAACTCCCTGGCCATGCTGCCACAGTTTCTATCCAGACACCCTCTGGCGCCGGAAGATACCGGACAGGGATTTCTGGCTTGCATGTTCGAATTACAGGAAACTTTAAAAGCAGTCACTGGCATGGCGGGCGTCAGTCTGACACCGATGGCGGGTGCACAAGGCGAATTGATCGGCGTCATGATGATTCGTGCCTACCATGAATCCCGTGGTGACTTTGCTCGAACTGAAATCATTGTACCGGACGCCGCACATGGTACTAACCCAGCTACCGCAGTCATGTGCGGCTTCAAAGTCGTGGAAATTCCCACTGACAAAGAAGGTAACGTGGATCTGGCAGCACTGAAAGCAGCCGTTGGGCCTAAAACGGCAGGTTTGATGTTGACAAACCCATCCACTCTCGGCGTATTCGAGAAAAATGTGGCTGAAATGAGTCGTGTCGTGCACCAAGCCGGTGGGTTGCTGTATTACGATGGCGCCAATCTGAACGCCGTTCTCGGCAAAGTTAAACCGGGTGATATGGGATTTGACGTGATTCACATCAATTTGCACAAAACCTTCTCAACCCCGCATGGCGGCGGCGGCCCAGGTTCTGCTCCCGTCGGCGTAGCCGAGCGTTTGCTCCCCTTCATGCCTGTTCCTATCGTGGCCAAGGAAGGCGATACTTATCACTGGGTCACTGAAAAAGACAAGCCTCAGTCGATTGGACGCTTGTCTGCACACATGGGGAATGCCGGTGTTTTGTTGCGTGCGTATATTTATGTGCGTCTGCTAGGCATGCATGGCATGCATCGTATTTCCGAATTTGCCACACTGAATGCCAATTATTTGATGGCTGAATTGAGTAAGGCTGGATTTGAAATTGCCTACCCTACCCGCCGCGCCAGCCATGAATTTATTGTCACCATGAAGGACATCAAGGACAAAACAGGGGTTACTGCCATGAATCTGGCCAAACGCCTGCTGGACAAAGGGTACCATGCGCCTACTACGTATTTCCCGATGTTGGTTCCGGAATGTTTATTGATTGAACCGGCCGAAACCGAATCCAAGGAAACGCTGGACGCTTTTGTGAGTTCGATGAAAGAAATTCTGCAGGAAATCGAACAACAGCCGGATATGGTAAAAGGCGCGCCTCACACGATGTCCGTGCGCAAGCTGGATGACGTTAAAGCAGCGCGTGAACTGGATCTGACCTGGAAACCTAGCGCCCTAAGCAAGTCACAAGCATCACGTTAAATACAAGCACTCCGGCAAGAACGGATCAGATTCATCGCAATATCAGGCATCTATCCGTTCCTTGTCGAGATTACCTACTCCATCTCATTCATCATCAAAACCTATGCGTACACTGATTTGCGGCTCAATCGCTTACGATAATATTATGGTCTTTCCTGATCATTTTAAAAATCATATCCTGCCAGAAAAGATTCATGTCTTGAATGTCGCTTTTCTGGTTCCTGAAATGCGCCGTGAGTTTGGTGGATGCGCGGGTAACATCGCCTACAATTTACAAATGCTGGGCGGCGAACCGGTGATGATGGCCACGATTGGAGACGACCATACCCCTTATACCGCACGCTTTGATCAACTAAAACTGACTCAGCAGCATGTGCGCCATATCCCCGACACATTCACCGCACAGGCCTTTATCACCACTGATCTGGATGACAATCAGATTACCGCATTTCATCCAGGCGCCATGAATTTCTCGCACCTCAATTCGGTGAGCGATGCCGAGAATATTCGCTTGGGTATTATTGCACCCGATGGACGGGATGGCATGATGCAACATGCGCGTGAATTCCACGAAGCCGGGATCCCTTTTGTCTTCGATCCGGGTCAGGGCTTACCGATGTACAATGGCGATGAGCTGCTCGAATTCATCCATAAAGCCGATTACATCGCGGTCAACGATTATGAAGGTCAATTACTGCAGGAACGTACCACACAGAGCCTCGAATCTCTGGCAAGCAAAGCAAAAGCACTGATTATCACACTGGGCGCGCAAGGTTCCATCATTTATACCAACGGCCAGCAAATTAACATTCCTTGCGTCAAACCCCAAGCCATCGTTGATCCAACCGGCTGTGGCGATGCTTATCGTGCCGGCCTGCTATATGGCATTGTCAATGACCTGGATTGGCAGACAACCGGACAACTCGGCTCACTCATGGGATCGTTAAAAATTGCGCAGCGCGGTGGACAGAACCATCAGTTCTCGCGCGATGAAATCGATCAATATTATTTTGAGAGCTTCGGAACACGCATTTTTTAAAGCAATTTGCAATTTCTCAGCGCGTTGGGCTGATCCCGGGATCATCCATGGGAATCGTATTATTGAGTACAGCAGCAATATGACATTGACCAATCAAAGGAGCGATACTGATCATGAACCTGCATGCCAATCCCTGTTGGACTATCCCTGTTTCAGTGCTCACAAAGTCATTCAGAAAAATAGTCCTGCCTTTTCTGTTGATTGGGAGTGTTTCGGCCTTGCCTTGCGCTGTGCAAGCCGGAACCTTCCAAATGCAATTCACAATCACTGGCTTTGAATCTTCAGGTTTAATACCCCCACTGCCCCCGCCACCAACACCAACTGTAACTGGAACAATCACATGGGAAGCAGCCGGTATCCATGCGCCTATTCAGGCGTTTAATACCATTGACATGACCATCGACGGACATCGTTATTCCGCCTCGGAGTTGGAATTCTATCGATTCTCCTCGCCAACTTGGGATATGATTGGCGGCCATTTAAACGGTGTCGATATATTGATGACTGAAACCGATGATTTCTGGATACGCTGGGATAGGGATGCGCTGACTTTCTTTGATTTTGGATACGCCTCCTCTCGCTTACCGGGCATATGGTCAACTCCGCCACTCAATCCCGAAGACTTCGTTTCATTCAACATTTCCAGCATACCTGAGCCAGCAACAAGCTCACTCATGATTCTTGGCATGATCCTTATTTCAGTACGGCAATGGCAGCGTCGCTGAAGTTATTTGATATTCCTATCGCAAACTTCAGCATCACACTTCTGCGCTAATACTCCCGGATTTATTTCTTAATTTCTTTGGAAATATCTTCGATGCCTTTTTGGAGCTCTTTCGAAGCATCTTCAACTGCTTCGCTGACATCTTCGATCGCATCACGAGCTTTTTCGTCAGAACGGCGATCCAGCGCATCGTTGACCTTATCGATGACTTTCTCGGTGGTATTGGTCTGTTTTTGTTCACAAGCGACTAACATCATCGAAAGTAATAGTGCAATCATCAAATAAATTAATTTCATCTTCATCTTTCCTCTTGGTGGTTTTAAATTAACTGCATAGTCTTCCGTACTTCCTATGAATTGTACGCTACGAATCCTCTCCGACAAAGCAAAGCGAGAGATTCGCAAGGATACGCAATCATCATCGACTATCCAATGAAGATGCATCAGGCGAGCTCAACCCATATCGGTTGATGATCCGAGGCTTCAGTGGTTGCATCGATCCCATGCGCTTTCAAATGACTCACCAGTCCATCCGTGATGAAAACATAATCAAAGCACTCAGGACGGTCGACAAAATCCACAGGGTGAATGCCGACGGTTGGTGCATGAACTTGCCCCGGATGCAATACAGACCAGGCATCGTTAAAATTGGGTACGCCTGCAGTGAATGGAGCAAGGATTTGCATACGCTCAGGCGCTGCCGCAGGAAAATTAAGATCTCCGCACAACAACGCCTGCTTGGGCCGGGGAAAGGTTTCAAAAGCGCCGCCTTGTTCCTCGATGCGTAAATTGCGCGCGGACATGGCGCAGGCCTCGACATGCAAACAGCGAATAGCATCGATCTGTCTTTCCCGCTGTTGATGCGAATAGTATTCAAGATGTGTCGTCATTACCCGCAATGGGCCGATATCTGCAGTCACAACTGCTTCCACCATGACTCGCTGCATACTGGGAGTTATCGATTCAGCCGGCCAGGGCAACAAATGCCGCCAAACTTGACCGACAGGCAAGCGGGAGAAAATGGCGTTGCCAAATAGACTGCGGCCTCCCCGCCTGTCGGGCACATCCGTCGCCACACCATAGATAGGTGTATAACCGGACAATCCGACTGATAATTCAGCCACTTGATCTTCGCCTTGGCTGCCTGGCAAGCCGGGGAAATTCACCGCGACTTCCTGCAAGCAAATGACATCAAAATCACCCAATCGATGAATGGTATCCGTTACGCACCCGGGATCCACTCGTCCATCCAGCCCCCTTGCCCATTGGATGTTCCAACTCAGCAGCTTCATATGATCTCCCTGTTTATCGTTTATTCATGCAACAAACCACGCATCATTGCTTTACTTTAGATAAAGATGCATTGATTATGCAAACTATTTAAGTCTCACGCAAAAACAACCCATGATCACTCTCAAATACCTATTGCTAGCACTGCTTTTAAGCATCGCCACCAGCACCGCATCGGCACCGGCCTCTCGATTTGATCATTCGATTTGGGATGAATTGTTACGAGAACATGTGTTTATGATTAACCAGGGGCGAGCCAGTCAAATCAATTATTACGGTTTCAGAATGCATCATGGTTTATTGCAAAAATATCTGGCTCAACTTTCTGCAGTCAAAGAAAGTGATTTCTCACACTGGGATAAATCTGAGCAACTGGCTTTCTTAATCAATGCCTATAATGCTTTTACGGTAGAAATAACTTTGAGGAGTTACTCTGCCATCGCCTATTTCAGGGCTTATGCACCGGTCACGTTTAATTGGAAAACTCGATTGATCTCCGTCATAGAAAATAATCGGAAATTAAATTTCATTTTTATGTTTGGAGACACGCTTTCATTAAATAATATCGAGCACGACATGATTTGGCGTTCTGGAAATTATCATGAACCGCGCATTCATTTCGCCCTCAATCGGGCAACCATTGGCAGTCCGGCATTGCTGAATAGAGCCTTTACCGGCATGCAACTGGAAGAACAACTGGAATCCGCGACACGTTCATTTTTATCCGATCGATCACGCAATCGATATGACGAAGCAAGCGAGAAACTTGAAGTTTCAGAACTATTTGATTGGTATAGAGAGGATTTTGAACGCGGTTGGCACGGATGGGATAGTCTCGATCAGTTCTTCGCACACTACCGCGACAACCTTGCAGACACCCCTGCTGCGAGAGCACGTTTAGCTTCTGCCGATGTATCGATAGAATTTTTGGAGTATAACTGGCTACTGAATGAAAAATATTAGTTCTATGGAATGTTGAAAAATAAAGAAATTCTTAAATCATATTGTTGATTTTTTTCAGCTATCAAGCGATCAGAATAGACACTGCTGCCAGACATCAAACAGGGTTGGCTGACGATTCAGTTTTATTTTGGCAGCGCTCGCATAGTCCATGCAATTCCAGTTGGTTGTGCATCAGTGTAAAACCAGTGCTTTGAATACTGTGTTCCAGCTCGGCCATAATCTGTTTTTTAATTCCTATTTCCTTCACCGCATGACAGCGATCGCATATCAGGAACTGTGGCGATTCGTGCTGGTGATCGCAAGCGATATGAGCACAGGTCACGTACTGACCGGCGGTTTCAAGTTTGTGAACCAATTTCTCCTGAATCAGGAAATCCAGCATGCGATAAACTGACATCACCGGCAGCGATTCATTGAATTGTTTTTTGTATCTTTCGACAACTTCGTAGGCAGACAGCGGAGTCGATGAAGTGAGCAGAACCGTCAATACATTCTTGCGCTTGCTGGTTAATTTGGCTCCCGTCGACGCACAGCTTTCTTGAGACTTCTTAATAATCTGATCAATATCAGCAGGCATTTCGTTTGACTTCCAATCCAATGGTGGCGTAAGTATTTAAGTAAATTGACTGCATAATTACAAATTGCTTTTTATCTGTCTATAACCAAAATACACTTTAGTATGGATACCGTCATCACGCAACAGGCAGATTCAAACAAAATCAAGTTTTTGCGTTGGCACTTTTATAGATCCAGATCGAAAATTCGCCATGGGATAGATGCGCATTTTAACGATTCTCCCAAGAAGGAAATGGATCTTGCAGAGTAACCCAGTATTGCTTTCCAGCTTCTAGTTCTGCATCGGTCAATAAACAATTATCCAACTGACGACACAGATCCTGCTGATCAAGACCTTGACCTATGAACACCAATTCTTGACGCATATCACCAAATGGCTCGATCCATTTTTCTTTTATGAAATTAAGATATTCCTGATCATCTGGCCATTGATCTTTAGGCACAGCTTTCCAAAACATACCTGCACAATCGTAATGCGCAATTCCACCTGCCTGATTCCATTGACCCGCATAATCTGGTCGGGTTGCCAGCCAAAAATACCCTTTTGAACGCAGTAATTTACCCTGAGGCCAGGATTGATGAAGAAATTCGAAAAATTTCTGTGGATGAAACGGTTTTCTCGCCAAATAAACGAAGCTGTAGATACCATATTCTTCTGTCTCAGGAATATGCTCGCCGCGTAACTCCTTTAACCAACCCGGTGCTTGCTGGGCGCGTTCAAAACTGAATTTTCGTGTATTCAGCAGTTTGGACAGATCGACTTGCCCATTCTCTATCGCAATAATTTCTGCCTGGGTATTAAGATAACTCAGAATGCCATGCAATCTCACCAGCTCAGCATGGTTAATCAAATCAGTCTTATTGATCAAAATGACGTCACTGAATTCGACCTGATCAACTAACAAATCGGCCACACTACGCTCATCTTCAGCACCTAAGCTTTCTCTCGTTTCCTGAAGCATCTTTGCTTCTTCAAAATCTTTGAGAAAATTGACTGCATCAACGACGGTTACCATGGTATCCAGTCGTGCAATATCCGACAAACTGCTCCCCGTTTCATCCGCAAACGTGAATGTTTCAGCGATCGGTAACGGCTCCGATATTCCTGTTGATTCAATAACCAAATAATCAAATTTCCCTTCAGTGGCCAGTTTCCGCACTTCAACCAGAAGATCTTCACGTAATGTGCAGCAGATACATCCATTGCTCATTTCGATCAATTTCTCTTCCGATCTGTTGAATGAAATTTCCTGTTCAATTATGGAAGCATCAATATTGATTTCACTCATGTCATTGACAATGACCGCGACGCGTTTTCCTTGCCTGTTATTGAGAATATGACTCAAGACCGTCGTTTTACCTGCCCCCAGAAAACCGGAAAGCACAGTGACCGGTAGACGCGTGTTCACTTTATTGAGCGCGATATTGAGATTCATAAATAAACCTTAAAAACAATTGATATTAGCTATGATATATCATATCATTTTATTAAAGCAATGCTCTTGATATGAAAACTCGCAATCAAGAAAGAATAATCCTCAATATAAATAATGTGATGCACAACGCATTTCAGCATAGTCGCTGGAATGCATGATTGTGTTCAAATAGGAATTGTATGAAAAGCTTTAGTTTGCATTTAGTAAGTAGCTCAAACACACTGAAGGCGTGCATGCTGCTTGTGGCGCTGATATCACCGGATACACCCATCACGTATGCTCAAAATGCAACAAAACCAACCCATCTCCCCGGCGTAACAGTTACCGCATCGCCTTTCAAAGATCGCAGTGAGTTGGACATGGCACAACCGGTTAGCGTTTTACAAGGCGATCAGTTGCGCCGCAAGCGAGAAGTCAGCTTGGGAGACACGCTTTCAAACGAATTGGGAGTCGCCTCCAGTGCCTTTGGTCCCGGCGCGGGCCGCCCTATCATTCGTGCATTGGACGGACCACGCATCCAGGTTCTGGAAAATGGAATTGGGACACTCGATATTTCTTCGCTCAGCCCGGATCATGCCGTGTCGGTGGAAACACTCAATGCATCGCAAATTGAAATTTTACGTGGCCCGGCCACTTTATTGTATGGCGGAGGCGCTACGGGCGGAGTCGTCAATGTGGTGACCGACCGCATTCCCAATCGATTGTTTAAAACTTTGGAGGGAAATGCTGAAGTACGTGGAAATACCGCTACTGAGGAAAAGTCGGGTTCATTTAATATCAACAAAAGTTTTGGACCGATGTCCTGGAGTCTGGGGGGATTCAAACGCAGCACAGAAGACTATTCCATTCCAGGGAGAGCCATTAAGAGCAATCCGGTACCGACTCATCATGAAGATGAAGACCATGAGCATTCCAGTACCAGTGAGAACAGTAAAAATGTTTTGCGAAATAGCGCCACGGATTCGCAAGGTTTATCAGTTGGCGGTTCTTACATCGGTGAAAGAGGATTCCTGGGTGGATCTATCTCATTGATGGAAAACAAATATGGCATACCGACACCCGAAATGGCTCGTGTTGACTTGACGCAAGCACGCTACAACTTATCCGGAGAATTGAACAATCCAGTCATAGGCATCGAGAAAGTTAAAGTGCGGACAGGCTACAATGATTATAAGCACAATGAGATTGAGAGTACTGGTGAAGTGGCTACTCGCTTTAGAAATCATGAACTTGAAACCCGGGCTGAATTTTTGCACTCGCCTATCGCAAAATTTAATGGGCTATTTGGGGTGCAGTTACAGGACCGGAAATTTTCCGCTTTGGGCGAGGAAGCCATCGTCCCCATCACCCAATCGAGGTCTACCGGCGTTTTTCTGGTCGAAGAAAGGAACTGGGAAAATTTTCGCTTTGAATGGGGTGGACGCTATGAACATGCAACCCGTAATCCACAGCATAACATTGATCAAGCACGCGCATTTGATCTCTTCAATGGTTCTACAAGTGCTTTCTGGGCTTTTACCCCAGACTATAGTTTGGGATTAACCGCAATGCACGGTCAACGCGCACCTGCAATCGAAGAATTGTATGTCAACGGTCCGCATCATGGCACAGCCACCTTTCAAAATGGTGATAATACTTTACACAAGGAATCCAACAATAATTTCGATTTATCCTTGCGCAAGACTTCTGGATTGATGCGTTGGAAGGTCAATGCCTTTGTTAATCGATTTAACCGATATATCTTTTTCAGAAATGCAGATATCAACAATGACCGCATTGCAGACCGTGTTGACGATGAAGGCATACTAGATCTTGAAGGTGAATTTCTGGTACAAAATCTATCGCAAACCGATGCCACATTTTATGGCGCGGAAGCGGAAGTCATTTTTACGCTTAAGCCCGACAATCTGGATCTGCGTTTATTCACAGATTACGTCCGCGGCAAATTAGACAAAGATAATGGAAATGTACCCCGCACCACGCCACAACGTTTTGGATTTGAGCTCAATTACAAATCAGGCCCGCTAACAACCAATCTGACAACCATTCATGTCCTGTGCCAAAATAAGCACGCTGAACTTGAGACCAACACATCGGGTTATACATTATTGAATCTTGAAGCCAGTTACTTAATCAAACAAACACGATCAAACGGTTTCCGATTCTTTGTTCAAGGCAGAAATCTGTTGGATGAAGAAATGCGCGTTCACACTTCTTTCTTGAAGAATTTTGCACCTTTACCGGGAAGAGCGCTCGTTGCTGGCTTAAGAGCAGATTTCTAGCCTAGTTTTCTTTTTTGTTAACCTCCTTTTGAATGAATGATTGAGTTAATTTCCTAACTCAATCTAATCCTCGTTGCATTCGCAGCCTCTGTTTTTCGAGCAGATGACATACTCCGCCCTCCATTCACAAAGGAAAAAAATTCATTATTGTTCATAGGCTTATACATACCACTCTGTCACATGGTTATAAATGAAACATAATAATGTGGGATTTTTCTCACAAAGTTATTGACGTGGGATTATTTCACACGTATAGTTATTTATGTGAGGGAAATAATCCCACACAAAAGAGAATGCTCTATCAACATTGATAGAGGACATTGCGCAGCAAATAAATATTATCTTCAATGGAGAAAGAAATGATGAAATCAACAATGATCAAAACCACAACAGCATTAGCCACAGTATTTGCAGTATTCACAACCGCATTGCCGGCAGCCGATGCCAACGCCGCCGATATTCTGGTGAAATGCGAGAAAAGATCAGACCGGTCTAAAGTCTCGGTGGATGGTAATAACATGGTGCCAGGCAACTATGTTGCCAAAATCATATCGGGCACCAATACAAGAAAATCCGCACCTAAGGCAACCACAGGCGATGAAATAGAATTTGATTTTGATAGTGATGCAGGAGACGTGGCTGCGGGAGCAACACGCATTAAACGCAGCTTTATTCAGGGAACTGTTACCGGTCAACTGATTAATGAGAAAGGATTTACGGTTGCTCAAACCACCAGAACTTGTAGTACTAAATAAGAGGTCTAGGCTAATTGAACTGATCCAGTTCAATTAGCAAGCCCTGAAGCACTTTTTATCCCCTTCGGTGACTTCAGGGCTATTTTATCAGATCATCCCGCATCCACAATCCATCTTTTTCGATTAAGACTGACAAAAGTGCAGCACCCTATCGTAAATAGCCCTTCATCCTGCAAAAATACGATTAAACGCCGCAATACACCGCCATCGATCAGTTACGCGCGTACATGCTCCCACAGTTTCTGCAATCGTTTCACGGATACCGGATACGGAGTTTTTAGTTCCTGTGCGAACAACGAAATGCGCAATTCCTCGATCTGCCAGCGAAATTCTTCCAGATTCTCATCCATTAACCCGATTTTCCGGTGCTTTTCCAGACGTTGCAGATAGTGTTGCCACAGCGCATTGACTTCCCGGCTATTGATTTCATCGCGATCTGGGTTGTTCGAGAACTTTTCCGCGCGCAATGACATGCCTTTTAGATAACGTGGAAATTGTTGCAAACGTTGCCAGCAAGTTTGACTGAGAAAACCGGGATAAATGAGGTTCTCCAGCTGCTCAGTCAGTTCATTCTTCACTCTACTGAGTCGAATCGAGGACAACCGCCCCATCAGGACTTGATACTCACTGCCCATTTGTTGCAGCAAGCGCGCAAGCGCGGTCGCGACTTCCGGCAAGCGGTTCCTGGCTCGCTGACCATGTGCAGTAAATTCAGATTCACTGCGCGGTAGCGGGTCATCATCCAATAATGCACGATCAATGATGGCACTTAACATATCCTGCTTCAGATCGCCCGGACTCATGCGGGTGGACAGTTGCAGGCTGGCTTGCTTGAGTCCCGGCAGATTCTTTTCCAGTTGCTTGAGTTGTTCTTTCAGTGCCAGGCACAACAAGCGCCTGACACCTGAGCGCATCGCCGTTTCCGCCGCGGCAGGCGTATCGAATAAACGAATCGCGACACTGTCGGTTTGATCAATTAAAGCCGGATAGCCGGTCAGTTGTTGATGATTGCGCTTAAAGGCAATCTCCACAGGCAAATCGCCAAAATCCCATTGAGTGATGTGATCCTGCTCTATGCTTACTTTTTCGCTCGCGGCATCGCGTTGCACAAAAGTCATTTGCGCGGCTTTGCCCAGTTGCATCTGCAAATCCGACAAGTTGCGGCTCATCGCCAGTTCATTGCCGGCATCATCCACTACTTGAATGTTCATCAATAAATGCGCTGGCATATCGGCCATTTTCCAGGTCTCAGGTGGAACAGTCAGCGTGGTTTTTCTGAGCACAAATTTCTCTAGGGCATCCTGCAGGGAAACCGGCTGCACAGTATTCGATTGGTACTGCAAAAATTCCGTTACGGAATCCGGCAGCGGCACCAAAATACGCCGGATTTGCTTGGGCAATGCTTTCAGATACCCAGTGATTTTCTCGCGAATCAAACCCGGCACCAGATAATCAATTTGCTTCGCGTCCAATCGGTTCAACAATGGCAACGGCACACGAACTGTGACGCCATCCAACGGATGACCCGGATCAAAGCGATAAATGAGCGGTAACACACTGCCATCCGGCAACGTCAGATGTTCCGGAAATTGCACTTCAGTGATGCGGTCAGCCTGATGGCGCATCAACAATTCACGGTTCAGATACAACAAGCGGGCGTCTTGTTGCTCGGCCTGCTTGCGCCATTTTTCAAATCCCGCGCCATTGGTGATGTTTGCAGGAATCAGCGCGTCATAAAAGGCAAAGATTTCCTGCTCGTCGACCAGTACATCCTGCCGACGCGCCTTATGCTCAAGCTCTTCAATCTCATGAATCAGCGCCTGATTATGTGCAAAAAACGGGGCTTGCGTGACGTACTCTCCCGCCACCAGCGCCGAGCGAATAAAAATTTCGCGCGCCTCCTGCGGATTAATCGGGCCATAATGCACTGGCCGTTTCGGCACAATCGTCAGGCCATACAACGTCACACGCTCATACGCCACCACCTGCGCCTGTTTCTTTTCCCAATGCGGGTCAAAATAATGTTTCTTGCATAAATTTCCCGCCATTTTTTCTAACCAACTCGGCTCAATCCTAGCCGCGCAGCGGGCATACAGTTTGCTGGTTTCCACCAATTCCGCCGCAACGACCCATTTCGCCTTGCCTTTTTTCAACACCGAACCGGGGAAAATGGCAAATTTGATCCCGCGGGCACCCAGATATTCCCCTTCCTTTTCGGTTTTAAATCCGATATTGCCCAGCAATCCGGTCAATAATGCACGATGAATTTCATCGTAACTGGCCGGTATTTCGTTGGATTTGAAGCCGAGCTCGCTCATCAGCACATGCAATTGACCATGAATCTCGCGCCACTCGCGCAAGCGCCGGTACGACAGGAATTGCTCACGACATTGCGAGATCAGCTTACGGGTGGATTTCTTATGTTTCAACAATTCATCAAAGAAATCCCACAGTTTCAGATAAGCCATAAAATCCGAGCGCTCATCCTGAAAGCGCCGGTGCGCGTTGTCAGCCGCCGCTTGCTGCTCAAATGGCCGGTCGCGTGGATCCTGCAAACTGAGTGCGGAAGCGATGATCAAAATTTCATGCAGGCAATTTTCATGCTTTGCCGCCAAAATCATGCGCGCAATTTTCGGGTCCATGGGAAACTTGGCTAAACGCCAGCCAATGGGAGTCAATTGCCGGTTGTCGTCCACCGCTCCCAATTCCGCTAATAACTGGTAGCCATCGGTGATCATGCGTGGCAATGGCGGCTCCAGAAACGGGAAATTTTCCACATCGCCGATTTTCAGCGATTGCATGCGCAAAATGACCGCTGCCAGCGAAGAACGCAAAATTTCCGGATCGGTAAATTCGGCGCGTCCCTGATAATCCAGTTCGGAATACAGGCGAATACACACGCCATTCGCCACCCGGCCACAACGCCCAGCCCTTTGGTTGGCGGAAGCACGCGAGATTTTTTCCACCAGCAGTTGTTCGACTTTGTTGCGGTAACTGTAGCGATTGATGCGTGCATAACCGGCATCGATCACATAATGGATGCCTGGAACGGTCAATGAAGTTTCCGCGACGTTGGTCGCCAGCACGATGCGGCGGGTGTTGCCGGGCTGAAACACCCGCTCCTGCTCGGCAAACGACAGACGGGCAAATAGCGGCAATATGTCTACACCCAAGAATCCCGGGCGGGAGCGATCAAAATGATGCTTGCGCAGCGTTTCAGCAGTTTCCCGGATTTCTCGCTCACCCGGAAGAAACACCAGGATATCGCCCGGCCCCATCGCGATCAATTCATCCACCGCGTTGAGAATAGCGCGTTGCCCGTCCTCTTCTTCCTCGTCATCCACACCGATCGGGCGGTAATAAATGTCTACCGGATACATCCGGCCGGTGACTTCAATGACCGGCGCATCGTTAAAATGCCGGGAAAAGCGCTGTGCATCGATGGTCGCCGAAGTGACAATCAGTTTGAGATCAGGCCGTTTTGGCAATAGCTGGCTGATATAACCGAGCAGAAAATCGATATTCAGACTGCGTTCGTGCGCTTCATCGATAATCAGCGTATCGTAAGCCTGCAAAAGCGGATCACCCTGCGTTTCCGCCAGCAGAATCCCATCGGTCATCAGCTTGACGTAAGTCTCGGCGCCGATTTTGTCCGAAAAGCGGATTTTGTAACCAACCGCCTGCCCCAACGGGCTATTCAGTTCAGCGGCAATGCGCGCAGCCACCGTGCGCGCAGCAATACGGCGTGGCTGGGTGTGCCCGATCAGTCCGTTCACGCCACGCTTGAGTTCCAAGCAGATTTTAGGGATTTGCGTGGTTTTGCCCGACCCGGTCTCACCACAAATGATGACTACCTGATGCTGCTCGATTGCTTGCTTGATTTCCTCGCGCCGCGCATTGACCGGTAGATCTTCAGCGTAAACTGGGTTAGGAAGATGCGCGAGCCGTCTAGTGATCACATCGGGAGAGAATTTTTTCATAGAAATATCAATTGCGGGGAGTGCTAATTTGCAGCCTGATGATCAATTCAATTGGTCCTGTGCGGAGGATGCTTCATGCAACCATGCCCATTTTTCCGTGATTAAACTATAATGATTACAGAAATCTTTTCCCATACTGGATTCAATAGTTTTTTAGTGAGCGCTGATGTCGCATTTCTCTGAATCATTCACTACCGTCAATCGTATAAAGGAAAATCATGATGATAATCTACAAAGCACGGAATTTTACGACATTATCTGATGGATTATTAGACGAAATAGCTTATACATTACGTTAGCCATCACTAAAGAACAAATCATGTATTTCAAGTGCGTAGAAATCGAGAATGTTGGACCAATTGATAATTTGAAGATCAATTTTCCAAGAACAGAGGCAGGCAGCCCAAAACCTCTAATTGTGGTGGGTGAAAATGGAGCCGGCAAGACAATTCTGCTATCTCACCTTGTGAATGCTTTGCTCACAGGGAAACAGGCTGCATACGTCGACAGCGAAGTGGAGGCTGGAAAAGTCTACAAATATCGAAGCCCCCAATATATTAAGGCTGGCGCCCACTATTCCTTCTCTCGAGTTGAATTTGACAATGGGCAGCATGTGGAAGAATGGCAACTTGATACGCTAATGTCAGACTTCGAGAGTCAGCACCAATTTGCGCCCTTGCGGCAGTCATGGAGAACCATCCCTAACAATCAGTCTTCTCTCTTCGTCAGCACGCTATCCAACGAGGATGCCGCAAAAGAACTCTTCAACCAACAGTGTTGCCTATACTTCCCTGTAAACCGATTTGAAGATCCAGCATGGCTCAACATTGACAACCTAAAGGAAAAGGCTGCCTATACAGAGTTAAAACGGATAAACAGATACTCAAATCGCAACCTAATATGCACATCCCCACTCAAAGAAAACAGAAACTGGATCCTGGATCTTCTGTTTGATCGGCAGACTTTTGAAATTGCAACAAGCAATATAAATCTTCCTGTTGGTCCGAATCAAGAGCAAATGAATATCGCGGTATTCGCAGGATTCCAAGGTCAAAGCACAAGAATTTATGAGGCAGTTCTTCAATTGCTACGTACAACATTACGTGCAGACGGAAATATTCGGCTCGGCGCGGGCGATAGGCGCAACAGAACCATATCAATCATAAAAAATGAAGCAAACTGGATTCCGAACCTATTCCAGCTTTCCACTGGGGAGGTCCTGCTTATAAATTTATTCTTGTCTACAATCCGCGATTTCGACCTAAGTGGCGGCTCCCTAGAAAACATCAGCGACATCAAAGGCATTGTGATAATTGATGAAATAGACTCGCATCTTCACACGTGCCACCAAAAGGAAGTGCTACCCGATCTAGTAGCGTCTTTTCCAAATGTGCAGTTCATTATAACGACACACTCACCCCTATTTGTTTTAGGCATGGAAGAGAAGTTTGGAGCCAATGGTGTCGAAATTGTAAGCATGCCAAATGGGGAGGCCGTCGCTGCATCAGATTTCTCCGAATTCACCGCAGCTTATGAAGCGTACAAGCAGACAAACCTGCACAGGCATGAGGTTGCAGAGGCCATGCGACTAAACGCGCGACCGATCCTGTTCGTAGAAGGAGACTACGATATCAGGTATATCAATAAAGCAGCGGAAAAGCTTGGCAAAGAATCCCTAATGCATTCCATTCAGATAAGAGACGGTTCAGGTTTTGGGAATCTAGATAAAATATGGCGATCATACGAGGCCCAACTAGCCGAACTTCTGCCATCAAAGATTCTGCTTTTATACGATTGCGACACAAACAAGATTTCAGCCGAGAAGGGCAAGATTGTTAAAAGGGTGATCCCATCCATCCCCGATTCTTCGATAGCCGTCGGAATAGAAAATCTCATCCCAAAGAGTGTTATTGAACAGCTTGAAGACAGTCACCCTCAATTCATCGATGTCACCCCAGGAACAACGACCAGAGTCAGAGGCCAAGAATTGGCGGTCCCCACGAAAAAGTCCGTAAACAAGGACGAAAAGGGGAATTTATGCAATTGGGTTTGCGAGAATGGGAGCGCTGATGATTTTAGGAACTTCGCTACAGTATTTCAGATCATCGAAGACGCACTTGGACCAAGATAGTCGCGGTCGATAGCTAACTGGTCGTTCAACTCGAACAATACTGCTTCGCAGCATTGCCGGTTAACTCCGGCGTTATGCGTCACCAACCAGCATTGGTGCGTCTCCGGCGACTGCATTTCATTTCAAATTATGCAAAGGTGAAATCTGCACGAAACCACTAATCCTTCAACACCACCCAACCCACCTCACATTCCCCTGATTCCGTAGCCACATAGGCCGATTCCTCAGTAATCGTGACGGAGATATCCATCGTGCGCTGCACCAGTTTGGCCAGCGCTTGAATGTTTGGCCAGGAAAACTGAAAAATAGCTGCGGATAGCGGGGTGAATTTTGCTTGTTCTTGCATCCACCAGACATTCGATTTGGAGTTGAAGCTATACACTTTGACCGATTGCGCGATCCGGGTGGCTTTTTTGATTCGATCCGGAGCGGGTTCTCCGATATCGATCCATAAGGCAATCCGGCCATCCGGGGTATGCGCCCATAGGTCAGGTTCTTCTGCGGTACTCAAACCTTTTGTGAGCATCAGGGATTCCTGTGCATTGATACAAAATGCGAGCATGCGCACCATCATGCGTTCCAGCGTTTCGGATGGATGTTGGGCAATGGTCAGGTTAAGCGTATCGTAATGATTGCGATCGAGGTCGGTCAACGCAATTTTGAATTTATAAATAGTCGGTTTTAATGCCACAGGTTCACCCAAAAAGTCATAACCAAAACCGGTACATTACTGAAGATAGTGAAGGAAATACGATTTTTATTGCTCAAGGTTTTAGCTTACCCAATGCCTTGCGATTGCAAATAATCTTCATGTTTACCTTTAAAGTCATCAATGCCCTCCAGTGTCATTTCAAGCACTCGCTTAGCCAGCGAAGAAACGAATTCCCGGTCATGGAAAATAAAAATACCGGCATATTCTCCAGTGCGCTATTCAGTAACACAAGGGATCGCAAAACACAAGGATCAGGTCGCAAACTAAGAATATAGCCGATAAATTAGATATGATTTTGTTTACGACCTTGTGATATGTGCATCACCTGTTTCGGTTTCGTAATTCGGCATCTGACCTTGATTATACTGTCGGTCAACCCTTCGGTTGAGCCATTGCGCCCACCTCACCGCGAACGGTAGGGCTAAAACACATTCCTTGATTTTCGTGCGATAAAGGTATAGTTTATATACCATGATAACTTTTGAATTCGACGAAACAAAAAATCAAACCAACCTTAAAAAACATGGTATTGACTTTGTTGAGGCACAATTACTTTGGAATGACCCAAGACTCTTGGAAATTCCTGCAAAAACTGAAGATGAGCCTCGTTAATTGGTTATTGGTGTTATTAACAACAAGCATTGGTCTGCGGTTATTACCTATCGAGAAGCAAATGTAAGGCTGGTTTCTGTTCGTCGCTCACGCACCGAGGAGATTGCACTGTATGAAAGCTAAAGATTTTGAGCAAAAATTTGATGAAAATTATGACATTACCGCTGCACTGGATTTATCAAAGGCCAAGCGGGTTTTACAAGAGCAAAAGCGGGTAAATGTAGATTTTCCAACATGGATGATTGAGTCGCTTGATAGAGAAGCTAGAAAATTAGGCGTTACCAGGCAGTCTATTATTAAAGTTTGGCTCGCTGAAAGGTTGCAAAAATCAGATCTAACTCATCGCCCAAGCGGGGATTCCTAACAGCAGCACAAGGAGACCGGGCGCGAATTGAGAATAGCGCCGATGAATTAGATATGATTGTGTTTAGTGGCCTTGTGATGTGCGCATCACCTGTTTAGGTTTCGTGATTCGGTATCTAACCTCGGTCATGTTTCGAAAGAACAAGGATTCTTGATTCTAGACCTGACACCTTTCTCTCAATTTAAACGTTATACAAAAAGTGAAATCGACATGGATAAATCTACTGTATTAAGAGTTGCAAGGCCCACAGACAATCTCGATAAGATTGTGAAGATGTATTGTGATGGCCTTGGTTTTAAAATTCTTGCGTCGTTTAAAGATCATGATGGTTTCGATGGCGTGATAGTTGGTCTTGCATCACATAATTATCATTTGGAGTTTACCCAAAACGAAGCACATAAGGCAGGTAGAGCACCAACAAAGGATAATTTGCTTGTGTTCTATATTCCTGGTAGGTCGGAGTGGATTCAATTTTGCAAAGCTATGGAAAATGCTGGTTTCTTGTGCGTTAGTTCCTTCAATCCCTATTGGGATAAATCCGGAAAAACATTCGAGGATGTTGATGGCTATAGGGTTGTAATTCAAAACGAGCCGTGGCTAGATCAATAAAAGGAGCACAAAGAGACGGGGCGCGAATTGGGAATAGCGCCGATGAATTAGATATGATTGTGTTTAGTGGCCTTGTGATCTGCACATCACCTGTTACAGTTTCGTGATTCGGTATCTGACCCTGGTTGCGATTCAGTAGATTTCTCGCTCTTGCTCGAAATGACACTTGTTCAGTGCTCCCCAAAGAATTGGATTTATATTGATCAACAAGGCGCACTTACTTCCGCAGGCAAACACCCGCTAAATTCCATTATTCCCTTTTATCTTTCAGAATTTCCATGAAATCATAGAGGGCGATGGCCGTGATTTCATGCGGCAGCGGGAATCTGTCCTTTCCGGCATAAATGACAAACTTTTTTTGCGGCTGGATATCTTCGCAAGCTTCATGAAATCCGCGCCCCAGGCTGAAAGATGTCCCTTTTTTGATTTCTATCGCCCATCGCTCATTCACGCCGAATTCCAAGACAAGATCAATTTCAGCCCCACCTGTCGTTCGATAGTAATAGGGCCTTACGCGTGGCGGTAAAACAGAGGTTATATTTTCTATCACAAACCCTTCCCAACTTTTGCCGACAACAGGATGTCCCAGTAAATCATTATAAGAACCGATATTCAGCAATGCATGCGTGATACCGCTATCGCGCACATAAATTCTGGGTGATTTGACCAAGCGCTTTTTGATATTGGCCGTATAGGGTTGTATTTTACGGATCAGCAGCAGATCAACCAGAAGATCAATATAACGGGCGACTGTTACGCTGGAAACTTCGATATTGGCTGCGAGCTTGGCGGCATTGATATTGGTTCCCTGGCTGTGCGCCAGCATGGTCCAGAATCTTCCTAACGTTTCCGCAGGAATTCTTGGTCCTAATTGCGGAATATCCCGTTCAAGGTAGGTTCTGATGAAATCATAGCGCCAGTTCAAGCTGGTTTCATCATTACCGGTCAACAGGCTGTCTGGAAAACCGCCCTTCAGCCAGAGATCATAAACAGCTTCGGAATGTTGAGCGCTTTTTGCATATTCCAGGACATTCACCGGAAACATTTCGATATAGGAGATACGCCCGGCCAAAGTTTCACTGGATTGTTGAAGAAGATCGATGGAGGCTGAGCCTAAAAATAGAAATTGTCCTACCTTATAACCTTTTCTGCGCTGCTGATCAATGAGTCCACGGATCGGCGCGAAAATATCCGGTAATCGTTGCACTTCGTCCAGAATAATCAGTTTATCGCTGTTTGCTTGGTGAAAGGCTTCGATGTTCTGAGCTTTCTGCAGATCGAGCCGGCTTTCCAGATCCAGATAAACCGATGGAATAGTATCCGCAATATTAATGGCAAGCGTTGTTTTGCCTACCTGACGTGGCCCCATAAGCGCCACAGACGAATAGGCTGTCAAAGCAGAACGAATTTTATCTTCAAGAGATCGTGTTATCATCCATGCATTTATAACATCATATGTTAATTATGCATAGTTATTATTTTAATTCGAAGAATGAAACAGTCTGCTAGTTAATCAACCTCTTTCTGCATCACGCTTTGGAATAATTCTGATCCGATCAATCGATCCAGCCATTGAATCAAATGCCGGTATTGGGAAGCGTAAAACCAATCCTGATTGACATTGGAAAATTGCCGCACAAACGGAAAAATCGCCATATCCGGCAGTGTCAGATGATCGCCCATCAGGCAGTCATGCCTAGCCAAACGAGCATTCAGATCTGCCAAAAACACCTCAGCGCGTTCGCGATAATAGGCTTCCGAGTGTTCTGGAAATCTAACCGCATATTTGTATAGATCCAGCGCCGGTTTAAAGGATTCATCATTCTGCTGGATCAAGGCCATCGCTTGCGCGGATTTGTCCGGGTCGGTTTCCAACCAATGTTCAGGATCATTGATGGACAGCGCCCATTGCATGATATCCAGGCTTTGCTCGAGCACGCTGCCGTCCGCAAACTTTAGCACCGGCACGGTACCTTTTGGCGAACAATCGAATAACGCCTGCGGCTTGGCACGCAGGCTGACTTCCTGCTGATCGACTGCAACACCACTGACTGCGAGCGCCAATCTGGCGCGAATGGCAAAAGGGCAACGGCGAAAGGTAAACAACAACGGTTTCATGATTGACAAATGCGATATATCCAGACTGAATGACTTAACAGGCCATTGGAAAACTATCTGCGTTGCCGCTACGGTGTTAGAAACAGGCTCAAGATGCTCATTTATTACACATAAGCTGCGCTTTTTCGCCTGTTTCTGCCTTGTATCGGCTGCCTCGAAAACGTTTCTCAACGGCCTGTTAAGCAGTTGTGCGATTCTGATCTCGGTGCTTTTTGATTAAATCGTAAGCGGTTTGCACTTCTTGGGCTTGCTCGGTGGCAACCGCGATCATTTCTTCCGGCACACCCTGCCCCATCAATTTATCCGGGTGATATTGGCTCATCAGCTTACGATAGGCGCGCTTGATTTCCTGATCGGTACTGTCCTTACTGACGCCCAATGCCTTATAGGCATCTTCCAGCGAGCTTGCAGACGTGCTCTGGCCACCGGCAAAATGCGCCTGATTCAGCACCATCTCGAGCAACTGCTCGAACGCGGCGGGATGATACCCCAGCCTTCCGGCGACCGTTCTCAGCAATTCCTCTTCCGCAGCATTCAATTGCCCATCGGACAATCCCATGATGATGAGATAAACCAGCAACATCTGCTTTAAATTGGGGGAACTGCCACAAACGGTCAGAAATTCGTTAATTTTCGGATGAATGTCGTAATCCCCGGAAGCACCCTGCTTGAACAAGCCTATCGCTTTGAGCCGATAGTCAGGCGTCATGCGCAGTTTTTGCATGAATTGTTCCACATGCGACACTTCGATCTCGGAAACACGACCATCCGCTTTGGCCAATTTACCCATCAAAATGAAAACGGTTTCCAGGAAAACCGATTGGCGGCGAGCTGCATTCAATGGATTCAGGCTGCCGGGGCCAAGAGATCTGAATCGGTCGATGAAGCTGCCGACAAAATAACCCAGGAAGATACCTAAAATACCCAGGATAAAAAAGCCAACAAAAGCACCAAGTATTCTAAACAATGAAATTCCAGACTAAGCGTTAAAAGCGGTCATTATAACGAATTGTCGTTGAGCCAGTCCGTTTTAAGAGCGACGACCGCGCTCCACAAAAACAGGATGCTTGCAGCGCGACTTTAAGCTCTGTTTGCCCACTGCTCGGGTGTCAGCGTTTTCATTGAGAGCGCATGGATTTCCTGTTTCATCCGGTCACCCAGTGATTTGTAGACCAGTTGATGCTGCTGCACCATATTTTTGCCTTGAAATTGCGCGCTCACAATGACCGCATGAAAATGATGTCCGTCATCACCTTCAACTTCCACATACTCGCATGGTAAAGATGTTTCAATATAGTCTTTTACATTATTTGCTGTCAGCATTTCAATCTCCTTCATGCCCATTCTGGCATGCAAAATTAATCAATAAGTCAATCAATCAAATGAATTAGTAACGCAATTTATATCCGGATTTAAGCATTTTGATCGCGAGCATGGAAATTGCGATCAAACACAGTGTCACTATCATCAAACTGATAGTGGGCGAAATATCCGACACCCCAAAGAAGCCATAGCGAAATCCATCGATCATATAAAAAAATGGATTGAGCTGGGACAGATACTGCCAACCGCTGGGCAGCGAGTGGATGGTGTAAAACACGCCCGACAAAAAAGTCAGTGGCATGATGATAAAATTCTGGAAAGCCGCCAGTTGATCAAATTTATCTGCCCAAATACCCGCTATCAAACCCAATGCGCCTGATATTGCACTCCCCAGAATGACAAACAACAGCACCCAAAGGGTTAGTTGAATCGGAGTATCGAAGAATATCATGGTCGCCAGATATACGCCCAAGCCAACCAATAATCCGCGTACTATCGAGGCCAGAATATAGGCAAAGAATATTGCGCGGTAAGACAGTGGTGATAATAAAACAAATACGATATTGCCGCTGATTTTAGATTGGATCATGCTGGACGATGAATTAGCGAACGCATTTTGTATCACAGCCATCATGACCAACCCCGGAATCAGGAAAATAGTGTGGGCAACCCCCGGATACACTTCCGCGCGTGTCTCGAGCACATGAAAGAAAACCAGCAGATAAAGCAAGGTAGACACCATGGGTGCCAGCAAAGTTTGGAACCCCACTTTCCAGAAGCGCAGTAGTTCCTTATAGAGCAAGGTATAAAAACCGGTCATTTAGATTTACTTCCGCTGTTTTTCATGATGTTCACAAACACATCTTCCAAATCGGGTTGCTGTAAGTGCATTTCCAGTATTTGTATATTCGCTGATCGTAATGTCGACAAAATGAATTCTATCTGCGCGTAATTTTCGATTCTCAACCCAACCAATCCAGCGTTATGGCTAATTTGGAGTGCTTGCAAGGTTGCGGGCAAGGCGTCAGGCAATAATCGAAGCCGCACTGAATTGCCAGTAGTCATTTTCCCAATCAAATTTTTCGTACTGTCTAGCGCAACAATCCTGCCTTCTTTCAGCATGGCTACGCGATGGCATAATGTCTCCGCTTCTTCCAGATAATGCGTGGTCAACACGATAGTATGACCATCCTGGTTAAGTTGCTGGATAAAATTCCACAGGGTTTGACGTAATTCCACATCCACGCCTGCGGTTGGTTCATCCAGAATTATCACTGGCGGTTTGTGCACCAGCGCTTGCGCAACCAGAACCCGGCGTTTCATTCCACCCGAGAGCGCACGCATATTGGCATTAGCCTTATCAGCAAGGTCCAGGCGCTCAATGATTTCATCCACCCACTGAGTATTGCCTTTAATCCCGTAATAACCGGATTGAATCAGCAAGGTTTCACGCACGGTAAAAAAAGGATCAAAAACCAGCTCCTGCGGCACGATGCCCAAACTTCGGCGGGCTTGCTGATACTGGGTGATGACATCATGTCCCATCACGCTGACAGCGCCGCTGTTGGCAAGTGTCAGGCCGGCAATGATACTGATGAGCGTTGTTTTACCTGCACCGTTGGGACCCAGTAACGCAAAAAACTCACCCTGCTGAATGTTCAGATCAATATCGGTCAATACGCGCAAATCGCCAAACTGTTTGCATACTTGCTTGACTTCAATGGCAGGCAACATCATTTCAATCAGTCACAAAAGAATGGGGATAGGGTTCACAAGGAAGGCCGACAACTATCCAGATCAGATAGCCGTTTGATGCTCGGTATGACGCGGTGTGACAGGAATTAATTCTGCGACATCGTATAACTGTATTAAGCTTGCAAGGCTCGCAGGCATATTGACAAACTCTAATTGATGGCCGCCTTGGCGTGCTGCGCGCAACCACTCCAACAACATACTGATGATGGTTGAATCCACTTCAGTCACTTTGCCCAAGTCAATCACACAATGGGGCTGATCAAATAGCGCAGCCCCACGCTGAGTCACAGATACCACATTATCAATGGTGATCGGACCTTGCACGATGATGTTATCGCCATCCCGGGCAATTATTGGAAGTAATGGATTCGGTGTATTCACGCGTAGATGCTATTTCTTGCCTTCCAAAGACTTGTTCTTGTCAGATAATGTTTTCAGCAGTCCTTCCACGCCGCCTTTGCGTACCTGACTGTTAAAACTACCCCGATAATTGGTAACCAAGCTGACGCCACCTACGGTGACATCATACACTTTCCATCCATCCGGCTTTTTTTCCATGCTGTAATCAATCGGCACTGGCTGTTTTCCCTGTCCCTGAACAACGATGGTTCTTACCGTGGTTTCAACACGATCCCCCAAGGAAGCGATAGGATTGACCTTGATTGTTTCATCATGGTAGCTCGACAATGCATTTGAATAAGTGCGCACCAGCAATGTGCGAAACTCATCCACCAGTTTATTTTGCTGCTCCGGTGCTGCTGCTGACCAGTGCTGCCCCATTGCCAGTTGGGTCATGCGGGTAAAATTGAAATGCGGCAATATCTTGGTCTCAATCAGATCGAGCATTTTTTCCTTGTTGCCATTTTTCAAATCCTCGTCTTTGTGAATAATCTCTATGACTTCCTGCACTGTTTTATCGACCAGTCTGTCAGGCGCAAGATCCATTGACCATGCAGGAAGCACCAACAGGGTAGAAAATATCAATAAAATTATTCCGAGCAGTCTTTTCATTGTTTCCTCACCAAAAATTTTTTAAGTATTATGCAACAAATCTATATAACAAGAATATATCAGTTCAATCAGAAAGAATCACTTTCTGATGCTTTATCAAATAAAAACCGCCCAATTAATTCTTCCAGCACCATGGCTGAATTGGTTTTCATAATTTTGTCGCCATCCATCAACATCGCCTGATCGCCACCGGCCGACAAGCCAATATACTGCTCACCCAGCAGGCCGGATGTCAAGATACTGGCGAAAGTGTCTTTAGGAAATGGGAAACGGCTGTCCATGCTCATGGTGACGACAGCATCGTAGGTTTGCGTACTGAATTGTATATCGGTGACACGCCCCACGACCACACCGGCGCTTTTTACCGGCGCACGCACCTTGAGTCCGCCAATATTTTCAAAATTTCCAGTAATCACATAGCTCTGTGACGGATTGTATACATTCAAATTGCCTACCTTGAGGCTCAATACCATGAGCGCGGCAATACCGGTAATAACGAACAAACCCACCCATAAATCCATTGTTGTCCGCTGCATCAGCTCACTCCTCTAAACATGAAAGCGGTCAAAATAAAATCAAGTCCTAAAATCACTAATGACGAGGTCACGACCGTCCGTGTCGTGGCGCCAGACACGCCTTCTGCCGTCGGCGGCGCATCATACCCCTCGAATACGGCAATGGCGGTCACCGCCACACCGAAAAAACAACTTTTAATGAAGCCATTCAAAATATCGAATCTAAAATCAACCGCGCTTTGCATTTGCGACCAAAAGGAACCTTCGTCCACGCCAATGAACACAACCGTAACGAGATAGCCGCCAAATACGCCCATCACAGAAAACATCGCCGCCAGGAATGGCATGGAAATCACGCCCGACCAAAAACGCGGGGCAACCACGCGCGCTATGGGATCAACCGCCATCAATCCCATCGCCGCCAATTGCTCCGTTGCTTTCATTAAGCCAATTTCCGCAGTAATCGCTGAACCCGCGCGGCTAGCAAATAATAACGCAGCGACAACCGGACCCAGTTCACGCACCAGGGACAAGGCAACCAGTGTGCCGACGGCTGATTCCGAACCATATTTTTGCAGGGTTTCATAGCCTTGCAAACCCAGCACCATGCCCACAAACAAACCGGATACCACGATAATGATCAGCGATAGCACACCGGTAAAATACAATTCCCTGATGACCAGGCCAAAACGGCGCAGGCTCGTACCCGATTTGAGCAGCACCAGTATGAAAAAACGCGTGGCGCGCCCCAGACGCCAAATGCTCTCGATGACGCGATGCCCAATATGCTGAATACTGGCGACGATACGCTTAGGCAAAAGTATCCTCCAGATTCAAATCTTTTTTATACGCTTGCGCCGGATAATGAAAAGGCACCGGACCGTCTTCTTCACCATGCACGAACTGATGCACAAAGGGAGCGACTGAATCCCTCACTTCCTTGGGCGTGCCTTGCGCGGCAATCACGCCATCCGCAATAAAATAAACATAATCCACGATCTTTAACGATTCCTGCACGTCATGCGTCACCACAATGGAGGTAATGCCTAACGTATCGGTCAGCCGGCGGATCAAATTGCCAATCACGCTCAATGAAATCGGGTCCAGACCGGTAAACGGCTCATCATACATAATCAGCATCGGATCCAGCGCAATCGAACGGGCCAAAGCTACGCGCCGAGCCATGCCGCCAGATAGCTGATTGGGCATTAAATGATGCGCGCCGCGCAGCCCCACCGCATGCAACTTCATCAATACCAGATCACGAATCATCGATTCCGGCAGATTGGTATGTTCACGCATCTGAAACGCCACATTGTCAAAAACCGATAAATCCGTAAACAAGGCGCCAAATTGAAACAGCATGCCCATCTTGCGCCGCAGCTTAAACAGGGCATCGCGGTTCAGCTCATGCACCACTTCTCCGGCAAACTTCACATAGCCGGAAGTCGGCTGTATTTCACCGCTGATCAGTCGAAGCAGCGTGGTTTTACCGGATCCGCTACCGCCCATAATGGCAATGACTTTGCCACGCGACATGGTCATATCGACGCCCTTCAGTATTGGGCGCGTATCATAGGAAAAACCAAGGCTCTTTGCCTCAATTAAAGTATCAGGTGGCATGCTAAACGGTAAAATCTATTTGGAGAAAAGACGAATGAACGATAGTCCCAGTATTGTGTAACGAATTAAAACATTCTTGACCGGCCTATTAATAACCGATGAATACCTAGCGGTTGTTGATATTATCATCAATCAGTTGATCAGGCCTGATTTTAACCTCAAATCTCATCGCGATGTACTGATAAATATCGCTGCAATTCGATCCGGCATCAATTTTAATCCACTTTCCCGCGCAAGATTGATCTATGTTGACCTGCATCGCAACTTTGTGAGTAGCGGAAAAACTATCGCACGCACTACTCCAACCCTACAGCCCTTTGTGTAGGGGAATGAATTTTCCCGATTCCCGAGACGATCGGGTGCGCAGGAATCCGCCAATCCTGTTTTTCGTTCACATATCATGGCATCATGTATGCCATGCGCTATCTGAATTCCATTGTCTATTGTTTGAAAGCATCTGTCATGCTCTGTAGCCAGCGGCTTTATTTCATCAGTTTTCTGATGTTCTGTTTCGTCTCATCGGCAGGATTGGCTGGTGAAATTTACCGCAGCGTAGACGATAAAGGGCGCGTAACCTATTCTGATCAAGCCACTCATGGCGCTCAACCAGTCCCAATCACGGCATCGAGCAATCGCCAACTGCGCCGAGTCGTGAGAGTGTACGATGGCGACACGATTATTCTGGAAGGTGGCAAACAGATTCGCCTACTCGGCGTTAACACGCCGGAAATCGAAAGCCGCCTGCAAACGGAAGAACCGGGCGGAATTGCCGCAAAAAAATGGCTGCAAGCACAATTGAAGGCTGACACCCAGATTTATCTGGAATTTGATGAAGTCAAACAAGACAAATATAAACGATCGCTGGCGCATGTGTTTTTGCCGGATGGCAAGCACCTGAATCTCGCATTGCTGGAAAATGGCTTAGCAACCGTCAGTATCATTCCGCCCAATGGCCGTTATGCCGAAGCATTGATCAAGGCGCAGCAACATGCAGAAAAACATAAGCTGGGTATTTGGTCCATGCCCGAATATCAACCGCGACCCATTGCCCAAATTGCCAATCCTGCCAAAGGGTGGCAGCGGTTCACCGGCACACCGGTGGCTATTAAAAAAAGTAAAAAATATACTCGGCTGATTTTCAATGACAAGGTGGATTTCCGTATCGCCAATACCAACCTCCGCCTGTTTCCCGCGCTGGATACTTATTTAGGAAAACCCTTGGAAATCCGCGGCTGGGTAGCGCGCAACAAAGATCACTACACTGTGTTCATTCAGCATCCCAGCGCACTCGTCGTGCAATAATTGCGCACTCGAACCGCCTCCGGCCACAAAATATACTTTTGATGAAAAAACAGAAGCTGACTTCAACCTCCACAAAACCACCTTGCTTTGCACAAGATCAGGATTTTTCAAGCCGGGTAGTAACCTCACTCATGGCTCGCTGCAAATGCTGCTGTAACGACTTTTCAATCGATTGATGCCGGTAAGCGGGCAACACATACGATGAAATTAATTCCGTTTGGCACTGCCCACCTTCCAGCCAATATTCCGCCACGGCAAATCCCACCATGGTCCCTGCAACCGATGCCGACAAACCGATCAACTCACCACGTTGCGGCTGGATTCTCCAGCGGTTTTGCAGGCTTGGATAAGTCATTGCTTCATATTGCAACAGATTCTCCGGCGTCAAATGGTAAACCTTCTGATATTTAACTGCTATTTGCTTTGCATCTATCGTTTGCGAAACGCGCGGCAAGCCAGCCACTTGCGTCGACTGACTCAAACCAGGGCGTTTTACCGTGGGTTTGGTGGTCATTATTCCTCCAGATCCAGGGAAAGTAATCAATCGCTCAATATCGTCATCCTGAAAACCAAGCGCTCTGGGTTGACGAACATCAGGCAGCACCACCACATCAAATAATTCTTCGACTACCCCATTAATATGGAGTGCATGTAAAAGGTTGCCGGTATTCAGATCAACGACCGCCAAGCCACATTGAACCGGCATATTTTCAGCGGCAAGGCGGGTTTCCAAAGATAAGCCGGTAAACGCCTTGGCGCGTAGCTGCGACAATCCTATCAAGGCAAAATTTTTCCAGAAGGCAAGTCCGCGCACAAAACCCGGGCAGAACGTGATCGGTACAAATTGTCCACCATCCAGATAACCCAATTCACCTGTCCCAGAGTTGAGAATCCATAGCTTGCCCTGGTACCAGCGCGGCGAGTGCGGCATGGATAATCCTGTGGCAATGATTTCATTGCTGGGAATGTGCATCACCAATCCACCATTCCGGCGGTGATCGCGCCAGCCAGCAGCTTCATCCGTCGCACTGCATGCGGTGACATACATGGGCTGATCATCTTGCATGGCCAAGCCATTCAAATGGCAACGATCTTCCGCCACCAGCCTGGTGATGAACGGCGGTTTCCAGATGGGCGCAAAGTTGAATCCTGCCTGCAAGGTGGCCAGACAACTGAAATCGGTATTGATGAATAGTATCTGCTGCGCCTGAGTGACCACGACATCGTGCACATTTACATCGCCCGTCGTGTGTGATTGACAGGGCACATACAAACGATCACAGCCTTGATGAAACTCAGCTTTTGCCAGCCGATTCTCCAGTTGCCAGATTTGGTAACGGGTTGCCATATATAGGCTTTCACCGCGCGCATATAACCCCATGGGTTTATCAAACAACCGCTCATTGACTGCCAGGCGGCCATTCTCCTTGCGCCCGACTAAAAATAATCGATTGGTTTGATAGGTCGTAAACGCGAGACTGATATGTTCGCTATCCAGCCATTGATAGAGATGCTGGGAGCCCTGCATGGTAACCGCAGGTGGATTACCGGAATCGGGTTGTTGCGTGATGGATGATTGTGTCAATGCAGCGATCTCATTGCCTGCAAACAATATTTATCAGCGATTATTCAAAACTGCCATATCTTGAGCGTTTCTTTCGGGTCAATAACGGAAGAATCAAACCCAGCGCCACACCGCCAAGCAGCACTAAAGCGCCGGCAAAAAACCAATCTTTTTGCCGATGATCTTCCAGCTCGCTATTTCTTTGCTGCAAGCCATTGAAACGTTCCTCAGTGATCGAAAGCTTGTCCTGCAATTTCTTGTTTTCCTTGTCGATGGCAATTGCATTGGCCGATGTTTTCCTGATCGAATCCAATTGCTCGGTTAAGCGCTTGTTCTCGCCTTCCAGCGTCAGCAAGCGTTTCTTCGTGCCCTCATACTCGTCCTTCATGGCATTCAATTGCGCGCGCACCGAACCTTCCTGAGTCACTGCACTGCTGATCTGTTTGGCCATTTTGTCCACTTGCGTTCTGGCATCAGGCTCCGTCATCAGATATCGGCTCAGCACCCAGCCTTCAAGGCCAGAACTGGTTTTGACTCGCGTGTGTCCATTCTCCGTATCATGCTCCAGCACTTCCAGCGCGGTGCCACTCTTCAGCATTCTGAGAATGGCATGCCCCAGTGTCGGGCCTCGGCGTAAAGTGGTTTCCAGTTGATCGGATACATAACGGGTTTCAGCGGAAACAAAAGTGGGGTAGAAAGCACTGCAAATCAATCCAACCAATAGCGCAACATATTTATATTTCATCATAGATTCAAAGTATTAAATTCAAAAACTCAACAAAAACAAAATCAGATCGGGTTCAGACTCAAAGCACGCCAATGATCCTAATAGGTTCTGGCTTTGGGTGGAAAAGATTCTACGGTCAATGGTTTCAGGCGCACCGGTTTATAGTCCAACCGGTTGTTCTCGCTGAAATACAAGGTATGTTTTAACCACTTGACATCATCCCGCTCGGGAAAATCATTGCGCGCATGGGCGCCACGGCTTTCGCGGCGCGCTTCGGCAGAAATCATGGTGGCTGTGGCCACTTCTTTCAAGTTATCCAGTTCCAGCGCCTCGATACGCGCAGTATTGAATACTTTGCTTTTATCCTTGATTTCGGTTCGGCCGATGCGCTCACCCACTTGCAGAATTTTTTCCACGCCTTGCTGCAACATGTCTTCAAAGCGAAAAACCCCGCAATAGGTTTGCATCGTTTTGGCCAATGCAGCGCCGACCTGCGCAACATTTTCGCCATCTTTCTGACGCTCCAGACGAACCAGACGACTCATGGTTCTATCTTCAGCATTCGCAGGCAATGGCTTATGGTGCGGACTGATTTTCAAGTCTTCAATGATCTGATTGGCAGCCGCGCGCCCAAACACAATCAGATCAAGCAGCGAATTAGTCCCTAGGCGATTAGCGCCATGCACGGAAACGCAGGCGCATTCTCCCACGGCATAAAATCCGGAAACAATTTCTTCCGGACCGGTTTTATACGGCGCCACTACCTGCCCCAAATAATTGGTTGGAATGCCACCCATCATATAGTGTGCAGTCGGTACCACCGGAATAGGCTCGTTGATGGGATCGACATGCGCAAATTTGATTGCCAGCTCACGAATACCGGGCAAGCGTGTTTTGATGACCTCAGCACCCAAGTGATCGAGTTTCAGCAGCAAATGATCCCTTTCTTCACCACAGCCACGGCCATCCTTCATTTCGGTAGTCATGGCACGGGACACCACATCGCGGCTAGCCAAATCCCTGGCATTGGGTGCATAACGATCCATGAAACGTTCGCCATCCCTATTCAGTAAATACCCGCCCTCACCGCGCACGGCTTCGCTGATCAGCACTCCCACACCGTAAACCCCGGTGGGGTGGAATTGCCAGAATTCCATATCCTCCAGCGGAATGCCGGCACGCGCGGCGATCCCCAAACCATCCCCGGTGTTGATCAGTGCATTGGTGCTGGCTTGAAAAATCCGCCCGCCGCCGCCCGTGGCAAACAAGGTTGCTCTGGCTTGTAATATCAGCACTTCGCCGGTTTCCATTTCCATCGCAGTCACGCCTAATACGTCGCCGTGTTCATCGCGAATCAGATCAAGTGCCATCCACTCAATGAAAAACTGCGTATTGGCGCTCACATTGCGCTGATACAGCGTATGCAATAGCGCATGACCGGTGCGGTCTGCGGCGGCACATGAGCGCGTTGCCTGCGCGCCGCCAAAATTCTGTGACTGCCCGCCAAACGGGCGCTGATAAATTTTGCCGTTTTCCAGACGATCAAACGGCATGCCAAAATGCTCGAGCTCATACACCACTTCATTCGCCTGCCGGCACATAAACTCAATGGCATCCTGGTCGCCTAGATAATCCGAGCCTTTTACCGTGTCGTACATATGCCAGTGCCAGTTGTCTTCGGTCACGTTTCCCAGTGCGGCGGCTATGCCGCCTTGCGCCGAAACGGTATGGGAACGCGTGGGAAAGACTTTCGACAACACCGCCACTTTCAATCCCGCCTCGGACAACTGCAATGCAGCCCGCATGCCGGCACCGCCTGCTCCCACAATGACTACATCAAATTTTCTTTTGGTTATTGCCACATCAACCCCACAATATTTCAGCAGACCACACCAGATAAAACAGCAAAGCAATAATCACCAGAATTTGCACGGTCAAGCGTATCGCCGTGGGATGCACATAATCCATCAAAATATTGCGCATTCCAATCCAGGCATGCCAAAAGACACTCACCAGAAAAACAAAGGATGCGATGCGCATCCACTGGTGACTAAAAATGCTTTTCCATGCCGCATAATCTTGCGGTGCGACAACCCATAGAACGCCCGCCAGCACCAGCAGATAAATGACCATCAAAACAGCGGTAACCCGCTGTATCAGCCAGTCTTTTATCCCATAATGTGCGCCCGTCACCGCCCGTCTGAATGGTCTTACCATAGCAGCATCCCTATCAATACCGTCAATAGCACCCCCATTGCCACTACCAGCAGACTACTCATGCGTGCCTGCGTCAGCGTCATGCCGATATGCAAATCCGACGCCAGATGGCGGATGCCTGCAAACAGGTGATGCGAAAAAAACCAAATCGGCAGCAGCAACATCACTTTAATCATTGGATTGCTCAGATAATCGCGCAAGGCATCGAAGCCCTGCTCCGACTCCAGCAACATTTGCAGGCTACACAACAGCAATGGAATACCTGGAAAAAACAGCAGCGCACCACTGACGCGGTGCAGGATTGAAATCACAGCCGGCAAAGGCTGTTTGATCTTGAAGAGATTCAGATGCTTGGGGCGTTTATTTTGCAATTTCGCTTCCATGCCGGAGATTCTAAAGTGGAAAATTCTACCGCCCAAATTCAGCTCAGGCGTCAAAAATCGAAACCAAGTTTAGTCTGTTATGCCGCATGACACAAGCCATAACTCATTCCAACCACCGATAGGCACGACAAAAAACCGCACCGCATAAAAACACAAGGGATTCGGTCAGCACCCCCCGAATCCCTTGAATGAATGGTAATTTTCGATAAAACCCAGGTCGTTTTAGTTAAATTTTGCTGCGACGGGCATCGAGGCTGAAACCTCCGGCGCCATGCACAGCCAGCAGCAAGAATCCGCCTGCAATCGCCAGATTTTTCATGAACATGATCATCTGGATCTGGTCTGCAAAATTACTATGGAAGATCACGCCAGCCGCCACGGTAAACACAGCCAGTAAAAACGCTATCCAGCGGGTTTGCCACCCCGCAATAATGGCCAGACCACCGCCCACTTCCAGCAGGATCACCAGCGACAGCAGAACACCGGGCACCCCCATTGCTTCCATATACCCTTGGGTCCCCTCATATCCTGTCATCTTAAAAAAACCGGAAATCAAAAAAATTTGCCCCAACAATATCCGCGCTACTAATTGACTGACTTTTTCCATTGGCTTCTCCTTAAAAATTAATTAACTGCTTTCATTGATCGCGCTTGATCCAGGCGCGATCACGCACAAAATGATTGGACTGGAAATCCTTCATCGCCTGATCGATCTGCTCTCTGGTATTCATGACAAATGGCCCATATTGCACGATCGGCTCATGGATCGGCTCGCCGCTAATGACCACGAAGCGGACGCCCTCCTTGCCCGCGATAAAATCGAACGAGCTGCTCTCAGCATTCAATGTGACCAAAGAAAACTGCGGCACCGTTTGTCCATTTAACTGTCCGCTGCCTTCGAGCACATACAGGAAACTGCTGTTATCACGCGGCAAATGATGTTGAAAATGCTTTTCAGGCTGTACTTGCACATCCCAATAAGTCACATGGGTGATGTCATCCACAATGGGCGCGGCGGCATCAGCAAACCGGCCAATGAGCACTTTGAGCGTGTAATCCGGCGTTGCTATGACCGGAAATGCTTGTGCGGTATATTCCTGATATTCAGGATGATCCATCTTATTGGCGGCAGGCAAATTGATCCACAGTTGCAATCCGCGCAGCAAGCCATTTTCCTGTTGAGGCATTTCCGAATGAATAATTCCGCTGGCCGCTTTCATCCACTGCGCCGCACCCGGGCCCAAATCACCGGTATTGCCCATGCTGTCCTGATGCAACACATGACCGTCAATGATATAAGTAAAGGTATTGAATCCCCGGTGCGGATGGGAAGGAAAGCCGGCAATATACTCATCGGGATTGTCGCTGCTAAAATGATCCAGCAGCAAAAAAGGATCATAGTTGCGTAATGTCGGCGTGCCAATGGTGCGATGCACAATCACACCGGCGCCTTCCGGCACTTTCACCGCAGGAATGAGCCGTAACGGACTTGCTGATACTGTCATAATGTTCTCCTTTTTGAAGCCTGTTGATCGAATGTGTCGAGTGCAAGTATTATCATAGTTGTGATAACAAGAATAAACAGCAGCCAAGAGAAATAACTGTTCCGATATCAGCAACAATAAGAGCATTTCATGGACCGATTCGAAAATATGCAGGCTTTTGTGCGCGTGGTTGAAGCTGGCAGCATCAGCGGCGCTGCGGATCGCATGGGAGTCGCCAAATCCGTAGTCAGTCGGCGCTTGCGAGAACTGGAAGCGCATCTGGGCGCAGAGTTATTCCATCGCACGACCCGGCAAATGAACCTGACCGATACCGGCCGCGCTTTTTATCAGCAATCTGTGCGCATACTGGCCGACGTGCTGGAAGCCGAACATGCCACTTCCCAGTCACATGGCGCATTGAAAGGCAGCTTGAAAGTGGCGCTGCCGTTGAGTTTTGGCTTGATGCATCTGGGACCCGCCATCAATGAATTTTTACAAGCGCATCCCGACATAGAGTTTGATCTGGATTTTAATGACCGCCAGGTGGATCTGCTGGCAGAAGGTTTTGATTTGGCAATTCGTATCGCCAGTTTGGCGGATTCCAGTTTGATCGCGCGCCGCCTTGCCCCCATACAGGCCGTGATGTGCGCAAGTCCGGCTTATCTCGAGCGCATGGGCACGCCGCAGTCACCCGCCGAATTGATTAATCATCGCTGCCTGGTCTACAACCTGATCAGCAATTATGAACACTGGAATTTGCGCGATGCCGAAGGCCAATGGATCAAAACCAAAATAACTCCCTACCTGAAAGCCAGTAATGGTGAATTTCTGCGTAATGCAGCGCTTGCCGGGCTAGGCATCGTGCTGATGCCCACTTTTATCGTGTACCAGGAAATTGCAAGCGGTCGATTGATCCCGCTATTACCCGGCTACCAGTATGCGCAACTGGCAGCGTATGCCATTTATCCTCAAACCCGTCACCTCTCGCAGCGCGTCAGGGCGTTTGTCGATTTTCTCGTCAAACGGTTTGATGGGTTGCCTTATTGGGATGTGTGTTTGCAGGACAAAACGCAGGAATAAAGCAGAACGATTCCGTTTATTTTCTCAATTCGCAACCTGACCCTATATTTGCTCTCTACAAGTTTTTCAGTGAACTTGCTGAGTAAATTCATAACTACTTAACGCCCGAATTAGACCGAGCCGCAAAGCGACATCGGCTTGAATGAATTGTTAGACGTCACAGCTTTTGAGCATTGAAACATTGGATCTGATCTGGCGAGATATGGATGTACTGCGCAAGCTCAACTTGAACTCCTTGCCCCTTCAGATGTTCAGCGACCTTCTTAAGATACGCAGCATGTGGTTCGAACTTTCCAAGCCTTAGAACCTGCTTTCCGACAGCAGTTAGCTGGTACGACGGAAGGCTGATTAAGAGATTTGGATCATCAGCTGTAGCGATCAGTACCATGGAATTGGAAGTCAGCGCTCTGACGTATCGAGATCCTTCCAGTGACTTCCATGTGATGGATAGCCCCCCAATCGCCTCGACACCAGACACAACGCCCAGTTCTTGCATGGATAACAAGAATCCAAAGGTGATACCTGCCTGATCTAGCAAGTCTTTCGCTTCTCGATAGATTACGTCTTCAACTACGAACTGTGACAATTTTGCGATTGCCTCAGCCTCGGACTGCGACAGATTCCGAAGGAACTCAAGCGTTCTTAGCGAGTACGTGCCAGGTGCCTTGACTTCTCCTGCAAGCAATCTTCCCCAGAGATTCTGAAGCTCTTCGCTCGATACCAGGCTCGCGCTATCGCGCCATCGAAAGAGCCAATCTTCATTCACACTTGTATCAGGCGGCGTCTGTGGATCCTTCTCCAAAGTTTCCTCGGCATGCAAAATTGCTCTTGTGACGTTTGCTTCTCGCCGCAGGGTATCTGCAATGACGATATCGCTTGCGGCTTGTGGAAGCTGACTGAACCGAGACGGTTCTTCTGCGCGCCCTTGAGGAACATCATCTTTCGTAAGTAGCAGCGGGGAAGAATTGCGTGTTGCGAGCGACATCTCTCCTCGTCTGATGAGATCCGCATCACGCTCTGCTTGAGCAATTACTAATAGTTCCTCACGCTTCAAATCAATTGAAGCACGCCCCTCTCTGCGCATTTGCCATGGCTTGAAGAGACTTCCAATGCCTTTTTCCGCTACGGTCTCCCACAACTTAATGACTAGCTGTTCTCCTGGAAAGTCCATCCTTGCGAGCCTCTCAATCTGTAACGTCTAACGTAATATACGACATAATATGACTTCTAATCTCGCGGAAACGTTGTCTATTCTGTATCAACATCAATTGTCCTATTGTTATCATTGGCATCAGAGTATATAAGCCGCAAGTTTGATTGAAAGCATATTCATCTCCGAAAAGATCAATCCCAGGGATTGATTCTAACCGCTAGATTTAACACTGTGTCGTTGCTGCCATGAAAATAATGGCTTTGATTGATCGTTCCGATAAATTTCTCAAATGGCTTAATCCCTGCATGATAAAATTCACGCTGATTTTTGATTGTTCATCTGCCTAATCTGAAATACTGAGCTGAAATACTGAAATATCCATCCCGGCTTTATCATCCATGATACAACTTACCATTAACGGACAACCGCAGCAATTTGAGGCGCCGATTAACGTCACCCAGCTCATTGATCATTTGTCATTGCACGGCAAGCGATTTGCCATTGAATGCAATGGCGAAATTATTCCACGCAGCCGGTTCTCCGAACAAATCCTGGCGCATGGCGATCAATTGGAGGTCGTCGTGGCTGTGGGCGGTGGTTAATGTTTGCTAGTTTGCCATAGCGTCAACCTATTGATATTTAATGACAGGACTTCATGAACCATCTCATCATTGCCGGTAAAACCTATTCATCCCGTTTACTGGTCGGCACCGGTAAATACAAGGATTTCAATGAAACACGCGCTGCGATTGAAGCCAGCGGCGCTGAAATTATCACGGTTGCGATTCGCCGCACCAATATCGGGCAGAATGCCGACGAACCCAATCTGCTGGACGTTTTACCACCGTCGCAATATACCCTGCTACCGAACACCGCAGGCTGTTATACCGTTGAGGATGCCGTACGCACATTACGTCTGGCGCGCGAACTGCTGGACGGCCACAGTCTGGTCAAACTGGAAGTGCTGGGTGATCCGAAGACACTCTATCCGAATATGGTGGAAACCATTAAAGCTGCGGAAATCCTGATCAAGGAAGATTTTCAGGTCATGGTTTACACATCGGACGACCCGATTATTGCCAAACAACTGGAAGAAATGGGTTGTGTGGCGGTCATGCCATTGGCTTCATTGATTGGCTCGGGCATGGGTATTTTGAATCCGTGGAATTTGCAGATTATCATCGACAACGCAAAAATCCCGGTACTGGTCGATGCCGGCGTTGGCACGGCATCCGATGCCACCATTGCCATGGAGCTCGGCTGTGATGGCGTGCTCATGAATACCGCCATTGCCGCCGCCCGGAATCCGGTATTGATGGCATCTGCCATGCGCAAAGCCGTTGAAGCCGGTCGTGAAGCTTATTTGGCGGGACGCATGGCGAAAAAATTGTACAGCGCCAGTCCCAGCTCACCCACCGATGGCGTCATTGCCAGCACACAAACAGCGCCCAAAAAACCCTGATGCGGACAATCCGCCTGACCGCCCTGCTTGCAGCAACCATTATTACCGGCCAATGAATCCCACTATACGCAGTTTTGTGCTCAGGCAAGGGCGACTATCGGATGCGCAGCGCCGCGCTTGCGAAACCTTGCTACCCAAATATGGGGTTGCTTTTACACACAATCTTTTGGATCTCAACCAGATTTTTGGGCGCTCAGCGCCTAAAATACTGGAAATCGGCTTCGGCATGGGGGAAAGTACTGCTGCCATCGCTCACAGCCATCCGCAAAATGATTATCTGGCCATCGAAGTGCATACGCCGGGCGTGGGCAGTCTGTTGAATCAAATTGAAAAACTCGAATTGACTAACTTGCGCATCATTCAACATGATGCTGTCGAGGTATTGCAGCATATGCTGCCCGCCGCATGTCTGCACGGCGTGCATATCTTCTTTCCCGATCCCTGGCCCAAGGCCAGGCACCATAAACGCCGTCTGATCCAACCCGCATTGGTGAACCGCTTGTGCGAGCATCTGATGACCGGCGGTTATATTCATGCTGCGACCGACTGGGAAAACTACGCTGAACAGATTCTGCAGGTACTGAATCAAGAACCCAGACTCACCAATACGACCGCTGACTATGCGCCGCGACCGGAATATCGGCCACTGACCAAGTTTGAGCAGAGAGGACTCAAGCTCGGACATGGCGTTTGGGATTTAATTTTCGCAAAAATTTAAGAAAGCGCTGCAAGCGCCCTTTGATATTTCCAGATCGTTATAAGTATATTACTTAATACTATTTAAAATTTTACTCGAGTCCGGTTATAGTGCGGCACGACTACAAGTGCGCATCACTTAACTATACCCAGTAAACTTATGAAGATCCGTAACCTAGACTTAACAAGCAACACGATTAATGAGGAACATCAGCAACTTGGACTGCCTCCGGTAGAAGATACCGTCTCTCACCTGGACGCGCATCCTTTTTTGAAAGCTGCTGTCTGGTTTGCAGTGATTGTGTTAATTTTGCTCATTGTATTTCTGGTGGGTCGCTTCTTCCTTGCCCAAAACTGGGGTGAAAGCTGGATCATCATCAATGGCACACTCGAGAGCAGAATTTTTTGGAGCGCGGTTGCCGTTGGCTTTCTTGCCCAGGTCGTCGATGGCGCTTTAGGCATGGCATACGGCGTCACCGCTACCACGTTTTTATTGGCATCAGGCGCCAGCCCTGCCGCAGCCAGCGCGAGCGTACACATTGCCGAAATCTTCACCACCGGCGTTTCCGGCATTGCTCACGCCAAGTTTGGCAATGTAGACAAACAGTTATTTACTCGACTGCTGGTACCGGGCATGTTGGGTGGCATACTGGGCGCCCTATTGATTACTCATGTCGATGGTGCCTTGTTCAAACCGTTTATATCAGGCTACCTGATTCTGCTGGGAATTTATATCCTGAGCAAAGCCTTTCGACACTTGCAAATCCGTAAAGACGCTCCTAGGCATGTCGGCAAACTGGCATGCTTCGGCGGTTTCATGGATTCAGCCGGCGGCGGCGGCTGGGGGCCGATTGTCACCACCACTTTGGTCGGCACAGGCAACGATCCACGCACGACCATTGGTTCTGTCAATTTTGCCGAATTCTTCCTGACACTGACCAGCGCAGCCGTTTTTGCATTGCTGATGGATACTGATACCTGGCCATTGATTATCGGCTTGGTGTTCGGTGGATTATTTGCAGCCCCTTTTGCTGCCTATTTATGCAAAAAATTCCACGCCAAAACCTTGCTGATACTCGTGGGCGTGCTGATCACGACAATCAGCTTATACAATCTGTACAAGGCACTCATGCCTTTGTTATAAGGCAAGCCATCTCCCGAGGTTTTATATTCTCGGGAGATTTTTCCCGGCATCCGCTAAACTTGCCCGTTTCCAATCGCTCTAACGGGCATGTTTTAGCTGAATGACAGGAAACTTCATGTATAAAATCCTTGTTTCAACCCTACTCTTTTTTGTGCTGACATCTGCAACGCCTGGCTTTGCACAGCACCCCATCCGTCCGGGGCTATGGGAAGTCACTACAAAATCGGATCTGTTGGCGTTAGTGCCCCATATTCCCTCTGAGCATATGCAACAACTCAATCAACTTGCCAATCGGTACGGTCTAAAATTACCTAAAATTGATAATGGCGCAGCCATTTCACATATTTGCATCACACCAGAAATGGCCCAGCAGGAAATCCCCACTTATTTTTATGAAGACCGTTCCGGTTGTAAGGTTCAGAACGCAACTCGCATCGGCAATCGTTATCAAATGGATCTCGAATGTGCCAATCAGCATTTTCAAGGCAGCGGATCTGCTCAAGGCACTTTTACCAGCCCGGAAAGTTTCTCCGGCAGTACCGAATTCAATAGCACGATCGGCAGCAATCCGGTTTACGCTGCGGCAGAAACACAGGGTCGTTGGATCGGTGAACATTGTGTCGCGGTCAATCCGCTGCAAAAGTGATCCATCGCGTTTAAATCAGTTTCTAAGGAAGCGCTGTTTAATTCAACGAACGTGATGAAGGGCGAGGCGCACGGAACGCAACAACCGAGACATATCAATCTGATAGGCGAGGGAGTGAGTACCGCGCAACGAAGCAGTTCGCTCGTGCAGTCAATTAATCAGCTCTTCCCTAATGCTTTTGTCGCCATTATCTTAACGATAAACTGACATATCTCATTCTTGAAAATATTTCCCGCTTCATTAATCATTGACATCTATCATCCGAATTCATGTTCCATTCCATACTCGCCATCTGCATTGGCGCTTCACTCGGTGCTGTGCTTCGCTGGTTCCTGGGTATTTCGCTGAATACCTTATTTCCAGCGATCCCGCCGGGCACGCTCATCGCCAATCTCGCGGGCGGTTATCTGATCGGCGTAGCCATCGGATTGTTCGCCCATCATCCCGAACTTGCACCCGAATGGCGCCTGTTCATCATCACCGGATTTCTTGGCGGATTGACCACTTTTTCCACTTTCTCCGCAGAGATATTGACGCTCCTGCAACAAGGACGGATACTTTGGGCAGCAGGCGCGATCGGCTTACACGTGCTGGGATCGCTCATTATGACCGTGCTTGGGCTGGCGACCATCTCCATCTTCAAAAGCACCTAAATTCCGGGGGAATCAGTATGCATGGCTTTCAATTGACATTCTTTACCCAGCAATCCCGCAAACATGATGGTTTACCATTAGGTGAGTGGTTATTGCAGGAAGCGCACAAACTTGGCATCAGAGGAGCCACATTAATGACCGCAACGCAAGGGTTCGGACATGATGGCAATTTACATTCAGCACATTTCTTTGAACTGAGCGATCAGTCGATTGAAATCACCATGGCGCTCAGCCAGGCCGATATCGAGTTGATGTTTACCCGGCTGCGCGAAGAGGAAATCAATGTTTTTTTCGTTAAAACACCCATCGAATATGGCATGAGCGGTGAGATTTAATGCTTTGATGTTTCGAATACGCTCAAAACTATTGCCCAATCGCCCCTGCTCGAAATCTAGCAATCACTTCGAATCTTACTGTTGCGCAAAAATCCATTGAATCAAGCGTCTTGATACGCTGTAAGATTCGCAGCGATTGGTGTAGATCCTATCGGCTCACTTTTGCCCCAACTGATATTTCTCGGCAGCTAAATTGGCAATCTGTTTACCCATATCGGAACCTGTTTTGCCTGAATTACGATAATGCACACCATCGTAAATACGCGCATTGATCACTTCCTGCATGAAATCGTCAATGCTTGTCCAACTGCGTGCTATGCCACCCGCTGCGGCACTGATTGTCGTCAGTACCGGGGTTTGCCCGTTGCCGATTTCAGCTTGCAACACGCTACCGACTGATGCCGAAACAATGCAGTGCGCGCATGGATATTCGGGATGCATCGGCGTGTCAATGAATGGCAACCAGGATGCTTCCCGTTCCGTCGCATCGTTGCTGTCAATATCTCCATTACGAATCGCAGTCACCGGCCGCCAGAAACCATAATGATATTTGGCATCAAAAACAGCAATCAGCGCATCATCCGAGGCTTGTGTCACCGCCGCAAACAGGCGCGCATTCTGGGTAATTTCCCTTCCCGGTATATTCGCTACTGAGCGCACGATGCCGTGATAAATCGGCGGCATGACTTCTTCCCAGAAGCGGGCAATTTCAGTCTGTTCAGCGCTTCGCTGCTGACTATGCTTGCCGCCGAGAGCTTTCACTTCATTGTAATCACGCACCCATAACTCGCTGTTCAATTCCGGTGGCGGTGCTGGACGGAACTGGCTCGGGCTCGTCATCAACCAGGGCTTACGCTGCATCCACTGAGGCGCCTCAGGGATTACCGTTGGTATATATACCCCGGCGCGAGTGATGGGGCGGTAAGATTCACCCGCTGTTGCGCCGTCATCAGTACGCAAAGCCAGAATCGCCGCAGCGGCCTTTTCACCGACTGCGACACCGGCCGTTTTTGCGGCTCCATCAGGAATGGGCGCCAATGCGGCTTGGTAGGCGCTGCTGATAGCTAATTGTTGCGAGGGTGCCAGCTTGATCAGCGTCGCATGGTTGGCAGCTGCGACCGCAGCGTCAATTGAAGCTCCAGGAGCCGCGCCCAGCTTTACATTGCTGACAGGATAACGCTGCGTAATCGCATTGACAGCCTCATATACGGATGCATGCACAATCGCCAGCGCCCGCTCAGCCGGTAGCGGTCCAATGTTTGCTTTGACAACGATATCGCCCGCCCGTTGATTCCAGTCAGTAACGGCATCAGCGTTTGCTGTTGGTGAAGCAATCGTGATTAGCGAAAATATAGTGATCACTCCGATCAAAACCTGTTGACACTTGACGATTATTTGCATAATTTCCAATCTCCTAAAAATACGCGCGCAATTTGATTCTTTACTTAAATAAATACACCCAATTAAATTATATTCTGAAGAAAATTACCATGAAAAAGATTCTGATTGCATTACATCTGCTCTCCTTAGGTTTAATAACAGGAAACGTGTCTGCAAACCCGATTTCGAGCGACTTGCCCACATCAACCTACGTTGTTAAAGGCAATCTGGCATGGACTTGGGCTTCACCAGTGAACGTTGAGCATTGGCTGGGCAATGAACTGTTTGCTCCCAGTTTTCATAGTGGCTGGCGCTATGCGACAGCGGAAGAAATGCTCAATATGCCCACTTTCGAGGAATTTGGTTACGGTACGATCAACTCGGTAGCCTATTGGAACTCTGAATATACGCATGTCGATGTAGAAGATTTTACTGGAGGCTTTGTGTCCAGCCAGTGGGGCAATGATGTATGGGACACTTTTTACGTATCTTCCATCCCCGAGCCCGATACCTACGCCATGCTGTTGATTGGATTGGGGCTACTGTTCTTGCTGGCAAGCCGTAGAAAGAAAATCGGCTCCTCCACTTCACATCCACCCCGAATCAAATAGGCACGCACAAAGCCCTTTTCTCGCATCATGCACTGATTTCTCTGGCTGCCACTAACAGTTCTTCAATAAAATGTTGACTGTATAGTGGCAGGTAGTTTTGTTTTAAGTAAGCAATCTTGGTAATGGATTTTGGAATGATGTGAGATAAATCCCGAACAACCAATCCGTGATCAGCTTCGCTATCGTAAGCCATGCGAGCGATGATGCCCACCCCCAGATTTAAATGCACATAAGTTTTGATGACATCGGTATCCGCGGCTGCCAAAATAATATCCAATTGATGACCCGATTGTTGAAATGCGCGTTCAATCGCGGAGCGTCCGGTAAAACCAAGGCTGTAAGTAAGAATGGGAAAGGCTGTCAGCCGCTCGCAGGTTAATTCACCTTCACATAAGGGATGACCCTTCGGCATCACCGCTGCATGATGCCATTCGTAGCAATGGCGCGTAATCAATTCCGCGTCTTCATTCACTTTTTCAGTACAAATGGCAATGTCGGCTTTATGTGCATGCAGTTGATCGACCAGCTGTTCTGGCGAAGCTTGTACGATATAAATCCTGATGCCCGGATACTTTGCTCGAAAGCGCTGGATCGGGTGCGGTAAAAAATATTTGGCCTGAGTGTGCGTGGTGGCGATGTGTATCGTGCCTTTATTGCAATCGAGAAAATCGCTGGCAATCGCCTGGATATTCAGCTTTGCCTGATTGATAGTCGCCACTTCGTCCATCACTCGCTGACCCAAAGCGGTCAACGCAATCAATTTCTTACCTTTGCGCTCAAACAGCGGCGAACCCAGTTCCTCCTCAAACAATTGCAATTGCCGGCTTACCGCCGATTGCACGATGTGCATTCGTTTCGCCGCTTTGGATAGATTTAATTCAGTTTCCTGCAAAATGCGCAGCAATTCAATCTGATTGAGATTCATGATCTTTTTGTATCAAATCAGTAAAAATACCAGTGATATATCTAAATTATAGATAATGGAATCTAATTATATCGTTTTATTAAAAATTCCAATTACTTTATTGTAGCGGCCAATGACAAGCTATTCACTGTATTGCAGTGATGATGGTTTATCAGTCTATCATTCAATTTCCAAGAAAAAATCTGCTCTGTGATGGATCCGACACCCATGATTCTGCAGAACGATTCTTAAAATAGGAGACACTATGCCTTTAGAACAATTAGTACATTATTTTAATGATCGCTTTGAGGGCGAACATCGTTCTAATCTACGCCCTTTTATCCTGCAAAAAGGCCTTGTCAGCGGTATTTTTGGTCCTATTCGAATCAGCAGCGCATTTGCGCCAGTGCGCCGTGCAAACGATCATGAAGCACTGACGGGCCATATTGCGGAATTAGTTGTCTCGCCTTATGACAGTGACTCATTAAATAAACAATCCTCTGATATTAGTCATTTATTGACTGATGCCCTGACCCAACCTGCCGATTTTCAGTCCATCATTAATTTGGATCGTTTGTGCCGCACTGTACACATGATGAATTATCTGACTTACTCACATAACGGCGACGTACTTTTTCTTGATGTCGACCCCAGACATATACTGGGCGTTCAGCAAGATCATGGCGCGTACTTTGAAGAAATTATCATCAAATGCGGACTGGAAACCAAGAACGTAGCTATTTCTATGACTATAAACAACTTCTATGCTTTGCATCATGCGCAATTGCTGAATGGTCTGAACAATTACCGCCAGCGCGGCTACCGAATCGCACTCAATCTGGGCTCACTGTATGCTGCCAATGGGTTGCGGGATTTGATCAAAAAATTATCCCCCAACTACATACGCGTCAATGCACCCAGCGCTGACACCCAACAGCAAACAAGCCCAATCTGGCTCCCGGCTTTCAAGACACTCACGGAATTGCAAAACATAAACGGCGGGCAAATCATCTTGCAACAAGTGGGATTAAAAGTACAAGCACATATCGCTGCATCTGCACGATTTGGCTTGGTTCAGGGGGATTACTATGAAAAATTAGTCACTGATCATCTGAGGTGCTTGTAGGAGGATATTGAGGAGGTTAATTTCCTCCTCAATATTATTTATCGGGATAAATGAATCAATATTACGAGTTTTTTGCTAGCAGTCAGTATCCCCGCATAAGCAAATAAGATTTAGATTAAATAATCTACTTTTTTAAAATCTGATCTAACTCCTGCTTCACAAAGGCTGCACAAGCTTTTAACTTATCATCATATTCAGTTTCAGTATTTTCATTCTTATCTATACAACCAACCGCATATTTGTTTGCATCATTTAATTTGAAATACCAACCTGCACATCTTTTATTTTCAGAATATTCGAGCCAGTCATCAACAAGATCAGGATAAACAAGAAGCTCTTGATATAAATCTTGCTTCGAAATCTGCCCTGCAATATTTGCATAACCTATTTCATGTAATAAATCATACATAGATACTGTAGATCTTTGAGAAAATGCTCGTGGAAGGCTTATCAATTTAAATATTGTATCTATCATTTATTTCACTAACCTCGTTCCATCATCGCTTAACTTCAAACCTTTACTCATCAAATAATCTAATTCTTTTCGATATATTCCAGATACATCATTTATGTTCTTAACAGGATTTGATAAGACGATATCATCCCCACGTTTTATCACTCGATCTAGGAATTTTTGGTTGGCATTCCATTGTTCAGCTTTGCTCATTTTATTCCACACTTCTGCAGGCATGCTGAAACTCTTTGCTCCTAATTTATTTGCCAGATTAATATAATCGGGATTTTTTCCAATAACAGCTGTCCCCTTCGCAGCTTGATTTCCAATCCTAACCGCAGCTCCCAACCCTGTAACACCGGGAACAAATAACCCGATGGTATTTGCTTTTAGTGATGCGACATCTGTCGATGTATCACAACCGTGATACTTATTGTATGCAAGAGAAGCTAAATCTAACCCAATCAATCCAATATCTACAATTGCATCAGGCAACAATCCTTCGGGATCAACCAAACTCAGCGGATTCTGTTCTGCATATCCATAAACGTTCGTGCCTGCCGCCAATCCAATCGGATCAGGGGTCAGATAACGTCCCGTCTCTGGCTCATAATACCTGAAGTAATTGTAATGTAGACTGGTTTCCCGATCAAAGTACTGACCGGCAAAACGCAAGTTGTATTCGAATGATTGCCCGTTATCATCAGGATCTTCGTTCGGCAAATTAGCGCCGAATGCGTGTACATTATCCCAGCGCCAGACGGGAGTATTATTTTGATCAACAATCAATCTGGGCGTATTGAGATGATCGGTATAAATAAAGTAAATCTGAATTGGCTTGGTGATTTTAGGTTTCTTGACTACGGCAACCGGAATATTGTCCAGCCAAATTGTTTCCTGCCTTAACAGCCAATCATCGGTCGGTGTGTCGGTGGCACTATGGTTCTTGTATTCACCGATCAGTTGCCCGGCAGGATCGTAAAAGTAGAATTGCTTTTTACTGAGCGGACCATTTTTGGTAATGCGCTGCCCCAGCGCGTTATATTTGTAGGTATGTTTTTTATGGTTGTTGACCGTATTATGGAGCTGGCCAGCCGCATTCCAGACAAAGTTTGTTGCTCCATCGCTGAGGGGATTGCCAATTGCATCATAGTGATAGGTTTTGGCAACTGGTCCGGCGGCATTCAGCAGACGGTTGCTAGTCGCTTCGAGTTCAAACGGATAGTTGCTGCTAACGGATTGTTCCCTATTGCGATTGCCGTTAGCATCGTAAGACCAGATTTTGAAGCTGGTATTATCCGACTGCCCCGTCAGACGACTCAATGGATCATAATCATAGCTGCGGTTATACATCGGATTACTGTCCACCGTGCTGGTGATTCGACCGGCAGCATCATAAATCAAGGTACGGGTATCACCTCCCATCGGATGTTGTTTCAGTCTGCCGTCAAGGTCTGCATTGCGGGTGTATGGCTGGCCATTACCCCAGATCCAGCTTCTGGCCGGGCCAAACGGCTGATAATTGATGTTACTCAGTAAAACATTTCCATTGACGCGGATTTCAGTCGGACGCCCATCAGCTCCATACAATGTGCTGACCTGCATGCCCGATGGATAGGTCATTTGAGTCAAACGGCCCATGCTATCGTACTGATAGTTCAGGGTTTGAGTAAAATTTATGGCGCCAAATCTTGCAATCTGCGTTTTAGTTAACAAACGGCCATGCAAATCATAACCATAAGTCGTGCTGCCGGAAGCATCGCTCACGCTGGTCAAGCGCCCAATGCCATTCACACCATTATCGTAACTCCAGACAAAGGCCGCAGTTCCCGGTATTCCAGCCACTTTGACATGAATCCGTTTAATGGGCCGGTTTAAAGCATCCCAAGTATAAATATGCTTGACACCACGGGCATCCATCTGTGTTTCGAGATTACCGGCTGAATCGTAGGTGTAAGTGGTCGTACCACGATCGACCGAAATTTCCTGAATGACATCGCCAAAGCCGTTATAAGTATAAGCAGTGGCGATATCCCGCGAATCCGATCTCTGGATAATCTGATCCATTGCATCGTATGCTTGCCGGATATGATGACCAACAGCATCCGTTGTCCCGATCAGATGATTGCGCGCGTCAAATTGACGGGAAAAGGTATGTTGCAGGGGATCCGTGATTTGCCTCAGATTACCCTCGGCATCGTAACCGAATTGCGTAACCTGATTGTACGCACCCATGTGCTTCCACAACCGGTTTAAAGCATCAAACTCTCTTTGCTGGCTTTGTGTCAGGGTATTGAGTGGATCAAACACTTCTTCCTTGCTGCGATTACCCATGGCATCAAGCGTATATTGCACTCGATTGCCCAGATTATCAGCCATGCCAATCAAACGATGCGCATCGTCGTAGGTATAAGCAAGAAAACTATTGTCCGGAAATGTAATACGCTTCACTTGACCCGCCCCATCATATTGGTAGCGAGTCAGTTCTGTGCCATGTGTACGGCTCAGTAAGCGCTGGCGAACATCGTAAGTAAATGTGCTGGTGAGACCGTTGGGATCGATGATTTCCTCAGGCTGGCCATGTGCATTGTATCGAGTGACCTGAACCACATGACCCAGTGCATTGGTGATTCTCGCCATCCGGCCACGACAACCGAGGTGACCGCCATTACAGTCCACATCCGGCGCATAGTAATCAGTAGTGGTGACATCAACCACATCAGTACGCGGACCATCTTCAGTTTTTTGTAGAACGGCACCGGGAATACTCGGATGATAGACATAGCTCGTACGCCAGCTACGGCTAACATTAGTTGTTATATCGTTAATGCGATATTCAGTAATGCTGCCGTGAGCATCGTAAATAAAATTGGTTTCACGCTTGGCTTCACTGATACGAACCGGCAAACGCAGGCTTGGATGCCATTCGGTCAGAATCTTCCGTTCGGCGCTATTAACCACAGGGGTGTAGTTGATCAAATCCCCCGGGCAAGCGCTAGCGGCTGCGAGACCTTCCACACGAGCGATTTCAAGGTTACGATTAAGATCAAAGGCATAACAGGTTTTATTGCCATTAAAGTCGGTTTCGCTAGCAATATTACCTTGGGTATCATAGGTGGTTGTGCTGGCAGCCGCACCGCACCCTGATCCGGCTGGTTGCGATTGCCTGATACTTTTATCTATACCTTGAATTGTCTGGAAATACCTTGTGTATTGACTGCCCAACGGGTCAGTTACGATTGTATTATTATGATCAGAGTTGTAACTGAGTGCATATCGATTGGCGCCACCAGCATGTTCCGAGATAATTGCTCTTCCCAGCAAATCATATGTGTAAGTGGCATAGCGAACGCCATTCTCATCGGTAATGCCGGTTAACGCATGGGGTAAATGTGTATTGTTGGTGTACGATGGCTCATTGTAGTGATAGATGCGGGTTTTATTGTCCGGATAGGTAATGTTCAATAGATTACCGTTACTTGCAAAAGTAAACTGATAAAAACCGCCGGCAGGATCAGTTAAAGTAGCAAAATTACCGTAAGCATCGTGTGTAAAGGTTAATTGTTGTCCAAAGCTATCGATGATATTGATGAGATTCCCATTTGGATCATAGGTCAGTGTATGAATCAATCCACCGCGATCTTCAATCGAAACAAGTCGGCCAGCAACATCATAGTTTTCTGTTCTATCAGACAATCTATCGATATACTTCCAACCCTGTCGTTGGTGGTTGGTGTCTACCAATTCAATGAGCGAATCATTGACATCATCATCGCCACGCCACTCACCGGTAGCCTGATCTCTGCGGAACAAAAAAGCGCCTCTTCCACGATAAATACGGGCACTGGTCGGAATCTTCTGGCCGTCTAGTACTATCCATTTATAGTAGCTATGTCGCCAGGTAATACCTAATCTCTTTTTATCGTTATGTTGGTAATAAAATTGGAAATCAATGGGAAAAACATTGCCCTCAGTTCTATAGATATGCTCTATGGCCTGTTTGCGCCCCAAGCCGATATGGATCGGATTGGGTGTGTTATCGCCACACACTGGTGGTTTTGCCAAATCTTTTTCACCATCGGGATAAGGAGGTACGGAGCACGCTATAAAACCATGATACCACCCCCCTTCCGCTGTTCTAGGAATGTAATAGCCTGACGTAGACGATGGACAGACACCGTGCAAACTGGCAGCTTTCCATCCACAGTAACCAGGTTCGTACGTCCTGCAAAACCTGAATCCCCACATCCATCCATCTTGATCAGGCAACACCTCGTTCTGATGACATAACCAAGGGCCACCTTGCTCTAAACACACGCCTTCTCTTTGTGGATCAAGCGCTTCTTTTGGGGAAGAAAAAACATTCTGGTTGCTAAGCAACTGTTCCGTGGTGCCTGCAAATTGAGGCCAAGTTTGAAGCCAAACATACCTGGTTGGCGGTTGAGTGGGCGTATCTGGGGGTATGCCATAATCTGCCGAAACCTTTGAACTGCCGACGACAAATAACAATAACGCCAAGCTGATCAGCGTTTGATTCCACTCATAACATACAAATCTTTTTACCATTGGTACCCCCTAAAAATAGCAAGTGGTTGCGCTTCAGACGCTCCTATGTTGAACATCGATAGCGCGATGCAGTAATGCAAACAATTTACTTTTGTTTTCGGGAAAAACTTTAAGAATATTTAGTGCTGATTTACTCAGTCGAGTGGAACCTAATTGCTGGTCGGTTTGAATACAACATCACAAATAAGAGAGGAATAAACTTGGAGGGATTAAACTGCTATGAAATTAATTGAATAATGTCAACAATCTACCTCGCCCAATCGGGCGAGGTATCGATTTACGATTGGTTGGTGCCTTTCTATCGGGTTAGCGGGTTAGCGGGTTAGCGGCCAACCGATCAGCAACACTGTGATTGTCACAACACACGCCACGATATTCATCGGTATTCCTACTTTCAGAAAATCAGAGAAACGATAGCCACCCGGACCATACACCATCATGTTAGTCTGGTAGCCTAAAGGAGTAGCGAAGCTGGCGGAAGCCGCCATCATGATAGCAAACACAAAAGGCACGTTAT
>CADEDO010000005.1:0-34656 GCA_902826115.1 uncultured Nitrosomonas sp.
ATGCAAACCCCATCTTGTGTAGGTGCGCATTCACGGCCTGTTCCAGATCCTCCACCTGCTGGTTTTGTTGCGGCAACGGCGTTTCATAGCGTTCGGCGAGTTCCTTGATGCGTTGCGTCAGGCGCTGGCTGATGCGATCCATTTCGGAATGGATGTCCCGGTCGATGGCGGCGATCCATTTGTCGTCGACCACCAGTTGCTTGATTGCGTCTGCGGTGAGTGTGGGGTAGAACGCCAACAGTTCGGCATCCAGTTCCACTTCAGCAGACTGAATGGTTTTCTTGGTGGCCGCTTCCTGTTCCAGCAGTTCCAGGTATTGCCTGAGAATTTTTTCTTCGTCAATCGATTGCGGATCGTTCTTGATTTCTTTCAGGCGTGCGTTGATGCTGGCTTTGTTGATCTTGTCGAGTATCGCAAATGCGCCTTCCTCGCCACTGTGCTCTTCTTCCATTTCCGTTAACCGGCTTTGCAGCGTTTCCAGCTCCAAATTGAGCTGATCGATCGTTTGTTGCTGTCCGGCAAAGTAACGGTCAATGACCAGCGCTTTGGGAACCAGATCGCACGTCCAGCCTTTGTCGACGGTTTTGGTGACTTGGCCGTCCTTGGCTTTCTTTTCTTCCACGATGCGGTACGTGGTGGCTTGCCAGCCCCCGCCCGTTTCAACCGAAGCGGCGATCAGGTAGCAATCGTCCTGCATCACGTCGAACCAGAAATTCATCAGATGCTGGTAAACATCGTACCGGTCGATCAAGGCGCGGCTTTCGTAGGTGGCGAGCAACGCTTCGCTGATGGTGTGGATGATGTCCTTCGGATGAAAACCGGGTTGCAGTGCTTTCAACGTGGCGGTGGTGTTCTTTTCCCATTGACTGAATACTTGGTTCATTTCAGCCATGTAGCTGACAAATTCGGGGTGCGCGAAAATGGTTGGCTTGATGTTGTCCTTGCCGACTTTCAGGCTCAGATAGTTGGGGCTGCGTTTGGCCTCGGCGAACAGCGCCGATTTCAGGGTAGGGCACACCGCCCAGTAATCGTGCAGCGCGTCGATGTCGGCTTTGGGGATATCGCCCAGCAGATGCGCTTCGATGTCTTGCAGGTCTTCGGCTTCGGAACTGTCGATATAGCGCGGGATGTTGAGGTTGAATTCGTTCTTTTCGATCTCGCTGAACGATACGATTTTGCTGTAGCCTGGGATTTCGATTTGCTTATTGAACACGTCGACAATTTTGTGGATGTCCATTTCCCGCAGGCGGTTTTTGTTGCCGTCTTTCATGAATCCCTTGCCGGCGTCGATCATGAAAATGCCCTTGCGGTTTTGCGCGTTTTCCTTGTCGATGACGATGATGCACGCCGGGATGCCGGTGCCGTAAAACAGGTTGGCGGGCAGGCCGATGATGCCTTTGATCAATCCCTTGCGGATGAGGGCTGCGCGGATGGCGGCTTCGACATTGCCGCGGAACAGCACGCCGTGCGGCAGAATGCACGCGCCTTTGCCACGGCTTTTCAGCGAACGGATGATATGCAGCAGGTAGGCGTAATCGCCGTTTTTATCCGGCGGCACGCCCAATCCATCGAAGCGCTGAAACGGATCGTGAGCGGTATCGACCCCGTTGCCCCAGCGTTTGTCGCTGAACGGCGGATTGGCGACGACGTAATCGAACGTCTTAAGTCCGCCCTGTTCGTAGAGAAACAGCGGATTGGCCAGCGTGTTGCCTTGCTTGATCTCGGCGCCGGGGTTGTCGTGCAGGATCATGTTCATGCGCGCCAAGCCGCTGGTGGCGGCGTCTTTTTCCTGACCGTACAGCGTCACCGGCGTTTTGGCGGCATCACTTACTTTCAACAGCAACGAACCGGAGCCGCAGGTCGGATCGTAAACGGTGGTCGACGCCGTGGTGTCGGCCTGATCGATGCCGATGATGCGTGCCATGATGCGGCTCACTTCCGCCGGGGTGTAGAACTGACCCTTGCTCTTGCCGCTCTCGGTGGCGAAATGGCGCATCAGGTATTCGTAGGCATCGCCGAGTATGTCGTCGCCTTCCGCGCGATTCTTGCTGAAATCCAGCGCCTTGTTTTCAAAGATGGCGATGAGGTTGCTGAGCCTGTCGACCATATCCTTGCCGCTGCCGAGTTTTTCCGGATCGTTGAAATCCGGCATGCTGGATAATTTATTGGCATTGGCCAGCGGCGCGATGATTTTCTTGTTGATGTCATCGCCGATGGTGGGCTTGCCTTTCAGCGCCACCATATCCTTGAAACTCGCGCCTTGCGGAATCTTGATCGGGGCAAACGGCTGACCGGCGTATTTGTCACTGACATATTTGATGAACAGCATCACCAGCACATAATCCTTGTACTGGCTGGCATCCATGCCGCCGCGCAATTCATCGCAACTTGACCATAGGGAAGAATAAAGCTCAGATTTTTTGATGGCCATATATTTTTCTTTATTTTGCTAGCTGTGTATTAACACTTATTCTTCAGCAGAAATGTTTTTCCCCTGATTCATCATGTAATTCTTTTTGCAATACTACTTTAAATATGCGGCAGATGTTTCTTCTACCGTCATTGGTTTTTTAAGGAAGCGCTGATTAATTGACTGCACGAGCGAATTGCTTCGTTGCGCGGTACTCACTCCCTCGCCTATCTAATAGATATGTCTCGGTTGTTGCGTTCCGTGCGCCTCGCCCTTCATCACGTTCGTTGAATTAATCAGCGCTTCCTTAATTATTTCATTGCTGGTTGCTAGCGGCACAATGTTTACTTTCGCTTTATCTTGTGACGGAAGTATTATTGGCCTTTTCCCTGCCAATCGCGATGAATTTCTCAATATAAGGAATGGTTTTGTCTGGTTCGCGCATTGCCAGAAACAATTTCTGAAACAAACCTTTCTTGCCAACGCGGATTTTTCTGAGGTTGTGATCTTTATTTTTTAAATCTGCTAACCATTCAGGCAGTACGCAAACGCCACGTTTTAATGCGGTCATTTGCAGCATGATTTCAAGCGATTCTATTTGCTTCAATTTCTCCGGTTTAAGGTGTGATGGCGTTAAGAAATAGGTCAAGATATCCAGTCTTTCTATAGAAACCGGAAAAGTTAATAATGTTTCCTTTGCTAGCTGCTCGGGAGTCAGATGACTAACTTCTGCCATGGGATGATCGCCTGATACCAGGATGACTAGCTGGTATTCAGTCAGAGTTTCATAAATAATTTTCTCTTTTTTGACAAAATCAGGAGTTATTAACACATCAATATGATGATTTAATAAACCTTCCAATCCTGTAAATTGAAATTTCTGAACAATATCAACATCAATATCCGGCATTGCCAGCATAAACTGACCAATCACACCCGTGAGCCATTCAAAACAAGGATAGCATTCGACGCCGATACGCAAAATCCCTGATCGACCTTCGCGATAGGCTGCCAGTGTTTTTTCTGTTTGTGATAGAACAGGTAAAACTTGATTGGCAACCTCCAGCAGCAAAATACCCGCTTGCGTCAAGCGCACACCACGTCCTTCTCGTTCCCATAAGGCTACGCCTAATTTCTTTTCCAGATAACCAATTTGATGGGATAGGGCGGGTTGACTTAGGCACAGCGCATTGGCCGCCTCAGTGAGCGTTCCGTTTGCTTGCAATGCTTGTATGATTTTGAGGTGACTATGTTCGATCATTGATAAGGAATCCTTATTAAAGTCTCAAAACTTATCATTATTATTCATTATTGATTATTTATACAATAGCCCAACTATTATTAATCAGTAGGGAATAAGTCAATTATGGTAACAACACACAATCTTGGATTTCCTCGAATTGGTAGAAAGCGAGAATTGAAATTTGCTTTGGAGAAATACTGGAAAAAAGAAATTTCTGAACAAGCTTTGCTGGAAGCTGCGATCACTCTACAAACACAACACTGGCAAGATCAGGCTCTATTGGATTGGATTCCAGTGGGCGATTTTTCATTATACGATCATGTGTTGGACACCAGCTTTATGTTGGGAAATGTTCCTGCTCGGGTTAGTGTATTAACCGGCAATGACATGGACAGTTATTTTCGCGCGGCCAGAGGGCGTGCGGTGATTGATGATGCTGCCCATTCGTGCGTGAATGCCAGTGAAATGACTAAATGGTTTGATACTAATTACCATTACCTTGTCCCTGAATTTGATGAAAACACGCATTTTTCTCTGAATCCCGAGCGTTTAGTCAGGCAAATCAAACAAGCCCAACAAATACACCATCAAGTAAAACCAGTCATTCTCGGTCCTGTTACTTATTTGTGGTTGGGAAAATCCAAAGATGGAACCGATAAGCTTGACCTGCTGGATGATTTATTAAATGCGTATGCACAGCTGCTTGGTGAGCTAGAAAAATTGGATGTTCAGTGGGTGCAAATTGATGAGCCTGTATTGATCATGGAGCTCAATCCAGCGTGGAAGCATGCTTTGAGAAAAGCTTATTACCAGTTGCAGGCATCTCCCGTGCATTTATTATTGACGACATACTTTGGTCAATTGCAGGAGAATTTGCAACTAGCTTGCGAGCTGCCAGTCAGTGGGTTGCATTTAGAGGCAGTGATTGCAAAGGACGAAATTGCCAAAGTGATCGATTGGCTTCCGAGCCACAAAATCCTGTCTCTGGGAATTATCAATGGCCGAAATATTTGGAAAACAGATCTCAATGAAACTTTGGATTGGCTCGAGTCTATCCATCTTGATCTGGGAGATCGATTGTGGCTTGCCCCTTCCTGCTCATTGCTGCATGTGCCGATTGATTTGGATAGCGAACAGCAATTGGATGTTGATATTCAATCGTGGCTGGCCTTTGCAGTGCAAAAATTGCATGAAGTAGCCGTGTTAGCCAAAGCGCTGAATCATGGCAGGAGCAGTGTTGCGGAGATTCTGGACGAAAACAAAGCAGATATAGCCAGCCGCAAACAATCCGATCGAGTCCATCAGGCAGTCGCGAAAGCCCGCGCGAAAGAAATTAATGAAGCAATGGGCACGCGTCGTTCGCCTTATCACCAACGCACGATCTTGCAGCAGAAAAAGTTTCAACTGCCTCTTTTTCCGACTACGACCATTGGCTCCTTTCCACAAACACAGGAAATTCGGAAAGCCCGACAAGATTTCCGTCAACATAAACGATCGGAGCAGGAGTATCGACTAGCGATGCGCAAAGAAATTGAAACTTGTATCAGGGAACAGGAAGCTTTGGGGCTCGATGTTTTGGTGCATGGCGAGCCTGAGCGCAATGATATGGTGGAATATTTTGGCGAGCAATTATCGGGTTATGCTTTTACTGAATTTGGCTGGGTGCAATCTTATGGGTCCCGATGCGTCAAACCGCCGATTATTTACGGCGATGTTTTACATACCAAACCAATGACTGTCGAGTGGATTCAATATGCACAATCATTGACTCAAAAACCTATGAAAGGCATGTTGACGGGACCGGTTACTTTATTGAATTGGTCTTTTGTGCGTGATGATCAACCGCGTGAAGATACTTGCATGCAACTAGCGCTGGCGATTCGCGAAGAAGTGCTCGCATTGGAGAAAGCAGGTATTGGCATTATTCAAATTGATGAAGCTGCGCTGAGAGAAGGCTTGCCACTCAGAAAATCTCAATGGAAAACTTATCTCGATTGGGCAATTCGTGCATTTCGCATTACCGCCAATGGTGTGGCGGACGAAACGCAGATTCATACGCATATGTGCTATTCGGAATTCAACGATATTATAGAAGCCATTGCGCAAATGGACGCGGATGTGATTACCATTGAAACTTCCCGATCAGATATGGAGCTATTGGATGTATTCGATCAGTTTCATTATCCGAATGAGATGGGTCCGGGTGTCTATGACATTCATTCACCCAATATACCTTCAGTGGATTCAATGATTGCTTTAATGCAAAAAGCAGCACAGCGCATACCGGCGCGAAGATTATGGGTAAATCCGGATTGCGGATTAAAAACACGCAACTGGGAAGAAGTAAAACCAGCGCTTGAAAACATGATTGCTGCCAGTCGATATTTATCAAGAAATCTAAGCGCCGCCAAGGTTAGCTGAGAAGCTAAATTTGACTTGCTGGTATTATTTAGCGATGATATACGGCAAATCTTTATCCATCTCTGTTTAAAGGGAACAACTATGACAACCAATATTAAACTCAAGCAAGAAATTAATGCCATCATCAGCGCCAAGCATCTCCTCAAGCATCCTTTTTATGTTGCCTGGACCGATGGCAAACTGACTAAAGAGCAATTGCGGCATTATGCGGAGCAGTACTTTTATAATGTATTGGCTGAGCCAACTTACTTAAGCGCTGTACACTTTAATACACCTCATGTGCATTCAGAATCAAATAGTGGTGATATCAGTGTTCGACAAGAAGTACTGAAGAATTTGATTGATGAAGAGCATGGAGATAACAATCACCCAGCACTATGGAAGAAATTTGCCTTTGCATTGGGTGCAAACGATAAAAGTTTAGCTAATGCAGCCGCGTTACCTAACACCGAAAAGCTGGTTTCTACATTCCGGGATATTTGCTTAAATCGTCCATTTTATGCAGGGCTTGCTGCTCTGCATGCTTTCGAGTCACAAGTTCCTGATGTTGCTGCGGTCAAAATTGATGGGCTAGCCAAATTTTATGGCATGAAAAATCCTGCCGATTATGAATTCTTCACCGTTCACCAAAAAGCGGACGTGTACCACTCGCAAGCAGAGTGGGCATTGATTGAACGATTTGCTGATACTGAAGAAAAACAGAATGAAGTATTGGCTGCCACCAAAGAAGCTTGCGATGCACTGTGGGGGTTCCTGGATGGTATTCATGAAACTTATTGTGCAAATTTGATTTGCGAAGAACAAAAAGAAGAGGCGGTTGTATTACACTAATTTAATCAGCAAACCTTTTCTTCTTCAAACGGACACCTGATAAAGGATGTCCGTTTGAAATCAACGGGTGTATACAGGTTTCATCTATTAGATTTTCTTTGTTGAATGTGCGCTTCTAGTGCATCCAACATCATTCCTGCCACATTAAATCCTGATAACCGAGTAATTTCTTGCATTCCTGTTGGGCTGGTGACATTAATTTCCGTTAGATAGTTTCCAATGACATCTAATCCCACCAGCATCAGTCCTTGTTTAGCCAATTCAGGTCCTAGAAATTCCGCAATTTCTTTGTCTCGTTCTGATAATGATTGTACTTTTCCAGTGCCACCCGCTGCCAAATTACCACGCGTTTCTCCCGGTTTCGGAATGCGTGCCAGCGCATAGGGTACAGGTTCGCCCGCAATCAATAAAATGCGCTTATCTCCCAATGCGATTTCAGGAATATAGCGTTGTGCCATGATAGTGCGTGTTCCATAATGTGTCAGTGTTTCCAAAATCACATTGATATTATGATCTTCACGATGTATACGAAATACGCTGGCGCCTCCCATGCCATCCAGAGGTTTTAAAATGATATCGTGATAGTTACTGAGGAATTCCCTAATTAAATGCGCCTGACTAGTCACCAGGGTAGGGGTGGTAAATTGCGGAAATTTTGCAATCGCTAGTTTTTCATTGTAGTCACGTATGGCACGCGGACTATTGATGACAAGCGCCCCTTGAGCTTCAGCCAATTCCAGTAGATAAGTACTGTAAACATATTCAAGATCAAATGGCGGATCTTTACGCATGAGTACGGCGTCAAATTCATGCAGGGGAGCGGTTAGCGCCTCACCAATCTGATACCATGAATTATTCTGGTAAGGAGGCATCATCAAGGTCAGAGGGCGTGCATTGGCGGTAATTGTGCTATCAACTAACACAATATCATGTTGATAGCACACATAAATCTGATGATCCCTGGCGACTGCTTCGCGCATCATGGCATAGCTTGAATCTTTATTGATTTTGATGGAATCCAACTGATCAATAATAAAAACAAGCTTCATGATGGAATTATGCAGGAAGAGGGGGCGCTGATCTGGCAACGTTTTGTTCCAACTCCAGCGCTGCTGCCAGCAACGCAAGTCGGGCGACAACACCGTATGCGTAGAAACGATTGGGAATAAAGTTGGGTTGTGCCGCGCTATTGGGTACCAGACAGGTTGTCTCAAAAGCCAGAGGGACAAAATACATGCCGGGTGCATTCAAATTTTCATCAATACCACGGCCCGTATGCACTCGATAAAATCCGCCAACGACATAACGATCGATCATGTAAATAACGGGTTCTGCAACGGCTTGATTGATATTTTCGAATGTGTAAACGCCTTCCTGCACTAACACGTTCGATACTTGCATACCTTCTTTGACTACCGCCATTTTATTGCGTTGCTTGCGATTGAGTTTATAAATATCAGCACCATCCTTTACTGTCATGATTCCCATTCCATAGGTACCTGAGTCTGCTTTGACAATGACGAAAGGATCGTCTTTTACCCCGTATTGTTGATACTTTTTTCTAATAATTGAAAGAATGCGGTCAACAGCACTTGCTACGCATTCTTCCCCCTGTTTCTCGCGGAAATTAATTTCTCCACAGGAAGTAAAGCGTGGGTTAATCAACCAAGGATCGATGCCAATCAATTCAGCAAACTCTTGAGCAACTCGATCGTAGGCAGCAAAATGATCCGATTTTCGTCGTGTTGCCCATCCGGCATGTAAGGGCGGAATGACAATTTGATTCAGATTCTGCAGAATTTCGGGAATACCAGTCGATAGGTCGTTATTAAGCAGCACGGCACAGGGATCAAAGTTCTCGACACCTAACTTGTTGTTTTTGCGCACTATGGGTTCGAGAGTGATCGCCTGTCCATTGGGTAGATCTATCTGAGTGGCTGTTGTGATTTCTGGTAACAGCGTGCCGATACGGACATTTAATCCGGCATGCTGCATGATATTCTGCAATGTTGCTATATTTTGCAAATAGAAGAGATTGCGCGTGTGATTTTCAGGTATCAGCAGTATGCTGTGCGTATCCGGACATATCTTTTCGATAGCGCTCATCATCGCTTGTACGCACAGAGGAATAAACTCTGGATTGAGATTATTGAAGCCACCTGGGAACAGATTGGTATCAACAGGCGCTAATTTAAAACCACTATTGCGCAAATCCACTGAACAATAAAACGGCACGGTATGTTCACGCCATTTGTTTCTTAGCCAGTGTTCAATGGTTGGCATAGCACTAATGATACGATTCTCAAGATCAAGAATTGGGCCGCGTAGGGCGGTAGAAAGATGAGGTACTGGCATTTCTATAGATAATATTGAACTGTCGTTATTATATAGCATTATGCTCTGAATAGATTGTAGCCAGCCTGATCCTGAAGTATTGTTACGAGCCTGGCTATTTTGTTTCTCGATAATTCACAATTCATGAATGACCCTCTACAGACAGTTTTAATCTTGTTAGCGATCGCAGTGCTGGCAGTTGTCATTTTTCGTTTATTACGTTTGCCCCCTATGTTGGGTTATTTGTTGGCAGGTGTCATCATCGGCCCCCATGCATTGGGGTGGATACCAGCAACGGATGAGACTCATCACCTTGCCGGCTTTGGTGTGGTGTTCCTGATGTTTAGCATCGGTCTGGAATTCAGTTTGCCTAAACTGGTTGCCATGAAAAATATTGTATTTGGATTTGGTACATCACAGGTGATTATCTGTATTCTGCTGGTTATGGCAATTGCTTGGGGACTGGGATTGAATTGGCATGTTGGTTTAGTATTAGGCGGCGCTTTGGCCATGTCTTCTACCGCCATCGTCATCAAAATGCTGGCAGAGCGGGCAGAACTCAATTCAACGCATGGCCGCCAAATCATCGGTGTATTGCTTTTTCAGGATCTAGCCGTCATTCCGCTTTTGATTATTGTTCCGGCGCTTGCTACTGAAGTCGATAGTGACAGCAGTAATTTTGGTCTGATGTTTGCGGTTGCCATACTCAAAGTGATCAGTGTGTTGGCATTTATTTTGCTGTTTGGGCAAAAACTGATGCGCCCCTGGTTTCATTTAGTTGCACGTCAGAAATCATCAGAGTTATTTGTTCTCAATGTGCTATTGATTACATTGGGATTGGCATGGTTAACGGAACTGGCGGGATTATCTCTGGCATTAGGTGCATTTCTTGCTGGTATGCTGATTTCTGAAACAGAATACCGGTATCAGGTCGAAGATGATATCAAGCCATTTCGGGATATTTTGCTGGGATTGTTTTTTATCACTATTGGCATGTTATTGGACATGCAGGTAGTCGTCGAGAATTTTGTTTGGGTATTTGCAATCTTGGCAGCACTCATCGGCTTAAAAATAGTATTAATCGCCGGATTGTCACGTTTATTCGGTACCGATGCTAGTGTTGCCGTCAGAACGGGTATGAATTTAGCACAAAGCGGTGAATTTGGCTTTGTTTTGCTGGCTCAAGCGGGTGCGATTGGATTGGTAGACAACTCAATACTTCAGCCAGTGCTGGCTGCCATGGTGTTATCCATGTTCATTGCTCCTTTTATTATCGAATATAGTGGATCTGTGGTTCAGCGTTTTTACAGTTCCGAGTGGATGTATCGCGCGATGCAACTAACCTCTATTGCTGCTCAAACAATGGCAACGCAGAACCACGTTATTATCTGCGGTTATGGCCGGAGTGGGCAAAATATGTCGCGCATCTTGGAGCAGGAGTCTGTGCCGTTTATCGCATTAGATAATGATCCTCGGCGTATCAGTGAAGCGACTATTGCTGGTGAATCAGTCGTGTATGGTGATGCGGCACGCCGAGAAGTGCTCATAGCCGCAGGTTTGATGCGTGCCAAAGTACTGGTGGTTAGTTATGCCGATACCGTGTCTGCATTAAAAATCCTTGCACATGTCCAAGCGCTACGGCCAGAGCTATCGGTTGTCGTTCGAACGCATGACGATTCAGACATTGACTTGCTCAAAGAAGCCGGGGCAACTGAAGTTGTTGCCGAAATTATGGAAGGCAGTTTAATGTTGGCATCGCACGCATTGATGTTTGTTGACATATCATCAGGTCGCATAATACGACGAATTAGAGAAACTCGAGAGCAGCGATATAGCTTATTTCGAGGATTTTATTATGGCTCTACTGATGACATGGAAGATGGTGGAGAGAAACTATTTCCGCGCTTGTTAACCATCACCATGATTCCTGGTGCAGCAGCGATTAATAAAACTTTGGAAGATATTGATTTAACCAACCTTGCTGTTGAGGTCACTGCGATTCGAAGACGTAATATAAGGGGGGTATTGCCAACAAATCAAACACGATTGGAAACAGGTGACGTGGTGGTGCTCAGGGGAACATTAGAAAATCTTGCTGCTGCGGAAATAAGATTGATACAAGGATAATTTTAGTATTTAACCTTATAAACCAAATCTGTTCATTGAAAAATTAATCAGTTAAATTTACGATTGTTTTTAACTCCTTAAATGAAGACTCTATGATTATGAGCTACCAAAAATAGACAGTTTTTCTCAGAAAGTGTATATTCGCCGTTCCGCCCTTTTGCTCATTAGAAAAAGGACAGGTGCTGATGTAATCTTGATGATTACACAGCAGATTAGAATGGCGCATAAAGAAGCGCGAAGTTCATCATTTATGGAGGGAGATATGATTAAAGCTGTTCAAGCAGTTGTTGGGTTAGGATTGCTCTGTTTAGGCGCAACACAGGCTGTTGTAGCTTCTACAGACGTTTCTAAATTACCGCGTGTAAAACTAGAATTGGTGGCTCCACCAAATGTACCTGTTCACGATCAGGTTTCAAAAGGACCTAAAGTCGTTGAAGTTCGTATGGAAACTCAAGAAAAACTGATGGAAGTTGCTCCTGGAGCAAAAGTCTGGGGTTTGACTTTCAACGGTAGCATTCCTGGTCCGCTTATCGTAGTACATGAAGGTGACTACGTTGAATTGACATTATCTAATCCAAAAACCAGCTCATTGGCACATAACGTGGATTTCCACGCTGCGACCGGTGCTTTGGGTGGTGCAGGTTTGACACTGGTTCAACCTGGTGAAGAAGTTGTACTGCGCTGGAAAGCTGTTAAACCAGGCGTTTTCGTTTATCACTGCGCACCTGGTGGAACCATGATTCCATTCCACGTAATTTCTGGGATGAGTGGCGCAATTATGGTATTGCCTAAAGATGGTTTGAAAGATGCCAAAGGCAAACCTTACAAATACGACAAAGCTTTCTACATCGGTGAACAAGACTTCTACCTGCCAAAAGATGCTAGCGGCAAATTCAAATCCTATGGCTCACCAGCTGAAGGCATGGCCGACATGTTGGAAACAGCTAAAGGACTTATACCTACTCACGTAGTATTCAATGGTGCTGTTGGTGCGATCACCGGCGACAATGCATTGAAAGCTAAAGTGGGCGAGAAAGTGCTGTTCATTCACTCACAAGCTAACCGTCCTTCCTATCCACATTTGATTGGTGGTCATGCTGATCTGTATTGGGTAGGTGGTTCATTCAGCGACGTTCCTTTAACCAGCCAAGAAACTTGGTTTGTTCCAGCAGGTGCCGCGGTTGCTGCAGCGTATGAATTCAAACAACCTGGATTATACGTATACCTCAGTCATAACCTGATTGAAGCTGTATTACTGGGTGCTGCGCTTCACATGAACGTTGAAGGCAAATGGGACGATGACATGATGACCCAAGTTAAAGCACCAAAGAGCTTTGACGCAAAAGCTGCAATGGATCACTAAGCTTTATTTAATTTAGTGTAGCTTTAGAATAGTTATGCAGAAGGCCTCAACCGATGGGTTGGGGCCTTTTCATTTCCAGGATTGAAGCAGACAATTTTTCAATGCAAAAATGGATTTTTAAACCTTTATGCCGATCAAATCCCATATCCGCACCATTCCGCATTATCCGCATCACGGAATCATGTTTCGTGATATCACGACATTACTAAAAGATCCTGTCGGTTTGCGCACTACCATTCAGGAAATTTCAAAGCGGTACTTGGATATTCAGATTAACAAAGTGGTTGGCATTGAATCACGCGGTTTTATCATAGGTGCGCCTGTTGCTTATCAATTGGGCTTAGGCTTTGTGCCCATTCGGAAACCGAATAAATTACCTGCTGAGACGATAGGACGGGACTATCAATTGGAATACGGTAGTGATCGTATTGAAATACATGTCGACGCTATTCAGCCAGGTGATCGTGTACTGCTCATCGATGATTTGATTGCAACCGGTGGAACTGCAGAAGCTGCGGTAAAACTCATCCAGGAAATGGGTGGAGAAATCGTAGAATGCTGTTTTGTCATTGATTTGCCCGATGTGGGAGGTAGGATGCGTTTAGAGAATTTAGGGTGTAAGGTATTTTCGTTATGTGAATTTGAAGGCGATTGAGATTTCCAGTATTGACTATTGGTTTTCTATCTATTCATTCAAGGGTTTCGTAGAGCGGATAATATTTTTTCGTGGATACCACCAAACCCTCCATTACTCATGATTAAAATATGATCACCGGATTGGGTAATGCTTGTGATCTGTTGAATTAATAGATCCAAGTCATCGTAACAGCACGCTTTTTTTCCTAAGATCTCCAATGCATTCATTGCCCATTGGGCATCACGGGTGAAACAAAACACTTGATTGGCTTCTAGCAAGCTATCCGCAAGGCTATTCTTCCACACTCCCATTTTCATGGTATTTGATCGGGGTTCCAGCACGGCAATGATTCTTGCTTCTCCAACATGAGCGCGTAAGCCATGAATGGTTGTTTGAATCGCTGTTGGATGATGTGCAAAATCATCGTATATCGTGATTCCATTCACCGTGCCGCGTTCTTCCATGCGCCGCTTAACATTCTTGAAATGGGCGAGTGCTTCGATTCCTGCTGCGATGGGTACGCCGGCATGTCGAGCGGCTATTAATGCAGCCAATGCGTTCATACGATTATGTTCGCCGAGCAGATGCCAGTGTAAACAGCCTTGATAGTTCTCGTTAAAATAAATATCAATGGTGTTATTTGGTTGTACTTCTGTATGCCATCCAGTTTTTACGCCAAATTCTTCAATCGGCGTCCAGCAACCTTGTGCTAGTACACGCTTCAGATTGCTGTCGGTTCCATTGGATACAATCAAACCATTATTGGGAATAATACGCACAAAATGATGAAATTGACGTTCAATGGCAGAAAGATCCGCAAAAATATCGGCATGATCAAATTCCAGATTATTTAAAATCGCCGTTCTGGGATGATAATGAACAAATTTTGACCGTTTATCAAAGAAAGCTGTATCGTATTCGTCAGCTTCAATGACAAAAAAAGGAGAGCGTTCATTAATATTACGGTGCTGGGAAATAGGAGAATCGGGGATATTGCCAATTCTTGCTGAAATACCAAAGTTTTCTGGAATGCCACCAATCAGAAATCCCGGGGCCATGCCTGCATAATCGAGAATCCAGGCCAACATTGAACTAGTCGTGGTTTTGCCATGTGTGCCGGAAACTGCAAGCACCCAGCGATTTCTTAGAATGTTTTCTGATAACCATTGCGGACCGGAAATATAAGGCAGGTTTTGATTGAGTATTGCCTCCATCAACGGATTGCCGCGTGTAACAACATTGCCGATTACAAATATATCCGGTCGTAATTCAATTTGATCTGGTGAATAACCAGCAATCAGTTCAATACCTTGAGACTCCAGTTGTGTGCTCATTGGGGGATAAACATCCTGGTCGCAACCGGTGACTTTATGCCCGGATTCGCGTGCAATAGCAGCAATCCCTCCCATGAAAGTGCCACAAATCCCAAGTATATGAATATGCATTGTCAGTCCTAATGAATTCTAATCAACATGAATACAAGAAGAATTACCTATCCGATAAGTAATCTTTTAGAATTATAGTCTATTCAATGGGGCAAAATAGATGGGCAAGATCAATTTATTAACCGCCCAATAAAAGCATGGAGCGTTTTTTTCCAATAGCAGTGTTGTTTTACACAATGACTAAATTTTGTGAAGAGCATGCGGTTTTTTAATTCGAGCTATTGCGGTCGATTTGCACCATCACCGACCGGTCCGTTACATTTTGGTTCATTAGTGGCGGCTGTCGGCAGCTATTTAGATGCAAAATTCAATCGGGGCAAATGGTTAGTCAGAATCGAGGATCTGGATTGGCAACGCACTGTTCCCGGAGCAGCCAAAGAGATTTTATATACCCTGGAAGCATTGGGCATGGAATGGGATGATACGGTCGTGTATCAAAGTCAGCGTACTAAAATTTATCAGGATGCATTAAATGAATTGAATCAACTTGGAATGATTTATCCTTGTACCTGTTCACGCAAAGAAATTGCAGATTCGAGTATTTTGGGTTTGCACGGCCCCATATATCCGGGAACTTGTTTTAAAAACCGATTGCCAGTAAACGGAGCGCATTCACTTCGCATCCATACGCATAATCATCCCATTTTATTTTATGATATTTTAAAAGGAGAGTATTCGCAGAAGCTAAACAGCGAAGTGGGGGATTTTGTTTTACGGCGTGCCGACGGTATTTATGCTTATCAATTGGCAGTGGTTGTCGATGATGCCGCGCAACTGATTTCTCATGTTGTGCGTGGTGCAGATTTATTGGATTCTACGCCGCGCCAGATATTTCTTCAGCAATCCTTAGGCTACTATACGCCCCAATATCTGCATTTGCCTGTTGTCACTAATGCTTTGGGAGAGAAACTCAGTAAACAAACGCACGCCGCGCCTATTAATTTATCAAGAGCATTAATGCAATTGTTTCTTGCTTTGGAATTTTTAGGCCAAGAACCGCCCAATGAGATTGTTGACGGAGATATTGCATCCTTCTGGCAATGGGCTATTGGAAACTGGCGAGTCAAACAGATTCCTTATTAGCTTCTCTCCTCAGGGAGATTTGACTCTAAAGTAGGGCGATAAGCGATAGGTTTTATGCTAGGCTGTAACATTACCAATGATTATCAGGAATAATAAATATGAGAAGATCTCCATGAGAGTCGGTTTTAAGCATCTGGATAGAGGAAATTGATACTCTTCTATCCTATTAAATAAGGAGATAATGTGGCTTTTCTGCCTTTTTATATACCAAAACAAAAAAGACTTAAAGTTGTCATTGTCGGTGGCGGATATGCTGGCATCGCAGCATTGACGACGCTTTTGCACTATGCTCCCGATACTGAAATTACCATTATCGATCCTAACAGTCAGCATCTGAAAATTACTCATTTGCACGAAACATTTCGATATCCACTCACAGATTTACTCATTCCATTTAGTGACCTGGAAAATCGGTTTGGATGCCGACATATGGCAGCATCTGTGAGATTTGATGAAGAACAACTGCAAACTTGTCAGGAAAAGAAGCGTCTCATTCTTGATGAAGAAGTGTTGGATTTTGATTATCTATTAGTTGCTTCAGGTTGTGAAAGCAGAGCGACAGAGCATCATGCCGATGTCTTGGATCTGCAAGATTTTACCACTTCGCCCGGCTCAGAATTATTGGCTCAGTTTATTAATAATCATAATCAATCCGATCAATCCATTTCCGTGGTCGGTGGTGGTGCAACGGGTATACAATTTTTATTTGAGATAAAACAATTTCTTAGTCGAACCAAAAGCAAAACGGAATTACGCCTGATCCATTCAGGTGAACAAGTGCTCGAACAATTTCCTGAAGGATTTAATGCTTATGTGCAATCACGTATGCATGATATGAATATTGCTTTTTATCCAAATACCTATTATCGTGGACAACAGTCAGGCACAATTTTGTTGACGGAAAAACAAACAGAAAAACAATTTGAACTATCTTCCAGTATGTCCATTTTGTTTTTAGGTAAAAAGCAACAAAGAATGTTCCCAGCCAATGCTTTTGGGCAAGTCATAGCAAATAAGAAATCTTTGCAAAATATTTTTGCAGCGGGCGATTGTTCATACTATCAATCCCTAGGCTCCAATACATTGACAGCACAATCTGCTGTCCGCAAAGGCAAATTGGCAGCGCGGAATATATTGCGACATTCAGGTTTTCTAGGTCTACTAGAACCCTATCTTCATCATGAATTAGGTTACGTGGTCAGTCTTGGACCTGCTGATGCGGTTGGCTGGTTAGGCACAGAAAGCAATTTATTAACCGGTATCTCGGCATTAGCTATCAAGGAATTGGTTGAAGTGCAATATGATTTATTATTGGCAGGAATCGATACCTACCTAGTTTAGCAAACACTACGCAGGAGGCATTAATTATGCTCGGTTTGTTCAAAGATAGCCCTGTTGTTGGTAAGGCTAGCGGAATTATTCAGAGTTCTAGTGACAAGCTTTTTAGTTTTATTGGAAATGATCTACTTGATAACTATCCTAGATGGTCTCCAGAAGTAAAAGAATTAGAAAAACTTACTGAAGGCCCTGTTCAGCACGGTACTTTATGTCGTCAAGTACGTATTGATCAAGGTAATCGTTCAGAGTCGACATTTAAAGTTAAGATTTTTGAATCCGGAACACGTATTTGTTTTGAAGGTGTTTCAAATCCTTATCGATGCGATTATGTTATTGAACCCATTAATGGTTCTGATAGTCGACTGACTTTTATTTTTGAATTGCTAAGCCTCGATTTACATGTGAGGCCATTTGAAAAACTGGTGCGCATTGCTGTTCAAGATGGTACTGAAAGAACAGTAAAAAATATTAAGAAATTAATCGAAGCACAGCAGGCTGATTCCAATTAATCACGAATTAAGTGGATGTTTAAGCTGGCAATTAATTAAAATGGAGAGAAAATTATGGATTTTATCGTTGAGAAAGACCCTGGATTGATTCCACAAGTTTTGTCCAAAATTCTTGACTCTTGCGTGAATGGGGTATCGCTGGCTGATCCTGATCAGGAAGACATGCCATTGGTATATGTTAATAAGGCTTTTGAGACCATAACCGGTTATACGCTGGCAGAAACAGTGGGTAAGAATTGTCGTTTCTTGCAGGGAAATGAGCATGACCAAACAGAAATTAAGCAATTGCGTGAAGCCATAAAAAATAAACAACCTGTTGAAGTAACACTACGCAATTATCGTAAGAATGGCGAATTGTTTTATAACCACCTACTCATGTCGCCTCTTTTTGATTCAAACGGAAATTTACTTTATTTCTTAGGCGTTCAGTATGATGTCACCCCCCAAATTCGTGCGGAAGAAGAGATTAAAAATTTGAGAGAGCAGCTTGCCAGTTTAAAAAAATAAGAAATTATTTATGTCCTCTCCAAAACATTTGCTTATGCTGTTAACTTTAATCAATCAAGCTTAAGTTCTTCACTCAAATTGTGATAAAAATTTATTACAAGAAAATGATTGAGGAACTAGAATAGGCAAAATTTGAAGCCCTATTTGTTTCAGTCTGAGAAGAAGTAGTAATAACTTTCTTGGAAAATATCAGTGATTTCAAAATAATAAATTGACTTCATAACGCTATCCTTCATGATTTATCAGTCTAATTTCAATCCTGCGGCCTTCGATTCGATGGAATCTTATCAAGCGCGATTTCGCTTTCTGAGTAAAACTGCAGAAATTGGCGATTGGTATTACACCATTAAAACGAATATGACGATCTGGTCAGATTATCTATTTGATTTCTATGAATTAGACAAAAATTTTGATTGCTCATCTTTATTGGGTAGCACTCATTTTTACCGGGGATTGCAAAAGGAAAAGATGTTGGCATTCGTTCAGCATGCCATATCCGTAGGCACTGAGTGTACTGAAGAATTTATGATTGTGATGGATGATGGGCGGCTCAAATGGCACGCCACAACTATTTATCCGATGCATGATGAACATGGTCACGTGATTGGTTTGTATGGTGTTCTGCAAAATATCACGCAAAAAAAACTAGCGGAAGAAAATAAAAAGAAAGAATACCTGCTTTATAACTACATCTTGGATCGATTGCCTACCGAGCTTGTGGTGCTGAATAAGGAAGGTCGCTATATTTATGCGAATCATGCAGCCATCAAAAGCAAAGAATGGCGTGGGGTTGTCATGGGAGCGAGCCATGGTGAATATAGTGACCTCGGCAACTGGATTCCTGCTGCCGGCTCTCGGCGAAATGAAGTAATGAACGAGTGTATGATTCAGAAGAAATCAGTCTCCTTTGAGGAGAGATTCACAAGTTCTGATGGAATAGAGCGAACCTACATTCGCAATGTATATCCGCTATTAGATGAGAATGGTGATGTCGAGTTTTTAGTCGGATATGGCATGGACATCACTGAACTCAAGAAGGCTAAGGAAATTGGTTTCAAGCATCAGCAAGCCATTGAAGTTGCAATGGATGGAGTTGCTTTGTTGGATGAGACAGGGCGCTACTATTACATGAATGCTTCCCATGCCATTATTTTTGGCTATGAAAAACCACAGGATTTGATCGGAAAAACCTGGCATGTCACTTATCCAGAGCATGAGATCGACAGAATTAACGATCAGATTTTGCCAGTGTTAATACAACAAGGCTCTTGGAGTGGCGAAACGCTTGGAAAGAAAAAGGATGGTGCCCCAGTTTTTCAGGAGATTACATTAACTCGTTTGAATGATGGAGGAATTATCAGTATTTGCAGGGATATCACTGCGAGAAAGAAAAATGAACTGGAATTGCGGCGCATGGCTGTTGTTGCTGAAAAAACCAATGGCATCGTCATGATTACCGATCACGAAAAGAAAATCATATGGGTGAATGATAGTTTTGAAAGGATTCTGGGATACAAATCGGAAGAAGTGATTGGTTTTGATCCGGCAACCTTTCTCCAAGGATCAGAAACATCTGCCGAGACTGTTGAAGAAATTGCTTGTGCATTACAAAGTACTGGTTTTTTTTCAGGTGAAATTCTGAACTATACAAAAAGTGGGACCAAAATCTGGCTGTATCTGAATATTGCTCCGGTATATGACGACAGCGGTGTACTGATTAATTTTGTAGCTGTAGAAAACGATATCACGTTGATAAAAATGGCGGAACAACGATTACAAAAGGCCATGGAAAAAGAACGCGAACTCAATCGTTTTAAAACCCAATTTGTTAATCTGGCTTCACACCAATTTCGCACCCCGTTGGCCACCATTCGTTCCAGTATCGACTTGTTGGATTTGAAAATGGAATCGACTGATTTCAGCTCGTTCATTACCCTTTTCCAACGGCATAAAGCCATCATGGCCGAGGAAACAACCCGCATGACGGAATTGATGGAAAATATACTGGATATTGGACGAATTGATGAAGGGAAAATTGAATTATTTAAGAAACAACTTTCGTTCAGAAAATTTATGGATGAATTTGTTAAATCAAATGCTGAGCCAAATGGTCAACAGAGAATATTGAGCTATCATTTCGGTGCTCCCGATCGGATGATCGGTATCGATGAAATTCTACTGCGGAATGTGTTGCGCAATGTTGTGTCAAATGCTTTCAAATATTCCGAGGGTAGACAGGCACCGGAACTTACAGTTACTTATCTCGATGATACTTATTTAATAACAGTAAAAGATTATGGAATAGGTATCCCGGAAAAAGATCGAGCATTCCTTTTTCAGTCATTTTTCAGAGCCTCAAACGCCAGGATTTTTCCCGGAAGTGGACTTGGGTTAATGATTGCCAGAAAATTGATTATGATACATGGTGGGGACATTGAGCTGGAAAGCAAAGTGGACGAAGGGTGTAAAATAACGATTCGTTTGCCTACTATTGAGTAGAAGAGATGGATGGCGCGCTCATTCTAGTCATAGAAGATGAAACCTTGCTGCGAGAAAACATCGCTGAGATTATTGGCCATTTCGGTTTTCGCGTAATCAGTGTTCCCACCGGTGAGGAAGCCATAAAAGTCATGAAGGAGTGCACACCAGACATCATCATTTGTGACATTATGTTGCCTGAAATAGATGGTTATGAGGTATTCGCCAGAGTTAAGCAAATGCCGAAACTGACCCATACAGCATTTATCTTCCTGACTGTAAAATCGACCCGATCTGATACTCGTGCCGGTATGAACATGGGAGCTGATGACTACCTTACCAAGCCGTTTACCAAGGAAGAATTAATCAATAGCGTCAGAGCGCGTCTAGAGAAATTATCAATAATGCGGCAGGGATCATTGGAAAAGGATATGTTTGTCGATGAAGCTGCTTATGAAAAAATTATTAATCTGACCAAAAGAGAACGCAAAGTGCTGGATGAGATAGCCGAGGGATATACTACTCCGCAAATTGCTAAGAAACTGTTTGTAAGTAAAAAAACCATTGAGAATCATAGAGTCAATATCTCAAGAAAACTCAACCTGACCGGACCCAATAGTCTGATTAGTTTTGCGTTACGACTGAAAGTGCAAAATCCAAGTCACCATCTTCCAGAAAAACAAGTCTCTAACTGATTAAATTCCTCCATGCCGATAAGCGGCGCTTGTCCGCTTCCTTTATTAAAGCACTCAATCATTTTATTTGACTGAAATTTTGATTTCTAACCAAAAATGAATAAATTCGTCACTGAATAACCATGATGAAAATGAGTGGATCCACTCATTGTAAAAGAATGGAAATGAGTTATTCTTAAGCACGTAGAAAAGGGTTTGTCAAGCAATTTTCAAGAAGTTGATTCCTTGACATTGCCTCATACTGCGTTACTTAACTAAACAATCGGAGGACTATGATGGCAACAACATATGGCACAACGAGCGCAAGTTCGAGCGCTGATTATGACATGTCGCTGTGGTACGATTCGAAATACTACAAGCTGGGCATGGCGACCATGCTGCTGGTAGCGATATTTTGGATCTGGTATCAAAGGACATTTGCATACTCACACGGTATGGATTCGATGGAACCGGAATTTGACAAAGTGTGGATGGGACTGTGGCGAGTACACATGACCCTGATGCCGCTGTTTGCATTGATTACCTGGGGTTGGATACTGAAAACCCGTGACACCAAAGAGCAATTGGACAACCTGGATCCGAAGTTGGAAGTTAAACGTTATTTCTACTGGTTGATGTGGCTGGGTGTTTATTTGTTTGGTGTTTACTGGGGCGGCAGCTTCTTTACTGAACAAGATGCCTCATGGCACCAAGTGATTATTCGTGATACCAGCTTTACGCCAAGTCACGTAGTAGTGTTTTACGGATCATTCCCGATGTACATCGTATGTGGCGTAGCTTCATACCTGTACGCGATGACCCGTCTGCCACTGTACAGCCGCGGCACATCATTCCCATTGGTTATGGCAATTGCCGGCCCATTGATGATTCTGCCAAACGTTGGATTGAACGAATGGGGTCATGCATTCTGGTTCATGGAAGAATTGTTCAGTGCGCCATTGCACTGGGGCTTTGTGATTCTGGGTTGGGCAGGATTGTTTTCAGGTGGTATTGCAGCACAAATCATCACCCGTTACTCGAACCTGACAGACGTGATCTGGAATAACCAAAGCAAAGAAATTCTCAATAACCGGATTGTTCCTTAATCCAATTGTAGTTTAAAGGTAGTGTTCTGCCCGCAGCTTGCGGTTTATATGAGCTGCGGGATTCAAAGGGGAGAGAGTAGTACCCACAGGCTATTTATAAAAGTTTGGGAGATTGGTATGACTAAGCGAATGATGCGAATATGGACTTTGGTGGTTACACTTTCTATAGTATTTTATACCGGCATGGTCTCTGCGCATGGTAAAGTATCATTAGAATCAGATGTTTGTGTGCGTAATATGGCTGGGAGTATGGTGCATTTGAGTACCTATCAACCACAACATGATCCAGAAGCAGAATACTGCACAGAAATTCCCCAGGTGGGTGAAACCTTCTGGGTAGTTGATCTGGTGGATGAAGCACTACGCAATATGCCAATTGTTGTGCAGATTGTAAGAGGTAGTGGAGAAAATATCAGTGAGACAGTGACTTCATTGTACTCAACCAATCACTCGGATGGCGTCATCAAAGGCGAGTTTAATCTAGATGAGGGCGATTATACGATGCTTATAACAGGAGAAGGGGTGCCGCCTTTGCGCTATGAGTATCCATTAAGAATACAGATGGTGAATTATGCAGACGTAATGCGTACTGCGGTACCTTATATGATCGTAATTTTATTATTGGCGCTATTTACCAATCAATTTATGAAATGGAGACGAGCACAGCAATCATAAGTTTTTGAGTATTGTTTCAGTTCTTCTAATTCGTTATAACTATTTGATAGCAAGGAATCTCTCAGAAAAATCTGTGGGGATCCTTGCTTTTTTGCTGCTTCGATAGTTGTTGAATGAAATATTTTTATTCTCGATGCGAAATAGACTTTGGAAAGATCAGAAATTCTATTGTTAATTGGACTATATTAAATCTTTCTCAATGTTCACTGCTTGATATTCATTCGTTGTAATGCGTTAAATCTTCTTGATTTCCTTTTGTTATTGACAGTGATAAGAACTAACTGTGAATAGCAGTTCATGAATTGTGTTTCCAGTTCGTATTTTGATACAGGTATTAATGCTTTTTGTATAGATTGCTGATAGTAGTTGCTGCTTTCTGAATCAAAATATAAGTGGGCACGTTTGCAACTCAATACGCGCAATGGAAAGCAATGCCGTTCTTTTATTCTGAGTGGATGAATTCTGTTGTCGGGAAGCAGTATGACGCTGCCTCCCGATTATTGATGGATGATTAATCCTTGCGCATGAAGGTTGAGAATAATACCTTCAAGTTGTCTTTCCAATCTGCACCTACTTTAATTGGAACATGCACCAAAATATCAGCATTTTCTGCATTCTTTCCATTCAAATATAGGATGTATTGCCCGAGTTCGTTCATTTTGAATTCATGAGTGATTACACCTGATTGGTGTGGTTGTGCGGGTATTGATAGTATTTCCTGCTCGGTTGCATCGGTTTGCACCTTAACCAAACGCAATCCTAGCGGAATGCCGCGAATCGATTCCGGATATAACAAATCAATAGTGATATTGAGAATGCCAGGTTGGGGTATCTTGCCACATTGGATAGGTAAATGTGGCGTTCTCATTTCATCCTCAGGTTTAACGTAGTCATTTGAGATGTAATAACCTGAGTAACCAATGGTCAATGTTTCAGTTTCTATGGTGCAAGCACCACCTCGAAATCCCTTTGGGTAGGTATCCGATGAATCACCTTGCGTGCTAACCTGCAAAAATGATGCTCCAAATACAAAAGAAGCGATGAGTGCTCCCCCCCATAGTGCAAATTGCAGTAAGCGCGATGGTGATCTTGATCTGATTAGCATACACAATCCTTTATCAATAAAATACAACAGTAAGTAGAAAACTCCGTGGACTAAATTAAGGCTGGAGCGATTAAAATTGAGTTAGTCGAGGGAGTCAAATTTGTTGAGTAATGTTTCTGGCCCGTTTTATTTGCTACTTATCAATGCTTGTTCAATGGCCTTAACCAATGAACCATCTTCTGGTTTGGTATGACTTGAGAAGCTCGATATCAAATGACCATTGCGATCAATGAGGTATTTAAAAAAATTCCAGCTGGGGGCAACACCACTGGTTTTAATAAGCAATTCATACATTGGATTTACCTCATTGCCTTTAACCGATGATTTGGCAAACATTGGAAATTTCACACCGTACGTGTTGTAGCAAAAATCAGCAATTTCGGTATTCTTACCGGGTTCTTGGTTAAAGTCGTTGGAAGGAAAACCCATGATCACTAAACCTTTGTCTTTATATTTCGCATATAACTTTTCCAATCCATCATATTGGCCCGTGTAGCCACAATAACTGGCGGTATTTACCACTAATACGACTTTGCCAGAGTATTGACAAAGATTTTGTGGGACATCATCCTGCAAGCGTTTGAAATTAAAGTTTAATAATTCCGGGCAAGACTGAACCGTAGTGTCTGCAGCTGTAGTTTTGATTGGCAAAAGAAACAGCAAGATACATAAACTTACTAAAGGAGATAATATAAAAAATGATCGGGCAGTAAATTTTTTCATGGTGCCAAATAGAGTAAATTGAATAGAGTCGTAAAGTGACTGTTAATGGCTTGATTGATAAGCCACCTTACCAAAGAATATTATTATCTGCAAGCCGTAAAGATAGCGGTTTATGGGAAAACTATTCAGACTGGCTCAATGATCGTTTATCATCAAAATATGTAAAAACTGCTGAGAACAAACCTTGCTTGCAACAAACTATTTAAACAATTAACCAGGAAATGAAATGAGTCACCATGAGGTACATAAATTACATCGTATCGGATGGTTACGAGCCGCTGTTCTCGGTGCAAACGATGGGATTGTTTCAACAGCCAGTCTGATCATCGGTGTGGCTTCAGCACATGCGGCACAAGCAGATATTCTATTAGCCGGAGTTGCTGGCTTGGTTGCCGGTGCAATGTCGATGGCTGCTGGTGAATATGTTTCGGTAAGTTCACAATCCGATACAGAAAAAGCGGATCTTGAACTTGAAAAACAATCGTTAAATGATGATTTTGAATATGAACTGGAAGAGCTTGCCAATATTTATGCGGAAAGAGGGTTGGATGCGAATTTAGCCCGGCAAGTGGCAGAACAACTGATGGCACACGATGCATTGGCGGCACATGCTAGAGATGAACTGGGCTTGGTTGAGAGTGTTAGAGCTCGTCCCATTCAAGCTGCTTTTTTTTCTGCAGGCACATTTACTCTTGGTGCCGCATTACCATTACTGGTTGCTTGGAAAGTGCCAGGCAACTCATTAATAATTGCGGTTGCGTTATCTTCACTGATATTTCTGGCAACTTTGGGGGGACTTGCTGCTCATGCAGGTGGGGCAGCAATATCGGTTGGAGCCATCAGAGTGACATTCTGGGGAGTGCTCGCCATGAGTTTAACCGCAGTTGTTGGAAAATTATTTGGTGTCGCTGTGTAACTTACAAAAGTAGTTTCTATTTTCCAACTGTTATTGGTCTTACCTTTTCTTCACATACTCAAAATCAATCAATCTCTCCTCGTTGTGCAGTGCGAATGCTGGCAATTTCTTTACCCTGATTAAAGATTTATGTCAATATAAGACAGAAATCTATATGTCAAAGGGGTTAATCTGTGCCAAGACAATCATCACTTGCAAAGCTAACCCAACCGAGGCTTTTTGGTGTTGCAGGCCGTGTTCGTTTGCATGATCAGCTAGATAAGGAACGAGCTAGCCATCCTGTGGTATGGATTGTTGGTCCACCGGGAGCGGGAAAGACAACGCTCGTGACGAGTTATCTGGATGCACGCGAACTGCCAGTGATTTGGTATCAGGTGGATAGTGGCGATTCGGATCTGGCAACATTCTTTTACTATATGGGACTGGCAGGGCGAGCAGCGGCCAAGCGCAAGCGACTTATTCTGCCCTTGTTAACACCGGAGTATCTATCAGATCTTCCTGGATTTACCCGTCGCTTCTTTCGTAATCTTTTCTCTACGGTCTCAGAGCCACCGATATTGGTGTTGGATAATTATCAGGAAGTTATTCCTAGTTCAGTGTTTCACACCGTCATTGATGTTGTTATTTCTGAGCTCCCGCTTGGTTATAGCCTGATTGCCATTAGCCGTACAGACCCTCCGCCGCAACTAGCTCGTGCACTGGCAAATAATTTGATTGGACAGATTAATTGGAACGATCTCCGCTTGACGTTAGAAGAAACGAAAGCAATCGTTGCGGCCACCGGCCTACTTGAATCCACTGAAGAAACACTAACATTATTGCAGGAACAAACCAATGGCTGGATAGCTGGATTGGTGCTGATGATAGAACGCTTTAAAGAAACTGGGGCAATCAATCATACTTATCAATCTGAAACCATGGGAACGGTGTTCAATTATTTTACTGGTCAGGTATTTGAGCAGCTATCGGAGGAGATGCGTGAATTTCTGATGCGCACAGCCATTCTGTCCCATATGACCATTAGAACGGCAGCAGAAATGGGCAAAAGCCCTAAAGCAAGAGAATGGTTAAATTATCTTTATCGCCGCAAGCTATTTACTGATCGACGAATCGGTGATGACGAAATCAGCTATCAATACCATGCACTGTTTCGTGAATTTCTACTAGATCGTGCGAGTATTCATTTTACCTTAGCTGAACTCAAGGAAATAAGACAACTGGGAGCATGTCTTGCTGAACAATCTGGCGAAATCATGGCTGCTGCTGGATTGCTGGCTAAAGCTGAAGAATGGCAAGTGCTTACTGAAATGATCAATAGACAAGCATCCAGTTTACTTAACCAAGGGCGACATCAAACCCTACAAGAAGCAATTGCTTTATTACCTGAAGAGATAGTAAATCAAGAGCCTTGGCTGCTTTATTGGCGAGCAGTTAGTAGAGGGAATTTTGATCCACGTAGTGCAATTATTGATTTCGAGCAAGCTTACATCGGATTTCAAGCTTTGAATAATGATAAAGGATTGTTTTTCACTGTGAGTGCTGTGATAAATGCTTATTTTTTCAGATCCGCATCAATGACACCGGTTTTATCATGGGCAAAAAAGTTACAGGAACTTACAGCACGGAATAACGGTTTTCCGTCAGTTGAAGTCGAAGCCACGGTTTATGCCAGTCTAATGGGACTAGTGTTCGCTGCTCCCCATCATTCTCTTTTTATGAATTCAGAGGAGCGAATAGATCGTTTGATTCAATCTAATATTGAACCTAGTTTGCGGGTTGCTATTAGTTCAACATTTCTATGGTTGTTGATTTGGCAGGGTAATTTTCGTCGAACTAGTCACATTATTAGTGAAACCAATTCTATTCTGAAGCATCACTACGTACCTCCTATGGTTGCTATTTTATGGAAAGTAGCGGAAGGCACTAGTGCTTGGTGTACTGCATGCCATCAACTTGCAACAGATATTTTTTCGGAAGGATTGCAAATATCGCAACGAGCAGGACTGCCGCTTCTCGATTGTATGCTTTGGGGTGTCAACGCCCATAATGCTCTATCTGCTGGAGATGTTGGCGCTGCAGGTATATGTCTGAATGAATCAGAATCGAGAGCTAATCAACAAAATAAACTGCAAACTGCTGAGCTGCGTATTCTCAGATCTAGTGTGCAGTTTCTACAAGGAGATTTTCGCAATGCCTACATAACCGCGAAAGAAGCTCTATGGCTAGAGGAGGAAATAGGTACTCCTTTTGGGATTTCACTTGCTCGCCTAAGATTGGCCGAAATTATGATAGAAGTTGGCGATTTGGAAGATGCTCATGATCACTTAAGTAACGTAATTCAATATGCGCACATATTGAAAAGTGATTTACTCGAACATCAGGCTTTGCTTATAAAAGCTTTTTTATGGAGAAAAAATAATAATGAAGTTGAAGCATTACTCCCGCTCCAGCAAGGGTTAAGCATTGCTGCTGATAACGATTATCTCGTTCTCAATTTTTGCTGGCGTCCTCATGTCATGGCAAAGTTATTTTCTCTGGCACTTCAGCACGGTATTGAAGTTGATTACGTGAAAAGTGTGATTCGACGCCGTCATGTCAGAGCTGAATCCCATGAGTGTGACCATTGGCCCTGGCCAATCAAAATTTATACTCTCGGGAAATTTGAAATACATCTCGATGATGTGCCACTTCGCTTTCAGGGTAAAACTCAACATAAGCCATTGGAATTACTTAAGTACTTATGCGCATCCGGTGGAAAATCAGTCAATCAGGATCGTATTATCGATGCTCTATGGCCAGATTCGATGGGTGATGCAGGTGAACAAGCTCTCAGAACGACGTTACATCGCTTGCGTAAATTGCTGCGACATGATCAGGTGATTATATTGGAAGATAAACACTTGTCCTTAGATTTCGGTTATGTCTGGACAGATTGTGGGGCATTTAGTCACATTGCTCACCATCAAAAGGTAACAAACAACCGAATATCGCTGCAGCAAGCATTGAATTATTATCGCGGTCATTTCTTAGAGAGCGATACTTCACCCTGGGCCATCACTTTTCGCAACCAACTACGTGCTCATTACACACGAATAATTGAGCAATATGCCACATTCCTTGAACAGGAGGGCGATTGGCCGGATGCTATTGAATGTTATCTGAGAGCCATTGAAATCGAGCCTTTGGCGGAAGTTTTCTACAATAATCTCATGAATATCTACATAAAGCTTGACCGACATAGCGATGCGCTGCTGGTCTATCAACGTTGCCGACAATCTCTCCTGACCCGTTTAGGTGTTAACCCTTCCCCTCATATTCAAGCAACCTATCACAAGATAATTAAGACCCAATAACGCCATAAGTTAAATAGATTCTGCTGCTTCGATAATTTATTCCCAATTATCTTCTCATCTGTAACCGATCTGTAACCTCTACCCCTATAAGATAAATCCGGATCCAATATGAAATTTTTTCAGGGTCTAAAGCTTGATTAAACAAAATGGTAATTTGGATTGAATAATCCGGTTAATGTTATCCGTTAATTGCGACGGAGTTATTTTTTAGGAGGTATCATCATGAAATTATTAAGTAAAAAACTACTTATGATTTGTTCGGTTGCATTGTCGCTGACAATAGCACAAGTTGCAACAGCAGCAGGGGAGCAGTGGACTGATAGGAGTCTTATTTATGTTGTGGAGTCTGGTTGGGGAGCTGATACATATTCGGTAAAACTAGTTACCGACTCATCCATAGGAGGAGTCTATACCAACCCTGCTGGTTGTCCTTCTCCACAGGCAGGCTATGTCACTTCTACTACCGATGCAGGTCGTAAACTTTATCAAGATCAGCTTCGTGAAGCATTCTTGAGAAATTTACCAGTAAAGCTTTTGATCTCCAGTACAGATTGTCCTTTCAATAAACCTCGCATTATTTCAGTTTCTTTATGTCGGCCCAACACAGATCATGCGCTAAATTGTTAGAAATATGGAAGCTGTTTGCCGCCGGAATGGATCAGTATTGATAAATTAATTTTGTAGTGCAAGGATAAAAACAAGAATTTTTAGATTTTTTATCAAGATTTGAATGCTATGTCTTACACGAAATTAATGCACTAATTACGCGATATTAAAGTACTTTCAATTTAGAGGTGAATCTTATGAAGAGTAGAACAAAAGCAATATTATCAGCAATATCCATTGCCGGCGCTTTGGTGTCGAGTAATGCAAGTGCAACGACTAATCTTTTCGATCCGTCGGTTTCTACAACTACAATTTTGGATGGTTCCTCTGTCCGATTGGATGGAACCTTGCACGACACTAATTCCAATACGAATCCTTGGATCATTCAGGTTTATTCAACAGCAGGGCAATGTCTTCGCCTGTTTGTGTCATCGACTTCTTTTGATTCTAAATTGGTTGTAATTGCACCGAATGGTCAAGTTTATCGTGATGACGATGCGGGGGGCTCATTACGTCCGCTAGTGAAAATAGCTAGTGCTCCAGTTAGTGGGTGGTATACCGTCCAAGTAGCACACACCTTTGGTTTTCCAGTAAACAATAACTTCACGTTGTTATATGGTCGGTATACTGCTGGCAACATCAATTGTGTAGGCGGAACGGGTGCCCTTGGAATATCTTCCGGCGCAGCTGCTACATTAGAAACTGAAGCCAAGGATCCATTAGATTTCGGTCCTGAAACTCAACCTCGCCCCAATTCACCAGGAGGAGAAGTTAAGTAAAAAAGGAAATATTCCGACTTTTTCGTGATAATGGACTACCCATGCTCTTGGCACGAGGTAGTCCATGAGCAAAATCAAGATAGCCGGGACACTTCATTTGGCATCGTATTATGTAGAAACGCTGTGTGATTGTTGAATGTTTAGCGAGAAATTTTCCAACAATAATGAATTTTTGCGTCGCGAGCGAAATCCTCAGGGATCATTGCTTTGCTGATATCTTCGATCAGTAAGTTTTTTAATGCGCCCTGATCCATTTTGAAGCGGCGGAAATTGGTTGAAAAATATAGCTTTCCACCAGGAGCCAGTAAAGCAGCGGCGTCGTGGATCAATTGCACATGATCTTTCTGAATATCGAACACTTCGTCCATTTTCTTGGAGTTGGAAAAAGTAGGGGGATCGAGAAAGATTAAATCAAATTGCGGTTTGTGTTTGGCACCCGCTTGTTCATTTAACCATTGCAGGCAATCGGCGCGCACCAGCTTGTGGTCGCCACGAATGCCATTGAGATCAAAATTTCGTTTCGCCCAATCCAGATAAGTATTGGACATATCCACGGTAACGCTGGACACTGCACCGCCAATTACCGCATGTACTGTGGCGCTGCCGGTATAAGCGAATAAGTTCAAAAAGCGCTTGTCCTTGGCTTGCTGTTGAATCAGCAACCGTACCGGTCGGTGATCAAGGAACAGCCCGGTATCCAGATAGTCTTCGAAATTTACCCAGAACTTGCAACTGCCTTCTTCGACTACATGAAAGCGACGTGAATCACCTTGTTTTTCGTATTGGTCGGTGTTTTTCTGCTTGCGGCGTATTTTTAGAAACACCTGCTCGGCAGGGATTTCCAGTACAGTGGCTATTTCTTTCAATACACCGGCTAGGCGCTGATTAGCCTTAATGGGATCAATCGTTTTCGGCGGTTCATATTCCTGAACATTCACCCAGATTTTTTCTCCCTGATAAACATCCACTGCCACTGCATATTCTGGTAGATCTGCATCATAGAGTCGATAGCAATGAATCTGATTGAGTTTGATCCATTTGTTTAGTTTTTTCAGATTTTTGCGCAAGCGGTTGGCGAACATCTCCGCTTGATTATCCGGTTGTTCGGTTTGGGCGCGGCGGCTGATTTGTTCGATGCGTTCCTGTTGGGATTTGGCTTTAGGTTCAAAGAAATTGTTTTCCTCGAGCTTAAAACGCAATAATTTGCACTCCAGTGCGCCATTGAACAATGTGATGGGTTTTTGCGAGCGGATACCCAGTCGGAATCCTAATTCAGGATTGCCAATGATCATCGCTGCCTGCCAGCCGATAAAACGCTGTTTCAACACCTCGCCGAACTGACGATATAGTATGGCGGTTTGTTCTTCATCACCTAACCGCTCACCATAGGGGGGGTTGCAGACAATCAAGCCTTTGGGCCAGCTCTCCGCTGCGGAGGCATCGGAGATATCGCGCTTTTCAATATGGATTTTGCCTGATAATCCGGCATTTTCCACATGCTGTATTGCCGCGACAACGCTGCGGCGATCTTGGTCAAAGCCGACAATCACGGGTAATTGATTCAAGCCAATGTCACGGCGATGCAGGGCATTATCCAGAATGCTTTGCCAAAGTGCTTGATCATGTTGCTTCCAACCCAGAAAACCAAAATAATCGCGTTGCAAGCCGGGTGCAATATCGCCGGCGATCAGTGCCCCTTCCACCAGTAGTGTGCCGGAGCCACACATGGGATCCAGCAGCGAGCCACCTTGTTTGGCGATTTCCGGCCAAGCGGCGCGCAGCAGGATTGCCGCTGCCAGATTTTCCTTGATCGGTGCTGTGATATTAATGTCGCGATAGCCACGTTTATGTGAGCTCTCGCCAGACAAATCCAGGCTTAATTGGGCAGTATCATTGTGCAAATAGACATTGATACGGATGCTGGGGCGCTCGGTATCGACGCTTGGACGTTGATTGAACTTGGTGCGCATTTGATCAACGATGGCGTCTTTGACTTTTTGCGCACCGAAGTGGGTGTTGTTGATCGCCGGGTTGTTTTTGCTGCTAAAAGTGACTGCCAGACTGTCGTCAGGGTTTAAATGCTCAGACCAGTCAATATTCTGAATGCCAATATATAAATCCTGCTGGGATTTAACTTCAAAACTGCCAAGTAACAGCAAAATGCGACTAGCAGTGCGCAACCATAGGCAAGCGGCATAAGCCATCGCCAGATCACCTTGAAAGGCTACGCCAGCGAGTTTTTGCTGTACATTATTTCCGCCGAGTGCTTGAATTTCGTTGGCGAGAATGCCCTCCATCGCCTTTGGCGTGGTGGCAAAGAGTTGATATTGCATCATGACTTTCGGGTTGAACTGAATAGCCGCGTAGGATACTCGAATGTGTATCGATTGCGCTGACTTTTTTGTATGGCATGTTCAGCTGCTGAGTGAGCAATCGATTTTGATGATAATGCGCTGAATAGACTCAAGCTGTAATGACGATTTGTTGTCCGGCATATTCCACCCTCTGACCATTACGGATTTTGCAGGTTTTGCGCAATTCGATCTGATCATCCACTTTGACCTGCCCTTCAGCGATGATAGTCTTCGCTCTACCGCCGCTTTCGCACAAACCGGTAATTTTCAAGAGATCGTTTAATGCGATGAAGTCTCTACCAGCAAGACTGAATGAATTCATGGCCTAGCTTGTTTATATTGAACATAGAGTGTCTCAACTTTTTCTCGTGCCCAGGGCGTCTTGCGCAAAAACTTCAGGCAAGACTTGATGCTGGGATCCTGCTTGAAGCAATTAATATCCACTTTCCTGGCTAGTCGTTCCCAGCCATATTGCGCATGGAGTTCGATGAGCAGTGTTTCCAGCGTTATTCCATGTAAGGGGTTTTTAGACTGTGAATGATGGGTGTTTTCGGAGTTTGGAGCAAGTGTGGGCATGGCATTTATGAGTGATCGGAGGGCTTTATTATACGTGGTGCGTGCGTTGTGATGAGCGCTATTAAAAAAACATCTTCGGATATTTTATGGGAAATGTGGATGAGCTTTTGGGATCTGCGCCATGGCAGAAACTGGCAAACAACCCAATTCCGATAAAAAAGGATAGTAAGTTCGACAGCAATCCGGGATTGAAATGAGGAGCAATACTGGTCAGGCTTTAAAGCAAAATTGCACTTCCTTGTGGTGATCTGCGCAATATTTCAGAAGTGCCCAAATGAAAAATATCAGCCCTGCTATTTCGAGGCTTTCCTCAATAGTGGTAATTATGCTGTACGTCAAATTTTCCTCTCCGTGTAATTCGGCATGACGGCCTCCAATCAGTTCAATACCGATGGCCCCCCCAAGATAAAGAGTTGCAGCAATTAAAAACCTGAGTCTAACGGTCATAGGCAGATGCAACAAAAATTTCAGAAAAAATAATCCAAGTATAAGCACAAGTATCATGGCAGGAATAACCCAGGCGAAATAGAAGATACCGAGATTTTTCTCCCCCAACATCACGCTGATGGGCCAGATCAATCGCTCATGTACTTGAAAGGCTTCATCAAATGCCATGTACATAAACCCGCATGAAAGAATTATCCATTTAGAAACATGCGGTAATTTCTGCTTGGCGCTAAGTGCCGCAATGAGTGCCAGCAGTAGTGCGGCGAAAAGTATCAAGAGTACAGAAAAATAGGTTGGAATGTTCCGTTCATGATCAAGATGGAAAAGCAGCACCAGCATTCTGAGATAATCTTCTCCAAATGAGAATCTTAGGAGTTGCCCTCCGATACCAGCAAGGATCAAAAGAGCCGCGATCACTCCCAATATACGGGCAATGACAGTTGGATTGAAGGATATTTGATTGTCGATTGTTTTCATGCGAATAAAATTTAATATAAATGATTGTATTCGGTGCTCAGAATTCAGCAATGTTGGCAATGTTTTTTTATTACATCTATGTGGATGTTCTGAGTCTGAGGCTACATGCTAATGTGTAGTATCGGTTGTATGAGTCTGA